>SCNI01000020.1 GCA_005502775.1 Microbacteriaceae bacterium 3FA27C10
CACCCGAACCGACGGACCCCGCCCGAACCGACGGACTGAGCATCCGTACTCCCCGTGTCCGGCCGCAGAACTCCGTCGTTCTCCGCCTGCGCCGCCACCCCATACCGCGCGCCCGGCGCCCGACCCAGCAGGCCCCCTGCCCCCCTAACTCACCCCGCGACCCCGCCGCAACAGGCCCTACTCGACGACCCAGGGTGAGCGCGCGGCCGCGCCAGCGACCGCACGCTCACCTGTCGCGGAGCGCCGGGCAGGGACCGGCGCGACCCGTGAACACCGCACGACCCGTGCACGCCGCGCGAAGCACGGCGCCCACGGCACCTACACAGCCAGCAATCCGTGCGCCGTCGCCTCGTCGATGATCAAGTCGGTCATCACCCCTGCCGCCAGCGCCCCCCGGAGAGCCGGCAGCTTCGAGCGGCCCGAGACAACGCACACCCGCCGCGAGACCTTCAAGAGCAGCGACAGCGAGGGGCCGGAGGAGCGGGCGTTCATCGGGATGTCGTCGCTCGATCCATCGGCCCGGTAGAACACGGTCGCCACGTCGCCCACCACGTCGGAGTGGGTGAGCTGCTCGAAGTCGGCGTCGTCGAGGTAGCCGCCCACGTAGACGTGCGACGGCACCTCGGCGAGGGCCGAGCCGAGCCCGAACAGCGCGATGTCCATGTGCTTCTGGATCTCGAGCACCCGCCGGATGCTGCGTTCGCGCCAGAGCACCTCTTTCGTCCTCGGGTCGTCGAAGAACGCCGGCACCGGGAACTGCTGCACGTAGGCGCCGAAGGCCGTGCCGAAGCGGCTCATGATCTCGCTCGCGTAGCCGATGCCCGTGGTGCGCGCGTTCGACGCTCCGTTCAGCTGCACGATCTGCGAGTTGTGCGTCACCTTCTCCTGCAGGTGCCGCGAAACCGCCGAGAGCGTCGAGCCCCACGCGATGCCCATGGTCATGTTCGAGTCGAAGAACGGCCCGAGAATCCGTGCAGCGCTCATGGCCACGCGCTCGAGCCGGTCGACCTCGGGAGTGGAGTCGGGCACCGGAACCACGTGCGCGGTGACGCCGTAGCGCTCGAGGATGCGGTCCTGCACCGACGAGACCCGGTCGACCGGTGACTTCACCTGGATCTCCACGAGGCCCGTCTCCCGCGCGAATCCGAGCAGCCGTGACACGGAGGAACGCGAGGTGCGCAGTTCGCTCGCGATCGCCTCCATGGTGAGGTCCTGCATGTAGTACAGGTGAGCCGCGCGCAGGGCGTCCCGCACCTTGTCGCCGCCGAGGCTCGCTTCGATCGCCATGCTCCGTCGCATCCTTCCGTCTTGTGCACATATGTGCAACCAGCTTGATCATATGTGATGAACGTCGTAGAACTGTATGTCGTCGCATGGATTGCCAAGACGCAACCCTCACGAGAGCACGAAGGCGAGTACACAGTGAGTTCACAGAGCCAGCAGGCCGAAGTCCGACCGAACGTCGAGAGCATCCGTTCCAACCCCCGAGCCCAGGTGCTCATCGTGGGCGGCGGCATCAACGGCATCGGCACGTTCCGCGATCTGGCGCTGCAGGGCGTCGACGTCATCCTGGTCGAGCGCGGCGACTACGCCTCCGGCGCCTCCAGCGCGTCGAGCCACATGATCCACGGTGGCGTCCGCTACCTCGAGAACGGCGAGTTCCGCCTGGTGCGCGAGAGCGTGCAGGAGCGCAACCGCCTTCTGCGCCTGGCGCCCCACTACGTGAAGCCGCTGCCCACGACCATCCCGATCTTCTCGACCTTCTCGGGCATCCTGTCGGCTCCTCTCCGCTTCCTCACCCACAAGCAGGGCAAGCCGAAGGAGCGCGGCGCGCTGCTCATCAAGGTGGGCCTCATGGGCTACGACTCGTTCTCGCGCGACGGCGGCAACGTGCCGCGCCACAAGTTCGTGGGCCGCAAGAAGTCGCTCGCGAAGCTGCCCAAGCTCCGCCCCGACGTGAAGTACACCGCCACCTACTACGACGCCGCAGTCGAGAACCCCGAGCGCCTCGCGCTCGACCTGGTTCAGGATGCGCTGGCCACCGGCCCGAAGGCCCGCACCGCCAACTACGTGGAGGCCATCGGCGCCGAGGGTGACGCCGTCGTGCTGCGCGACACCCTGAGCGGCGAGACCTTCACGGTCACCGCCGACGTCGTGGTGAACACCACCGGTCCGTGGACCGACCTCACCAACGCCGCGCTCGGCGAGGCCACCAAGTACATGGGCGGCACCAAGGGCTCGCACATCGTGCTCGACAACCAGGAGCTCTTCGATGCCTGCGCCGGCGGCGAGGTGTTCTTCGAGAACAACGACGGCCGTATCGTGCTGATCTACCCGCTCAACGGCCGCGTGCTCGTGGGCACCACCGACCTCGAGGCCGACCCGGCCCAGCCCGCCGTCTGCACCGAAGAAGAAGTGGACTACTTCTTCGGACTCGTGAAGCACGTCTTCCCGACCATCCACGTCGACCGCCCGCAGATCGTCTACCGCTATTCGGGCATCCGCCCGCTGCCCGGCCACGGCGACACCGCCCCCGGCTTCGTGTCGCGCGACTACCGCATCGAGCAGACCTCCTTCGCGAAGTCGGCCACGGTGAAGCAGCTCAGCCTCGTCGGCGGCAAGTGGACCACCTTCCGCGCCCTCTCCGAGCACCTCGCCAACGACACGCTGGCCCTGCTCGGCAAGACCCGCACGGTGAGCACCGTCGACCTGCAGATCGGTGGCGGCGTCGGCTTCCCGCAGACCCCGGCCGCGGTCGCCAGCTGGGTGAAGGCCCACGGGGCCGACCTCGGTGAGGCGCGCACGCGCATCCTGCTGGCGCGCTACGGCACCAACGCCGCCAAGGTCATCGAGCGGATCGTCGCGGCCGAGGAGACGGATGCTCCGCTCGCGACCCTGCCCGGCTACAGCACCGCCGAGGTCGAGTTCCTGATGGGCGAGCACGTCGCGCACCTCAGCGACCTGGTGCTGCGCCGCAGCATCATCGCCTTCGTGGGCTCGCTGGACCAGGCCGTGTTCGACGAGCTCAGCGAGCTCGCCGCCGCGGCACAGGGCTGGTCGGCCGAACGACTGACCGCCGAGCGCGAGCTCGCGGCCGAGAACCTCCGCTTCTTCCACGGAATCGTGGTCGACGCGGCGAACACGACGGCGACCGCCGCCGTCAACTGAGTCGGGCGGCGGAAGCCGTCGCCCCTGAAGAAAGGTCAACGTGGACAATCTCGGTATCGACTTCTTATCGGAGCTGGTGGGCACAGCGATGCTCGTGCTCCTCGGTTGTGGTGTGGTCGCCAACGTGGCGCTCATCCGCACCAAGGGCTTCAACGGCGGCACTCTGATGGTGAACATCGGCTGGGGCCTCGCGGTCTTCGCCGGTGTCATCGTCTCCTACGCCTCCGGCGCCCACCTCAACCCGGCGGTCACGCTGGGTCTCGTGGCGAACGGCGCGAAGAGCTTCGGCTCGGCCGCGACGCCCGTCGACGTGAACTTCGTGACGGTCATCGCCTACATCGGCGCCCAGCTCATCGGCGCCATCATCGGTGCGGTGTTCGTCTGGCTGGCCTACAAGCAGCACTTCGACGCGGAGCCGGAGCCGGCGAACAAGCTGGGCGTGTTCTCGACGGGGCCGGCGATCCGTTCCTACGGCTGGAACCTCGTGACCGAGATCGTCGGCACCTTCGTGCTGGTGTTCGTGGTGATCGGCTTCGGCGGCGGCCGTCAGGGCGACGGCGGTCTCGCGGCTCTCGGTGCTCTGCCGGTGGCGCTGCTCGTGATCGGCATCGGCGCCTCGCTCGGTGGCCCGACGGGGTACGCGATCAACCCGGCCCGTGACCTCGGCCCCCGCATCGCGCACGCCCTGCTCCCCATCAAGGGCAAGGGCGCCTCGGACTGGTCCTACTCCTGGGTACCCGTCGTGGGCCCGATCATCGGCGGCATCCTGGCCGGACTGCTGGCCATCCCGCTCCTCCCCATCCTCACCTGAGCAGTGGCGGCTGCCGTGATGGGCGTGCTTCGCGCGCCCATCACGGACCGCGCCGGTCCTTGCCCGGCGCGGCGCGACATGTTCCCGTGCGGTCGCTACGCGGCCGCGCGCTCACCCTGGGTCGTCGAGCGCGGCCCGCAGCTTTCGCTTCCATCCGCAAGTCATTTACGAAGTCGCAAGAACAAAGGAGTTAGACATGACTGAACAGAAGTACATCCTGGCCATCGACCAGGGAACCACCTCGTCGCGCGCGATCATCTTCGACCACGCCGGCACCATCGTGTCGACCGGCCAGAAGGAGCACGAGCAGATCTTCCCGAAGGCGGGCTGGGTCGAGCACAACCCCGTCGAGATCTGGGACAACGTGCGCGAGGTCATCGGCCAGGCCCTCTCCAAGGCCGACCTGACCCGCCACGACATCGCGGCCGTGGGTATCACGAACCAGCGCGAGACCGCGGTGGTGTGGAACAAGAACACGGGTGAGCCGGTCTACAACGCGATCGTCTGGCAGGACACGCGCACGCAGTCGATCGTCGACCGCCTGGCGGCCGGCAGCGAGCTCGGCGTGGAGCGCTACAAGCAGATCGTCGGTCTGCCGCTGGCGACCTACTTCTCGGGCACGAAGATCGTGTGGATCCTCGAGAACGTCGAGGGCGCCCGAGAGGCCGCCGAAGCCGGCGACCTCATCTTCGGTACCACCGACAGCTGGGTGCTGTGGAACCTCACCGGCGGAACGGACGGTGGCGTGCACGCCACCGACGTCACCAACGCGTCGCGCACCCTGTTCATGGACCTCGAGACGCTGAGCTGGCGAGACGACATCCTGGCCGACTTCGGGGTTCCTAAGTCGATGCTGCCCGAGATCAAGTCGTCGTCGGAGGTCTACGGCACCGTCGAGTCGTCGAACTTGCTGCGTGAGGTTCCGGTGTCGGGCATTCTGGGTGACCAGCAGGCCGCGACCTTCGGTCAGGCCGCGTTCGACGCGGGCGAGTCGAAGAACACCTACGGCACGGGCAACTTCCTGATCTTCAACACCGACACCGAGATCGTGCACTCCAAGAACGGTCTCCTCACCACCCTCGGCTACAAGCTCGGCGACGCTCCCGCGCACTACGCGCTCGAGGGATCGATCGCGGTCACCGGCTCGCTGATCCAGTGGCTCCGCGACAACCTCGGCATCATCTCTTCCGCCCCCGAGGTCGAAGAACTCGCCAAGACCGTCGAGGACAACGGCGGCGCCTACTTCGTGCCCGCGTTCTCGGGCCTGTTCGCCCCCTACTGGCGATCGGATGCCCGCGGCGCCCTCGTGGGACTCACCCGCTACGTGAACAAGGGCCACATCGCCCGCGCCGCCCTCGAAGCGACCGCGTTCCAGACCCGCGAGGTCCTCGACGCCGTCAACGCCGACTCCGGCGTCGACCTCACCGAACTCAAGGTCGATGGCGGCATGATCGCGAACAACACGCTCATGCAGTTCCAAGCCGACATCCTCGGTGTCCCGGTCGTGCGTCCCGTGGTCGCGGAGACCACCGCGCTCGGCGCCGCCTACGCGGCCGGCCTCGCGGTCGGGTTCTGGGCCAACCTCGACGAGCTC
This sequence comes from Microbacteriaceae bacterium 3FA27C10, assembly GCA_005502775.1. Taxonomy (GTDB): domain Bacteria; phylum Actinomycetota; class Actinomycetes; order Actinomycetales; family Microbacteriaceae; genus Herbiconiux. Next base: position 5,574 of record SCNI01000020.1, read on the forward strand.
CGCGCGAACTGGCAGGAAGACTCCCGCTGGACCCCGAACATGAGCACCGAAGAACGCGAACGCCAGCTCCGCAACTGGAAGAAAGCCGTCACCAAGACCTTCGACTGGGTCGACGACGACGTGAACTAACCTCAGCTAGCCGAACGACAAGTCGCAGATGGCCCCTCTCCCCTCGGGAGAGGGGCCATTCGCGACTTCTCGACGAGCAACGATCTAGCGAGAGGCGCCGGCGCGCTGGGGCGCGGGGACGCGACCCTCGACGGCGAGGCCCGTGGGGTCCGCCAGGGCGCGCAGGGCTGGCAGCACGCGCGGGTCGAACCACTCGCCCTCGTCGCGCACGTAGTGCGGGTGGGCGGTGAGGCGCTCTCGCAGCGTGTAGCCGGTGGCGGCCGTGAGGGCCGCTAGCGTGTCGATCTGCGGCCACGGCCGCTCGGGGTTCACGTGGTCGGGGGTGAGCGGTGAGACCCCGCCCCAGTCGTCGATGCCGGCGCGGACGAGCAGCGACAGCTCGAGCGCATCCGTGAGGTTCGGCGGGGCCTGGATGCGCGCACCCGGCCCGAGCACGAGCTTCGCCACGGCCACGGCCGCCACGTACTCCTGGGTCTCGAGGTCGGCCACGCCCATCATCGCGGTGGCCGGCTTCGCCCGGAAGTTCTGGATGATGACCTCCTGCACGTGCCCGTGCCGCTCGGCCGAGTCGCGGATGGCGAACATCCCGTCGATGCGCTCGGCGTAGTTCTCGCCGATGCCGAAGAGGAGCCCGGTGGTGAACGGCACCTTGAGGCGGCCGGCGTTCTCGAGCACCGAGAGCCGCAGGGCCGGGTCTTTGTCGGGCGAGCCGAAGTGCGCCTCGCCCTTCTCGAGCCAGATGCGCTCGGAGGTGGTCTCGAGCATCATGCCCATCGACGGCCCCACGGGCTTCAGCAGCTCGATCTCCTCGGCGTACATGATGCCGGGGTTCAGGTGCGGGAGCAGCCCGGTCTCGGCGAGAACGAGCTCGGCCATCGCCCGCAGGTAGTCGATGGTGGAGGCGTAGCCGTGCTCGTCGAGCCACTCGCGTGCAGCGCCCCAGCGGTCTTCCGGCCGGTCACCCAGGGTGAACAGCGCTTCCTTGCAGCCCATCGCCGCACCCTGACGTGCGACATCGAGCACGTCGTCGGGGGAGAGGAACGGGGCCTTCCCGGCTGCGGCGAGCTTTCCGGGCGACTGCACGAAGGTGCAGTAGTGGCAGCGGTCGCGGCAGAGGTGCGTGAGCGGGATGAAGACCTTGCGGGAATAGGTGATGACCCCGGGCCGTCCGGCCGCGGCGAGGCCGGCGTCGCGCATCCGGCCCGCCACCGCGAGCAGGCGGTCGAGCTCGGCGCCGCGCGCGTGCAGCAGGGTCTCGGCGTCGCGGTGCGAAAGAGTGTCACCCCGCTCGGCGACGGCCAGGGCCGCCACCAGCTGTTCGGTGTCGGGCACGAAGGCCTGCGCGGCAGCACCGGATGCGCGCCCGCGGCGGCCGGTTCGGCGCACCTCGGTGGAGCGGGGCGCGAGCGTGGGGAACGGCAGTTCTTCGGGCACGACAGGACTCTACGCCGCGCCCGGGTGAGACGGTAATCCATCCGGGAGTGGCCACCCTCCCCGTACTGGGGGCAGCTCGATTCCCCCCGATGTGGGGTGTCTATGTCACGATGAAGACACCGACTACGAATGGGGATCCTCTTGTCTACGACAGCCATCCGAGGCACTTTTCTCGACTTCATCGACGACCCCTGGAAGCATGTCGGCAGTGAACAGGATGCTGCCCGGTTCCACGCCGACGGCCTGCTCGTGATCGAGGACGGCATCATCGTCGACTTCGGCGCCTACGCCGAGATCGCGCCGAAGCACGCGGGGGTCGAGATCACCGAGATCCGCGACCGCATCATCCTGCCGGGCTTCATCGACGGCCACATCCACCTCGCCCAGACCCGCGTTCTCGGCGCCTACGGCGAGCAGCTGCTGCCGTGGCTGCAGAAGTGGGTGTTCCCCGAAGAGCACAAGTACGCCGACCGCGCCTACGCCGAGGAGGGCACGAAGCACTTCTTCGACAACCTCCTCGCCTCCGGCACCACCACGGCGCAGACCTTCACGACCGGCAACCTCACCTGCAACGAGGTGTTCTTCGAGGAGGCCACCCGCCGCAACATGCGCATGATCGGCGGTCTCACCGGGATCGACCGGCACGTGCCCGACTACTTCGCCAACACCCCCGAGCAGTTCTACGACGACTCGAAGACCCTGATCGAGAAGTGGCACGGCACCGGCCGCAACCTCTACGCCATCACCCCGCGCTTCGGCTACGGCGCCTCGAACGAGTTGTTCGCGGCCTGCCAGAAGCTCAAGCAGGAATACCCCGAGCTGTGGATCAACACCCACATCTCCGAGAACCCGGCTGAGATCCACGGGGTGCTCGCCCTGCACGACGACTGCCACGACTACCTCGGCGTCTACGAGAAGTTCGACCTCGTCGGCCCCAAGTTCACGGGCGGGCACGGCGTGTGGCTCTCCAACGACGAGTTCCGCCGCTTCTCTGACTCGGGCGCCGCCGTCTCGTTCTGCCCCTCGTCGAATCTCTACCTCGGCTCGGGTCTCTTCCGGCTCGGCAAGGCCACCGACCCCGAACACCGTGTGCTGCTGAACTTCGGCACCGACATGGGCGGCGGCAACCGCTTCAGCCTGCTGAACACCCTCGAGGACGCCTACAAGGTCGGCATGCTGAACAACACGATCCTCGACGGCAGCATCATCCCGAGCGAGATGGACCTCGCCGAGTCGGAGCGCAACAAGCTCTCGCCGATGCGCGCCTTCTACTCGCTCACGAAGGGTGGCGCCGAGTCGCTCTACATCGACGACCTCGTCGGCACCTTCGACATCGGCAAGGAGGCCGACTTCGTGGCCCTCGACTACACGGCCGGGCCGCCCGCCACAGCGTGGCACCAGAGCCTCGTCACCGAGGCGGCGGGGGAGACCCTCACCCTGGAGAACGTCTCCGACCTCCTCTTCGGCATCATGATGGTGAGCGACGAGCGCGCCGTCGACGAGACCTGGGTGATGGGCGAGCTCGCCTACAAGAAGGCCTGAGCGTGACCGTCGCCCTGGTGGTGCACCGGCGGCTGGCCGAGCACAGCGACGCCGAGTACGCCGAGTGGCAGGAGCAGGTGGGGCGGCGGATCGAGTCGTGGCCGGGGTTCCTCGACCGCCGGGTCATCCGGCCCGATCCGCCGCTGCAGGTCGACTGGGTGATCGTGCAGCGCTTCCGCGACGTGGAATCCGCCCGGGGCTGGTTGCAGAGTGCCGACCGGATGGCCCTGCTCGACCAGATCAAGGACCACTTCATCGGCAACGACGACGTGCACCTGTTCACTGAGGATTCCGAGAAGCCGGCCGAGGCGGCATCCGTTCTCATCTCGAGTCGTGTGCCCGAGGCGGAGGAGGGGGCGTTCCTCGACTGGCAGCGGCAGATCTCGGCGGCCGAATCGCGCTTCGACGGCTTCCTCGGCCACAAGATCGAGCGGCCCATCCCCGGTGTGCAGGAGGACTGGGTCGTCGCGCTCAGCTTCGACACCCCCGAGCACCTCGAGAAGTGGATCGAGTCACCCGAGCGCAAGGCGCTGCTCGACGCCGGCCGCGACTACAACGAGCAGCTCACGCTGACCCGGGCGAGCTACGGCTTCGGCTTCTGGTCGGGCCAGAAGGACAAGGCGCTGCCCGACCCGGTGTTCAAGAGCAACCTGCTCGTGCTGCTCATGCTGTACCCGATCGTGTTCCTCTGGGGCTACTTCATCGCCGACCCGCTGTTCGCCGACCACGGCGTGCCGTTCTGGCTGTCGTTGTTCATCGGCAACGTGGTGTCGACCCAGCTGCTCGGCTGGTTCTTCGTGCCGTGGGCGTTCCGGCTGTTCGGCTGGTGGGTCAAGCGCAACCAGCCGGTTCGGGTGCACCTCGCGGGCTACGCGATCATCGTCGCGCTCTACGCGGTGTCGATGGCGGTCTACGCCTTGCTGCTGGCGCTGCGGGGCTGAGGATCGTACCCTCGGCGGCACTAGCGACGAGACGGATGCGGTGGGAGCGGCGGAAGCGCTGACGCCTTTCCGTGCTGGGCGCCTTCTTGCGCCGGCGGCCGGTGGTGCTCGACACCGAGAACGCCCGCGAACCGGCCCGGCCGGGCATCCGTTCGGCGTGGTCGTGCTCGCGGAGTAGGGCCGGGACGGCGGATCTCCGGTTTCTGCAGGAATAGCCGCGAGCGACGCGCTATGTGCGATGCTCGCGGCTATTCCTGCAGAAACCGGTCGCCCCCGGCTCAGGCGATGGCGGCGGCGAGGGCGTCGGCGGCGAGCTGGGCGCTCGTGGCCGGGTCGCGCATCCAGAGCGGAACCGCGTGGGCGCGCAGACCCGCGGCCTCGAGAACGGGCACGCTCGCGGCGTCCGTCTCGTCGACGAGCCAGGCGTCGAGGATGCCGCCGCGGTGGCGTGCGCCGTAGTGCTTGCCCACGGCGACGGCGGTGGTCTCGACGCCGATGGCAGTGAGGCAGGCGTCGGCCATGCCGCGCACGGCGGCGCCCGCGATGATGGGGGAGACGCCGACGATCGGCGCGCGGGCGGCGAGCAGGGCCTGACGCAGGGTGGGCACGCCGAGGATGGTTCCGATCGACACCACGGGGTTCGACGGGGCCACCAGGATGACGTCGGCCTGGGCGATGGCCTGCAGCACGGCGGGGCTCGGGCGAGCGGCATCGACGCCGACCTGGATGAAGCGCTGGGCGGGAACCGTGGCGCGGTGCTTGACCCACCACTCCTCGAAGTGCACGATGCGGCGCTTTCCGTCGACCTGGATGTCGACGTGGGTCTCGACGGGCTGGTCGCTCATCGGCAGCAGGCGCACGCCCGGGTTCCAGCGCTCGGCGAGGCGGGCGGTGGCCTCGGTGAGGGTGAGCCCGTCGCGCAGGAACGCCGACCGGGCGATGTGCGTGCCGAGGTCGAGGTCGCCGAGGGTGAACCACGGCCAGCCGATGCCGTAGGCGGTCAACTCGGCGCTCACGCGCTCGCTCTCGTCTTTGCGACCCCAGCCGCGCTCGTCGTCGTTGGCGCCGCCCAGCGTGTACATGATGGAGTCGAGGTCGGGGCACACCCGCAGGCCGGTGAGCCACATGTCGTCGCCGGTGTTCACCACCGCGGTGATCTCGGCCGTCGAGCCGCCGTCGCCGTTGGGGTACCGCGTTCGCAGATGCGTGCGCAGCCCCCGCAGGAACCTGGCACCCCCGACACCGCCTGCCAACACCGTGATCTTCACGTGACCATTCAATCAGCCCTCAGGTTGCCCACGGGTCCACCACCTCCAGGCCAGGGTGGTCGAAGTCTCTGACATTGCGTGTCGCCACTGTCGCACCGACGACGAGGGCGATCGCAGCGATCTGCAGATCTTCCACGCTGTACGACCGGCCTGACCTCAGGCGCTCCGCGCGGAGATGCCCCCACTCCACTGCGGCATCCGCATCGAAAGAGAGGATCCGATCGCCGATCATGTCGTCGAAGCATCGACTCAAGTGCTCCGAGAGTTCCGTGCGCCGGGATCCCGCCGGCTTGCGAACGACGCCGAAGACCAGCTCCGCGACGCTGATCGACGTCGTATGGATGTCGCGGGCCGGCTGCGCATCGATCCAATCGATCACCCGCCGATCCGCATCACGATGGGTCAATTCCGAGATGACGTTCGTGTCGAGGATGATCACGACGCTGCTTGCGACCGGAACTCTTCTTCTTCGTCGGCGAAGGGCGGATCGCGATGGATCACGCGAGGTTCGATGACGAGATCGTCGGCTCCGCCGATCTCAGCGAACAACGCGTGGATTCGGCTGCCCAGCCCGAACCGGTGGGTGGGTTCCGCCGTCACAGCGGTTTCGAGGATGTCGCGCACTTCTGCCTCCATGGAACGCCCGTTGCGGGCGGCACGGATGCGCAGCTTGCTCCGGGTCGCCTCGTCGAGATCTCTCACGGTGATCGTGGCCATCTCGCCCCCTCAAGGTCGTGCTGTCAATGCTAGCAGCGGATTCGGACGAAAGCGAGAGAACATCAGAAACGCCTCAGGATGCCCGCGCAGCCGCCGCCAGCAGTCCCGCCACGAGGTCGAAGTCCTCGGTCACCCGCCCCGCCGTCACGCGCAGGAACTGCCCCGAGCTCGGCCCCGCCAGGAACGAGGAGCCTGCTGCCACCCGGATGCCGCTCGCCGCGAGATTCACGATCGCCGTCTTCTCGTCGGACACCGGGATCCAGGTGTTGATGCCGTCGGACGGCTCGTGCGGCAGGCCGTGCCGCACGAGCGCCTCCGACAGCAGCCGCTGCCGGGCCTGGTAGATGCGCCGGGCGTCGTGCACGGTCGACACCGAGGAGCTCGCCGCGAGCAGCTGATAGAGGATGCTCTGCAGCATCCGCGACGTCCAGCCAGGTCCGAGCATCCGCCGGGCGACGATGCGGTCGATCAGCGGCTCCGGGCCGCCGAGTGCCGCGATGCGCAGATCGGGGCCGTGCGACTTCGCGAAGCTGCGCACGTGCAGGGTGCGCAGCGGCAGCCAGGCGCCGAGACTGTGCGCCGGCGCGCTCGAGATCTCACCCGAGTGGTCGTCCTCGATCACCACGGGGTCGCCGAGGTGCTCATGCGCCCGCAGCACCCGTGCGAGCTCCCGGGCCCGCGCCGCCGACATCGAGACCCCCGTGGGGTTGTGCGCCCGCGGCTGCAGGATGATCGCCACCGGGTTCAGCAGGAGCGCCTGCGCGAGCTGGTCGGGCCGCATCCCCTCCGCGTCGACGTCGACCGGGATGCGCTCCACGCCGAAGTGGTCGAGCAGGTCGAAGAACGGCGGGAAGCTGGGGTTCTCCACGACCACCCGGTCTCCGTAGCGCACGAGCGTCTCGAGGGCGCGGGAGATCGCATCCAGGGCCCCGTCGACGATGGTGAGCGCTGCCACCGGGTAGGGCCAGGAGGCCCGCAGGTGCCGGTCGAGCTCCGGCAGCACGGGGGAGGAGAGGTAGCTCGCCGTGTCGGCGCGCGTGGGGACCTTGGTGAGCGCCTCGCTGAGGTCGGGCAGCAGCACCGGGTCGGGGGTTCCGGTGGAGAGGTCGAGCCGCGCCACCACGTGCGAGCCGGCGAGCTCGCCGAAGTGCGGCGGCATCCACGGTGTCGCCGCCTGCAGCACATAGCTGCCGGCGCGTCCGCGCGAGGTGATGAGCCCGACGCCCGAGAGGGCCTGCCAGGCGTTGCTCACGGTGGCCGGGCTCACCCCGAGGGTGGCGGCCACGTCGCGCACCGTCGGCAGGCGCTCGCCGGCGCTCAGCGCCCCGGAGCGGATGAGCCGCGAGATGGCCGCGGCGATGCCCTCGGGCGTGCGGTACTCCACAGCGTCCACGATCTGATCGAGCATCGGCGTCCGAATCCTCAGGCTGGCTCGGGGTGCATCCCCGCCACTACGTTGATATCGCAGTCTCGGCTCACGAACCCCTGGCACTTGACATATTTACTCTCGCGTCACACTCTGAAACACACGAGAAATGTTCAAGCCAAATAATAACAAAACACGGGATGCGCGGAGCACCCCGTGGGATGAGAGAGGAATCGGCAGATGAGCGTGGTTCGCGCAGCGATCACTCAGACCACCTGGACCGGCGACAAGGAGTCGATGATCGCCAAGCACGAGCAGTTCGCCCGTGACGCGGCCGCCGACGGCGCGCAGGTCATCTGCTTCCAGGAGCTCTTCTACGGCCCCTACTTCGGCATCACGCAGGACAAGAAGTACTACGCCTACGCCGAGGCCGCCGACGGGCCGATCGTGCAGCGCTTCGCCGCCCTCGCCAAGGAGCTGAACCTCGTCGTCATCCTCCCGATCTACGAGGAGGACCAGCCGGGCGTCTACTACAACACCGCGGTGGTGGTGGATGCCGACGGCACGATCCTCGGCAAGTACCGCAAGCACCACATCCCGCACGTCGACCGGTTCTGGGAGAAGTTCTACTTCCGCCCCGGCAACCTCGGCTACCCGGTCTTCGACACCGCCGTCGGCAAGATCGGCGTGTACATCTGCTACGACCGGCACTTCCCCGAAGGATGGCGCGAGCTCGGCCTGAACGGCGCCGAGATCGTCTTCAACCCCAACGCCACGAAGCCCGGCCTCTCGAACCGGCTGTGGGAGCTCGAGCAGCCCGCCGCGGCTGCGGCCAACGGATACTTCGTCGCCGCCCCGAACCGGGTCGGCCTCGAGGACAACGAGTACGGCGATCTGGCCGTCACCTTCTATGGCAAGAGCCAGTTCGCCGATCCGCAGGGCAACATCGTCGGCGACTACGGATCGGGCGAGACCGAGGAGATCGTGATCCGCGACCTTGATCTCGACATGATCCGCGCGGTGCGCGACGACTGGCAGTTCTACCGCGACCGCCGTCCGGAGTCGTACACGAGCATCCCGAAGCCGTAGTCCGGCGCCCGGAAGACAGCGCAGCGAACCAGCGACAGGAGCGAACAATGACGAAGACCCTGATCACCGGCGGAACCGTCGTCAACGCGACGGGCACGGCCCAGGCCGACGTGCTGATCGACGGCGGCACCATCGCCGCGGTTCTGGCCCCCGGCAGCACCCTCCTCGGCTTCGACCTCGCGTCGAACGTCGACGAGGTCGTGGATGCCACGGGCAAGTACGTGATCCCCGGCGGCATCGACGCCCACACCCACATGCAGATGCCGTTCGGCGGCACCGAGGCCAGCGACACCTTCGAGACCGGCACGCGCGCCGCGGCGCACGGCGGCACCACGTCGATCATCGACTTCGTGGTGCAGTACGCGGGCGAGAACATCCTCGACCAGTACGCCCTGTGGCAGGAGAAGGCGGCCGGGCAGTGCGCGGTCGACTACGGCTTTCACCAGATCCTCTCCGACGTGCAGGACTCCTCGCTCGTGGCGATGGACGAGCTGATCAACGAGGGCGTCACCAGCTTCAAGCTGTTCATGGCCTACAAGGGGGTGTTCCTCTCCGACGACGGCCAGATCGTCAAGGCGATGCAGAAGGGCTCGCAGAACGGCGCGCTGATGATGATGCACGCCGAGAACGGCTCGGTCATCGACCTGCTCGTGCAGCAGCACCTCGAGCGCGGTGAGACCACGCCGTTCTACCACGGCGTCTCGCGCCCCTGGCAGGCCGAGGAGGAGGCGACGCACCGCGCGATCATGCTCGCGAACCTCACCGGCGCGCCGCTCTACATCGTGCACGTGAGCGCGAAGGAGGCGCTCGCCCAGATCACCCAGGCCCGCGACACCGGCCAGAACGTGTTCGCCGAGACCTGCCCGCAGTACCTCTACCTCTCGCTCGAAGACCAGCTCGGTGCCACCAGCGAACAGTGGGGCGACTTCGAGGGCGCGAAGTGGGTGTGCTCCACCCCGCTGCGCTCGAAGCACGAGGGCCACCAGCACCACATGTGGCAGGGCCTGCGCACGAACGACCTGCAGGTCATCTCCACCGACCACTGCCCCTTCTGTATGAAGGGCCAGAAGGACATGGGCATCGGCAACTTCGCGAAGATCCCGAACGGCATCGGCTCGGTCGAGCACCGCATGGACCTCATCTACCAGGGCGTCGTGATGGGCGAGATCTCGCTGCCCCGGTGGGTGGAGCTCACCAGCACGACGCCGGCCCGGATGTTCGGCATCTACGGCAAGAAGGGCGTCATCCAGCCCGGCGCCGACGGCGACGTGGTGATCTACGACCCGAACGGGCACACCTCGATCGGCGTCGGCAAGACCCACCACATGAACATGGACTACTCGGCCTGGGAGGGCTTCGAGATCGATGGCCATGTCGACACCGTCTTCTCGCGTGGCCGCAAGATCGTCGACGACGACGCATACCTCGGCAAGAAAGGCGACGGCGCGTACTTCAAGCGCGGCCTGAGCCAGTACCTGATATAGTCTCACCTTCTCACAGATAGGCACAGCATGGACTTCGGCGCGGTCGTTCAGACCAATCCCCCCGCAGCCCGCACCGTCGGGCTCGCGAAGCTCAGCGAGCAGTACGGCTTCGACTACTTCTGGACCTTCGACTCGCACCTGCTCTGGCAGGAGCCCTACGTCATCTACAGCCAGATCCTCTCGGAGACCCACAAGATCAAGGTCGGCCCGATGGTCACGAACCCGGCCACCCGTGACTGGACGGTCACCGCATCCGTCTACGCCACGCTCAACGAGATGTACGGCAACCGCACCATCTGCGGCATCGGCCGTGGCGACTCCGCGGTGCGCGTCACGAACGGCGCGCCCACCACGCTGAAGACGCTGCGCGAGTCGATCCACGTCATCCGCGAGCTCGCGAACTCGCGCTCGGTCGAGTACAACGGCGCCACGTTGCAGTTCCCGTGGAGCCACGGCTCCTCGCTCGAGATGTGGGTGGCCGCCTACGGCCCGCTCGCCCTCAAGCTCACCGGCGAGGTCGGCGACGGCTTCATCCTGCAGTGCGGCGACATCGACATCGCCAAGTGGATGATCTCCACCGTGCGCCAGGCGGCCGAGAACGTGGGCCGCGACCCCGACGAGATCGCCTTCTGCGTGGCCGCCCCGATGTACATCGGCGAGGACTGGGAGCACATGCGCGACCAGTGCCGCTGGTTCGGCGGCATGGTGGGCAACCACGTGGCCGACATTGTGGCGAAGTACGGCGAGCACGGCGCGGTTCCGGATGCGCTCACCGACTACATCAAGGGCCGCGAGGGCTACGACTACAACGAGCACGGGCGCGCGGGCAACAGCCACACCGCCTTCGTGCCCGACGACATCGTCGACCGGTTCTGCGTGCTCGGCACGGCCGAGCAGCACATCGAGAAGCTCAAGCAGTACGCCGAGATCGGCGTCACGCAGTTCGCCGGCTACCTGCAGCACGACAACAAGGAGGAGACCCTCCGCGTCTACGGCGAGACCGTCATGCCTGCCCTCCGCGACCACATCACGGCGAAGGCATGAGCCGAAGCCCCGGTGGTGGTGGTGGTGGCGGCTCGGCGGGGTCGAGCTCGACACTCAGGCGCGTCGGCCTCGGCATGGCCGGGGTCGTGCTGCTGGTGGTGCTGTGGGAGCTCTACAAGGCGCTCGGGCCGGCGACGGGCGTGGTGATCGGCGACCTCACCGTGCTGCCGCGCACCACCGACCTCGCGATGCCCCACGTGTGGGACATGATCGGGCGGCTCTTCGAGCCCTCCGGCTCCGGCCGCAACGCGGTGCCCGTGTGGCTGGCCGTGGTGCAGGCCTCGCTCTTCAGCCTCGGCGTCGCCGCGGTGGGCTGGGTGGTGGGCGTGTTCGTCGGGCTGCTGCTCGCCATCCTGATGCAGCGCTTCCGCACCGCGGAGTCGGCGGTGCTCCCGTGGATCATCCTGAGCCAGACCGTTCCGCTCATCGCCATCGCGCCGCTCGTGAAGCGCTGGGGCTCCACCATCGAGATCGGCACCTTCACCTGGGAGAACTGGATGTCGGTGGCCGTGATCGCGTCCTACCTCGCCTTCTTCCCGGTGTCGGTCGGGGCGCTCCGCGGGCTGAACTCGCCCGACGCCATCCACGTCGAGCTGTTCCGCAGCTACGGGGTGGGCTGGTGGAAGACCCTGTTCACGCTGCGGCTGCCCGCCAGCGTGCCCTACCTGCTTCCGGCCCTGCGGCTGGCCGCGGCGAACGCCGTGATCGGCACCGTCGTGGCGGAGGTCTCGATCGGCCTCCGGGGCGGCATCGGCCGCATGATCATCGAGTTCGCCCAGCAGGCCTCGGGCGACCCGGCCCGCACCTGGGCTCCCATCTTCGGAGCCATCGCCATCGGCCTCGTGGCCGCCGGCTTCATCGCCCTGCTCGGAGTGCTGCTCCGCCGATACCGCCGAGGGGAAGTGCCCGCATGAGCGACGCATTCGTCAGCCCTGCGCCCGCCGCCACCACCGCATCCGTCACCCCGGCCGCCGTCGAGGTGGTGGGCGTCGACAAGATCTTCACCGCCAAGAAGAAGGCCACCGTCACGGCCCTCGAGAAGGTCGACCTCACCGTGGCGCCGGGGGAGTTCGTGTCGCTCATCGGCCCCTCCGGCTGCGGCAAGTCGACGCTGCTCCGGCTCATCGCCGACCTCGACTCGCCCTCGCTCGGCTCGATCAGCGTGTTCGGCAAGACCGCCCGGCAGGCTCGACTCGACCAGGAGTACGGAATCGCCTTCCAGCAGGCGGGCCTGTTGCCCTGGCGCACGGTCACCGGCAACATCGAGCTGCCGCTCGAGTTGCACGGCGTGGGCTCGGCGGCACGCAAGGCGCGCTCGGCGGAGCTGCTCGCGCTCGTGGGCCTCTCCGACTTCGCCCAGAGCTACCCCGACCAGCTCTCGGGCGGCATGCAGCAGCGCGTGGCCATCGCGCGGGCGCTCGCCGAGAGCCCGCGCCTGCTGCTGATGGACGAGCCGTTCGGCGCGCTCGACGAGATGACCCGCGAGCGGATGCAGACCGAGCTCGTGCGCATCACGGCCGAGACCGGGGCGGCCGTGGTGTTCGTGACCCACTCCATCCCCGAGGCCGTCTACCTCTCGAACCGGGTGGTGGTGATGTCGCCGCGGCCCGGGCGCATCCGCGACGTGCTCACGGTCTCGCTCGGGAGCGCGGCGGAGCGCACAGAACAGCTGCGCGAGAACGAGGCGTTCTTCGAGAACGTGAGCCGGGTGCGCGAGCTGCTGCACGGCGAGGCGCCGGTCGGCATCCGCGGGGTCGAGACGCGATGAGGAGCTCGGCCGGAACCGCGCGCACGATCCTCGCCCCCGTGCTGCTGGGCATCGCCCTGCTCGCCGTGTGGCAGCTCGTGATCGTGGCCTTCGACGTGAAGCCGTTCATCGTGCCGGGGCCCGTGGCCATCGGCGGGGAGTTCGGCAAGAACATCTCCACGGTGCTGGCGGGGGCCGCGGTGACCGGCTGGAACGCCCTCGTGGGCCTCGTCGTCGGCGCGGTCGTGGGCATCCTGTTCGCCGTGCTGGCCGCGCTCGTGCGGGTGGTCGACGAGTTGAGCGCCGCCGTCGTGTCGGCCGTGGCCGTGGTTCCGATCGTGGCCCTCGCGCCCGTGCTCTACTCCATGTTCGGGGCCGGTGCCGAGACCGCGCGCCAGCTCGTGGCCGCGATCGCCGTGTTCATCCCGGTGTACATCAACACCCTGCGCGGCCTCCGCCAGGTGCGGCCCGTGCATCGCGACCTGTTGCACGTCTACGCCGCCTCCGCCTGGCAGACCAGCCGCACCGTCACCATCCCGGGCGCCCTGCCGTTCATCTTCACGGGCCTCCGGATCGCGTCGAGCCTCGCGGTCATCTCCGCCCTGATCGCGGAGTACTTCGGGGGCCCGGTCGGCGGACTCGGCAAGTCGATCACCACGGCCGCGAGCGGCTCGAACTACAGCCTGGCCTGGGCCTACGTGCTCGGCGCCATCCTCGTGGGGCTCGTCTTCTACAGCGTCACGCTCGGCATCGAGCGCATCGCCACCCGGCACTACAAGCCGGCCACCTAGACCTCGCCGACCCGACCGCAGCAGCGGGGCGACGGATGTCCGCACCACCCGAGCAGTACCAAAGGAGGAAGCAATGAAACACAGCACACGTCTTCTCGCGATGGGCGCCATCGCCGCCACGGCGATCGCGCTCGCCGGATGTTCGAGCGGCGGCTCATCGAGCTCGTCGACCGATTCGGCGACGAGCGGGGCACTCACCCCCGTGAAGCTCCAACTGCAGTGGTATTCGCAGGCGCAGTTCGCGGGCTACTACGCGGCCCTCGACCAGGGCTACTACAAGGACGAGGGGCTCGACGTCTCGATCCTCGAGGGCGCGGCCGACATCGTGCCGATCGACACCCTCACGAGCGGCCAGGCCGACTACGCCATCTCCTGGGTGCCGAAGGTGCTCGGCTCGATCGAGCAGGGTGCCGCCGTCACCGATGTCGCCCAGATCTTCGAGCGCAGCGGCACCACGCAGATCTCGATGAAGTCGGCGGGCATCACGACTCCTGCCGACCTCAAGGGCAAGACGGTGGGCAGCTGGGGCTACGGCAACGAGTGGGAGCTCTTCGCCGGCATGCAGAAGGCCGGAGTGGGCGTGGGTGACATCTCGCTCGTGTCCCAGGCCTTCGACATGAACGGCTTCCTGGCCGGGGACATCCAGGCCGCCCAGGCGATGACCTACAACGAGTACGCGCAGGTGCTGGAGACGGTGAACCCGGCGACGGGCAAGCTCTACCAGCCCTCCGACCTCAACGTCATCGACTGGAACACGGCCGGCACGGCCATGCTCCAGGATGCGGTCTGGGCCGACTCCACCCGCCTGGCCGACGACCCGGCCTATGCCGACACCACGGTGAAGTTCATCAAGGCGTCGATCAAGGGCTGGGCCTACGCCCGTGACAACCCCGAGGAGGCCGCGAAGATCGTGACCGCCTCGGGCTCGCAGCTCGGCGAGAGCCACCAGCTCTGGATGACCAACGAGGTAAACAAGCTGATCTGGCCCTCCGAGAACGGCGTCGGCATGATCAACCAGAACGAGTGGGACCAGACGGTCTCCATCGCGAAGGGCACCAAGAACGAGACGGGCGCGACCATCATCACGTCCGACCCGCCCGCGACGGCCTTCTCGAACGAGTACGTCACCAAGGCCCTCGACGAGCTGAAGGCCGAGGGCGTCGACGTCAACGGCACCTCCTTCAAGCCCATCACCGTAACCCTCAAGGAGGGCGGCAAATAGCTGCCCACCCACCCGTCGGCCCGGGTGCGGTTTCCCTTTCTGTCGCCTTTGAGCTCCGCTCAACCGAAGACAGAAAGGGAAACCGCACCCGGGCCGACACCCCCGAGAGACAGAAAGACAGGAACAACCGTGACACTCGACCCCGCCGACCAGCAGCTCACGCTCGAACTCGACCGCGCCCATGTGTTCCACTCGTGGTCGGCCCAGGGCAACCTGAAGCCGATGGTGATCGCCGGGGGCTCCGGATGCACGGTGTGGGACTTCGAAGGCAACGAATACCTCGACTTCTCCTCGCAGCTGGTCAACACGAACATCGGCCACCAGCATCCGGCCGTCGTGGCCGCCATCAAGGCGCAGGCCGACATCCTCACCACGGTCGCCCCCGCCCACGCCAACCTCACCCGCGGCCAGGCGGCCCAGCGCATCCTCGACCGCGCCGGCTCCTCGTTCAGCAAGGTGTTCTTCACCAACGGTGGAGCGGATGCGAACGAGAACGCCATGCGCATGGCCCGCCTCTACACCGGTCGCGACAAGGTGCTCTCGATGTACCGCTCGTATCACGGCAACACCGGCGCCGCCGTCGTGGCGACAGGAGACTGGCGGCGGGTACCGAACGAGTACGCCCGCGGCCACGCGCACTTCTTCGGCCCGTTCGCCTACCGCTCCGAGTTCTGGGCGACGACGCCCGAGGAGGAGTCGGCGCGGGCGCTGCACCACCTCGAACGGGTCATCGTCTCCGAGGGCGCCTCGTCGATCGCGGCTCTGCTGATCGAGACCATCCCCGGCACCGCCGGCGTGCTCGTGCCCCCTCCCGGCTACCTGGCCGGGGTGCGGGCCCTGGCCGACAAGTTCGGCATCGTGCTGATCTTCGACGAGGTGATGGCGGGCTTCGGCCGCACCGGAACCTGGTTCGCGTTCCAGGCCCTGGCCGAGCAGGAGGGCGGTCTCGTCGAGCCCGACCTCATCACCTTCGCGAAGGGCGTGAACTCGGGCTACGTGCCCGCCGGCGGCGTGATCATCTCTCCGGCGATCGCGGAGACCTTCGACGACACCGTGTTCCCCGGCGGCCTGACGTATTCCGGGCATCCGCTCGCCATGGCCGCGATCGTGGGCACGCTCGACGCGATGGCCGACGAGGGGATCGTGGAGAACGCCGCACACGTCGGCCGCGACCTGCTCGCTCCCGGGCTGGCCGCGCTCGCCGCCAAGTACCCGCTGATCGGCGAGGTGCGAGGCGTCGGCGTGTTCTGGGCGCTCGACCTGGTCTCCGACCCCGAGACCCGCGCGCCGCTCTCCGCCGCGGGCATCGGTGCGCTCAAGGCCGCGCTGCTCAAGCGCGGGCTGCTGCCGTTCACGGCCGACAACCGCATCCACGTGGTGCCGCCGTGCATCGTGACCGACGCCGAGGTCGAGACGGCGCTCGCCATCTACGACGAGGCCTTCGCCGAGGTGGGCGCCATCGCCTGAACCGTGGACTGCTGGGCCCTCGCCCCGGGTTCTGTAGCCCGGCGCGACGGCCCGGCGTCGACTGAGTAGAGTCGCTTCATGGACGTGAGACGGCTCGAACTGCTGCGCGAACTCGCCGAGCGCGGGAGCATCACCGAGGTCGCGCGCGCCACGCACCGCACGCCCTCCGCCGTGTCGCAGCAGCTGCGTGTGCTCGAGCGCGAGGCAGGCCTGCCGCTGACCGAGAAGGCCGGCCGCGGCATCGTGCTCACGGATGCGGGCCGCGCGCTCGCCCGCAGTGCCGCCGACGTGGCCGTGGCCATCGAGCACGCCACGGCGCTCTGGGACGAGTTCCGCAACGACCCCACCGGCGAGGTGTCGCTCGCGACCTTCCCCACCGGCGGCCAGATGCTGCTGCCCGGCGTGGTGCGGCGCCTCGACGCCGTCGGAGGCCTCACCCTGCACTGCTCCGACCGCGACCCGGAGAGCGACGACTTCCCGGCCCTCACCGCCGATTTCGACATCGTGCTGGCCCACACGGCGTCATCGGCCGCCACCAACTGGCCGGCTCACGAGATCACGGCCGTCAAGCTCATGACCGAGCCGCTCGACATCGCCCTGCCGCCCGGGCATCCGCTGGCGTCGAAGGAACTGCTCGACCCGGAAGACCTCATCGGCGAACGCTGGATCGGGGTGCCGTGGGGCTATCCCTTCGAGCGCACCATCCACGACATCTCCGCCGCCGCCGGCTCACCGATGAACGTCGTGCAGCGCTTCGGCGACACCCGGGTGACCGAGGCCTTCGTGGCGGCGGGGCTCGGCATCGCCATCCTGCCCTGCTACACCGCGGGCGGTGCCTACCGCAGCGAGATCGTGCTGAAGAACCTGCGCGGCGTCGTCTCCGAGCGCCACATCTTCGCCCTCATGCGGCCCGACCGCGCCGAGCGGCTCGCCGTGCGCACCGTGGTCGACGCGCTCCGCGCCGAAGCGGATGCGGTGGTCGCCGCGAACCGCCACCGCAACCCGCCGGGGCCCGCCTGAACGCGGGTAGAATCTCTCGGTGAGCACATTCAAGAAGACCCCATACACGGTCAACGTGCGCGACCTCATCCATCACCCGGGCGAGATGCGCGAGCACACGCTCGACATCCCCCTCACCGAGAAGCTCGGCGAAGGCCTGGTGGCCGTTCAGAAGGGCGAAGAGCTGCACATCGAGTTGCGGCTGGAGTCGGTCCACGAGGGCATTCTGGTGACCGCGGAGCTCTCGGCCGACGCCGACGGGGAGTGCAGCCGATGCCTCCGCGACATCACTCTGCCGGTCGAAGTCGAATTCCAGGAGCTTTTCGCGTATTCTTCTGACGAAGCTTTTGATTACGGGGTTCACGACGACCATGTCGATCTCGAACCTCTGATCAGGGACACGGTGGTGCTGGCACTGCCGTTCCAGCCGGTTTGCACGCCGGATTGCCCAGGCCTCGACCCGGTGACGGGCGAGCGACTGGCGGATCATCCGGCAGCTCCTGCACCTGACGTGGTCGACCCGAGATGGTCGGCGCTCGCCGGTCTGGGTAATTCAAGCGGCAGGGAAGCTTCCCGAGACACGGATCCCGACGAAAAATAGTCGCGAGATCTTGACAATCGGTTCGTGCTGAGAAGCACCGGACTGACAGAGAAGAAGAGAGATAGTCATGGCGGTTCCGAAGCGGAAGCAGTCACGTTCCAACACCCACGCGCGTCGTTCGCAGTGGAAGGCCGAGGTCCCCACGCTCGTCAAGACCGTCGAGAACGGCAAGACCACCTACAGCCTTCCGCACCGCGCGAAGGTCGTCGAAGACTCCGCCGGCACCCCGCTGTTCATGGAGTACAAGGGCCGTAAGGTCGCCGACGTTTAGCAGTCCCCTGAAAGGTGCGATCCGTGTCTTCTGAACCTGAGAAGAGCGGGTCGCACCTTTTGGCGACCCTGCAGATCTCGCTCGACCCGGAGCTGCTCGACCTCGCCCTGACCCATCGGTCGTTCTCCTACGAGCACGGCGGCATCCCCACCAACGAGCGCCTCGAGTTCCTCGGCGACTCGATTCTCGGGCAGGCCGTGACGGTGATGCTCTACACCACCTTCACCCAGCTCGACGAGGGCGAGCTCGCCAAGCGCCGCGCCTCGCTCGTGAGCACCGTGGCCCTCGCCGAGATCGCCCGCACGATCGGGCTCGGCGAGCACATCAAGCTCGGCCGCGGCGAAGAGCTCACCGGCGGGCGTGACAAGGCGTCGATCCTCGCCGACACCGTCGAGGCCATCATCGGCGCCACCTACCTCGACCAGGGTCCGGATGTCGCCACCGCGCTGGTGCTGCGTCTGGTCGCCCCGCTCGCGAACGATCCGATGCGGTTCGGGGTGTCGATGGACCCGAAGACCTCGCTGCAGGAGCGCGCCGGCCAGCTCGGCCTCGATGCGCCCGTCTACGCGATCAGCGAGAGCGGCCCCGACCACCAGAAGACCTTCCTGGCCACCGTGACCGTGGGCCCCTCGACCTCGGCCACCGGTGAGGGGTCGAGCAAGAAGCAGGCCGAGTCGAACGCCGCCGCGGCGGCGTTCGCGCTGCTCGGTTCCTGAGCCGTGCCGGAGCTCCCCGAGGTCGAGGTCGTGCGTGCCGGTCTCGAGCCGGCCGTCGCCGGCGCGCTCATCACCGGCGTCGAGGTGTTCGAGCCGCGCTCCCTCAAGCGCCACAGCCCGCTCGAGGGCCCGTTCGAGGCGCTGCTCGTGGGGCGCCGGATGCTCGCGGCGGGGCGGCGGGGCAAGTTCCTGTGGTTCCCGCTCTCCGCATCGGGCGGTGGCGCGCATCCGCAGGCCCTGGTGGCGCACCTGGGGATGAGCGGGCAGGTTCTGCTGCGGAGTCCGGGTGTGCAGGAGGACGGGCTGCTGCGCATCCGGCTGCAGATCGAGCATCCGGAGCGGGGCGAGTTCTGGGTGAACTTCGTCGACCAGCGCATCTTCGGCTCGATGGCCGTCGACCGCCTCGAGCCCACGCCCGACGGCGCCCCTGGCGGCTACTTCGGCTTCGCCCCTTCCAGCCTCGTCACTTCCGGCTCGAAAGCGAGCTTCTTGGAGCCGAAAGTGTCGAGGGCGGGGGAAGAAGTCGCGTGGCGGGCCATGGTGCCGGGGCAGGTGGCCCACATCGCGCGCGACCCGCTCGACCCCGCCTTCGACGAGGCGGCGTTCTTCGCGGCGCTCGCCCGCAAGAAGACCGGCATCAAGCGGGCGATGCTCGACCAGACGCTCGTGAGCGGCATCGGCAACATCTACGCCGACGAGTCGCTCTGGGCGGCGCGGCTGCACTACGAGCATCCGGCCGACCGGCTCTCCCGGCCGCGGATGCGAGAACTGCTCGCCGAGGTGCGCCTCGTTCTCGAGAAGGCGCTCGCCGAGGGCGGCACGAGCTTCGACGCGCAGTACGTGAACGTGAACGGCGCCTCGGGTTACTTCTCGCACAGCCTCAACGCCTACGGCCAGCAGGGCAAGCCATGCCCGCGTTGCGGGACCCCCGTCGTGCGCGAGCAGTTCATGAACCGCTCCTCGCACCTCTGTCCCCACTGCCAGCGCCCCTTCCGGCCCCGCCCGCCCCGCCCCTGAGGCGGGGGCGGTCAGGATGCCGCGGGGGTGTGCTTCACGTGGGCGGCGATGTGGCCGAGCAGGGCGGCCACGAGGGTGATGAGGGCGGCGGCGGCGACCCCCCAGCCGATGTGGAGGTTGAGCAGCAGCGCGCCCACGCCGGCGCCCGCGGCGATCAGCACGATCGCGGCCGCGCGGCGGAACCACGGCTGGCCCTTGCCGCCCGCGAGGCGCGAGTCGGCGGCGAAGCCGGTGATGGTGGAGGTGACCACCACGGTGGTGACGTCCTTCACCGCGATGTGCCGGGCGGTGGCGGCCTGCAGCCCCATCGCCGCGGCGAGCAGCACGGTCACCACGAGCTCCCATGGCTGCGGCGGCTTGCCGTTCATGACGAACAGGGCCACCGCGAGGCCGGCCAGCACGACGCCCACCACGGTGAACGTCGAGGTGGTGCGGGTGGTCCACCCCGCCTTCACCGGCCGCAGCACGCGCCCGCCGATGGCGGCGCCGAGCATGAAGGCGAAGAGCGCGAGCAGCGGGCCGACCCAGGGCAGGCCGTCGGCGCCCGCGAGCGCCATGCCGAGGATGACGACGTTGCCGGTCATGTTGCCCGCGAACACCTTGTCGAGACCGAGGTAGCCGACGGCGTCGACGACACCGGTGGAGAAGGTCAGCGCGAGCATGAGACCGAGGTGCAGATTGTCGCGATTGGCGCGGAGAGTCTGGAGCATGGCATTCCTGTCGGTGGGGTGGGGCCATCCAAGTGGATGCACGTTACAGGCGTGTAAAAGATGGCGTGCGATGACGCCGACAACGCCCTGAAACGGTATCCGCTCGATCGATCGCGCGCCAAACGGGCGGTAGCCTCGGAAGTCCGTGGGCGCGGTGGCGTGCTCGCGGAACGAGCACTGAGGATGGATGACCGATGTCGATGTCTGCGGCACTGCAACCCGGCGCGGGGCCGATCCGCGCATCCGAGTACCTGGCGGCGAGCCGGGACACGCTGCTCTGGGGGCGGCTTCCCTGTGCCACCGACCGGGCCGTGCTCGAGATCGATCCGGGCACCGAGGTGACGATCGACACCATCAGCCACGAGGGCGTTCTCGAAGACCAGGGCCGCGACCCCGCCGCCTTCTTCGCGGCGCACGGGGTCGAGCGCGACTTCGTGCTCGAGGATGCGATCGCCCTGGCGGCGTCGGACTACGCGCGGAGCGCATCCGACGGCCCGCACGTCATCACGGGGCCGATCGCCGTGCGCGGTGCGAAGCCGGGCGACCTGCTCAAGATGACGGTGCTCGAGACCTCGCCGCGCGTGCCCTACGGCGTGATCTCGAACCGGCACGGCAAGGGTGCGCTCGTAGGCGAGATGCCCCAGGGCGCTGCCGACGTGAGCGTGTTCGCCGAGCTGCAGCACACCCTCGAGGGCACGGCCTTCGGCACACTGCCGCTCGTGCCGGGCGGGGAGCGCTCGGTGCGCTTTCCGCTCAACCCCTTCCTCGGCATCATGGGGGTCGCCGTCGCCGGCGACGAGCGGCCGCACTCGGTGCCGCCGGGGCCGCACGGCGGCAACATCGACATCAACCTGCTGACCGTGGGATCCTCGCTCTACCTGCCCGTGCAGGTGCCGGGCGCCCTCGCCTACGTGGGTGACCCGCACTTCGCCCAGGGCGACGGCGAGGTGGCGCTCACGGCGATGGAGGCCTCGCTGCGGGTCACCATCCGCTTCGAGCTCGTCGATCAGACCGATGCGCGGCGCGAGTTCGGCGACCTGGCCGGCCCGCTCGCGCAGACGAACGAGTTCCTCGTGCCCACCGGCATGGACCGCGACCTCGACGTGGCCGTGCAGAACTGCGTGAGGGCCGCGCTCGGCCTGCTCGAGGCCCGCTACGGCATGGACCGCGCGCTCGCCTACGCCTACCTCAGCGCCGCCACCGACTTCAACATCTCGCAGGTCGTCGACATCGTGAAGGGCGTGCACGCGCGCGTGCGCGTGTCGGACTTCGAGGGGGTGGGGTTCCATGGGTAGGCACTCCTCGGGTGTTCCGCTGCTGCCCCGGGGTTCGGTGGTCGCGAGCCTGACCGGTGCCGTCGAACTCGATCCGGCCGAGGCCGACGCGCTGCTCGAGGCCTTCCGGGCCTATGAGGCCGCGCTGATGACGAACGATCTCGCCGTGCTGGATGCCTCGTTCGCGCCGGGGGCCGCGACGCTGCGGGGAGATGCCAACGGGCTGCTGGTGGGGCACGACCGCATCAGCGCGTTCCGCGGCGTGCGCGGGGGAGTGCCGGCGCGCACGATCAGCGAGGTGCACCTGCGGGTGCTGTCGCCGACGGCCGTGCTCGTGGTGTCGGTGAGTGCGTTCGCGGCAGGGGGCTCCGGGCTGCAGACACAGCTCTGGGAGAAAGGGGATGCGGGCTCGCGGTGGGCGATCTCGGCGGCGCACGTGACCGGCGCAGCTCCCGCCCTCAACAAGGCGGTGTGGCGCGTGGTCGGGGCTCCTCTGGTTCCCGCGCTGCCGGCAGCGGCCGTCGCAGGACCGAACGCGGCGGCCGGCGGTGGCGCGGGTTCCTCGGCGGGCGGCGGCACGCGGGCGCTCGAGGGCCTGACGGTGGCCGTGAAGGACCTCTACGACGTGGCCGGGTTCGCGGTGGGCGCGGGCGTCCCCGAGTACCTGGCCGAGGCATCCGTGGCCTCGAGCGACGCGGATGCGGTGCACGCGCTGCGAGCGGCCGGTGCGGCCGTGCAGGGAATCGCACAGACCGACGAGTTCGCCTACAGCATCGCGGGTCGCAACGTGCACTACGGCACCCCGCCGAACCCCGCGGTGGCAGGAGCGATCCCGGGCGGCTCCTCGAGCGGGCCGGCGACGGCAGTCTCGCTCGGGCAGGCCGCCATCGGGCTCGCGACGGACACCGCGGGGTCCATCCGCGTGCCGGCGTCGTATCAGGGGCTGTGGGGCATCCGCACCACCCACGGGGCCGTCAGCGCGCGCGGTCTGCTTCCGCTCGCCCCCTCCTTCGACACCGTCGGCTGGCTCACGCGCTCGGCCGCCGTGCTGCGCGCCGCCGCCGAGGTCTCGCTGCAGGGTGCTCCGGGCGCAGGCTTCGCCCCCATGCCGTCGCTTTCCCCCGGACTCGTCACTTTCGGCGCGAACGAGCCCGTTTCAGCGCCGAAAGTGACGAGTCCGGTGGGGGAAGCAGGGGGAGCAGGAGAGGGCGCGCGGTTCGCGGTGTCACGGGAGCTCGTGGCCTCGTGCTCGCCGGAGGTGCAGCGCGGGTTCCTCGCGCTCGTCGAGGAGCCCGCGTTCGGGCAGGTCGACGACGTGGACCTCGGCGATCTCGACGCCGTGTTCGCCGCCTTCCGCACGGTGCAGGGCGCCGAGGCGTGGCGCTCCGACGGCGAGTGGATCAGTGCGCATCCGGGGGTGCTCGCCCCCGACGTGGCCGAGCGCTTCGACATCGGGGCGGCGGTGACCGCCGAGTCCGAAGCCGCGGGCCGGGAGGCGCTCGCCGAGGCGCGCGCCCGGTTCGACGAGGTCTTGGCGGGGCGCATCCTGCTGCTGCCGTCGGCCTCGTCGGCCGCACCGGGCGTGAACGCGCCCGCCGAGGAGATCGGCGCGGTGCGTGCGGCGACGCTGCGCATGACGGCGGTGGCCGGCACCGGCGGCTACCCGGCGGTCTCGGCGCCCGTGCTGCGCGTGCCCACCCCGGGCGGGAGCGCCCCGGTCGGCCTCTGCCTCGTGGGCCCGCGCGGCTCCGACCTCGCCCTGATCGACCTCGCCGCCTCGCTGGCCGAGACCCTCCTTTCGCGCCCTTGACGCCCTGGTCGGCGGATCGGGGAGGTCTGTGCGCGCATCCGGCGGCGTGAAACATGGTTGAAACAGTCGTTTCGTAGGCTGGAGCTCGAGAAACAGACTTTTCGAGGAGACCGTCATCGACACGCACGCGATCAACCCGCCGCCCCGCCTGCTCATGGGTCCCGGCCCGATCAACGCCGACCCGCGCGTGCTGCGGGCGATGTCGGCTCAGCTCGTGGGCCAGTACGACCCGGCGATGACCGCCTACATGAACGAGACCATGGCGCTCTACCGCGAGGTGTTCCAGACCCGCAACGAGCAGACGCTGCTCATCGACGGCACCTCCCGAGCCGGCATCGAGGCCGCGATCGTGTCTCTCGTGGCCCCCGGCGACCGGGTGCTCGTGCCGATCTTCGGCCGCTTCGGTCACCTGCTGCGCGAGATCGCCGAGCGCGCCGGCGCCGAGGTGCACGTGATCGAACGCGAGTGGGGCACGGTGTTCACCGAGGCCGAGATCGAGGCCGCGATCGTCGAGACGAAGCCGAAGCTGCTGGCCGTGGTGCACGGCGACACCTCCACCACCGTCGCGCAGCCCCTCGAGGGACTGGGCGCCCTGTGCGAGAAGCACGGCGTGCTCTTCTACACCGACGTCACCGCGAGCCTCGGCGGCAACGCCTTCGACACGGATGCGCTGGGCCTCGACGCCGTGACCGCCGGCCTCCAGAAATGCCTGGGCGGGCCCTCCGGCTCGGCGCCCGCCACCTTCTCGTCGAAGGCCGTCGAGGTGATCAACGGTCGCAAGAGCATCGAGGCGGGCATCGCAGGTGACGCCTCGGAGATCCACGCCACGCGCATCCGGTCGAACTACTTCGACCTCGCCATGATCTTCGACTACTGGGGCGAGAAGCGGCTCAACCACCACACCGAGGCCACCTCGATGCTCTACGGCGCCCGGGAGTGCGCGCGACTGCTCGTCGACGAGGGCCTGCCGGCCGCCGTCGAGCGGCATCGCCTGCACGGTGCCGCGATGCTCGCCGGCGTGCAGGGACTCGGGCTCGCGACCTTCGGAGACCTGAGCGTGAAGATGAACAACGTGGTGGCCGTGGTCATCCCCGACGGGGTGAACGGCGACGCCGTGCGCGGCTCGCTGCTGGAGGACTTCGGCATCGAGATCGGAACGAGCTTCGGCCCGCTGCACGGCAAGGTCTGGCGCATCGGCACCATGGGCTACAACGCCCGAAAGGATGCGGTGCTCACCACCCTCGCGGCCCTCGAGCAGGTGCTGCGGCGGCAGGGCGCCTCCGTCGCCTCCGGCGGCGGTGTCGGCGCCGCCTTCGACATCTACGCCGACGCGGCCCGGGCATGACCCCGGCCGCCGGCACGGAAAGGACCGTCTCATGACCGTTCTCGAGACCACGAGCGCCCGCAGCATCCTGGACCGCTGCGACGAGCTCGCCACGTACTCCTCGCTGCCCGACGGGCTCATCCAGCGCGTCTACCTCTCGAAGGAGCACGCCGAGGTCAACGCCATCGCGGCCGAGTGGATGCAGCAAGCCGGCATGACGACGTGGCAGGATGCCGCGGGCAACCAGTGCGGCCGCCTCGAGGGCGCGGTTCCCGGCCTCCCGGCGCTGCTGCTCGGCAGCCACCTCGACACCGTTCCCTCGGCCGGCAAGTACGACGGCATCCTCGGCGTGCTCACCGCGATCGCCGTGGTGGAGCGCATCTACGCCTCGGGCCGGGCGCTGCCCTTCGCCATCGAGGTCGTGGCCTTCGCCGACGAGGAGGGCACCCGCTTCGGTCGCGCCCTGCTCGGCAGCCGTGCGCTCGCCGGCACCTGGGACGACGCCTGGTGGGAGCTCCAGGGCGAAGACGGCGTCACCCTGCGAGACGCCTTCACCGCCTGGGGACTCGACCCGGCGGCGATCGGCGAGGCCGCCCGCAATCCCGGCGACCTCCTCGGCTACCTCGAAGCCCACATCGAGCAGGGCCCCTACCTCGAAGACGAGAACAAGGCGCTCGGTATCGTGTCGTCGATCGCAGGCGCCCGACGCTTCCTGGTGACCGTCGTCGGCCGGGCCGGTCACTCGGGCACCCCCTACGAGCGGAGGCGCGACGCGCTCGCCGGAGCCGCGGATGCGATCATCGCCATCGAGCGCATCGCCCGCTCCGCCCAGCTGATCGCCACGGTCGGCCACCTCGAGGTGTTCCCCGACGCGGTCAACGTCATCCCGGGCAAGGTGGAGTTCAGCCTCGACCTGCGCGGCGAGTACGACTCCGAGCGCGACCGCATCTGGACCGTCATCCAGGACATGCTCTCCGACATCTGCCGTCAGCGGCGCCTGCGCTGGGAGAGCGTCGAGACGCACTCCGCCCCGGCGGCCGTGTGCAGTGCGCGCCTGCGCGGAGTGATCGCCGAAGGCATCCGCTCCACCGGCGACCAGCGGCCCATGTCGCTGTTCTCCAAGGCCGGGCACGACGCCATGGCCGTGGCCGAGATCACCGAGATCGGGATGCTGTTCGTGCGTTGCGAGGGCGGCGTGAGCCACAACCCGGCCGAGCACGTGACCGAGGACGACGTGGCGAAGACGATCGATGCCTTCGAGCGCGCGGTGCTCGCGCTCGTCGACGCGGCCGAGCGCGAGGCGGCGGACGGTGCCCGGGCCTGAGGCGGGTGCCGTGGCCGGCACCGAGCCGGGAGTTCGCGGTGCGAGCGGCAGGGCGGGGGTTCGGGCCGGCGCGACCGGGGCCTCGGGCGGCGCCGATGATCCGGGCGGGGATCGCCGGGCTCGAACGGGCGCCCCGATGAACATCGGGCAGCGAATCGACCGGTCCTACGGCGAGCTCTCGCCGCAGGAGCAGCGGGCGGCCGACTTCATCCTCGACCACCTCGGCGACCTGGCGATCTACTCCGGCACCGAGCTCGCGCAGCGCAGCGGGGTGTCCAAGGCCACCGTGTCGCGGCTGTTCCGACGGCTCGGCTTCGAGAACGCGCAGGAGGTGCGGGAGCACGCGCGCTCGCTGCGCTCGTCGGGCGTGCCGGTGGGCGGAGGCGCGTCGGGGGCGTCCGCCGACCTCTCGGCCCACCTCGTGCGCGAGGTCGAGAACCTGCGGCGCACCTTCGACGCGCTCGGGCCCGATCGGCTCGAGCAGACCACGGCGCTGCTCGTGCGCAGCCGCACGGTGACGGTGGTGGGGCTGCGCAACAGCCACGCTCTCGCGCTGCACCTGCGTGAGCAGCTCGCGCAGGGCCGCGCGGGGGTTCAGCTCGCGCCGCTGCCCGGGCAGACCGTGGCCGAGGAGTTCGCCGAGCGGGATGCGCGCGACGCGGCCGTGGTGTTCGGATTCCGCCGGCGCACCTCGGGATTCGGGCGCATGGTCGCGGGCATCGCCTCGCGCGGGGTGCCGATCGTGCTCATCGGCGACGCGTCGGCGAGGCGCTATGCCGAGTTCGCGGCGGTCTGGATCGAGTGCCCGATCGACAGCGTCTCACCGCTGGACAGCTACGCGAGCGCCACGAGCCTCGTGAACGTGCTGGCGTCGAGCGTGCTCGCGGCCCGGGTGCGGGAGAGCCGCACCCGGATCGCGGCGATCAACGGGCTCTACGAGGAGCTGGGGGAGCTGGAGTAGGGGTGCTGGCGGTGCTGGCGGTGCTGGCTGCCCCGTGGGCGCCGTGCTTCGCGCGCCGTCCACGGGTCGCGCCGGTCCTCGTCCGGCGCTCCGCGACAGCCGAGCGTGCGGTCGCTTCACGGCCGTGCGCTCGCCCTGGGTCGTCGAGGAGGGCCTGTTGCGTTCGGACCCACCCGAACGTCTCTGGCGTGCGGCCGGGCCGGCGGGCTCGCGACTGGCAGCGTTGACTTGTGGCGGGTCGCGCTAAGCGTTGCGTTCGGCGCTTGTGGGAGCGCCTAGCGCGACCTGGCGGGCAGGGTGGAGCGGGGTTGTCAGGCCTGCTGGGACTGGTGTTCTGCGTCGGCAGTGGCCAGGGCCTCGGCGGTCATGTCGGCGTAGCGCTTCGCCGCGGCGAGCTTCTCGACCGCGACGGGAGCGGTCATCTTCGTGACGTAGGCGGGCGTGTCGCGCTGGAAGCGCCATCCCTCGGCCAGGGGGCCCGCATCCACGGTATCGAAGCCGAACTCGTCGAACAGCGCGGTGACGAGGGCCTTCGCCGCAGCGTCGTCGCCCGCGATCGGGAGGGCGCGGCGGTCGTGGGTGCCGGCGGGGCTGCCATCGGTGGTGAGGTCGGCCGCCATGATGTTGTTGACGCCCTTGACGACCTTCGAGGTGGGGAGGTGGGCCTGCAGCAGTTCGGAGACGGTGGTCGTCTCCTCCTCGAGCGGGGTGATGCGGCCGTCGCGTTCCCAGTAGTAGTTGTTCGTGTCGATGACGACCTTGCCGGCGAGCGGCTCGGCGGGCACCTCGAGGTAGTTCTTGAACGGAACGGTCACGACCACGAGATCACCGGCGGCGGCCGCCTGGGCGGGCGTGGAGGCCGTGGCCTGCGGACCGAGCTCGGCCACGAGCTCCGAGAGCGTCTCCGGGCCGCGTGAGTTGCTCAGCACCACCTGGTAGCCGTGCGCGACGGCGAGGCGGGCGAGCTGGCTGCCGATGTGTCCGGCGCCGATGAATCCGATCGTGGTGAGTCCTGTGGCTGTCATGCCTCGAGTCAACGCCTGGCGGCACCCGGTTCTTCCTCGGTTCAGCACAATCGCAGATGCCGGTCAGCCGGCACGGAGCGTGTCGACGTCGTCGCCCCCGCCGAGATCGGTGCAGTCGACCAGCTCGACGCCGTGGGCCCGGAGGTAGGGGCGGGCGCCGGTGTCGCCGGAGAGCCCGGCGAGGAGGGCGTCGAAGTGCGCCGCGCCGACGACCACCGGATGCCCGGGGCGGCCGTCGTAGGCGGCCTGCCGCAGGGCGGCCGGGCCGGCCACATCGGGACCGGTGCGGGTGGCGGCACCGAGCAGGCGAGCCACCGCGCGGGGGGCGAGGTGGGGCAGGTCCACGAGCGTCACCAGCACGGCGGCGGCGCCGAGCCCCTGGGCGGCGTGGATGCCGGCACGGAGCGACGCGGCCTGACCGGTGGCCCAGTCCTCGGCGACGACGACGTGCACGTGCCCCGTGGGGCCGGCGGCATCGTCGCTCTGTTCGGCTGGGGATGTGGGCCCGGGAGCGGCGGAGTCCGATGACGCGGTGGTGCCGCCGGTCTCCGCCGGCCAGGGTGCGGCCGGAGTGGACGGCTGCGGCTGCGGGCCGAGGAGCGCCGCCGCCCGCTGTGCCTCGGCACCGAGCACGACCACGAGCTGTGCGCATCCGCCGCTCTGCAGCGTGCGCACGGCGCGTCGCAGCCAGGGCTCGCCCGTCTCCTCGTCGACGACGAGGGCCTTCGGCATGCCCATGCGGGTGCCGGCGCCGGCGGCCAGGAGCAGGCCGACGACAGGCTCATCCGGAGCGGGCGGGATCATCTGCTCATCGTAAACTGGAGAGCATGGCGACCCCCTCCGCGACCGGCACCGACGGCACGAGCCCCGACGCCACCGGCCCCGACGCCCCCGCGTCGACCGCCGAGGGCACACCGCCGCTGCGCGAAGCGCTCCGCTCGTGCCTCGGGGTCGACCGTTTCGTCGACGAGGTGGCTGCGGCGGCGCCGTTCACCTCGAACGCCGAGCTGCTCGCCGAGGCCTCCCGGGTGGCGTCGAGCCTGACCCCGGCCGAGGTGGATGCGGCGCTCGCACACCACCCGCGCATCGGCGAACGGGCGGCGGGCGACGGCCAGGCGCAGCGCTTCAGCCGCGCCGAGCAGCAGACCGCCGAGGCCTCCGACGCCGGGCTCGCCGAGGCGATCGCCGCCGGCAACCGGGCCTACGAGGAGCGCTTCGATCGGGTGTTCCTCATCCGGGCCGCAGGCCGGAGCCGGGCCGAGATCCTCGCCGAGCTGAGCCGCCGACTCGAGCTCGACGACGCCACCGAGGCCGCTACCGTCGCCTCCGAGCTCCGCGACATCACCCTGCTCCGCCTGCAGTCGCTCTACCCCGCCTGATCACGCCCCGCCGACCCTGGGAGCACCATGACCGACGAACGCAGCCACGTCACCACGCACGTGCTCGACTCCACCATCGGGCGCCCGGCAGCCGGTGTGCCGGTGATCCTCGAGCACGACGACACCGGGAACTGGGTGATGATCGGCTCCGCCGAGACGGATGCCGACGGCCGCGTGAACGCGCTCGGCCCGGTCGCTCTCGCCCCGGGCCGCTACCGCGTGAGCTTCGACACGGCCACCTACTTCGCCGAGCAGGAGGTCAAGGCCTTCTACCCCGAGGTGCAGATCATCTTCGAGCTCGCCGACGCGGCCGCCCACTACCACGTGCCGCTCCTGCTCAGCCCCTTCGCCTACTCCACCTACCGCGGCAGCTGACCTCCCGCGCCTCCCGCCCGGCACCCGAGCCCGCGCTCACGTGAACCGGCCAACAAACGCACCAGGCCGTACTCGCCGACCCAAGGTGAGCGCGCGGCCGCGCAGCGACCGCACGTGAACATGTCGCGGAGCGCCGGGCAGGGACCGGCGCGACCCGTGGACGCCGCGCGAAGCACGGCGCCCACGGCAGCCAGTCACGCGAAGCCGCCCGCGATCGTCCAGGCCGGGCCGGCGTCGGGGGCGTCGTCGCGGAGCACCGAGGCCTGGATGAGGCCGTAGGGCCGGTCGTCGGCGTTGAAGACCTCGTTGTCGTTCGAGACGCCGAAGGGCGAGAGGTCGTAGAGGAAGTGGTGCTTGTTCGGCGCCGACATCCGGATCTCGGCGAGGAACGGGTAGGCCTCGAGCACCGCCTTGCCCATCTCGTAGAGCGTCTGCTGCAGCGCGAGAGAGTGCACGGTGGCGAAGGTCGACACCATGATCTGCTTGATGCCCGCGTAGGTGCCTTCCCAGTCGATGTCGCCGAAGCTGCCGTCGGGCGAGAAGAAGCGCCACTGCGCCACGAGCGAGGTGGCCATGATGCGGTCGCTGGTGGGCTGCAGCAGCGTGTACTCGTCTTCGAGGAAGTCGTGGAACTCCGAGCCCGTGGTCTTCAGGATCACGAGGTCCTTGAAGCCGCCGATCACCCACGCCTTCTGCGCGGAGCCCTTGCCCTCGATGGTGATGGCGGCGGTGCGCGTCTCCTGCCCCTTGCGCAGGAAGGTGAAGTCGTGCTCCGAGCCGTCGACGAGCACGCGCTCCCAGGCGTACTCCTCGATCTCGATGCGCGCGCCCGACACCGGCTCGACGTCGTCGACGAAGTGGCGGGCCAGCACGAGCCCGTAGTCCTCGATCGACTCGAGCCCCTTCTCCTTCGCGTAGGAGTAGGCGGTCTGCTTCTGCGTGTCGGTGGGCAGCACGTCGCTCTGGTCGCCCACGAGGTGCGCCGCGTCGAACGAGCCCCGCAGCGCGGTCGACACGTTGACGTCGTGGATCTCGTGCCGGGGCGAGTCCCGGTAGATGCGCACGATGCGGTTCTCCGCTTTGCCGTACTGGTGCGGGCCGAGGACGATGGACATGGCTTCCCTACTCACTGCGCGGCGAGAGTTCGCGGGGCCGCGCGCCTCCAGTCTGTCGGCAGCGCGCATCCGCGAGCTCCGGATGTGCGCCCCGGCCGCCGGAATTTACGTTCAATTTACGTGGCGTGTCAGTTCGTGGAACGCGTGAGGAGCTTTCCGCCGGGAACACGCTGGGTGTCGCCGACCGTGCCCTCCGCCCCGAGGACGTGCACCACGTCGCCGGCGAGCCAGGTGGTGTGCACGACCCCGTGCAGGGTGCGCCCGTCGAAGGCGGAGACCTTGTTCTTGTGCTCGAGGGCCTCGGCGTGCACGGCGAACGACTCCTCGGGAGCGAAGGCGACGAGGTCGGCGGCCGCGCCCGCGGTGATCGCCCCCTTCACGCCGGTGAGGCCGACGAGTGCCGAAGTGCCCTCGCTCATCCAGCCGATCACCCGGTCGAGCGGGATGCCGCGCTCGCGCGCCGCCGTCCACACCGCCGGCAGGCTCAGCTGCAGCCCCGAGATGCCTCCCCAGGCCTCCTGGAAGTCGCCGTCGCCCTTGAACTTGAGCTCGGCGGTCGAGGGGGAGTGGTCGCTCGCGATGAGGTCGATGGTTCCGTCGAGCAGGGCTTCCCAGAGCAGGTCGCGGTTGGCCTCGTCGCGGATGGGCGGGCAGCACTTGAACTGCGTGGCGCCGTCGGGGATGTGCTCGGCGGAGAAGGCGAGGTAGTGCGGGCAGGTCTCGACCGTGAGCGGCAGGCCCTCGGCCTTGGCCGCGCGGATCTGGTCGAGCGCCCGGGCGCTTGAGAGGTGCAGGATGTGGGCGCGCGCCCCGGTGGCCCGCACGCCCGCGATGACGTGCGCGATCGCATCCTCTTCGGCGAGGTCGGGGCGCGAGGCCACGAACGCCCGGTAGTCCTGGCCGCCGTGGTTCTCGGAGCGCTCGAGCACCGCGGGGTCTTCGGCGTGCACGATGAGCAGCCCGTCGAACGACGCGATCTCCTGCATCGCCTCGAGCAGCTCGGAGCCCGACAGGTGCGGGAACTCGTCGACGCCCGAGGGCGCCAGGAACGCCTTGAAGCCGAACACGCCCTCGCGCCACAGCGGCTCGAGCGCACCGAGGTTCGAGGGGATGGCGCCGCCCCAGAAGCCCACGTCGACGCTCGCCTGCGGTTCGGCCGCGGCCCGCTTCACGGCGAGCCCCTCGACCGTCGTGGTGGGCGGGATGCTGTTGAGCGGCATGTCGACCACCGTCGTCACGCCCCCGGCCGCGGCGGCGCGGGTGGCGGTGGTGAAGCCCTCCCACTCGGTGCGCCCCGGTTCGTTCACGTGCACGTGCGAGTCGACCACGCCCGGGATGAGCACCTGACCCTCGGGCAGCGTCACCGTGACGTGGGCCGGGACATCCTCGTCGTGGTCGGCGATCATCGCCACCACCCCGTCGCGCACCGCGACGACCGCCGAGCGCCACTCGCCGTCGGCGTAGACCGATCCGGCACGGATCGCGAGGTCGTAGGGCTGGCTCATCGGGGTGCTCCTTCTCGGGGTCCTGGCGGGCCGGACGACGGATGCCCATGCCGCGATGCCAGCCTAACCGCGGCTACCATGAGCCCATGGTCGTGACCGCGGAGATGAGAATCGCCTGCCCCAAGCACATGGAGTACGGTCCGTGCGGCGGCGTGGAGTTCGACGGAAGCTGCGAGGTGGGCGAGTTCCGCTGCGTCTTCCTCGAGACGCCCACCGTGCGCTGGCACGGCATTGCGCCGAACCCGGAGTCGCCCGCGGGCACCGCGGCGGCCGACGTCGCGGTGCACCACCTCGGCGACTCCCACGAGTTCGCGGTGGCGCCGCAGCCGGGTGCCGCGGCGATGCGCGCCCTGATGGCCACGCGTCCGATCGTGATCGCCGACTTCCCGGGCCGCTCGGTCGACCGCGGCTCGCTGCGCGACTGCGCCCAGGCGCTCGCCGGGCGCGTCGACGCCACTCTCGCCGGGGACTCGGGCCGCTCGCGCGTGCAGTTCTCACCCAGCTACCGGGCCCAGCTCATCCAGGCCGAGGGCCTCACGGCGTGGAGCGGCGTCAACTGCCGAGACCGCAACCGCGTGGCCCTCGAGGGCGAGCTCGCCGGGCTCGCCGACGTGGGCGTGGGCGGAGTGCACTGCGTCACCGGCGACCACACCTCCACGGGCGACCGGCCGGATGCGCTGCCCGTCTTCGACATCGACTCCACCCAGCTCGCGGCCCTCGCCCGGCAGGCCGGCCACCTGGTGTCGGTGGGGGAGTCGCCCGCCACCCCGCCGGTGGACCGACGGGCGGAGCGCCTGCACGAGAAGGTGCTCGCGGGCGCCGACATCTGTTTCATCAACCACGCCGGCGGGGTGGAGCCGGTGCGCCGCTTCATCGCGG
This sequence comes from Microbacteriaceae bacterium 3FA27C10, assembly GCA_005502775.1. Classification (GTDB taxonomy): domain Bacteria; phylum Actinomycetota; class Actinomycetes; order Actinomycetales; family Microbacteriaceae; genus Herbiconiux. The sequence continues at coordinate 39,100 of SCNI01000020.1, forward strand.
CCGCGCACGAGCAGGGCATCGCGCCCGACTTCATCCCGTGCGTTCCGATGGTGGTCGACCGGGGGAGCGCATCCCTTCTCCGATCCTTCACCACGCTCGTGCTGCCCGAGGGCTTCCTCGAGCGCATCCTCGACGCCGCCGATCCCTACCAGGCCGGGCTGGATGCGGTCACCGAGCTCTGCGAGGGGCTGCTCGCGCTCGAGGGCGTCGCGGGCGTGAACCTCTCCGGCGGCGCCGCGCCGGGCGCCGAGGTGGCGTTCGCCGACGCGATGGGCGTGGTGGCCGAGCGGCTGGGACTCGGCACCCGCGCCTGATGTCGCGGGCGCGACGGCCGTAACGCGATAGAAATATCGCCGCCGTAGAGTCGTCGGAGACTGTGTCCCCGAGGATCGGAACCGCGATGACCCCCGTGCCGCCCGCACCCGCCCGCGAGCTCCGCGAGCCCGGCGGGTCCACGGCGCCCTGGCGCGCGGTCTGGGTCGAGGCCGTGCCGACGGCGGATGCGCCGCGCCGGCCCCAGCGCCTGCGCCGCTCGGTCGTGCTCCCGAAAGACGTGACCTCGGCGGTCGTGCGGGTGAGCGCTCGTGGCAGCTGGTCGCTGTTCGTGAACGACGACCGCGTCGATGCGGCCGCGCTGTCGCCGGAGCCGCGGAACGACGGACTCGTCGCCTGGCACCGCTTCGACGTGACGTCGCGCCTGCGGGCGGGCGAGAACGTGCTCGGGCTCATCGTGGGCTCGGCGTGGGAGACCGGGCGTGCTGTCGACGGCTCCGAGCGTCCTCCGCTCGCGCTCCTGCTCGAACTCGACGTCGAACTCCCCGGCGGCGACCACCTGCTCGTGGGCAGCGACGGGGAGTTCCGCTCCAAGCCGGGCGCGATCGTCTCCTCGGCCGACGCCCCCGGCGAGGTGCAGGACCATCGCTTGCGCGAGGCCGGCTGGAAGCTGCCCGGCTACGACGACTCGGCCTGGACCCCGGTGCGCGTGTCGGCCGACCAGGGCCTCGAGCGCCTCGCCTTCGAGCAAGCGGAGACGACGCGGATCGAGGCGGAGGTCGAGGCCGCCTCCGTGCGCGAGACGTCCGCCGGCATCCTGCGGGTGGAGTTCCCCCGGCGTGTTCGCGGTCGTGGGAAGGCGGCCTTCGCCGAAGCGGCCGGAACCCGGGTGACCGTGGAGTACCGGCTCGCCGACTCCTCCACCGGCCCGGCCGACGCGTTCATCGCGGCCGGCAGCCCGCACGAGCTGTTCGAGCCGGGCTTCGCCTTCCACGAGTTCGACCATCTGCTGGTCTCGGGGCTCCGGAACCCCGGTTCGGCGCACTTCACCGCCCTCGAATTCTCCCGCCCTCGGTGAGGTCGTCGATGATGGGGAGTGAATCGCACCGGCGGGGGTCGCCGGGCGAAGAAAGGATGGCGTCGTGAGCGAGATCCTCGACGACATGGACTCCCGCCCCGGGAGCACCACGTCGCTGCTGCGCACCGTGCTCGGCATCTACCTGCGCGAGCTCGGCGGCTGGATCGCCGTGTCGCACCTGCTCGAACTCATGGAGGCGCTCGACGTGCCGGGGCCCCGCACCCGCACGGCTCTGGTGCGGGTGAAGAAGAAGTCTCTCCTCGTGCCGGAGACCCGCGACCGGGTGGCCGGCTACGCCCTCGTCGACGACGCCGTGCCGATGCTCGAGCGGGGCGACCGGCGCATCTACCACCCGCGCAACATGGGGCCCGAGAGCAAGTGGTGCGCCGTGTCGTTCTCGATCCCGGAGGAGAACCGCCATCTCCGCCATCAGCTGCGCCGCCGCCTGCACTGGATCGGCTGCGGCACGGTCTCGCCGGCTCTCTGGATCTGCCCGGCCTACCTGGCGGGCGAGGTCGAGGAGATCCTCGACGACCTCGGCATCCGCGAGCACTCGACGCTGTTCATCGCCGAACGGCCGCTCGTCGCCGGCTCCCTGCAGGCCGCGGTCGCGAGCTGGTGGGATCTCGACGCGCTGCGCGCGCACCACGAGGAGTTCCTGCAGCAGCACCGGGCCGACGCCCTGGTGGGCGCCGACGAGCCCGTGACGGCGCGCGAGGCGTTCTCGGTGTACATCCGCAGCATCGACAGCTGGCGCATCATCCCCTACCTCGACCCCGGCCTCCCCGCCGAGCTGCTGTCCGCCGACTGGCCGGGCGACGAGAGCAACGCCCTGCAGTGGCGGCTGCGGGAGCGCTTCAGCGCCCTGAGCACCGACTACGTGGCCGAGGTCACCGGCATCCCCCTGCTGGATCCGGCCCGCGACGCATCCCCTGCGTTCACCGTCACGGAGTGAACGCCCGACCCGATTCGAGGAACCGATGACCCAGCCCCGCGCCCTGGAGGGCACCCACGTCCTGCTCCTGGACGGCTGGCAGCACCGCCGCGAGCCCGGCCACTGGCAGGGCTGGCTCGCCGAGCGGCTCGCCGAGCGCGGTGCGGTGGCCGACTACCTCACGCTGCCCGACCCGGAGCGTCCCGACTACGCCGCGTGGTCGGCGGCCGCTCTGCGCGCGCTCGACCGGCATCCGGATGCCGTCGTGGTGGCCCACGGCCTCAGCGTTCTGCTCTGGCTGCGGATGTGCGGCGACGCCGCCGAGGCCGGGGCCCTGCCGCTCGCCCGGAGGGTCGTGCTCGTGGCGCCCCCGGCGACGGGGATGCACGGCGGCTCGGTGTCGGATGCGCTGCCCGCCTCGGTGACGCCGGAGGCCGTCGCCGCGGCCGCGGCCGCGGGCACTCTGCTCGTCTTCTCACTCGGCGACCCCTACCTGCCGGAGGGCGCACAGCTCGCCTACGGGGAGCCCTTGCGCCTGCCGTCGGTCGAGATCGCCGGCGGAGCGCACCTCAACCAGGCGGCGGGCTTCGGGCCGTGGCCCGCGATGCTGGAGTGGTGCGAGACCGGTGTCTGGCCCGCCCCGGCGGCGCTCGAGGCCGAGCTCGACGCCCTCTTCCATCCCGAGGGGCGCCGGCTCGGCATGGTCGTGGCCGGCCCGGTGACCACCGAGACGCTCGCCACGGTGGGCCGTGTGCTCGAACGCCAGGGCATCGAGCCCAGCCGCCGCCGGGCGGTTCTGCAGCCGCGCCCGGGGGAGCCGGAGGTGCGCGCGGCGGACGTGGCCGACTTCGGCTCGCGCTACGGCCACGAGTACTCCGTGGCCGTGCTCGCACCGGCGCTCGCGACCGCGCCGGAGACCGTCGCCTCGCTCGAGACGGCGTTCGCGGGGCAGGGATGCGCGGTCGTCTGGAGCGCATGAGTGTGATCTGACGCAATTGTGACGTAAGTCAGCAAATTGAAACATGGTCGTAACCGCGAGAAACGTCACGGTCACATCAGTTCGGTAGGAATGGACTCGGCAGGTTGGCACCACGGGGCCTGCACCCCCCGCACCATCCCGACTGAATCGATAGGAAACCGACATGCGTTCCTCCACCACTCCCCTCTCCCGCCGGGCGAAACAGCTGGCCGTGCCGGTTCTCGCCGTGGCCGCCGCCATCGCCCTCGTCGGCTGCAGCAGCTCGTCGTCGACCCCCTCGACGGCCGCCGCCACCGGCGCCGTCGACCAGAGCCTGCACGAGCTGCTGCCGGCCTCCATCCAGTCCAGCGGCGTCATCACGATGGGCGCCCTCTGGGAGACCCCGCCCGTCATCAGCGTCGACGTGAACAACGCGGATGTCCCGGTGGGCATCGCGCCCGACCTCGCCGCCCTGCTGGGCGCGAAGCTCGGCGTCGACGTGACCTGGAGCAACATGCAGTGGCCGGCACAGCTGCCGGGCGTCCAGGCCGGCACCATCGACGCCCTGTTCGGCCAGGTGAGCATCACCGCCGAGCGTGAGCAGAGCGTCGTCGACCTGGTTCCCTTCCAGCAGTCGACCGAGTCGCTCCTGCTCCCGGCCGACAACCCCCACAAGGTCGCGAAGATCGCCGACATGTGCGGACTCACCATCGCGGTGCCCGTCGGCTCCAACCAGTCGGCCCAGGCCAAGGCGGTCAGCGACGCGAGCTGCGGCAGCAAGCCGATCACGCTCGCCGAGTACCCCGGCGCCACCGGTGCCGTCCAGGCCCTGCGAGCCGGAACCGTCGACGCCTGGTTCGACACCACCTCGGCGATCGACGCCCTCGTCGCGAGCGACTCGGCCACCTACACCTCGGCGGTCATCCCCGAGTCCGAGGTTCCGACCTCGTTCACCGGCATCGCGGTCTCGAAGTCGCAGCCCGGACTCACGGAGGCCCTCGCGGGAGCCATGAAGGCGATCATCGAGGACGGCAGCTACGCCGCGGTCTACGACAAGTACGAGGTCCCCTCGCAGGCGATCACCGTCGACCAGGTGGTCGTCAACCCGATGACGGGCACGGCGCCCGGCGCGGTCTCGAGCAGCTCGCCCACCCCGGCGTCCTGATCGCCCCCGGTGCGCAGGGTCGCGGCATCGCCGTCGCGCCCCTGCGCACCGCCCCCCGGTCCGTCCTCACCGACTTCAGGAGATGACTCCCTCATGACACTGACCGACACCCCGGCCGCCGGCCGCACCACCCTCGCGCCGACCGACGCCGAGCTGCTGGCCTCGCTGCTGCCGCCCCTCGACTCCGCCGCCATCCTCGCCAACGTCGAGGCCATCCTGCCGATCGTCGCCGAGGAGGCCGACGCCAGCAGCGCCCTCGGGCACATGACCGAGCGCATGGGGGCGGCCCTCCAGGCCGCGGGCGTCTACCGCATCGGTTTCGCCGCCCACCGCGGCGGCCCCGAGATGCACCTCACCGAGCAGACCCGCCTGGTGGAGATGATCGCCGCGATCGACGCCGGAATCGCCTGGAACGCGGCCATCCTCGCCGCCACCGGTTTCTACGCCGGCCGCCTCGGCGACGACGCCTTCGCGGAGCTCTACCCCGAGCTCGACCGGCCCACCTGCGGCTCCTTCCACCCGCGCGGGCGCGCCGACGTCGTCGACGGCGGCTACCGGGTGACCGGCGAGTGGAAGTTCGGCAGCGGCATCCACTCCTCGCACTACATGCTCGGCGGCGTCGAGGTGTTCGACGGCGGCGAGCAGGTGCTCGCCGAAGACGGCACCCCGCTCGTGCTCGGCGTGTGGCTGCCGCCCTCCGAGGTCGAGCTGCGAGACGACTGGCAGGTGGTCGGACTCCGCGCCTCCGGCTCGAGCGGCTACGCGGTCTCGGACGTGTTCATTCCGGCCGGTCATTCCTTCGATCGCTACTTCACCCCCGACCCGGATGCCGAGCCGCTCAACAAGCTCGTCGACCTGCCCTTCTACAGCACTGCATCCATCGCCGTCGGCATCGCCCAGCACGCCGTCGACCTCGCGACCGCCGAGCTCGCCCAGCGCTCCGCGACCGCGCCGGTCGACGCCCGCAAGCTGGGCCTGCTCGGCGAGGCCGAGAGCTACCTCCGGGCCGCCCGCGCCGTGGTGTACTCCGGCGTGGGGCGGATCGACGCCTCGGTCTTCACCCCGGGCGAGCTCCCGACCCCGGAGATCATGGCCCGCGGCGACGCGCCGGTGGCCGCCGACCTGGCCCGCCGCATCGTGGACCTCTGCGCCGAGCTGCTCGGCGCGCGCGTGATCTACGAGGCGGCGCCGTTCGAACGGCTGATCCGCGACCTGGTGGGCGTGTGCGCCCACGCGTCCACCTGGCGGGCCCGCTGGGTCGACGTGGGCAGGACGCTCGTCGACGACGCGAAGGCCGTGCGATGACCGCGCCGGTGCAGTCGCCGCCGCTGCTGATGCGCGAGACGAAGCTCAACGTCGTGCCGGTGCGGCACTGGGGCCGCGGCGTGCTCGCCGTGGTGGTGGCGATCATCCTGGTCGCGGTGGTCGCCGGGCTCTGGACCAACCCGAACATCCAGTGGCCGGTGGTCTGGCAGTTCCTGTTCAGCCCCGCCATCCTCAAGGGACTCGGCACCACTCTCGCCATCAGCGCGGTCGCCATGGTGATCGCACTCGTGCTCTCGGTGATCATCGCCGTCATGCGCATCTCGCCGAGCCGCATCGTGAGCGGCTTCGCGGCGGGCTACGTGTTCCTCTTCCGCGGCATCCCGATGATCGTGCTGCTGATCTTCGTGGGCAACCTGGGCCTGTTCTTCAAGAACTTCGCCCTGGGCATCCCGTTCACCGACATCGTGTTCTGGTCGGTGCCGGTGAAGGACGTGATGACGCCGTTCCTGGCGTCGGTGATCGGACTGTCGGTGGCCGGCTCGGGCTACATGGCCGAGATCGTGCGCGGCGGGCTGCTCTCGATCAACCGGGGCCAGCACGAGGCCGCCAAGGCCCTGGGGCTGAACGGCACCCGCACCCTGCGCTACATCGTGCTGCCGCAGGCGATGAAGGTGCTGCTGCCGCCGATGGGCAACGAGTTCATCAGCATGCTCAAGGCCTCGGCCATCGTCTCGGTGATCGCGGGCGGAGACCTGCTCACCGTGGCGCTCGGCATCTCGGGCGTCAACTTCCGCACGATCGAGATGCTGATCGTGGCCACCATCTGGTACCTGCTGGTGATCACCGTGCTCACGATCGTGCAGCACTTCGTGGAGAAGAGGGTGGCGGCGCGATGACCCTCGAGATGAACGACCCGATCGCGACCGTGCCGGGGATGGTGGAGGTGGCCGGCGTCGACAAGTGGTTCGGCCAGAACCAGGTGCTCTTCGACATCGACCTCTCGATCGCCGAGGGCGAGATGGTGTGCCTGATCGGTCCTTCGGGCTCCGGCAAGAGCACGCTGCTGCGCTGCATCAACCACCTCGAGGAGATCAACACCGGGCGCATCCGAGTGGGCGGCGAGCTCATCGGCTACACCGAGAAGCGCGGACGCCTGCACGAGATGCCCGAGCACGAGGCCTGCCGCCAGCGTGTGGGCGTGGGCATGGTGTTCCAGCAGTTCAACCTGTTCCCGCACATGACCGCACTCGAGAACATCGCGTTCGCCCCGATCAAGATCAAGAAGACGCCCCGGGCGCAGGCGCTGGCCCGGGCTCAGAGCCTGCTCGAGCGGGTGGGTCTGGGCGCCAAGGCCGGCTCCTACCCCTCGCAGCTCTCGGGCGGCCAGCAGCAGCGCGTGGCGATCGCCCGCGCCGTGGCGATGGACCCGACGGTGCTGCTCTTCGACGAGCCCACGAGCGCGCTCGACCCCGAGCTGGTGGGCGAGGTGCTCGAGGTGATGAAGGACCTCGTGCGCACGAGCAACATGACCATCGTGGTGGTGACGCACGAGATGGGCTTCGCCCGCGAGGTGGCCGACCGCGTGGTGTTCATGGCCGACGGGCGCGTCGTGGAGTCGGGCACGCCCAGCCAGGTACTCGACACCCCGCAGAACGCCCGCACCCGGGAGTTCCTGGCGGCGGTCATCCGATGAGTGCTCCGCTCTCGGGCCGGGTCGCCTTCGTGGCGGGCGGCTCCGGCGTCATCGGGCGCGAGATCTGTCGTGATCTGGCGCAGGGCGGCGCCGCCGTCGCCGTGCACTGCCGCAGCGACCGGGCGGGTGCCGAGGCCCTCGTGGCGGCGCTGCCGGGCTCGGGGCATCTCGTGGTGCAGGCCGACCTCGACGATCCCGCGGCCCTGGAAGCCGCCTTCGCCGCCGTGGAGCAGGCCGCGGGCCCGGTGACCGTGCTCGTCAACACCGTGCACGCCTCGCACGGCATCGTGCCGGTGGCCGAGCTCACCCCCGGCGAGCTCGACGCGCAGTTCGCCTCGGTGAAGCTGCACGTGGCGCTCTGCGCCCGTGCGGTGCCCGGGATGCGCGCGGCCGGCTGGGGCCGCGTGGTCTACGTCTCCGGCGCCCTGATGACCCGCCCCTACCCGGGCTTCGGCGGCTACGGAGCGGCCAAGTCTGCCGCCACCACCCTCACGCGCTACCTCGCCGCCGAGGAGGGCCGCAACGGCATCACCGCCAACGTCGTGGCCCCCGGCCGCGTCGTCGACCCGGCCGTCGAGGCCGAGCTCGACGAGACCCGCCAGGCCCTCTCCGCCCGGCTGCTCGAGCGCACGGCGCTCGGCGTCTTCCCCTCGCCCACCGAGGTCGCGCAGGTCGTGTCGATGCTCGTCGGCGCGGGCTCCTCCGCCCTCACCGGGCAGACCATGTGGGTGACCGGGGGAGAGTCGATCGGCTCTTGACCCGCATCCGTCTTCCCCGGCCTCCCGAGACGCCGGCTCCTGAAAGGACCACGAACATGAGCACCGCCGAAGCACCCGTCACGCCCGTCGCCGCCAGTTCGCCGGCCGCCGCGACCCCCGATTCCCGCGCCGAGTTCGGCCTGAGCGAGCCCACCACCGCCGACGCGATCATCGAGAACGCCCACAAGACCCTCTCCGTCGCTGCCGAGGAGGCCGACGAGACCGAGCGCCTGGCGCGCCTGAGCCCGCGCGCCGAACGCGCCCTGCGCGCCGCCGGCGTGTTCGAGATGGGCTTCCCCGCCCACCGCGGCGGCGTCGAGATGTCGCTCGCCCAGCAGGTGGAGGTGACGGCGCTCTTCGCCGCCGTCGACGCCTCCACGGGCTGGAACGTGGGCGTGCTGAACGCGGGCGGCTACTACGCCGGCCGCCTCGGCGACGAGGCCTACGCCGAGCTGTACCCCACCAAGGACATGCCCACGAGCGGCGCTTTCCACCCGCGCGGTCGGGCCGAGCTCGTCGACGGCGGGTTCCTCGTGACCGGCGCCTGGAACTGGGGCAGCGGCAGCTACACCGCCGAGCACATCGTGGGCGGCGCCGAGGTCTTCCGGAACGGCGAGCCGGTCGCCGGCGCCGACGGCAAGCAGATGCACCTCGGCCTGTGGCTGCCGCAGGAGAGCCTCGTCATCGCGCACGACTGGCAGACCCTCGGCGTGCGCGGCTCGGGCAGCACCTCGTACAGCATCGTGGAGCCCGCCTTCGTGCCCTCCGGCCATTCCTTCGACCGTGAGGCCCTCGACGACGGCGACGCGCATCCGCTCGACAAGAGCGTGGGCGTCTCGCACTTCGCCCTCACCGGCGTGGTGCTCGGCGTCGCCCGGCACGCCGTGCAGCTCGCCGGCGACTTCGTGCGCGAGCGGATGCGCTCGGCCGACGCCTCGAAGATCGACGCGGCCACGAAGCAGGGGCTCGGCGAGGCCATGAGCGAGGTCGACTTCGCCTATGCCGGCGTGCGCGAGGTGGCCCGGCTCACCGACGAGGTGCTCTGGACGCCGGGGCTCGCCCTCACCGCGGTGCAGCGCACCCGGATGACGGCCGCGAACGCCGCGGCCGCCAACGCCCTGCGCCGCTCGATGAGCCTGTGCATGGAGATCGCCTCGGCCCGGTACATCCTCGACGTGAACCCGATCCAGCGCGTCATCCGCGACGGCATGAGCGCCCTGGCCCACGCCGGCACCCGGCGCGCGCACCTGGGCGCCTACGCCTCGGCGGCGCTCGAGAACCCCGAGTACGCCTACACGATCCCCGACGACCGCTCCAACGACGGCGGCGCGCGCATCCGGAGCACCCGATGACCGTCGCCGACGCCGGCATCTCGCCCGGCAGCGAGCGGGTGCGGGTGACCGTGGAACGCATCGACAAGCCCCGGGGCGCCACCCGCGTGGGGGACTGGTTCGAGGTGGTGGGGAGCCGGCTCTTCCTGCCCGAGGGCCAGTCCTTCTGCCCCTACGCGATGGCCGCCGTCTTCCCGATCGTCGTGATGCGCCAGGCCGATCTGCCCGCCGACAGCTGGCTCGTGCGCAAGCCCTGGATCTGCGGGCCGGATGCGGAGGAGAACCTGGTGATGCGCGTCGAAGCGGTCTACGACGAGCCCGAGCTCGAGGAGACCCCGTGAGCGGCCGCCGCGTGCGCTGCACCGTCGAGTCGATGAACTACTCGGCCTGCGCCCTGAAGAAGGGCGACTACTTCGAGATCGATGCCGAGGGGCTGCACATGCCCGACGGCCAGTCGTTCTGCTTCTTCGCCATCGGCACCGTGCTCCCGCTCGTGAACGGCCGTCTCGACGACACCGAGTGGCTCGACTCCAAGCCCCTCCTGCAGTGCCCGGACCCGCCGGAGGCGCTCTGGATGCGCCTCGAGGCGATCGACGAGAGCGAGACCGCATGAGCGCGCGACCGGTGACCTTCAGCGCGCGCATCGGCTCGCCGCACGGTGTGCACGCCCTCGCCGACCGTGCGGTGCTGGCCGAGGAGAGCGGCTTCGACCAGGTCTGGACGGGCAACGACATCTTCGGCCACTCGGGCCTCGTGGGACTCGCGGCGATCGCGATGCGCACCTCGCGCATCCGCTTCGGCTCCGGCGTGATCGACCCGGTGTCGCTGCACCCGGCGCAGATCGCGATGTACGCCTCCGCCCTGCAGGAGCTCTCGGGCGACCGCTTCCTGCTCGGCCTCGGCGCCGGTTCGGAGGTGTTCTTCTCCTGGGCCGGACTCACCCCGGACTCTCCGGTGAAGCGCACCCGGGAGGCCGTGGTGGCCATCAGGGAGCTCGTGAACGGCCGCTCCCCGGCCGGTGTCGCCGGCGCCGCCGAGGGCTGGACCGAGCAGGCGCTGCTGCGCGACCCGCGCCCGACGCCCATCTACGTCGGCGCCATGGGCCCCCGGATGCTCGAACTCACCGGGCGCCTGGCCGACGGCGCCCTGCCGCTGTGCCTGCCGCCCGGTCATGTCTTCGGAGTGATCGAGCAGATCACCGCCGGCGCCGCGAAAGCCGGCCGCTCGATCGACGAGATCGACGTGGCCGCGTGCGTCTGGGTGTCGATCTCCTCCGACCGCGACGAGGCGCGCGCTCTCATGGCGCGGCACATCGCGCTCTACAGCGGCTCGCTCTCCACGGCGGCGCTCGAGGCGAACGGTCTCGATCCGGAGGAGTTCGCGCGCACCCAGAAGCTCATGCTCGACGGCCGCGAGGACGACGCCGTCGCCTCCGTGACCGACTCGATGCTCAGCCTCGGGATCGTGGGCGAGGCCGCCGAGGTCATCGACCAGTGCGGCGCCCTGATCGAGGCCGGTGTGCGGCACATCTCCTTCGGGCCGCCGATGGGCCCCGAGCCCGACGGAGCCCTGCGTCTGCTCGGCAGCGAGGTGCTTCCCGTGCTGCGCTCGATGCTCTGAATCCCTTTCCCCACCGAAACATCGACCAAGGAGTTACCCATGCTGTACGTCTATGGCGGAGTGCGCGTCGACCTCGCGAAGAAGACGGAGATCGAGGCCGCGGCCATCGCCTTCGAGGCGCTCTGCGCCGCCGAGGAGGGCTGCGTCGAATACAGCCTCTCCTGGTCGATCGCCGAACCCGACTTCCTGCGCCTGCTCGAGATCTGGGAGCCGAGCGGCGCCCACGCGGTGCACACGCAGCAGCCGCACGTCGTGGAGTGGACCTCGTTCATCGCCGCGGCCTCGGTCGAGCCGCCGGTGTTCACCAAGTACGTCGTGGATGTTGTGTCGGATTAACGACGCTCGTCACGATTAAGAGATAGGCTGGAGACGTGGAACACGACAAGACAGCGCAGAGCAACACCCGCGAGCTCGAGCCGGGCATCGTCACCGACCTGCGCGAGAAGATGACCTACGGCTCGTATCTCTCGCTCGACACCCTGCTCGACGCGCAGAACCCGGTGAGCGACCCCGAGCACCACGACGAGCTGCTGTTCATCATCCAGCACCAGACCACGGAGCTCTGGCTGAAGCTCGTGCTGCACGAGCTGCGCGAGGCGTGCTCCCTGCTCGCCGCCGACGAGCTGGGGGCAGCGCTCAAGAAGATCGCGCGGGTCAAGCACATCCAGAAGACGATGACCGAGCAGTGGTCGGTGCTCGCCACGCTCACCCCGAGCGAATACGCGCAGTTCCGTGGCGCGCTCGGCAACTCCTCGGGCTTCCAGTCGTTCCAGTACCGGGCGGTCGAGTTCATCCTGGGCAACAAGAATGCGAAGATGCTCGCCGTGTTCGACGGCGAGCCGCTGGCGCGCGAGCTGCTCGCCGAGCTGCTCGAACGACCGAGCCTCTACGACGAGTTCCTGCGCTACCTCGCCCGGCAGGGCTTCGACGTGCCGGCCGCGGTGCTCGAGCGCGACGTCACCGTGGCGCACACGATGACCCCCGAGCTGCTGCCGCTCTACATCGAGATCTACGACAACGCCGAGAAGTACTGGGCCGTCTACGAGGCGTGCGAGGAGCTCGTCGATCTCGAGGAGAACTTCCAGCTCTGGCGCTTCCGGCACCTGCGCACGGTGCAGCGCACCATCGGCATGAAGGTCGGCACCGGGGGCTCCACCGGCGTCGACTTCCTGCGCCGCGCCCTCGACCTCACCTTCTTCCCCGAGCTCTTCGCGGTTCGCACCGAGATTGGACGCTGACATGACCACCGAATCCCTCCGCACGGCCACGCCGAGTGCGGCCGAACTCGACGCGGCCGACCGGCTCGGTGCGTACCGCGACCGCTTCGTGGGCTCCGACGACCCCTCGGTGCTCGCCTACCTCGACGGCAACTCGCTCGGCCGCCCGCCGCGCTCGCTGCCCGAGAAGTACGCCGCGTTCATCCGCGACCAGTGGGGCGGCCGGCTCATCCGCGGCTGGGACGAGTCGTGGCTGGAGCTCCCGCTCGTGCTCGGCGACCGCATCGGCCGCGAGACCCTCGGGGCCGCCCCTGGGCAGACCGTCGTCGCCGACTCCACCACGGTCTCGCTGTACAAGCTCGTGCGCACCGCGCTCGAGCTGAACGCGGGCCGCACCGAGATCGTGATCGACAGCGGCAACTTCCCCACCGACCGCTTCGTGGTGGAGGGCATCGCACGCGAGACCGGGGCGAGCATCCGCTGGGTGCACGCCGACCCGGCGAGCGGGGTCACGGCCGCCGATCTCGAGCCCGTGCTCGGGCCGGACACCGCCGTGGTGCTGCTCAGTCACATCGCCTACCGCTCGGGCTACGTGGCCGACATCGCCGGCATCACCGCGCTCGCGCACGCCCACGGGGCCCTGGTGGTGTGGGACCTCTGCCACTCGGTGGGCTCGGTGCCGATCGAGCTCGACGCCTGGGACGTCGACTTCGCCACCGGATGCACCTACAAGTACCTCAACGGCGGCCCCGGTTCCCCGGCCTTCCTCTACGTGAAGACGTCGCTGATCGGCGAGGCCCGCCAGCCGATCTGGGGCTGGATGGGCGACCAGGCCCCCTTCGAGATGGCGGACGGCTACCGGCCGGCCGAGAGCATCCGCCGCTTCATCAGCGGCACGCCGCCGGTGCTCGGCATGCTCGCGATGTCGGAGATGCTCGACCTGATCTCCGAGGTGGGGATCGCCGCCGTGCGCGAGAAGTCGCTGCAGCTCACCGACTACGCCATCGCCCTCTACGACGAACGGCTCGCCCCGCTCGGCGTCGAGCTCTCGACCCCGCGTGACCACGCCGTGCGCGGCAGCCACGTGACCTTCGACCACCCTGCCTTCCGGGGCATGATGGGCGTGCTCTGGGACCGGGGGATCATCCCCGACTTCCGGGCGCCCTCCGGCATCCGCATCGGCCTCTCGCCGCTCTCGACGAGCTTCGCCGAGGTGGAGATCACGATCGACGCGGTGCAGGCGCTCCTCACCGGCGCCGCGGCGGAGGCCTGACATGGCACTGCAGAAGCAGCTCCCCGACTCGGCTCTGCTGCGGCAGACCTTCTCGCTGTTCCCCTCGGGGGTGGCCTGCATCGGCGCCGTCGTCGACGGGGTGCAGGAGGCCATCGTGGCCTCGTCGTTCACCGTGGGCGTCTCGCTCGAGCCTCCGCTGGTGTCCTTCGCCGTGCAGAACAGCTCCACCACCTGGCCGGTCATCCGCCGGGCGCCGTTCGTGGGCGTGTCGATCATGGGGTCGAGCCACAGCGACACCTGCCGGCAGATCGCCTCGCGGGACAAGGCGCGCCGCTTCGACGGCATCGACGCGCACATCAGCAGCACCGGCGCGCTCTTCGTGCCCGACTCGCCGGTGTGGCTCGAGTGCTCGATCTACAGCGAGGTGCCGGCCGGCGACCATCACGTGGTGCTGCTCGAGGTGACGGCCCTCGGGTTCAATCCCGAGCTCAACCCCCTCGTCTTCCACCGCTCCTCGTTCTCGCGCGTGCACGGTGACGACTGACGTCCTCGACCGCGCGGCGCGCCGCCCGGATCGCACCGAGAGCTACGGCCCGCTGCCCGATCAGGTGATCGACCGCTTCGAACCGGATGCGGCGCCCGAGTCGGCGGGCTCGCCGCGACCGCTCGTGGTGCTGCTGCACGGCGGGTTCTGGCGCCAGCGCTACGACCGCACCCATCTGCATCCGCTCGCCGAAGGCCTCGCGGCGAGCGGATTCCGGGTCGCGGTGCCGGAGTACCGGCGGGTCGGCGGCGGCGCGGGCGGATTCCCCGCCACCTTCGACGACGTGGTCGCCGCTCTGCGCACCCTCCGCGCCGGGGAACCCGGCCCTCTCGCCGTGGTGGGGCACTCCGCGGGCGGGCACCTCGCCGTCTGGAGCCAGGCGGTGGCCGGAGACGGCAAGGCCCTGGCCGACCGGGTGGTCTCGCTCGCCGGTGTGCTCGACCTCGCCGAGGCCCACCGCCTCGGGCTCAGCTCCGGCGCCGTGGGCGAGCTGCTCGGGGTCGGCACCCCGGGCTTCGACGAGCGCCTCGCGAGCACCGACCCGATGGAGCTCCCGTGGCCGGGTTCGCACGGCGTGGCGACGGTGCTGCTGCACGGCGACGCCGACGAGGAGGTGCCGGCCGAGTTGAGCATCCGCTACGCCGCGCGTCACCCGGGCACCGAGCTGCACGCACTCGCCGGGGTCGGGCACTACGAGCTGATCGATCCCCGGAGCGCCGTCTGGCCCGTGCTCCTCGGGAGCCTCACCGCGCCGTGACCCCGGGCGCCTGCCGCGAGTGGGAAGCTGGGGGCATGAGCGACCAGACACAATCCGGAACCCCATCCACCGCACCGACCGTCACCGTCGGTCAGTACCTCGCCAGCCGCCTCGTGCAGCTCGGCGCCGGCCACGTCTTCGGGCTGCCGGGCGACTTCAACCTCGCCCTGCTCGACGAGATGGTGACCGTCGACGGCTTCCACTGGGAAGGCACCACCAACGAGCTGAACGCGGCCTACGCGGCCGACGGTTACGCGCGCCTGCGCCGCGGGATCGGCGCTCTCGTGACCACTTTCGGCGTGGGCGAGCTCTCGGCCATCAACGGCGTGGCCGGCAGCTTCAGCGAAGACGTGCCGGTCGTTCAGATCACCGGGATGCCCTCCACCTCGGCCCGCGCGAACGGGCTGCACCTGCACCACACCCTGATCGACGGCGACTACGACCACTTCTTCCGGGCCTATCGCGAGGTCACCGCCTCGGCTACGATCGTGCGCGCCGCCTCCGCCACCCGCGACATCGACGCCGCCCTGATGACCGCGCTCCGCGAATCGAAGCCGGTCTACCTCGGCATCCCCGCCGATGTCGCCGTCGCCCCCGTGCACGCCGCGAACCTGCGCAGCCCGCTGCTGGCCGCCACGAGCGACGCCGGCGAACTCGAGCGCTTCACCGAGGCGCTCGCCGAGGCCGTGGCCGCGCACGACCGCGTGACGATGCTCGTGGGCCCGCAGGTGCACCGCGCGAGCCTGGAGAAGGTGGTGCGGCAGATCGCCGATCACGACGGGGTCTACCTCGCCTCGCAGAACATGGCGAAGGCGGTGCTCGACGAGTCGCACCGGGCGAGCCTCGGCACCTACATGGGTGCCTTCACGCGCGTGCCCGAAGCCCGCGCCGCCGTCGACGACGCCGAGCTGCTCGTGCTCGCCGGCACCGTGATGAGCGACTTCCTCACCGGCTTCTTCACGCAGGGCTTCGACGAGGACGCCGCGATCGAACTCGGGCTCACCTCGGCGCGGATCGCCGACACGACGTTCTACGGCGTGCGCCTCGAAGACTCGCTGCGGGCGCTGCATCGCGTTCTGGGCAGGACGCCGCGGGCGGCCGTGACGCCGGTCGGGCATCCGGATGCCGTGGCCGCGGCCGCACCCGTGCCGGGCGCCGCGCTCGACCAGGCGCATTTCTGGGCGGCGGTGCAGGGCTGGCTGCAGCCGGGCACCACCGTCATCGCCGACGCGGGCACGTCGTTCTACGGAGCGCTCGACCTCGTGCTGCCCGACGAGTCCGACCTGCTCGGCCAACCGGTGTGGTCGGCCATCGGCTACACCATCCCGGCCACGCTCGGCGCCTGTGTCGCCGCGCCGCACCGGCGCTCGGTGCTCTTCGTGGGCGACGGGGCGGCGCAGCTGACCGTGCAGGAGCTCGCGACCATCCTGCACCGCGGGTACACGCCAGTGGTGTTCCTGCTCAACAACGACGGCTACACGGTGGAGCGCAAGATCCAGAGCCCGGCCGCCGTGTACCAGGACATCACGCCGTGGGACTGGACGCTGATCCCGGCTGCCTTCGGGGCCGCCGACCGCGTGGTCACCGCCCGGGCCACGACGCAGGACGAGCTGGCCGCCGCGCTCGCGCTCGCGCGGGAGACGCTGGAGAAGGCGGTGCTGATCGAGGTCGTGCTGCCGAAGCTCGACTCGCCCCGGCTGCTCACGGTGCTGGCCGATGCGATCGCGGCCGCCGCCGCCCGCGCCACGCATCCGGAGGCGTGAGACCGCGCATCCTGCGCCGCCGGGGTGGCGCAATGCGACATCCGGTGGTACGGCGTCCTCTGTCCACTACTGTGAGCAGTGGCGCGTGGCGCCCGCGCGGCCGGGGGTCGCGTGGAATCGCCGCAAGGCATCACAATCGAAAGGGTTCATCATGAGCTTCTGGGGAAATTTCTGGGACGTCATCGGCTGGTTCCTCTGGGCCTTCGTCTTCATCGTCTACATCATGGCCGTCTTCTCGATCATCGGAGACCTCTTCCGTGACCGCGCGCTCAACGGCTGGTACAAGGCGCTGTGGATCATCTTCCTGGTCTTCGTGCCGTTCCTCACCGCGCTGGTCTACCTGATCGCGCGCGGCAAGGGCATGGCCGAGCGCCAGAACAAAGAGGTCAAGCAGGCGCAGACCGCTGCCGACGACTACATCCGCACGGTGGCCGGTTCCAGCCCCACCGACGAGATCGCGAAGGCCAAGGCACTCCTCGACGCCGGCACCATCACGCAGGACGAGTACGAGCTGCTGAAGGCCAAGGCGCTCCAGCACTGAGCCACCCCGTCCGCTCCGCGGACGACGACGAACGTCGCCGCATCCGGCCCCGTCAGGGCACCGGATGCGGCGACGTTCGTCTTCAGCCGGCGAGGATCGCGGTGCTCCAGCCCGAGGGCGTGCGCTGGAACTCGGTGCGGCGGCTCGCGGTCTCGGGGTTGCCCTCCCAGAAGGTCAGGCGAACGGGCCGCACGACGAAACCGTCCCAGGTGACAGGCGGAGCCGGGTGCGGATGCGCGTGGGAGAACTCGGCCCACTCCGCCAGCCGCCGCTCGAGCGGCAGGGCCGCGAACTCGGGGGTGTTCAGCCAGGCCAGCACCTGCAGGTAGCGGGAGCGGTGCTCGTAGGCCCAGCTCCGTTCCTCCTGCGGCGCCCGCGTGGCGTCGCCCTGCACCACGAGCTGCCGCCCGGGCCAGATCAGCGTGAGGGCCACGCGCGGGTTCGCCGTGACGTCGGCCACCTTGCGCGAACGCGAGTCGGTGTGGAAGTAGAAGCCGCTGTCGTCGAACTCGGAGAGCAGCACCGTGCGCGCATCCGGATAGCCGGAGGCCGACACGGTGGACAGCGTCATCAGCGGCCGGACCGGGTCGTCGTTCTCCGGCAGCCAGGCGCCGAGAAGGTCGGCAGGATCGGCCGAGGCGCTCACCTCGGCCGCCGCTCCGGCGGAGACGTCGGGGCCGATCGGGTTGCCGCTCACGCGCCCACCGAGGGAGCCGGCGGGTCCGGGACGGAGACGGGTGCGGACGGGTCCGCCGTGCCCGCGGCGTCGAAACGCGCGATCTCGGCGAACGCGGCCACCGACTCCACCACGGCGGCGTCGAAGAGCTGCTTGCCGTAGGCCGCGGTGGCTCCGGTCGGGTCGCCGAGCGTGCCGTTCGTGTTGAAGTCGTTCGAGAGCCAGCCGAAGGTCACGCGCTTCTTGAAGCCGATGTGCTCGAACTCGGCCAGGTGCGCGGGAACGCTGCGCTCGGCGAGCGAGAGGTCGACCAGCTCGGGCCGCAGGTGCAGCACGAGCGAGGTCTCGGCGTGGCCGGCGTGGATGCCGAGCCCGAGCTCCTCGGGGCCGTCGTGCGCTCCCGCCGGGACGGTGGCGCCCATGAGGAAGGTCTGCAGTCCGAAGCGGCGCCGCAGCTCGCGGCACGCGACCTGGAGCAGGGCCAGGTTGCCGCCGTGCCCGTTGAAGAACACCAGCTTCTTCGCCGGGGTCGCCGCGATCGAGTTGCCGAGCTCGACGACGGTCTGCATCAGCGTGTCCCAGCTGATCCACATCGTGCCGGGCGCCCAGTGGTGCTCGTCGGACTTGGTGTAGGCGAGGGTGGGCAGGATCCAGACATCCTGACCCTCCTCCGCCGCCTGCGCCACCGAGGCGTTCGCCACGGAATCGGCGATGAGGTAGTCGGTCATCAACGGCAGGTGCGGGCCGTGGAACTCGATCGCGCCGGTGGGCAGCACGATCACCGAGTCGGCGGAGAGAGCGGCCTCGGCGGCGGTTCCGGAGAGCTCCTGGAGCTTGCGGGTGGTGTAGCTCATGCCCACTTCACCCCCGTGGGGACCGTGTCGCCGGAGGGGATCTTGCCGGGGTTCAGCAGCCCGTCGGGGTCGGTGCGGGAGGCGAGTTCGCGCACGCGCTCCACCATGTGGTCGACGTACCACTGGTGCGGGCTGTGGAAGCCCACGCCGATGGCGGTGAGGCGGTCGAAGCCGGCGTACACCTCCTCGGGGCTCACGAAGGGGGCGGCGAGCATGCCGATGGGGTGGTCGCGCTGCGCCTCGATGTGCAGGAGCGCGCCGGGGTACACCTCGTGCACCTCGTCGAGCCGCTCCACGAGCGAGGCGCCGGAGACCTCCACGTGGAACCAGGTCTCGTCGGGCACCGACTTCTGCAGCCACTCGATGGGGTGGTTGTAGGAGAGCATCGAGATCTTCACGGTGGCCTGCGGGCCCTCGCGCACCTCCTCGACGCGGCCGCCGGCGCCCTCGACGAGCGCGGTGGCTGCCGCCACGGAGGCCGGGTCGAGGATGGCCCGCAGCGAGGCGCGGTCCTTCGGGATGGCCGGGTCGGCCGGGAGCGCGTTCGCGATGGTGGGCAGGTCGGCGGAGACGAGCCGGGGCGTCGGCTCGAGCCAGCCCACCTGGCGGATGACGGAGGTGGCCTGCTCGAAGGTGGGGAAGCTCGCGTAGAAGCCCACCCAGTCCTGAACCGGCTCGAGGGCGATGGTGGCGCGGGCGATGATGCCGGCGGTGCCGTAGGTGTGCACGTAGGGCTGGGCCTCGTCGCCCTCCACGTGCACGAGTTCGGCGACGGGGGAGGCGTAGACCACGTCGAGCGCGAGCACGTAGGCGCCGCTCATGTTGGAGCCGTGCTTGATCGACCCGGTGCCGCCGGAGCCGCCGGAGAGGAAGCCGCCGATGGAGGACTGGGCGGTGGAGGGGTACATCAGAACCTGCTGGCCGGCATCGCGGGCAGCCTGCTCCATGATGACCATCGGCGTGCCGGCCTCGGCCACGAGGTAGCCGTCGCCGACCTCGACGACCGCGCGGGCCTTCGACATGTCGAGCACGAGGCCGCCGTGCATCGGGATGGCCTGGCCGTAGTTGCCGGTGCCCTTGCCGCGCGGGGTGACGGGCACGCCGTGGCGCACGGCGGCGGCCACGGTCTCGGCGATCTGCTCGGCGTTCGCGGGGAACGCCACGATGTCGGCGAGGCCGAGGGGCAGCTGCGCTGCCAGGATGGGCGACATCTTCGCGCCGTCGAGCGAGGCCTTCTCACGACCCCGGAGCTCGGTGGTGACGCCCCGTGCGCCCAGGAGGTCGACGAGTTCTTCGGCGAGAGCGGCGATCTGCTCGGGGGTGGTGTTCATGGTGGATCCTTTGGTGCGGATGCGGGGGGTCGCGCGGGTGGGATGAGGGGCCCGGCAAAGCGGTCGGGAAGCCGGTGAGGGCATCCCGACCGCCTGCCGGGAACGGGGAGAAGTGCTACTTCAGCCCGATGGAGGTGTCGATGAACTCGTTGGTGTAGATGTCCTTCACCGTCAGGCCCGCCTTGGGGGTGGTGCCGGCGCCGGTGAAGATGGGCGTCACGGTGTCGAAGAACTTCGAGATGCGGGCGTCGTCGAAGTTGCCGATCGTGGAGTCGGTGCCGTTTCCGACGAGACCGATGTCCTTCATGGTCTTCACCGAGTAGTCCGCGACACCCTGCGAGTAGACCCACCCGGTGTCGAACTGGGTGACCAGGTCGAGGATCATCGTGTTGACCGGAGCCGGGTCGGCGAAGTAGTCCACCTCGGCCTGCTGGAGCACGGGCACGAGCGCCTTGAGGCAGTCGCTGTCCTTCGCCAGGTCGCCGGTGCGGACGGCCATGGCCGACTGGTAGGGCTGGTAGCCGGTGTCGTGGATGAGCTGGTAGTCGACCGGCTTGTTCCAGGCCGAGACCTCGTTCTGGTAGATGTACGGCTCAGCGGAGGCGAAGCCCTGCTGGGCGTCTTTGCCGCCGGAGGCGATGAACGACGCCGGGGTGCCGTCGTACGATCCGTCGGCCTGGGCCTTCGGGATGATGCCCGTGGCGTTCAGGTAGTCCATGTACGCCGAGCCGCCGAAGTAGCGCACCACGGCGCCGGACTTCACGACATCGGCGATGGTCTTGGCGTTCGGGTAGGTCGCCGGGTCCCACATGACCATCAGCGGGCTCTTGTCGAGCGGCGCGAAGACGGCGGTGGTGGGGGTCTTGTCGGAGAGCTGGATGGCCTCGTCGGTGGTGACGTAGCCGAGCATGATGTCCGGGTCGGTGTACATCTGGGTCGACACCTGCTGGAAGCCGATGGCCGGTCCGCCGGAGCGGATCTCCACGTTCACGCCGGTGGGGGCTCCGCTCGCGTAGAGCGGGCCGGAGACCGACTTCTTGTTCGCGTCGACGGTGGGGTTCGGGCCGAGGAGCTGGTACAGGTGGCCGTGCTCGGCCTCCGGGTTCCAGTCGGTCTGGATGACGACGGTCGCCGGGCATCCGGCGGCAGCGAGGTCGACGGCGCCGGCGGCGGCCGTCGCTGCGGGGGTGCTGGTCGAGCTGCTGCTCGAACAGGCGCTCAGTGCGACCGCCGTGGTGGCGACCAGGCCGGCTGCGATGATGAGCCGAGTTCGGGTGCTGCGCATTTCATCTCCTTATTTCTGTGGTGCAGGAATGGATGGTGCGGTGTGGGTGGGACAGATGGGTCGGGTGGGACGGTGACGGATGCGCGGGGCCGGGCCCGGGGCATCCGCTCGCGTGATCAGCTGGCGGAGAAGTCGTACCACTTGCCGACGACGCGCTTGCCGAGCCAGCCGAAGATGACGAAAATCAGCACGCCGAACAGCGAGGCGGTGATGATGGCGGCGAAGAGCTCGGCCGACTGCACCCGGGACTGGTAGTTCGAGATGAGGGAGCCCAGGCCCGGCTCGCCCCGGCGGAAGAAGTAGTCTCCGACGATGGCTCCGACCACGGCGAGGCCGGCCGAGATGCGCATGCCGGCGAAGATCGCCGGGAGCGCGGCGGGGAACTCGAGCTTGGAGAGCACCGTCCAGCGGCCCGCCTTCTGCAGCTGGAAGAGCTCCCGCTGGCCCTTGTCGACGGATTGCAGGCCGAAGAGGGTGTTCGACACCATCGGGAACAGGGCGATCATGACGCAGACGATGATGCGTGCCGGGTAGTCGAAGCCGAACCAGAAGCCGATCAGCGGCACGAGGGCGAGGATCGGGATGCACTGGAGGATGACGGCGTAGGGGAAGGTCGAGCGCTCGATCCAGCGAGCCTGGCTCATCGCGACGGCCCAGCCGACGCCGAGGACGATGGCGATGGCCAGACCGACGAGGGCCACGATCGCGGTGCGGCCGAGAGCGACCATGATGTCGCCGAACACGGTCGGATCGAAGAACGCCTGCGTGAAGACCTCATGGGGCGGCGGGAGGAGGAAGCGGCGCGAGGCATCCAGCACGACGTAGCTCACGAAGTACCAGATGGCGATGATGCCCAGGGCGACGAGCACCGGCGGAACCCAGGTGGGGGTCTTGGTGCGCGATCTGGTGATGGTCGCCGGCCGCATCATCGTGCGGTTCTTCGGGGGAGCGGGAGGTGTGGTGGTCATCAGTGGTGTCCCTCTCGGAGTGCGTGCGAGACCTTGCCGCAGAGCTCGGCGAACTCGGCGGTGAACCGGATCTCCGGGTCGCGAGGGAAGGGGAACTCGACGGGGAAGGTGTCGACGATCTTGCCGGGGCGGCCGGACATGACGACGACCTTGGTGGAGAGGTAGACCGCCTCCGACACGGAGTGCGTGATGAAGAGCCCGGCGAACTGCTGCTCGGTGAAGAGCTTGATCAGCTCGTCGTTGAGGCGTTCGCGGGTGATCTCGTCGAGGGCGCCGAACGGCTCGTCGAAGAGGAAGAGCTCGGGGTCGAGGGTGAGCGACCGGGCGAGGCTCGTGCGCATCTTCATGCCGCCGGAGAGGGTCTTCGGCAGGTGCTTCTCGAAACCGGTGAGGCCCACGAGGTCGATGGCCTCCTTGGCGGTGGCCGCGCGCTCCTTCTTGGGCTTGCCGTTTAGCTCGGCGAGCAGTTCCACGTTCGACTGCACGTCGCGCCAGGGGAGGAGCGTCGCATCCTGGAAGACGTAGCCGATGCGGGTCGTGTCGACCTCGGTGACGCCCTCGGTGGCCGGGGTGAGACCCGAGGCGATGCGCAGGAGCGTGGACTTTCCGCAACCGGAGGGGCCGACGACGGTGACGAACTCGCCGCGGTTGACGGTCAGGTTCACGCCGGAGAGCGCGGTGGTGCCGTTCGGAAACGTCATGGCGACGTCGTCGAAGTGCAGGAGTTGCTGCGTGGTCGTCGCGGGAGCGACAGGGGGAGTGGCGATGGACATGGAGCTTCTCACCTCGTTTCGAGAATTGATGCGGTGGGTGATGGGGTGGGGAGGGGCAGGTTCTGGTTCTGGGGCGCCGCGGCCGGAACCGCGATGTGCCGGGTGACCTCGCTGTGGGCCACGAGCCGGCCGGCGTGGATCACGTAGCGGTCGGCCGAGGCGTTCGCCACGACGTCGGAGAGGTTGACGCAGCGCACGGCGAGCAGTTCGGCTCGGGCGCCCACGACCGGACCGGCGGCGGGCAGGCTCATCACCGAGCGGGCCCCCGTGCTCACGGCGGCGTAGGCCTCGTCGAGCGTGAGGTGCCCGGCGGTGACGAGCAGGGAGGCGGTCTCGAGTGCGTCGCTGCGGCCGACCGGGTTGAAGGGGTCGCGCACGTTGTCGGCGCCGGCGCCGAGGCGCACTCCGGCGTCGAGCAGGGCGCGCACGGCGGTGAGACCGCGCGGTGTGGAGACCGGATGCTCCCAGCCCTGCAGGTAGAGGTTCGTGATCGGCAGGGTGACGATTCCCACGTCGCTCCGCACGATCTCGGCCACGATCTCGTCGAGCTCCTCGGGTTCGAGGGTGCCCAGGCGCACACAGTGCCCGGCGGTCACCGGCTGCGTGGCGGGCCAGTCGCGCACGACCTCGGTGAGGGTGCGCATGGTGACCGGACCGTGGAGGCTCTCGTCGGTGTGCATGTCGACGCCGACGCCGCGGGCGGCGGCGATCGCGAGCAGACGGCGGAGGTCGCCGTCCGGGTCGTCGGCGAGGTGCGGGGCGCCGCCCACGAGATCGACTCCGAGGTCGATGGCCTCGTGCACGAGCGCATCCGGAGCGGTCGGGCCGGCGAGGGCCACGAGCTCCAGGTCGAGCAGACCGGCGAGCTCCTGCCGCACCTGCACGAGGGCGCGCACTCCGCGCATCGGGTCGTCGCCGTGCAGGATGTCGACGTGGCAGCGGATGGCGGTGGTGCCGTTGGAGAGCATCGCGAGAGCCTGCTGGCGGGCCCGGTCGGCGATCGACGCGGTGGTCATCTCGGCCGAGTAGGCCTTCCACGACTCGATGGCGAGCACGAGATCGCCCATCGGCGGGTCGATGAGGTCCCAGGAGAGGGCCTTGTCGAGGTGCGCGTGCGGCTCGGCGGGGGCGGGGAGCACGAGGAAGCCGTCGAGGTTGAGAACGGAGTCGGCGTCGGCGGCGCCCCGGGTGCCGGCCGGAACCACCGCGGTGACGGTGTCGCCGGTGATCTCGATGTCGACCTTGGTGCCGTCGGCGAGCGTCGCATCCGTGAGTCTGGTCAGCTGTCGGGGAAGCACGGTCATCGAGTCGTTCTCCCCGCTGGTGGTGGGCATCGTGGCCCGGTGGATGATCATCTCGGCGCTGGGGTGATCGGTGCATGGATGTTGATGGGTTCAACATGGGCCACGCTACGGTCGCCGCGTTTCCGACACGTAACGCAAAGATTTCCCCGTGTAAATTGCGGCGGCCGCCGATTTCGCGACGGGTGCGATTCGTGGTTACTGTCTCTGTGAACCCGTTCCCTGAACCTGCTCCGAAAGGGGTGCGCCATCACATCCGGAAGCGTCGCCCTCGACGAACAGACCGAGCGACTCGGCGCTCGCATCCGCTCGTTCCGTCAGGCGCGCGGGCTCACGCTGGTGGAGCTCGCGCGGCTCGCGCAGCTGTCGCATCCCTTCCTCAGCCAGCTCGAGCGCGGGCAGGCGCGACCCTCGATGGTGTCGCTCGAGCGCATCGCCCGGGCGCTCGGCTCGAGCCAGATCGAGCTCATCGCCGCCGCGACCGACGACCTGGTGCCGGGTGAGAGCACGGCGCGCGTCTCAGTCGTGCGCAAGGTCGAAGGGCCGCAGGGCCCGTTCGGCGGCGGCGAGGCGCGCATCCTGGTGCACGGCGACGCGCCCTTCATCCCGATGGACTTCCGGGGTTCCAACACCTCGCCGGGCGAGTTCTACCGTCACGACGAAGCCGAGTTCCTGCACGTGGTGAGCGGCGTGGTGGTGGTCGACCTGGCCGACGAGGGGCAGTTCGAGCTCGTGGCCGGCGACTCGGTGCACTACGCCGGCGGCACCCTGCATCGCTGGTGCTCGCCGCGGGGCGAGGAGTACCACCTGTTCATCGTGAAAGAGCGCAGGAGCGGCGCATGAGCGGCGTAACCCTGACCGAGATCGACGCGGTCGTGACCTCCGCGCGGGCGGTGGCGACGGATGTCGTGCTGCTCGAACTGCGCGCGGCCGACGGTTCGCTGCTCCCGCCGTGGGAGCCCGGCGCGCACCTCGACGTGGTGGTGCAGCCCGGCGTGGAGCGCCAGTACTCGCTCTGCGGCGACCCGTCCGACCTCACCCGCTACGAGGTCGCGGTGCTGCGGGAACCCGACGGCCGCGGCGGTTCGGAGCACATCCACGCCCATGTGGCGGTGGGGTCGGCCCTGCGGGTGCGCGGGCCGCTGAACCACTTCGCGCTCTCGGTGGCGCCGCCCGGAACACCGCTCGCGCCCTCCTACGTCTTCGTGGCCGGCGGCATCGGCATCACGCCCATCCTGCCCATGATCGCCGCCGTCGAGGCGGCGGGCCAGCCCTGGGAGCTGCACTACGCCGGGCGCTCCCTCGAGCGCATGCCGTTCGTCGACGAGCTCGTCGGCCGGTACGGATCGCGCGTGTCGGTGTACGTGCCCGCTTCGGGGCGCCGGCTCGACCTCTCGTCGCTCTCGGGCGGCTCGATATCGCGGCCCGTCGCGGTCTACTGCTGCGGCCCGGCCCGGATGCTGACCGAGCTCGAGGAGGTGGCCGCCGCCGCGGGCTGGCCCTCCGGCACGCTGCACCTCGAGCGGTTCGAAGCGCGCGAGGTCACGGAGCCGGTGCGGCACGAGTCGTTCGAGGTCGAGCTCGCGCTCTCGGGGCTGACGGTCGAGGTGCCGCCCGACCGCAGCATCCTCGACGTGGTGGAGGAGGCGGGCGTGCTCGTGCTCTCCTCGTGCCGCGAAGGCACCTGCGGCACCTGCGAGACCCCTGTGGTCTCCGGCGAGGTCGACCACCGCGACTCGGTGCTCACCCCCGACGAGCAGGAGGCGAACGAGGTCATGATGATCTGCGTCTCCCGCGCCGCCTGCCCCCGCCTCGTGCTCGAGCTCTAGCCCCGCTGCCCCCTTCCCCGCCACCCGGCCCTCCCGGCTAAGTCCAACAACAAGGAGTCACGGCTCGGCTCGCCGCCAGGACGTGGCTGAGTCACGGCGTGTCGGCAGGATTCTCCTTGCTTTTGGGAGGGGCGGGTCAGGGTGCCCGGAGG
>SCNI01000021.1 GCA_005502775.1 Microbacteriaceae bacterium 3FA27C10
CCCCACACGACGATCTCGACACCCCCATGCCCCCGGCCGCGGAGGCGGGCGGGGGCATGGGGGTGTCGAGATCGTCGTGTGGGGTCACGCGGTGGCTCCTCGGGGTGGTGTCGTTCGGTGGTCGGGTGGTGGTCATGTGGTGCGGAGGCTGTGCGTCGGAGGCGGCGGTCGTGTGGTGGGCGCGGGGCGCGAGGTGGGCTCGCGCGCCGAGTGCCTCCTACAGCGCCTCGACGGCGGCACGCTCGACGGCGAGTCCGGCGTCGTAGCGCTCGAGGTAGGCGGCGAAGCCGGCTGCGTCGGCGGGGTCGGCCTCGCTGGTCTCGAAGCCGGCGTCGCCGAACACGCGGTCGCGCAGGTACTCGTCGAGGCCGAGTTCGAGACCGCCGATGACGGCGGCGCTGTACGACGCCAGCACGGCCACGCCCCACGGTCCGCCCTCCGAGGCGGTCGCCGCGACCGACACCGGGGCGTCGAGTGCGCCGGCGAGGAAGCGCTGTGCCACCCCTGCCGTGCGGAACAGGCCGCCGTGCGCGAACATCCGGTCGAGCCGGACGCCCTCGCCGGCGAGCACGCGCATGCCGAGCGCGAGGGTGCCGAACACGCCGTAGAGCTGCGCGCGCATGAAGTTGGCGAGCGTGAAGGAGCTGTCCGGGGTGCGCACGAAGAGCGGACGGCCTTCGGCGAGGCCCGCGATGGGCTCACCGGCCAGGTGGTTGTAGGCGAGCAGGCCGCCGGCGTCCGCGTCGCCGGCGAGCGCCTCGCGGAACAGCACATCGAACACGGCGTCGGTGTCGCCGGCGGTCTCGGACGCCGGCGTTCCCGGAGCCGACGCGGCAGCGAAACGTCCGAACAACCCGGCCCACGCGGCGAGCTCGCTCGCGCCGTTGTTGCAGTGCACCATGGCCACCGGGTCGCCGGCGGGGGTCGTGACCAGGTCGAGTTCGTGGTGCACCTGGTCGAGCGGGCCCTCGAGCACCACCATGGCGAAGATGCTCGTGCCGGCGCTCACGTTGCCGGTGCGCGGGGCGACCGAGCAGGTGGCGACCATGCCGGTTCCGGCGTCACCCTCGGGCGGGCAGAGGAGTGCGCCGGGGCGGAGTGCTCCGCTCGGGTCGAGCAGGGCGGCGCCCTCGGCGGTGAGCGCGCCTGCGCTCTCGCCCGCGACCAGAACGTGCGGCAGCAGCTCGGCCACAGGGTGACCGAGCGCGGTGCCGGCGACGAGTGCGTCGTAGCGGGCGAGCATCCCGGCGTCGTAGTCGTTCGTGCCGGAGTCGATGGGGAACATGCCGGAGGCGTCGCCGACGCCGAGCACCTTCTCGCCGGTGAGGCGCCAGTGCACGTAGCCGGCGAGCGTGGTGACGAAGGCGATCGAGGGCACGTGGGGCTCCTGGTCGAGCACGGCCTGGTGCAGGTGCGCGATCGACCAGCGGAGCGGGATGTTCACGCCCAGCAGCTCGGTGAGCTCGGCGGCCGCTGGGCCGGTGTTGGTGTTGCGCCAGGTGCGGAAGGGCACGAGCAGCTCGCCGGCCTCGTCGAAGGCGAGGTAGCCGTGCATCATGGCCGAGACGCCGAGGGCGCCGTAGCTCACGGGGCGCACGCCGTGGCGCCGCTCGGCGTCGTCGACGAGGGCGGCGTGGGCAGCCTGGAGGCCGGTCCAGGCGTCGTCGAGGGAGTAGGTCCAGAGGCGGTCGACGAACTCGTTCTCCCACTCGTGGCTGCCGACGGCGAGAACGATCTCGGGGTGGTCGGCGTCGACGAGGCAGGCCTTGATGCGGGTGGATCCGAGCTCGATGCCCAGCGCGGTGCGCCCGGCGAGGATGGCCTCCCGTGCGGCGTCGGGACTGGTCGACGGGGCGGGGGCGGCGGTCGGCTCGCTCATGGTGCAGGGACTCCTTCGGCTCTAATGTGATCGCTCACATCGTGGCCGAGTCTACGGCATCAGCCCTCGCGGCGAAAGCGTGGAGGCGGCGTCCGCCGAACGGAATGAGAACCGGGGGTCCTGCCTGCGACACGCCGAGATTTCCCCCGAATCTCCTTCCGTTCGGGCGGCCGGCAGGTCAGGAGGCGCGTGCGGGCGCCGCCGTCGAGGCGCGCACCACGAGTACCGGTTCCACCGAGGGCGCCGCATCGGCTCCGTCGAGCAGCAGAGCGAGGGCGCGGCGGCCGGCTTCGGCGAAGTCCTGCCGCACGGTCGTGAGCGGAGGGAGGTAGTGCCGCGCCTCGGGGGTGTCGTCGAAGCCGACGACGCTCAGCCCGCCGGGAACCGGGATGCCCGCATCCTGAGCCGCGTGCAGCAGCCCGAGCGCCATCTGGTCGTTCGCGGCGAACACTGCGGTGGCCCCCGCGGCGAAGAACGCGCTCGCGGCGGCGTAGCCGGAGTCGGAGCTCCAGTCGCCGGCCGCGATCCCGGCCGGCGACAGCCCACGCGCCGCCAGCTCCGCCTCGAAGCCGGCGAGGCGCGAGGTGGCGTCGATCCAGTCCGACGGGCCCGCGAGGTGCCCGATGCGGGTGTGGCCGAGCTCGGCGAGGTGCGCGGTGGCGAGCCTCGCCCCGAGATGCTGGTCGACGGCCACGGCAGGGGCGGCGTCTCCGGCGCCCGCGTCGGGCGTCCGCATCTCCGGGCCCGCGACGCCCGCGTCAGGCAGGCCCGCATCGGCCGAGCCCGCCCCGGCGCGCTCCAGCGCCTGCAGTGTCACGAACGGAACCCCGAAGGAGTGCGCGGCGAGCGTCGCGAGCACCTGCGGCTGCGGTGCCACGATCACGATGCCCTCCACCGACAGTGCCACGAGATGCTCGACGGCCTCGTCGATCGAGGCCTGCTCCACGCCGTCGGCGTTCGCGATGTTCACGCTGTACCCCCGCGCCCGCGCCGCCGCCTCGATGGCCGCCACGCTCGACGCGGGCCCGTACTCGCCGCCGGCCGTCGACAGGATGCCGATGATGCGCGAGCGGCTCGTCACCAGTGCCCGGGCGGCCAGGTTCGGCCGGTACTGCAGTGCCTGCATGGCGTCGAGCACCTTCTGGCGGGTCGCCGGGCGCACGCTCGGATGGTCGTTCAGTACGCGTGACACCGTCTGGTGGGAGACCCCCGCGGCCTTCGCCACGTCGAACACGCTCGCGGCGCGCGCCTTGCCGGGCTCGGGCATCCGTTCGACCATCACGCTCCGATTATGGCCGCCGCACCGTGAGCATCCGCATCGCCCGACGCCGCGGCTCCGGCATCCTGCCCGCCGCGGGCTCTCTCGGCCGGCGCCTCGGTCTGCGCCGCACGCGCCCGCCCCGGACCGTTCCAGGCCGGCGTGCCCCAGCGCTGCCCCCACGACACGAGCGGCTGCAGCGAGCGCATGAGATCCGCCCCGCTCTCGGTGAGGTGGTAGCGCACCTGCACCGGAGTCGTGGCGATGACGTCGCGTTCGACCAGTCCGGAGTGCTCGAGTTCCTTCAGCCGCTGCGAGAGCAGCCGGTCGGAAAGGCCGGTCACCGTGGCCAGGATCTCGCTGAAACGAACCGCTCCCTGCGCGATCGCCAGCAGGATGCCCGAACTCCAGCGCTTGCCCACGAGTTCGACCGACGACTGGAATCGCCGGCACTCGTCGTCGTCGATGTGGTGCCACTCGGTATTAGTCACTTACCTAGCATAAGTCACTAATGGCCGCATTGGCCGGGTCGGCTCGCGGCCCCACACTGGACTCATGCCCCACTACGGTCACCGTCTGCAGTTCGGAACCTTCGTCACCCCGGTGAACTCCCCGCCGGCCCGCGCCGTCGAGCTCGCGCAGCTGAGCGAGCGGCTCGGCTACGACCTCGTGACCTTCCAGGACCACCCCTACCAGGCCGCCTTCCACGACACCTGGACCCTCATGACCTGGGTCGCGGCTCGCACCGAGCGCATCCGCATCGCTCCCAACGTGCTGAACGTGCCGCTGCGCCCGCCCGCGGTCACGGCCCGCGCCGCCGCGAGCCTCGACCTGCTCTCGGGCGGCCGCTTCGAGCTCGCGCTCGGCGCCGGCGGCTTCTGGGACGCCATCGAGGCAATGGGCGGTGACCGCCTCACCCCGGGCCAGGCTGTGGATGCGCTCAGCCAGGCCATCGACGTCATCCGCGGCATCTGGGACGCCGGCGAGCGCTCCCCGCTTGGCGCCGGCGGCGAGTACCACCACGTCGACGGCGCCAAGCGCGGCCCCGCGCCGGCCCACGACATCCCGCTCTGGATCGGCGCCCTCAAACCCCGGATGCTGCGCCTCGTCGGCCGCAAGGGCGACGGCTGGCTGCCCTCCCTGCCCTACCTCCAGCCCGGTGACCTCACGCGCGGCAACGTCGCCATCGACCAGGCGGCGACGGATGCGGGGCGCGACCCGCGCGAGATCCGCCGGCTCCTCAACATCGGCGGCCGGTTCGGGGCAGCCACGGGAGCGAGTGCAGCGGCACGCACGGGCCGCGAAGCCGGCATGCTCGACGGCCCGCCCGCGCGGTGGGTCGAGCAGCTCCTTCCGCTGGCTCTCGACGAGGGCGTGAGCACTTTCATCCTCCTGGGCGACGACCCCACGGCGATGGAGCGCTTCGCCGCCGAGGTGGCCCCGGGCCTGCGCGACGCCGTCGAACGGGAGCTCGGCATCGACACGACCGCCGAGGCGCTCGTGCGCAGCCCGCTCGCGCGCCGCCGCGCGGGCATCGACTACGGCGCGATTCCGGCCTCGCTCGCCGCCCGGGCCGTCGAGCCCGGCGACTCCGCGTTCCGCAGCGTGCGCTCCACCTACCTGCGCGGAGGCTCGCCCGGCCTCGTTCTCCGGCCCGGCAGCGTCGACGAGGTGGTCGAGGCGCTCGCCTTCGCCCGCGCGCATCCGGAGCTCCCGCTCGGCGTGCGCAGCGGCGGGCACGGCATCAGCGGGCGCTCCACCAATGACGGCGGGCTCGTCATCGACCTCGGCGCGCTCAACGCGATCGAGGTGCTCGACGAGGCCAGCCGGCGCGTGCGCATCCAGCCCGGCGCGCGCTGGATGGACGTCGCCGCCGCCCTCGGCGAGCACGGCTGGGCCTTGAGCTCCGGCGACTACGGCGGTGTGGGGGTGGGCGGCCTCGCGACGGCGGGCGGCATCGGTTGGCTCGTGCGCGAGCATGGACTCACCATCGACCACCTCCGGGCGGTCGACATCGTGCTCGCCGACGGCCGCGTGGTGCGTGCCGACGCCGAGCAGAACGCCGAGCTGTTCTGGGCCGTGCGGGGCGCCGGCGCGAACTTCGGCATCGTCGTGGCCTTCGAGTTCGAGGTCGACGAGGTGGGCGACATCGGCTGGGCGCAGCTCGCCTTCGACGCCGGGGAGGGCATCGAAGGAACGGCGGCCTTCCTCGAGGGCTGGGGTCGCCTGGTCGAGGAGTCGCCGCGCGAGCTCACGAGCTTCCTCATCCTGGGGGCGCCCCGATCGGGTCGCCCGGCGGTGGCGCAGATGCTCGCGGTCGTCGACTCCGACGACCCCGAGACCGTCATCGGCGAGCTGCAGCCCTTCGCCCAGCTCGGGCCGCTGCTCGACCAATCGGTGCAACTCACCTCCTACGCGGGCCTGATGGCGAACGCGCAGCCCGGTGAGCACGACGGCCGCGGCGAGCCGGCGGCCCGCACCGGCCTGATCGAGCACCTCACGCCGGAATTCTCCCTGGCCGCCGCCGAGATGATCGCGAGCGGCACCGTCTACTACTTCCAGATCCGCGCGGTCGGCGGGGCGGTGAACGACGTGGCGCCGGATGCGACGGCCTACGCGCACCGCTCGGCCAACTTCTCGGTGGTCGCGTTCGGCGCCTCCAAGGAGCGCTTCGACCCGGTCTGGGATGCTCTCGCCCATCACTTCGACGGCCTCTACCTGAGTTTCGAGACCGACCAGCGGCCCGAGAGGCTGCGCGAGGCGTTCCCGCCGGCCACGCTGGCACGCCTACGGACACTGAAGCGCCGCTACGACCCGCAGAACGTCTTCCGCGACAACTTCAACATCGCGGAGGCGAAGGTCGAGCCGGAGCCCGCGCCGACGAGCTGAGGCGGGCCCGCGGCCGCCGCGCGCGGCCTCAGAGCGACCGGATGCGCGCCGCCGCCTCCACGAGAACGTCCTCCGACCCGGCGTAGATGCCGTCGTGCCGCGGCCAGTGGCTGATCACATCGGTGAAGCCGAGCCCGGCGGCGCGCCCCGCCAGGTCTTCGAGGGCGGAAGCGCTCTCGAACGAGAACCGCTGCCCGGAGTCGAGCGAGAGGTAGCGGTCGATCGTCGCCGGGTCGCGACCCGCGGCGGCCGCGGCGTCGTCGAGCCGCGCCTGCAGGCCGGCCACCGCCCGCCACCAGCTCTCGGCGTCGCTCTCCTCGCCCGCCGTGGTCACCCAGCCCTGGCCTTTCTGCGCCACGAGGGCGAGTCCCTTCGGCCCGTTCGCGGCGATCACGAACGGCATCCGCGGCGACTGGGCCGGCGCGCCCACCATGCGCGCGTCCTTGGCGGTGTACCACTCGCCCTCGAAGCCGATGCCCGAGCCGCCGGGTGTCTCGAAGCGCAGCAGCTCATCGAGCGCTCCGACGAACTCGCTGAACCGCTCGTGCCGTTGCCGCGGCGAGAGTTCCGGCTGCCCCAGCGTGTAGGCGTCGAAGCCGGTGCCCCCGGAGCCGACGCCCAGCAGCATCCGTCCGCCCGAGATCTCGTCGACGGTCGCGAGCTCCTTGGCGAAGGGGACAGGGTGCCGGAAGTTCGGCGAGGCCACGAAGGTCCCGAGCCGGATGCGCGAGGTCACGATCGCCGCGGCCGTCAGCGTGGGCACGGTCGCGCCCCACGGCTCGCCGGCGAGCGAGCGCCACGACAGGTGGTCGTAGGTCCACGCGTGGTCGAAGCCGAGCTCCTCGGCGAGCATCCACTTGCGGCGGGCCTCGGGCCAGGGGTCTTGGGGCAGGATGACGACTCCGTAGCGCATGCCGCCAGTCTGCCACCCTCTCGCGCGCGGGCCGAGGAGCAGCGGATGCGCGTCAGGCCCGCCTGGCCTCGGTCTCGTCGAGCGCGAAGTCGCCTTCGAGTTCCTCCTCGCGTGCGGCGGGCGACTCCGCCCCGCGGCCGATCTCCGCGAGCGAGAGCGCGCCCGTGAGCGTCTCCTCGCCGGATGCGCCGAAGACGAGCCGGGGCCGCAACCGGCCGCGCGCGCCCAGCTGCACGCGCATCCCGCGCCAGCGCACGAGGTACACCACTCCGGCGGCGAAAGCCACGAACCCGGCCAGGGCGGCCACCCCGAGCCCCCAGCGGGCGCCGAAGGTGTTCGCCACGGCACCGAGCAGGGGAGCGCCGAGGGGGGTGCCGCCCATGAAGATGGCCATGTAGAGCGCCATCACGCGTCCGCGCATCCGCTGATCGGTGGTGGTCTGCACGGTGCCGTTGGCCGTGGTCATCAGCACCTGGCCGGCGAAGCCGATGAACATCAGGGCCACGGCGAACAGTGCGAGGGTGGGCGAGACCGAGGCCGCGAGCGCGCTCACGCCGAAGCCCGCGCAGGCGAGGAACACCAGCCGCACGCGCGGCTTGTCGCGGCTCGCGGAGAGCAGCGCTCCGGCCACCGAGCCCACCGCCATCACAGAGGTGAGCAGTCCGAAGCCGGCCGAGTCGAGTCCGAACACCGAGGTCGACATGGTCGAGACGAAGATCTGGTAGTTGAAGCCGAAGGTGCCGATGATGAACACGATCACGAAGAGGATCATGAGGTCGGGCCGCCCGCGGACGTAGCGGAACCCGGCGAGCAGCTGCCCTTTCGCGCGCGGCGCCCGCGCCAGCACCACGAGCGCCGAGCGCCGGATGAACAGCAGCGACACCACGACGGCGGCGAACGAGGCCGCGTTCAGAAGGAACACCCAGCCCGCGCCGATCACCGCCACGAGCAGCCCCGCCACGGCGGGCCCGATGGTGCGTGCCGCATTGAAGGAGGCCGAGTTGAGGGCCACGGCGTTCGATACGTTGGCACCTGAGACGAGTTCGGCCACGAAGGTCTGGCGCACCGGCGCGTCGATCGCCGAAGCGATGCCGAGCAGCAGCGCGAAGACGTAGACGATCCAGAGCTGGGCGAGCCCGGAGAGCACGATCAGCCCGAGAGCGAGGCCCAGGACGCCCATCGCGACCTGCGTGACCATCAGGGTGCGGCGGCGGTCGAAGCGGTCGGCGATGAGCCCGGAGATCGGCACGAGCAGCAATTGCGGGCCGAGCTGCAACGCGGTGGTGATGCCGAGGGCCACGGCGTCGTGGTCGCTCAGCTCGGTGAGCACGATCCAGTCCTGAGCCGTGCGCTGCATCCAGGTGCCCACGTTCGAGACCAGGGCCCCGGCGAACCAGATGCGGTAGTTGAGGCTCGAGAGCGAGCGGAACATCGCGCTCACTGGTCGGCCATCCGGCGCAGGATGCCCGCGGCTCCCTCGAGCACGGCGAGCTCGTCGGCGTCGAGCGCGGCCAGGCGCTGGTCGAGCCAGGCGTCCCGGCGCCGGCGGGTCTCGAGCACGACGCTGCGGCCGGCGTCGGTGAGGCCCACGAGCACCAGGCGGCGGTCGGCTTCGCTCTTCGTGCGCGTGACGTAGCCCGCGGCCTCGAGGATGTTCAGTGTGCGATTCATCGACGGCGGCGTCACGCGCTCGTGGGCGCTGAGGGCGGCCGGGGTGAGCTCGCCGCGCCGCAGCAGCGCGCCGAGCACGCCCGACTGCGTGTCGCTCAGCTCGTCGTCGGCCTTCTCCCGCCGCAGCCGCCGGGAGAGTCGGAGAGTGGCAGCGCGCAGCTCAGCGCTGAGGCTGGCTTCGGTTCGCTGATCGGTCACGATAGTTAGCATACGCTCATTAGCTTTGCTAATGAAATGGCGACGTCTCGGGGGCTGCCGGCCCGCGCATCCGCGGGAGCACGCCCGATGCACAGCCCGGTGCGGTTAAACTGGCTGCACGATGGCTACTTTTGGAAACCTCTCGGACAGGCTCGCCGAAACCTTCAAGAACCTCCGCACGAAGGGAAAGCTGAGCCCGGCGGATGTCGACTCGACCGTTCGCGAGATCCGTCGCGCCCTGCTCGACGCCGACGTCGCGCTCGACGTGGTGAAGGACTTCACCAGCAAGGTGCGCGAGCGCGCGCTCGGCGACGAGGTGAACAAGGCGCTCAACCCCGCCCAGCAGGTGGTGCAGATCGTCAACGAGGAGCTCGTGCAGATCCTCGGCGGCACCCAGCGCCGGCTCGAGTTCGCGAAGAAGCCGCCGACCGTCATCATGCTCGCCGGCCTTCAGGGGGCCGGTAAGACGACGCTCGCGGGCAAGCTCGCGAAGTGGCTCGCGAAGGACAATCACACCCCGCTGCTCGTGGCGGCCGACCTCCAGCGCCCCAACGCGGTGAACCAGCTGCAGGTCGTGGGCGGCCAGGCCGGTGTTCCGGTCTACGCGCCGGAGCCGGGCAACGGCGTGGGCAACCCCGTGCGCGTGGCGAAGGACAGCATCAAGTACGCCGTCGACAAGCAGTACGACACGGTCATCATCGACACGGCCGGCCGTCTCGGCGTCGACGCCGACATGATGAAGCAGGCCGCAGACATCCGCAAGGCCGTCGACCCCGACGAGGTGCTCTTCGTCATCGACGCGATGATCGGTCAGGACGCCGTGGCCACGGCCCGCGCCTTCCAGGAGGGTGTCGACTTCACCGGTGTCGTGCTCACCAAGCTCGACGGCGACGCCCGTGGCGGTGCGGCGCTCTCGGTGGCCTCGGTCACCGGCCGGCCGATCATCTTCGCCTCGACGGGGGAGACGCTCGACGACTTCGAGCCGTTCTACCCCGACCGCATGGCTTCGCGCATCCTCGATCTCGGCGACATCCTCTCGCTCATCGAGCAGGCCCAGGAGGCCTTCGACGAGGACGAGGCGCGCAAGGTCGCCGAGAAGTTCGCGACCGACAGCTTCACGCTCGACGACTTCCTCAAGCAGATGCAGCAGCTGCGCAACATGGGCTCCATCAAGAAGATGATGGGCATGCTCCCGGGCGCCGGCGGCCTCAAGCAGCAGCTCGACAACTTCGACGAGAAGGAGATCGTGCGCACCGAGGCCATCATCCAGTCGATGACCAAGGCCGAGCGCACCAACCCCAAGCTCCTCAACGGCTCGCGCCGCCTCCGGATCGCCAAGGGTTCCGGAATGACCGTCACCGACGTCAACTCGCTCGTGCAGCGCTTCGAGCAGGCCTCGAAGATGATGAAGACCGTGGCCAAGGGCGGCGTGCCGAACGTGCCCGGCATGGGCCCCATCCCGGGCGCCGGCTTCGGCGGAGGCCGCGGCAAGCCGCAGGCCAAGAAGAAGCAGGGCTCCCGCTCAGGCAACCCGGCGAAGCGCGCGGCCGAGAACGCGGCGCGGGCGAGCGGCGAGAAGCCGGCCGTCACCGCGGGTTCCGGCGGGGGAGCGGGCTTCGGCCTCGCCTCGAAGGCACCGAGCGGGCAGCCGAACCCGAGCCCCGAAGAGCTCGAGGCGCTGCAGCGTTTCCTTCGCTAGAACGGCGCGGTACGTCGAAAGGCCCGCCCCCGTCCGAGACGGGAGGCGGGCCTTTCCGATGAGCTCAGCGCCTGCGCTCGGCCGATCAGCGCTCGATCTTGTCGAGGTGCAGCATCGCGGCGAGGTTCTTGTCGAGCTCCTCGTCGGTGAAGACCTTCTTCCAGTCCTCCTTGATGATGGCTCCGTGGCCGTAGTCCATCGCGATCAGGCAGGCGTCGCTGAACGGGTTGTCGCCCTTCAGCGTGTTCGCGAGCGCCACCTGGGTGTGTCCGAGCAGGATGGCGCGGGCAGCCGGCTCCGGAACGCCCATGGTGTTCACGGCCTCGTCGAGCGACTCCTTCAGCAGGGCGCCGATCATGCAGGCGATAGTCTCCACGAGGGTGGGCTCGAGCTGCGCGAGCTGCTTCACGGTGGTCCAGTGCACGTCTCCCACGGGGGCGAAGATGGCGCGCACGACCTGCTCGACCTGGGCCTTCTTGGTCTCGTCGTCGCTCTCGATCGCGGCGATCGCATCCTGAAGCGCGGCGATGCCGCCGAAGGTGTCGGCGTATTCCTCGGGCGTGTGACGCTCGACGAACACCGAGGGGTGACAGGGGTGCGTGACGGCCTGGATGACGTCGTCACGGCGGGTGAGGAGGCCCGCGTAGGCGGCGGCCGGGTCGAGCGTCAGCACGATCGAGCCCGACTTCATCTGCGGCACCACGTCGGCCGACACGGCCTTGAGCGCGAGGTCGGGAACGGCGAGCACCACGACGTCGGCGTCGCGGACGGCGTCGGGCGTCTCGGTGAGGGTGCGGCCGGTGGCGGTCACTCGCTCCTGGCCGGCGGGCGAGTTCTCGCTGTAGTACACGGTGTAGTCGGTCTTGACGAGGTTGTTGGACACGCGCATGCCCATCTTCCCGCCTGCGCCGATGACCGCGATGGTGAGAGTGTCAGTTGACGTCGACATGGTTGCTCCTTAGGTAGTCGAGGTTGTGGGTGTTCCAGTCGTTCTCCAGCCGGATGGTCTCCTCCAGGGAGTCGCCCAGCGGAAGCCAGTGTTCGATCACGAGATTGATGCCACGCTCCTCGGGCCGCACGGTCTTCATCAGGTGCTCGAAGTCGAGCAGCCCGGTGCCGAGCGCCGCGCCTTCGAGGGTGAAGCCCACCCAGCCGCCACGACGGGTGAACGCGAAGTCCTTCACGTGCACGTTGGCCGTGTACGGGGCGCAGCGGTCGATCACGTCGACCGGGTTCTCGAGGGCGGCGACGGTGTTGGCGGGGTCGAGGCAGATGCCGAGTCTCGGATGTGCGAGCTGCTCCACGAGGCCCACCAGCGCCGTCGACGACACCTGCTCGTAGGTCTCGAGGGCGAGTGTGACCCCGGCGTCGTCGAACGCGCCGAGCACCTCGCCGAGCTGCTGCTCGGCCTGGACGAGAGTGGGCCGGGAGGCGGGGGAGTACAGCATCGAGCGCAGCAATGGGGCGCCGAGCGCCTGCGCGATGCCGAGGTACCGGCGCAGGTGGTCGGGGGAGATGCCTTTCGTGCCCACTTCGAGCACGATGTCGAGCTCCTCGGCCAGCCCCGCCAGGCGGGCGAGCTCGGCGGCGCTGAACTCCTCGATCGGCGCGTAGTCGCAGATCTGGAAGAGCGGCACGCCGAGCTCGTGCGTGCGGCGCAGCATGTCGAAGGCGTCGAGCCGGCGCAGCCCGGGCTGCTCGCCCGCGAGCTCGGAGTGCTGCCAGAAGAAGGCATACGTGCTGAGCCCGATCATGCGCGGGCCCCCGCTTCGGCGAGCACACGTTCGAGCGCGGCAGGGTCGTGCGCGAACCGGCCGAGGAACAGGCCGTCGACCTCGGGGCCGAGCTCGGAGAGGAGGCCGGGGCCGGCGCTGCCGCCGTAGATCACGGCGCTGCCCGGCCGGTGGGCCACGGCGGCATGCAGAAGGGCGCACACGGCGGTGACGTAGGCGGGCTCCGCAGGTTCGGCGGCGCCGATCGCCCACACCGGCTCGTAGGCCACGATCACGGGGCCGTCGACCGCGCCGGCCAGGGCCGATGCGATCTGCCGCAGGCATTCGCCGGCGGCCGCGGCCGGCTCGGCGCGCATCCGCTCGCCCACGCAGAGCACGGGAGTCAGCCCGTTGCGGAGGGCCGCGGCGGTCTTCTGCGCCACGGTCTCGTCGGTCTCGCCGAACAGCGAGCGGCGCTCGGCGTGGCCGACCTCGGCCAGGCGCACGCCGATCTCGGCCAGCTCGGGGCCGCCCACTTCGCCGGTGAAGGCGCCCGTGTCGGCGGCTGCGACATCCTGTGCCCCCACGAGCACCCGAGAGCCCTCGAGCGCGCGGACGCTCGAGGCCAGCGAGAGATAGCCCGGGATGACGAACAGCTGCACCCGGCCCTCGGCCACCGCCGGGGTCGCGCGCCCGATCTCGCCGACCCGCTCGATCCAGGAGGCGGTCTGCGCGTGCCCGAAGTACATCTTCAGGCTCACACCGACGAGGGTGGGAGAACTCATCAGCAGGAGCCCGTGGTCTCGTACTCGCTCAGCACGGCGACCTTCTCGGCGCTCGCGCTCTTTTCGTCGAAGCGGTAGGTGAGCCACTCGCGCACGAGGCGGCGGGCGAGCTCGATGCCGATCACGCGCTGGCCCATGGTGAGCACCTGCGCGTTGTTGGAGAGGATGAGGCGCTCCACCGAGAAGCTGTCGTGCGCCACCGAGGCGCGGATGCCCGCGACCTTGCCCGCGGCCATCGCCACGCCGATGCCGGTGCCGCAGAACAGCAGCGCGCGGTCGGCGGCGCCTGCGGCGATGAGCTCGCCCGCGGCCACTCCCACGCGAGGGTAGGGCGTGTGCCCGTCGGCGTCGACGCCGACGTCGGTGACCGACTCGACGAGATCGCTGGCGAGGAGATCCGTCTTCAGGATCTCCTTGTAGTCGTAACCGGCGTCATCCGATCCGATGACGATGCGGAGCTTGTCCATGCTCTATTTCTCCTCTTCTCCGCCGGTCAGCACCGGCGCGATCGCGTGCGCGATCAGTGCGAACGAGTACGCTCCGGGATCGGGCGTGCCCAGGCTCTTCTCCGCGTGCGGGCGCGCGCGGCCCATCAGCGGCAGCAGCTCGGCGGTGGCCTCCGCGGCGGCGCTCGCGGCGTCGGCGGCGAGCGTCCAGGCCTCGGCCAGCGGATGCCCGGCCGCGACCTCGGCGGCCAGAGTCTCGGCGAAGGGCACGAGGGCGTCGACCATGGTCTTGTCGCCGGGTTGCGCCTTGCCGAAGGCCATGATGGCCTCGACCGCGTCGGTGACGCCGGCGCTCACGGAGACGCCGGTGGGCGCATCCGTGTCTCCGAGCCGACCGCCGAGAGCGGCGAGGGCGGCGCCCCAGAGCGCGCCCGACGTGCCTCCGGCCTTGTTGGCCCAGGCGTCTCCGGCGAGGCTCAGGGTGGTCTGGATGCCCGCGCCGGCCTCCACGGCGGCGCTCGCTGCGGCGGCGCCCGCCCGGGCCCCGCGTTGCATGCCGATGCCGTGGTCGCCGTCTCCGGCGATCGCGTCGATGCGGCCGAGCTCCTCGACGTTCTCGTCGACCACGGTCACGATCGCGGCCAGCGCGCGTTCGGCCTGCCGTGCGGCGGCCTGCGAGACCTCGCTCGCCTCGGGGATCGGCACCTCGTCGGTGCGCGCGATCTCCGCCGCGTCGAGCTGCTCGGCGGGGGCGACGGAGCCCTTGCGGTAGGCGGGGGTGTCGGCCGGAGCGCGCCAGAAGCCCTCGAGCTCCTCGTCGAGCCAGAACAGCGTGAGCGAGAGTCCCGCCATGTCGAAGCTCGTCACGAGCTCGCCCACCTCGGGGTCGACCACCTCCAGGCCGGCGGCCTCGAGCAGGCGGGCGACACAGCGGTAGACCACGAAGAGCTCCTCGTACTTCACCGAGCCGAGGCCGTTCAGGATGACGCCCACGCGGTGCCCGGCGGCCTCCTCGATGCCCTCCGGCAGCTCGGCGAGCAGCGCGCCCACGAGCTGCCCGGCGAGCTCGTCGGCGCTCGGGACGCCGGTCTCGTCGATGCCGGGCTCGCCGTGGATGCCCATGCCCACCGCCATCCGCCCCTCGGGGACGGAGAACAGCGGATGCTCGGCGCCGGGCAGCGTGCAGCCGCTGAACGCGACGCCGAAGGAACGGGTGCGTTCGTTGGCGAGAGTCGCGACGCGCACCACCTCGTCGAGCGGGTAGCCCGCCTCGGCGGCGCCGGCGGCGGCCTTGAACACCGTGAAGTCGCCCGCGATGCCGCGGCGCTTGTGCTTCTCGGCGGGCGGCGCGCTCGAGATGTCGTCGGTCACCACCACCGTGCGGGTGGGGATGCCGGCGGCGTTCAGCTTCTCCTCGGCGCGGCTGAAGTGCAGCACGTCGCCGGCGTAGTTGCCGTAGCTCAGCAGCACGCCGGCGCCGCGCTCGGCCGCGGTGACCACCGACTCGACCTGCTGCGCCGAGGGCGAGGCGAAGAGGTTGCCCATGGCCGCGCCGTGGGCGAGGCCCGCACCGACGATGCCGCCGAAGGCCGGGTAATGGCCCGAGCCGCCGCCGATCACCAGGGCGACCTGACCGTCGGGGGTGCGGGTGCTCCGCACCACGCCGCCGGCGACCCGGCGCACATGGTTGCGGTTGGCGGCCACGAAGCCGTCGATCATCTCGTCGGCGAAGTCGGCCGGGTCGTTGTACAAACGCGTCATGATGGAACTCCTTGGGTCAGTGCAGGACGACGGTGTCCGGGGCGTCGAGGCCGGAGACCCGGCCGCGGCGGGCGAGCAGCACCATGAGCACGGCCGAGAGCAGCATGAAGAAGCCCACGATCGCCATCGGCACGATGTACTGCGGGGTGCCGTCGGCGTTCTTGGTCCAGTCGGCGACCGCGCCCGTGATGTACGGCGCGCCGAAGCCGGCGATGTTGCCCACGGTGTTGATCAGCGCCACACCGGCCGCTGCGGCGACTCCGGTGAGGAACTGCGTGGGCAGCGTCCAGAAGTTCGGCAGCACCGCGAAGATGGCCATCGCCGTGATCGCGATGATGGCGATCGTCGCGACCGGCGACCCGGCGAGCAGCGCGAAGGGGATGGTCAGCGCGGCGACGACCGCGGGGCCCGCGATGTGCCAGGTCTTGAGACCTCGGCGGCTGACATCCTTCGTCCAGAACCACAGCGCGATGGCCGCGGGGATGTAGGGGATGGCCGTGATGAGGCCCTTCTGGAACACGTCGTACTTCACGCCGTAGAGCTCCTGGAAGCCCGAGATGATGGTGGGAAGGAAGAAGGCGAGCGTGTAGAGGCCGTAGATGAAGCCGAAGTAGATGAACGCCAGCGTCCAGACCCGGCCGCTCGAGAAAGCCTGCTTGAACCCGCCGCGCTTCTTGCCGCCGGAGCTCGTGAGGTTGAGCGACTCGGTCTTCACCTTCTCGTTCTCGAGTTCGGTGGTGAGCCACTGCTGCTCCTCCGGGGTGAGCCACTTCGCGTCGGTGGGCTTGTCCTTGAGGTAGAACCAGGCGACCACGCCGATGACGATGGCCGGGATGCCCACGCCGAGGAACATGACGCGCCAGCCCTCGAGGCCGAACAGACCGTGTGCCCCGATGAGGAGTCCGGCGAGCGGGGCGCCGACCACCGTGGTGAGGGGCTGCGCCAAGTAGAAGAGGGCGAGGATCTTGCCGCGGTGGCGGGCGGGCACCCAGAGGCTGAGGAAGAGGATGGCGCCGGGGAAGAACCCGGCCTCGGCCACGCCCAGCAGGAAGCGGAGCACTGCCAGCTGCTCGAAGTTGCCCACCCAGGTGAACAGAACCGCGACGATGCCCCAGCTCACCATGATGCGGGCGAGCCAGCGGCGGGCGCCGAAGCGGGCC
This sequence comes from Microbacteriaceae bacterium 3FA27C10, assembly GCA_005502775.1. Taxonomy (GTDB): domain Bacteria; phylum Actinomycetota; class Actinomycetes; order Actinomycetales; family Microbacteriaceae; genus Herbiconiux. The sequence continues at coordinate 16,372 of SCNI01000021.1, forward strand.
AGCGCCAGGTTCGAGGGCACCTCGAGCAGGATGTAGCCGATGAAGAACACGCCCGAGGCGAAGCCGACCTGCGTGACGCTGAGCGCCAGATCGTCGTTCATGCCGTTCGGCGCGGCGAAGCCGATGGCCGAACGGTCGAGGTAGTTGATGAAGAACATGAGAGCGACGAACGGCACGAGTCGCCAGGCGACTTTGCGGATCGTCGACTTCTCGACGGCGGAAACGGTGGTTTCCGCGCTGGTGGTGACAGACACGAGAACTCCTTTGTCAGTGTTGGCGGGCGACGCTGATCGACGATCATGACGAGGCGATGACGAGAACCTATCAACCGGTTGACCAATTTACAAGCGACACCGGGACATCGCCGAAGTTGATAGCGTGATCGCGTGCCCGCTTATCCCGGATCCGCGTCGCAAGACATGAGCGCCGCCATCGGCAGCGTGCCGATCGGCACGGCCGTGAGCGCCGTCGCGAAGCGGCTGCTCGACTACTTCACGAGCGGCGAGATCGAGCCGGGCACGCGGCTGCCGCCCGAGCGGCAGCTGGCAGCCTCGCTCGGCATCGGCCGCTCGGCGGTGCGCGAGGCGCTCGCCGCCCTCGAGATCCTCGGCATCGTCGACGTGCGGCCCGGCTCCGGAACCTACCTGCGCAGCACTGCCTCCGAGCTACTGCCCGAGACTCTCAACTGGGGCCTCATGCTCGCCGCTCCCCGCACCGAGGAGCTCATCGCCGTGCGCGGCGAGCTCGAGGTGTTCGCGGCGCGCACCGCCGCCGTGACCATCACGGAGGAGCAGCTGCGCAAGCTGCACGAGCACCTCGTGGCCATGCGGGAGAACCTCTCCGTGCGCACGCGCTTCATCGAGGCCGACCTCAAGTTCCACCTGCAGATCGCCCAGGCGGCGGGCAACCACGTGCTCGCCGACCTGCTGCAGAGCATCCGCTCACTGCTGCGCATCTGGGTGGAGCGCGGGCTCGAGGCCGACGAGGATGCACAGCGCGCGTTCGAAGAGCACGAACGCGTCTACGAGGCCCTGCGCACCCGGGATCCGGCTGTGGTCGAGCAGGCGATGCGCCAGCACATGGACACGGCCGGTGAGCGCTTGCGCCGCACGGTCGGAGAGGGCCGCCCCGCGGTCGGCGAGGCCGCCGCAGAAGCTTAGGCTTGGCGTATGACCTTCTCCTCTGCTTCGCGCCCTGTGCGCGTGGGCGTGCAGATCGCGCCCCAGCACTCGTCTTACGGCACCATCCGCGACACCCTCGCCGAGCTCGAAGACCTCGGCGTCGACATCGCCTTCAACTGGGACCACTTCTACCCGCTCTCCGGGGAGCCCGACGGCCTGCACTTCGAGGGCTGGACGATGCTCGCGGCCTGGGCGGAGCAGACCTCGCGCATCCAGTTCGGCCCGCTCGTGACCTGCAACAGCTACCGCAACCCCGACCTGCTCGCCGACATGGCCCGCACCGTCGATCACATCTCCGCCAAGGACGGCGCCGAGGGCCGCCTGGTCTTCGGCATCGGCTCGGGCTGGTTCGAGCGCGACTACGACGAGTACGGCTACGAGTTCGGCACGGCCGGCCAGCGGCTGGATGCGCTCTCCGAGGCGCTGCCCCGCATCGAGGCCCGCTGGGCCAAGCTGAACCCGGCGCCCACGCGCGACATCCCCGTGCTCATCGGCGGTGGCGGCGAGAAGAAGACGCTGCGCATCGTGGCCGAGCACGCTGACATCTGGCACTCGTTCAGCGATGTCGAGACGCTCACCCGCAAGCTCGCCGTGCTGCGCGAGTGGACCGACAAGGTCGGCCGAGACTTCTCCGAGATCGAGATCTCGACGGGCGTCGCCGGCGCCGACGGCACGCGCCAGCCGGCGCTCGAGCAGCAGCTCGAACTCGGCGTCACCCTCTTCACCCTCGGCGTCACCGGCCCCGACATCGACATGCAGGCCGTCCGCGACCTCGTCAAGTGGCGCGACAGCCTCTAGCTGCCTCCGGGGCCGTGCTTCGCGCGGCCCCTCCGGGTCGCGCCGGTCCCTGCCCGGCGCGACGCGACATGTGACGGTTCGGTCGCTAGCGCGGCCGAGCCGTCACCCTGGGTCGGCGAGTACGGCCCGCGGCATGCAATTTCGTGCTGTGCGATGGGGCAGGTGCATGCCTGATCCTTCGTGCCCGGCTAATTGAGCCCGTGCCTCAGCTCCCGCGCCAGCGAGGCCACCACCGCCCGCAGGCTCCCGCCGTTGGCCTCGGCCACGCGGAGCTGGCGCTGGTAGCTGGCGCCGTGCTCGAGGATCAGGTTCACCTGGTCGAGCTCGGCCGCGCAGCCCAGCCGCTCGGCGACCGGCGCGAGGCGTTCGAGCTCGCCGGCCACGGCATCCGTCACCAGCTGCTCGTCGCCCGCCGCGTTCAGGATGATCTCGGCGTCCATGCCGTAGCGGGCCGCGCGCCACTTGTTCTCGCGCACGAACCACGGCTGCATCGTGGGCAGCTCCTCGCCGTCGTCGAGGCGCTGCGACATGTCGTCGACGAGGCACTGGATGAGTGCGGCGACCGCCCCGATCTCCTCCGCACTCGAGAGCCCGTCGCACGCCCGCATCTCCACGGTGCCCCACTGCGGGCTCGGCCGGATGTCCCAGCGCACCTCGGTGTGGTCGCTGATGACGCCGGTCTTGAGGAGGTCGTCGACGTACTCCTCGTAGTTCGCCCAGCTGCCGAACTGGTAGGGCAGCCCCGCGGTCGGGAGCTGCTGGAACATCAGCGCCCGGTTGCTCGCGTAGCCGGTGTTGACACCGCCCCAGAACGGGCTCGAGGCGCTCAGGGCCTGCAGGTGCGGGTAGTAGTTGAGCAGCGAGTTGACGATCGGCAGCGCCTTTTCGCGGTCATCGATGCCGACGTGCACGTGGATGCCCCAGATCATCATGTTGCGGCCCCACCACTGGGTGCGGTCGATGAGCTTGTGGTAGCGCTCCTTGTCGGTCACCTGCTGGTCGAACCATTGCCCGAAGGGGTGCGATCCGGCGCAGATCAGCTCCACGTCGAGCGGGTCGGTGACCGCGCGCACCTCGGCGAGCTGCGCCTGCAGATCGGCGACGGCGTCGCCCACGCGATGATGCACGCGCGTGACCAGTTCGACGGTGTTGAGCAGCAGTTCGCCGGTGATCTGCGGATGCTCGGAGCCGTCATCCTGCCGCAGCGCGTTCATGACGTCGTCGGCCACCGAGACCAGATCACCCGAGCTCTGCTCCACCAGCGCGACCTCCCACTCGATGCCGAGGGTCGAGCGTTCGGAGGGGGCGAAGGAGATCTCCATCGAGTGCCTTTCGGGAAATTACCGCTTTGCCAGCAATATCTGTCAGAATAGCCAGTCGAGTCCTGCCCCGCCCGACCCTCTAATCAGGCGGGCAGATTCCCTTAGAGCTTTTGCCGAGTGTGCCCCCACGCTCACGGCTGTCAGTTCGCCCACCTTTACATCACACAGGAGAATTGTGGCTGTCAAAATCCGTCTGAAGCGTCTCGGCAAGATCCGTGCGCCCTACTACCGCATCGTCGTCGCCGACTCGCGCACCAAGCGCGATGGTCGAGTGATCGAGGAGATCGGTCTCTACCACCCCACCGAGGAGCCCTCGGTCATCAAGGTCGACTCCGAGCGTGCGCAGTACTGGCTCGGCGTCGGCGCGCAGCCGACCGAGCAGGTCGCCGCGCTCCTCAAGCTCACGGGCGACTGGGGCAAGTTCAAGGGCGACAAGGACGCGGTCTCCACCGTCCGCGTCAAGGGCGAGAAGGAAGCCTTCGTCGCCGACGAGAAGAAGAAGCCGGTGCTCAAGCCCAAGGCCGAGCCGAAGGCCGCTCCGGTCGAAGCTGAAGCCGCTGCCGACGCCGAGGCTGCCGCCGCGACCGACACCGAGGCGAACGAGGCGGCCGTCGAGGCCGCCGAAGACGCCGCCGACAAGGCCTGACGTTGCTCGCTCCTGCTCTTGAACACCTCGTCAAGGGGATTGTCGACAATCCCACCGAGGTTCGTGTCGTCACGAAGAGCTCGCCGCGCGGCGAGGTCCTCGAGGTGCGTGTGCACCCCGATGACCTCGGCCGCGTGATCGGCCGTTCCGGTCGCACCGCTAAAGCGCTGCGCACCCTCGTCTCCGCGCTGGCCGATGGCAAGCGCGTTCGTGTAGACGTGGTGGACACCGATTTCTGAGAACAACAAGACCCAGCTCCGGGTCGGGCGGCTCACGAAGGCCCACGGCCTGAAGGGCGCGATCAAGCTGGAGCTGTTCACCGACGACCCGGAACGACGCTTCGTTCCGGGCGCGGTGTTCACCCTCCAGGTCCCGACCTCCTCGCCGTGGCACGGCAAATCCCTCGAGCTCTCCGAGCTCCGGTGGTACAACGGACACCCGGTCGGCTTCTTCAAAGACGTCGCCGACCGCTCGGCGGCCGAGACCCTCATCAAGGCGATCCTCTGGATCGACCTCGACGACGAGGCGTCCGACGAAGAAGACGCCTGGTACGACCACCAGCTGGTCGGCATGAAGGTCGTGCGCGACGGCGAGACGGTCGGCACGGTCAAGCTCGTCGAGCACATGCCCGCCCAAGACCTGCTGATCGTCAAGACAGCCGCCGGCGAGGTGATGGTGCCCTTCGTGAAGGAGATCGTCCCCTCGGTCGACGTCGCGGCGGGCGTGGTGACGGTGACACCGCCGGCCGGGCTCTTCGAGGAACTCCCCGACGAGCCCGACGACGAGCAGCCGCCCGCCGCCGCGGCGCCTCCGGCGCCTGCGCCCGCTGCCGAAGCGGAGTAGCGCGAAAAACGCTGCATTTCACGAGGACCGACGCCGTATACGGCGGCGGTCCTCGTCTTTTGCAGCCTTTTCTGCGTCATCCTCCACAATATGAGCATGAATCATGTTCTGGAGCAACTCGAGCGGGAAGGCGGCGTCTCCTCCACTGTCCAGTTGCAGTTGGCGGGAGTGAGCCTCACCGAGGTCGGTCGCGCGATCCGTGCCCAGACCGTGCTGCGCCTGCGCTCCGGCTGGGTGGGCCTCCCGGACGCACCCCAGGATGTCCTCCGCGCTGTTCGGGTCGGCGGGCGGCTCAGCTGCCTCTCGGTATTGCAGCGGGAGAAGCTCTGGTGCGCGCGCGACCGGCGTCTGCACGTGCGCGTGCCAACTCGGGCGACGCACCTCTCGGCACCCCACGACCGCTCCGTGCCGCTCGGTGACCCCGCCCGCTGGGGCGTCGTGGTGCATCGGGCCAAACGTGCCTACGATCTCGACGAGCCCTCTGGGCCCGTCGACACGCTCGAGTGGGCGTTGCTGCATGCCGTCGCCTGCCAGAGCAAGGCCGACGCCATCGTGACGCTCGATTCGGCGCTCAACAAGCAGCGCATCTCCCGCTGGGAGCTCGAGTTCCTCCTGTCGGAGCTGCCGGCGTCCTACCGCGCCTACCTCGATCTCGTCGACCCGACGGCCCAGTCCGGTCTCGAGACGAAGGCGCGCCTGGGACTCCGCCGCTACAACATTCCTTACCGGAGCCAGGTCGCCATTCCCGGCGCCGGCTACGTCGATCTGCTCGTCGGCGACCGCCTCGTGCTCGAGCTCGACGGCCGCGAATTCCACTCGAGTGACGAGGCCTACGAGGAAGACCGCCGCCGTGATCTGGAACTGCACGAGCGCGGGTTCATGGTGATCCGCCTCACCTACGACCAGGTCATGCAGGAGTGGGGTCGGGTGATCGCCCTCATCCGCGCGCTCGTGGCCCGAGACGAGCATCGCTGGGCACCGCGCCATCGCAAGGCCGGTCTCACGCTGACGGTGTGAGACCCCGCGGTTAGGCTGGGGGGATGCGCATCGACGTCGTCACGATCTTTCCTGAGTTCTTCGACGTGCTCGACATCTCGCTGCTCGGCAAGGCCAGGCAGACCGGCATCCTCGACGTCACCGCGCACAACCTCCGGGAGTTCACGCGCGACCGGCATCGCACCGTCGACGACACGCCCTACGGCGGCGGCGCCGGCATGGTCATGAAGCCCGAGCCGTGGGGCGAGGCGCTCGACGCCATCCTCGGTGGCGGGCCCGGGGCATCCGGAACCGGCCCCGGGGACGACGTCCCCGCATCCGCTGCCGGGCCCGTCGTGATCTTCCCCTCGCCCGCCGGCACCGTGTTCACGCAGAAGATGGCGCGCGAACTCTCCCGGCGCGAGCACCTGGTCTTCGGATGCGGTCGTTACGAGGGCATCGACCAGCGCGTCTTCGAGTACACCGCCACGCGCGCCGAGGTGCGGCTCGTGAGCATCGGCGACTACGTGCTGAACGGGGGCGAGGTCGCCGTGATGGCGATGATCGAGGCGATCGGGCGGCTGATCCCGGGCGTCGTCGGCAACCCCGAGAGTCTCGTCGAGGAGTCGCACGAAGACGGCCTGCTCGAGTACCCGAGCTACACCAAGCCTGCCGAATGGCGTGGGCTCGAGGTGCCGCCGATCCTGCTCAGCGGCAACCACCGTGCCATCGACACCTGGCGCCACGAACAGCAGCTCGAGCGTACCCGCCGCGTGCGCCCCGACCTGCTGCCGCCCGAGAGCGACTAGGTTCCGGATGCGCGGAGCCGAGCCGCCGGGGCCCGGTCGCCGCGGTCAGCCGCGGGCGGTGAGAACCAGCGGCCCGTCCTCGGTGATCGCCACCGTGTGCTCCATGTGGGCGCCCACCGAGCCGTCGGCGGAGCGGAGCGTCCAGCCGTCCTTGTCGGTGTAGATCTTGTCGGTGGTCTCGAGGAACCACGGCTCGATCGCGATCACGAGGCCGGCGCGCAGGGGCAGTCCGCGCCCGGCGCGGCCCTGGTTCGGCACGTGCGGATCGCCGTGCATCGTGCGGCCGACGCCGTGCCCGCCGAAGTCGGTGTTCACGCCGTAGCCCGCCGCGGTCGCGACGGCGCCGATCGCGGCCGAGATGTCGCCCAACCGCCCGCCCGGCTGCGCGGCCGCGATGCCGGCGGCCAGAGCATCCGTCGTCACCTGGATGAGCCGCGTGTCCTCGTCGGAGCGAGGCGTGCCCACCACGACGGTGAGCGCCGAGTCGGCCACCCAGCCGTTCACCGAGGCGGCGAAGTCGAGGCTCAGCACGTCGCCGTCGCGCAGGGCGTAGTCGTAGGGGAGGCCGTGCAGCACGGCGTCGTTGACGCTCGTGCAGAGAACCTTGCCGAACGGGGAGGCGCCGAAGGAGGGGTGGTAGTCGATGTAGCACGACTCGGCGCCGCGAGCCCTGATCATGTCGTGCGCGATCCGGTCGAGTTTCAGCAGGTTGACGCCGACGGCGCTGCGCTTGGCCAGTTCGGTGAGCACCTCGGCCACGAACGTGCCGGCAGGGCGCATCTGCTCGATCTCGGCGGGGGTCTTGAGCTCGATCACGTGATTCCTTCCCTCGAACGCTTCAGAGCGCTCATGAAGACCCTACCGACCCGGGTCACAGCGAACATCCGGAGTCGCTGCATACTCTGGAGGGGTGTTGATCCGTCGGGCCTTCTTCTACTGGCAGTTCCCTGCCGCAGTGATCCTGCCCGCCTGGATCCTGGTGGGCTGGGGCGTATTCGCCGCCACCGGCTGGCAGATCATCGGCCTCATCGTGGGCGTGATGATGCTCACGGTCGCGATGCTCGCGACGGCCGGACTCATCTTCGCCCGCAAAGACGTGCGGGCAGAACGCGCCGTCTCGTGGCTGGATGTCGGCCTCCTCACCGTGCTGCACGCGCTCATCATCGCCGTCGGCTTCTTCACCTCGGCCACCGCCCTGCTCGGCACGCTCTCGGTCGTGGCCGTGATCGCCCTGTTCTGGTCGGGCATCATCCAGCTCGTGATGGAGACGCGCCGACGGGTGCGTGCGGCGATGGCGGGCTTCGAGGCCCAGGCCCAGGCCACGCGCATCAACACCGCGCCGCGGAGTCCGCGCATCGACGGCGAGTACATCGTCATCGAGACGAGCGACCGGCAGTCGCCGCCCCGCGTCTGAGGGCTCCCGTGTGCGCTTTGCGCGCATCCGTCGATCTGTGGCACAATTGACCCTTGTGCCACGGCCAGGTTCTGCCACAGGGGAACCAGCAACTCGCGGGCACTCCCTTTCTTGACAACGAAGCCGTGCTCGACCTGTGGCGGGTGCAGATTGCGAACTACAGATGCATATCCTCGACAACGTCGATGCAGCGTCGCTCAAGAGCGACATCCCCGACTTCCGCGCCGGTGACACCGTCAAGGTGCACGTGAACATCATCGAAGGTACCCGCTCGCGTATCCAGGTGTTCCAGGGCGTCGTCATCGCCCGCAAGAACGAGGGCGTCCGCGAGACCTTCACGGTCCGCAAGGTCAGCTTCCAGGTCGGCGTCGAGCGTACCTTCCCGGTGCACTCGCCGGTCATCGACCACATCGAGATCGTGACCCGCGGTGACGTCCGCCGCGCGAAGCTGTACTACCTCCGCAACCTGCGCGGCAAGAAGGCGAAGATCAAAGAGAAGCGCGACGCGTAAGCCTCCGCACCTTCGAATTCTCTGCGTGCTGAGCACGCCCCGAGAGTCATCCTGAGCTCCCGACCACTACAGTGGTTCGGGAGCTCAGGCGGTTAAATGACAGAAACATCTCTGCCCATACAGGGCGAGCCCACACAGGGCCAACCCACACAGGGCGAACCCAATCGGGGCGACCCCGCGCAGGGCGGACGAACAGGCGATCAGCGTCCTCGTCGTTCGCGCAGCGCCTGGCTGTTCGCTCGCGATCTCTTGATCATCTTCGTGATCGCGCTGCTCGCGTCGGTGCTCATCAAGACGTTCCTGGTGCGCTCGTTCTACATCCCCTCGGGGTCGATGGAGAACACGCTGCAGATCGACGACCGCATCCTCGTCAACCAGCTGGAACCGGGCCTCATGCCCCTCTCCCGCGGCGACGTGGTGGTGTTCAAAGACCCGGGCGGATGGTTGCCGCCGGCCGTGGAGCCCACCAAGAACCCCGTGGCCGCCGCGCTCGACTGGGTGCTGCAGGGCGTCGGCCTCGCCGCCGACAACGCGAACGACCACCTCATCAAGCGCGTGATCGGCCTGCCGGGCGACCACGTGACCTGCTGCAACGCGCTGGGGCAGATGTCGGTGAACGGCGTGCCGCTCGACGAGAGCGCCTACCTGAAGCTCCCCGACGGGGTCTCCGCCGTCTCGCAGCAGCCCTTCGACATCACGGTGCCGGCGAACTCGCTCTGGGTGATGGGTGACAACCGCTACAACTCGGCCGACTCGCGCTTCAACCAGGACAAGCCGGGCAAGGGCTTCGTGCCCATCTCGAACGTCGTGGGCCGCGCCATCCTGGTGACCTGGCCCGTCGACCACTGGACCTGGCTCGACAACTACGGCAGCGTCTTCAGCGGCATTCCGGATGAGCCGGCCGCAGCCTCGCCGGCGGCCACCCCGTCGGCCCTGGAGCCGCCGGGTGCCCCCGGAGCGGTGCCGTCTCCGGCGGTCGAGTCTCCGCTCGCGGCCCTGGCCGGTGCAGCCGCGTCCTCCGGTTCGCCGGGTTCCGGCAGCGTCGCGGGTTCGGGTTGATGGCTCCGGTCGCCGACCCGACGCTGCAGGTCGAGCGATCGCTTCTGCCCGGGCGCCAGGGTGTCATCATCGGCTGCGACGAGGTGGGCCGCGGTGCGCTGGCCGGCCCGGTCGCGGTCGGCGTGTGCGCGGTCGACGTGCGCGTCTCGTCGCGGGTGCCGCACGGCCTCCGCGATTCGAAGATGCTCTCGGAGCCGCGGCGCGAGGAGCTCGCGCCGATCGCCCGCTCCTGGGCGCTGGCCCACGGCGTGGGCTACGCCTCGGCCGAGGAGATCGACACCCTCGGCATCTCCGCCTGCCTCGGCCTCGCGGGAAAGCGGGCCCTTGCCGAGCTGCACGCGGCCGGCATCGATGTGGCCGGGTCGACCATCCTTCTCGACGGCCAGTTCGACTGGCTCACCCCGGCTCTCGTGACGCCGCTGTCGGTGCGCACGCGCATCAAGGCCGACCGCGACTGTGCGTCGGTCGCGGCCGCCTCGGTCATCTCGAAGGTCGCGCGCGACCGGCTCATGATCGAGCACCACGAGGGCTTTCCCGACTACGGCTGGGTGCGCAACAAGGGCTACGCGAGCGAGGAGCACCGGGCGGCGATCGTCGCCCGCGGTGCCACGCGGCTGCACCGGCACACCTGGCTCACCAACATCGTCGCCGGCGGCGAGGACATCGGTGCCACTGCCGGTTCGCCCGGAGGTTCGCCCGTGGCGGACTCGGCGGATGAATCCGCGGCCTAGACTGGACACACGATGGACGAAGACGAATTCGAAGACTACGACCGAGAGGTCGAGCTGGCCCTCTACCGCGAGTATCGCGACGTGGTCTCGCAGTTCAAGTACGTGATCGAGACCGAGCGCCGCTTCTACCTCGCCAACGAGGTCGAACTCAACCGTCGTGACACCGAGCACGACTTCTACTTCGAGCTCACCATGAACGACGTGTGGGTGTGGGACGTCTATCGCTCCGACCGCTTCGTGAAGTCGGTGCGGGTGCTGACCTTCAAAGACGTCAACGTCGAGGAGCTCTCGAGCAAGGACTTCGAGCTCCCGAAAGAGCTCGCGCTCGACGAGTAGCACTTCTCCACACCCCGCGGCTGCGCGCTAGTTCTCCACAGATCGCCGCTCCGGGCCGCACTGCCCGCCCGCCTCCCGCACGCTGGTCGCGGAGGTAGTGATGAAGGCGAAAGACGCACTGGGCCGCCGGGGTGAAGACCTCGCGGCGGCCTTTCTCGAGGTGGCCGGGTTCCGGGTGGTGGCGCGCAACTGGCGGTGCCCGCTCGGCGAGATCGACATCGTGGCGCATCATGACGGCACGGTGGTCGTCGTCGAGGTGAAGACGCGAACGACGGATGCCTTCGGGCACCCGTTCGAGGCCATCACCCCGGCGAAGCTGAAGCGCCTGCATCTGCTCTCGGCGGCGTGGGTGGCGGCGCACGCCGATTCCGGCGCTCCTCATCGGCGGCCGTCTGTCCGTGTCGACGTGATCGGCATCCTGTGCCCGCCCGGCGGCGAGCCCGCCATCCAGCACCTGCGGGCGGTGAGCTGATGGTCGCGCGCACTCTCTCGGTGGCGCTGCTCGGCATGACCGGTGCGGTGGTGGAGGTCGAGGCCCACATCGCCAGCGCGATTCCGGGGTTCCAGATCATCGGGCTGCCCGACACCGCGCTGTCCGATGCGAAAGACCGCGTGAAGGCGGCGGCCGCGAACGACGGATGCGCGTTGCCGGCCAAGAAGATCGTCGTCAACCTCTCGCCGGCCTCGCTGCCCAAGCACGGTTCGGCCTTCGACCTGGCGATCGCCGTCGCGGTGCTCGCGGCCGACGGCGGCGTCTCCGCCGAGAACATCGCCACCGTGGTGCACCTCGGCGAGTTGAGCCTCGACGGGCGGGTGCGCCCGATGAGCGGGGTGCTTCCCGCGATCGTGGCGGCGCGCCAGGCGGGCTACACGCGCTTCGTCGTGCCGCGCGGCAACGAAGACGAGGCTCGGCTTGTTCCGGGCGTCGAGGTCGTGACGGTGCGATCGCTGCGCGATGCGCTCATCCACCACGGTGCAGAACTCGAACCGGTGCCCGTCGAGCCGCTGCTGCAGCCCGTGGCCGTACCGCTCGCGGAGTCGGCCGGAGACCTGGCCGATGTCGCCGGCAACCCCGACGCGGTGGAGTCGTTGGTGGTCGCCGCTGCGGGTGGGCATCACCTCTTCCTACTGGGGCCGCCCGGCGCCGGCAAGACGATGCTCGCCCAGCGGCTTCCGGGGCTGCTGCCCGACCTCGACCCGGAGCAGGCGCTCATGGCCACCTCCGTCTCGTCGCTGGCCGGGCGCCCGCTCAGCGGTCTCGTCGTGCGGCCGCCGTGGGAGAGTCCCCACCACACCTCCTCGGCCGCGGCGCTGGTGGGTGGGGGCTCGAAGCTCATCCGGCCGGGAGCGGCAGCGCGAGCGGCGTTCGGTGTGCTCTTCCTCGACGAGGCTCCGGAGTTCCCCAGCTCGGTGCTGGACACCCTGCGGCAGCCGCTCGAATCCGGAACCATCACCATCCACCGGGCGAACGCGATCGCGCACTTCCCCGGCCGATTCCAGCTCGTGATGGCGGCGAACCCCTGTCCGTGCGGCCAGTTCGGCACGAGCGACATCGCGTGCACCTGCACACCGATGGCGCGCCGTCGTTATCTCGCGCGCCTGTCCGGGCCGTTGCTCGACCGCGTCGACCTGCAGCTGCGGGTCAATCGGGTCACGACCGCCGAGATGCGCCTCACCGGCGACACGACCGAGCGCCCGAGCACGGCCGTGGCGCGCGCCCGGGTCGAGAACGCCCGAGCGGTGGCACGGCATCGGCTCACCGGTACACCGTGGAAGACGAATGCCGAAGTGCCCGGCGCCTGGTTCCGCTCGGGGGCGCGTCGTCTTCCGCCGGCCACGGTCGCCTCGATCGACCGTGCGCTCGAGCGGGGTTCCCTCACGATGCGCGGCTACGACCGGGTGCTGCGCGTGGCCTGGACCATCGCCGACCTCGACGGCGCGGATGCGGCGCCGACGGCCGATCACATCGGCTGGGCCCTCTACCTGAGACGGTCGGTGGCCGCATGAGCGTCTACGAGCTCGACCGGCGCCTGGTGCGCGAGCTGGTCGAATCCGTCAGCATCGCGGCCCGCGGAAGCGCCCGCGGCCCGGCCCGCCGCCGCCCACCCGCGCCCGCCGTCGCAACCCTGCCGCACCAGGGGGCCGCTTCTGTGCCGAAACCGGCCGGCGCTTCCTCTCCGCCCCTGGCCGGCGCTTCCGCGTCGACCCCGGCCGGCGCCGCTGTATCGGGCACGGGCCTTGATGACGGATCGATCACGAACAGCACTGCTGCGCCGAATTCGGCCGACGTCACGTCGCCGGGTGCGGTCGGCGCTCTGGCGTCGGCCAGGGGCTCGCTGGGTCGTGGGCCGACGCCCGAGGGCCCTGCGGCTCCGGCGACGGGAGGTGCGACCACAGCCGGGGGAGCACGAGTCGGAGATTCTCCGACGAGCAATCTCGACGACGACGCTGTGGCGCGATTGTTCGCGACCGCCACGTGGTCGGCGCTGGCGGAGCCCGGCGACGCGGTGGCGGGCGTCGTCGTGGCCGCCCTCGGGGCCGACCGGGCGCTGTCCATGCTGCTCGAGCGGCGCACTGGCCGAGAGTGGTGGCGTGCGATGGGGGAGGAGTACCGGGCCGTCGTTTCCGAGGCCGATCTCGCTGCAGGCGTGGAGCGGTGGCGGCCGCGGCTCTCCTCCCGCCTCGCGGTCGCCGCATTCCGCAGCGCGGCGAACTGCCGCGCGCGCCTGTTGACCCCGGGCGACATAGAGTGGCCACGAGGCTTCGACGGGCTCGGCGCGCACGCTCCTCTGGCGCTCTGGGTGCGCGGGGACGCTCGCGAACTCTCGCACGCGGCCGGATCGATCGCGATCGTCGGTTCCCGCGACGCCACCACTTACGGTGAGCACGTCGCCACCGAGCTCGCCTCGGGACTCTCCGACCGTGGCTTCGCCGTGTTCTCGGGAGCAGCCTACGGAATCGACGGCATGGCGCATCGCGCGGCTCTGGCGAGCCGCGGAACGACGGTCGCCTTCCTCGCCGGGGGAGTCGACCGCCTCTATCCGGCCGCCCACCACGACCTGCTCCTCCGGGTCGAGGCCACCGGAGCGATCGTGTCCGAGCTTCCCTGCGGCTCGGCGCCGACGAAGTGGCGCTTCCTGCAGCGCAACCGGCTGATCGCGGCCGCCAGCGACGCCACCGTGGTGGTCGAGGCGGGCAGGCGGTCCGGTTCGCTCAACACCGCGGGCCATGCGGCAGCGCTGGGCCGTCCGCTCGGAGCGGTTCCCGGCCCGGTCACGAGCGTCACCTCGGCGGGTTGCCATCGGCTGCTGCGGGAGTTCGATGCCGTGTGCGTCACCTCGGCGGCGGATGTCGTCGAACTCGTGCTCGGTCCCTCCGATCTGGTCGAGCGATCCTGGGCGGAACAACCGCCGGAGCGAGGTGCCGACTTCACGCGGGTGCTCGATGCGCTGAGCCGGCGATCGGCTCGGACGGTCGCGGAGCTGGCGAGGGTCAGCGGGATGTCGTCGCGGTCGGTGGCGGTCACGCTGGGCGCGCTGTCGCTGGAGGGTGCGGCGACCGAGTCTCCGACGGGATGGCGGCGCTCGTGACGTCTCCCACGATTCCGAAACTGTTCGGCCGGCGTTGGCGCAGGCCGAGCCGGGGGCCTGCGCGAGTCTGCGAAACTGGGACGCATGTCTCAGTACGGCGAGCCCCTGCACACGATCGTCCACATCAGCGACACCCACTTCCTGGCCGACAAGAAGCCTCTGCATGGAGCGATCGACACGGATGCGACGCTCACCCGGGCGCTCCGCCAGCTCGAAGCGTCTGGCATGCGCCCCGAGCTCCTGGTGTTCACGGGAGACATCGCCGACCTGGGCGAAGACGATGCCTACCAGCGCATCCGCTCGATCGTCGACCCGGCGGCGGAACGCCTGGGCGCCCGCGTGCTGTGGGTCATGGGCAATCACGACGACCGGGGCCGGCTGCGCACCCAGCTCCTCGACGAGGCGGCGGCGACCGAACCCGTGGTGTCGAGCTTCCGGCTCGGCGGTCTGCGGGTCATCGCGCTCGACTCGACCGTTCCGGGCTTCCACCACGGGGAGCTGTCGGCCTCGCAGCTCGACTGGCTGCGCGCCGAGCTCGCCGGGCCCGCGCCCGAGGGCACGATCGTCGCGCTGCATCACCCGCCGGTGCCGACCACCATCCCGCTGATGCCGATCCTCGAGCTCCAGCGGCAGTCCGATCTCGCCGAGGTCATCGCGGGCAGCGACGTGCGGGCGATCCTCGGCGGCCACCTGCACTACTCCACCATGAGCATGTTCGCGGGTGTGCAGGTCTCGGTCGCCGCAGCGACCTGCTACACGATGGACGTCGCTGCGGCGCGAGGCCGCCTCACCGGCCTCGGCGGCGGACAGTCGTTCAACATCGTGCACGTCTACGATGACCGCATCGTGCACTCGACGGTGCCGATCGGCGACTTCCCGGTGGTCTCCGGCTTCGACAACGAGTTCGTCGACCGGGTGTACGCCCTCTCCGAGCCCGAGCAGCGCGAGGCCTTCTCCCGCCAGCAGCCGCCCATCAGCCAGCCTCTCCCGCCGACCGAGTAGCGCGGGTCTGCTCCCATCAGCCAGTCCCTCCCGCCCACCGAGTAGCGTTCCGTCGCCGTTCGCTCGCGCGCAGTGGGCGACCCCGGCCGGATGCTGTGGCCGATCCGTCCTCGAGGTGCGCCCACGCGGGATCCACTCCACGCGGCGCCGTTCTCCTGGGCGACCCGTTCGGTCGCGGTGGCCGGACGGCGATTCCGAACAAGACAGTGGCGGGCCGGCGCTGGGCGCGGCGCGGCGGCCGGGTGAGGCGCGGCGCGGCATGCTGGGGGCATGAGGATCTCGGAGGCGCGGGCGGAGTACGAGCGCTACCTGCGGCTCGAACGAGGGTATTCCGACCACACGGTGCGGTCCTACGGCTCCGATCTCGCTGATCTCGACGCCTTCGCCGCACAGCGCGGTGTCGCCGATGTGAGCGGACTCGAGCTCGAGCTCTACCGGGACTGGCTCTGGGCAGCCTCCCAGCGTGAGCTCGCGAAGTCGACCCTCGCGCGGCGCGCGGCCTCGGTGAAGACGTTCTCGGCGTGGCTGCGCCGCAGTGGGCTCGTCGAGGTCGACGCCGCGACCCGCTTGCGCGCGCCCCGGCCTGATCGCACTCTCCCTCGTGTGCTCTCGGGCGACTCGATGGCCACCGTGCTCGAGGGGCTGCAGGCGGCAGCCACCGATGGCGACGGCGAACCGGTTCCGGTGCGCGACCTCGCCCTCGTCGAGCTGCTCTACGCCTCGGCTCTCCGCGTGTCCGAACTCGTAGGCATCGACCTCGACGACCTCGATCTCGACCGCCGCACCGTTCGCGTCGTCGGCAAGGGCTCGAAAGAACGCGTCGTGCCCTTTGGCGGCCCGGCCCACCTCGCGCTCGTCGACTACCTCGCGCGAGCACGCCCGCTGCTGCTCGCCCGGCGCTCCGGCGACTCGTCGACGCCCGCCCTCTTCCTCGGTGCCCGCGGCGGACGGCTCGGAACCCGCGCGGTCTACGAACTCGTGGCCCAGCTGCTCTCGGCGGTGCCCGGGGGCGGCCCTGCCGGGCCGCACGCCTTCCGTCACACGGCGGCGACCCATCTCCTCGACGGCGGCGCCGACCTCCGCGCAGTGCAGGAGATGCTCGGGCACGCCAGCCTCGGCACGACCCAGATCTACACGCACGTGACCGTCGAGCGCCTGCGAGCCTCCTACCAGGCGGCGCACCCCCGCGCCTGAGCTGGGCGGCCGCGGCCGATCGTCGCCCGAGCGACCTCGGCACCGATCCGGTGCCGAGCGGCAGCAGCACGGCTCGTGGGATCTCGCCCACGAGGCCGCGCGGATTCACGTACCAGCCGTCGCGGCGAACGCCGAAGTGCACGCATCCGGAGCAGTGTCCGCCGCTCGACACGACGCCGAGCACCTGTCCGGGCGCCACCGGGTCGCCCACCGCGACCGAAGGCGCGACCGGTTCGAGGGAGGTGCGCAGGCCACCGGGGTGGTCGATGGACACGAGCGTGCGGCCGCCCACCGGCCCGGCGAACACCACGACCCCTTCGGAAGGGGCCAGCACGGGCGTGCCGACGGCTGCCCGAAGGTCGGTGCCGCGGTGCCCCGCCGCGTAGTCCGATGCCGGCGCGACGAACTCCGCCACGACCTGCGCCGGTGCGTCGACCGGCCATCGCCACCGAGCTGAGGCCCCGGTGCCCCGTGCGCCTCCTCCGCCGACATCGCCGGCCCCGATCGAGCCCGCGCCGGCGGGCGCACACCCGGCGGCGGAGACGATCGCGACGGCAGCCGTGACCACCAGTACGTGCGCTGCGAGAGAGCGGAGGAATTCCATGACGTCACCCTGCCCTCCGGCGCCACCGTGTGGCCCGTCAGATCAGCGATTGTGCAAGAACCGTGCCAGGATCAGAACGGTGGAGGAGTAGAGGACATCGACTTCCTCCACGGTGATCCCGCAAGAGACCACGCCGCACGAAGCACCGCCTGCACAGGTACTAAGGAGTACGCCATGTCCGCCACCGATTCCGGACGCTCCCGCTCGAGCGTCGAAGACCCGAATGTCGCGAAGAAGCTCCGTCGCAAGGTCATCGCCCTCTCCATCGCGGCAGCCCTCGGTGGCTTCCTCTTCGGGTTCGACTCCTCCGTGATCAACGGCGCGGTCAAGGCCATCGAATCGAACTTCAACCTCGGCGACCTGCCTCTGCTCAGCGGCTTCACCGTCGCATCCGCTCTGCTCGGCTGCGCGATCGGCGCCTACTTCGCCGGCCGCATCGCCGACCGCATCGGCCGCATCCCGGTGATGCTCATCGGCGCGGGGCTCTTCCTCGTCAGCTCCATCGGCTCCGGCTTCGCCTTCGCCGTGTGGGACCTCATCCTGTGGCGCGTCATCGGCGGTCTCGGCATCGGCATCGCGAGCGTCATCGCGCCGGCGTACATCGCCGAGATCGCGCCGAAGGCCGTGCGCGGCGGGCTGGCCAGCCTGCAGCAGCTCGCCATCACCCTCGGTATCTTCGCCGCCCTGCTCTCCGACACCCTGTTGCAGGCCGCGGCCGGCGGGGCCGACCAGCCGCTCTGGTTCGGCGCCGACGCCTGGCGGTGGATGTTCGTGGCCTGCGCCGTCCCGGCCATCGTCTACGGCCTGCTGGCCTGGCGCCTGCCCGAATCGCCCCGCTACCTCGCCGGCAAGAACCGCAACGACGACGCCCGCGACGTGCTCACCAGCGTGATGCCGCAGGCCGAGGTCGACTCGGCGCTCGCGGAGATCGAGCAGTCCCTCAAGGAGGACCGCGAGAACGCCCGCACGGCGAGCCTCCGCGGCAAGATGTTCGGCCTGCTCCCCGTGGTCTGGGTGGGCATCCTGCTGTCGATGTTCCAGCAGCTCGTGGGCATCAACGTGATCTTCTACTACTCCACGAGCCTGTGGAGCTCCGTCGGCTTCGACACCGGCAACTCGAGCACGAGCTTCACCATCTCGGTCGTGACGAGCATCATCAACGTGGCGGTCACCTTCGTGGCCATCTACTTCGTCGACAAGGTGGGCCGCCGCCCGCTGCTGCTGACCGGCTCCGCCGGCATGGTGGTCTCGCTCGGTGCGATGGCCGTCGCGTTCTCGCAGGCCGTCGTGGTCGACGGCGCCCCGCAGCTGCCCGGCGCCTGGGGCCCGATCGCCCTCGTCGGCGCCAACCTCTTCGTCATCTTCTTCGGCGCCACCTGGGGCCCGATCGTCTGGGTGCTGCTCGGCGAGATCTTCCCGAACCGCATCCGCGGCAAGGCGCTCGGCATCGCGGCGGCGGCGCAGTGGCTCACGAACTTCGCCATCACCGAGACCTTCCCCGCGCTGTCGGGCTTCTCGCTGGCCTTCACCTACGGGCTGTACACCTTCTTCGCCCTGGTGAGCTTCGTGTTCGTGTTCTTCGCCGTGCCCGAGACGAAGGGCCGCTCGCTCGAGAGCATGGACAGCCTGAAGGTCGTCCGCAAGCGCGATCGCGAAGTGCAGCCGCAGTAAGAGCGGTGTTATGATTCTCGGAGCACCCCGCATGCCGGGGTGACTACGCGTGCCCATTCGGCCACCGCATCCCTTCGGTCCTCCTCGAAAGAGGGGTTCAGGATGCGTGCCGGGCACCAGGATCCGCGGCCACCGTCGCGGAGAAACCGAGAATGGCAAGCCCCGAACCCCGGTTCGGCGTGCGCCGAGAACAGGAGAACGGCCATGGCCGTCGTCACCATCCGCCAGCTGCTCGACAGCGGCGTCCACTTCGGGCACCAGACCCGCCGCTGGAACCCGAAGATGAAGCGATTCATCTTCACCGAGCGCTCCGGCATCTACATCATCGACCTGCAGCAGTCGCTGGGCTACATCGACAAGGCCTACGACTTCGTCAAGGAGACCGTCGCGCACGGCGGCACCATCCTCTTCGTCGGCACGAAGAAGCAGGCCCAGGAGTCCATCGCCGAGCAGGCGACCCGCGTCGGCCAGCCCTACGTGAACCAGCGCTGGCTCGGTGGCCTCCTCACCAACTTCCAGACGGTCTCCAAGCGCCTCGCGCGCATGAAGGAGCTCGAGGAGCTCGACTTCGAAGACACCTCGAAGAGCGGCTTCACCAAGAAAGAGCTGCTCATCAAGAAGCGCGAGCTCGACAAGCTGCACAAGTCGCTCGGCGGAATCCGCAACCTCACCAAGACGCCGTCGGCGCTGTGGGTCGTGGACACCAAGAAGGAGCACCTCGCCATCGACGAGGCCAAGAAGCTGGGCATCCCGGTCATCGGCATCCTCGACACCAACTGCGACCCCGACGAGGTCACCTACCCGATCCCGGGCAACGACGACGCGATCCGTTCCGTCGCCCTGCTGACCCGCATCGTGGCCGACGCCGCCGCCGAGGGCCTCATCCAGCGCCACCAGAAGCCCGAAGAGGGCGACGCCCCGGCCGAGCCCCTGGCCGAGTGGGAGCGGGAGCTCCTGCAGGCTTCGGAGAACCCGCAGTCGGAGGCCGAGAAGATCGAGGCCGTCGACGGTGAGATCTCGGGCGAGGTGAACACCGAGGCCGTTGCCGAGGTCATCGCCGCCGAGACGCCCGTCGAGGAGAACGACGCCGACGCGCAGGCCGAGGCCGACCTCGCTGCGATCACCGACGAGACCCTGGTCGTCGAGCACCACGTGGTGAGCGACGCCGACGCCGAGGCGAAGATCGAGGCCGAGGCCACCGAGGCCGAGAAGGCTCCCGCCGCCGAGTAGTCGCCCGCCGTTCACATCTGGACGGCATGCTGACACCGACACCAACTTTTCAAGGAGTTTGAACAAACATGGCAACAATCAGCCTGGCTGATGTCAAGGCGCTGCGCGAGCAGCTCGGAACCGGCATGGTCGACACCAAGAACGCCCTCGTCGAGGCCGACGGCGACATGGAGAAGGCCGTCGAGATCCTGCGTCTCAAGGGTGCGAAGGGCAACGCGAAGCGCGCCGACCGCTCCACGAGCGAGGGCCTCGTCGCCGCCAAGCAGGGCGACGGCGCTGCGACACTGATCGAGCTCGCCTGCGAGACCGACTTCGTCGCCAAGGGCGACAAGTTCATCGCTCTCGCCGACGGCGTGCTCGACGCGGCCTTCGCGGCCGGCGCCACGACGGTGGAAGAGGCCCTGGCCGCTCCCGCCGGTGACAAGACGGTGGCCGACCTCATCAACGACGAGGCCGCCATCCTGGGCGAGAAGATCGAGCTCCGCCGCATCGTCCGTCTCACGGGCGACGCGTTCGAGATCTACCTGCACAAGACCTCCAAGGACCTGCCCCCGCAGGTCGGTGTGGTCGTCGCCTACTCCGGTTCCGACGCCGAGACCGCTCGCTCCATCGCGCAGCACATCTCGTTCGCCGACCCGCAGTACCTCTCCCGCGAAGACGTGCCCGCCGAGGCCGTCGAGAAGGAGCGCGCGATCGTGACCGAGATCTCGAAGAACGAGGGCAAGCCCGAAGCGGCTCTCCCGAAGATCGTCGAGGGTCGCGTGCAGGCCTACTTCAAGCAGGTCGCCCTGCTCGAGCAGGACTACGCCAAGGACAACAAGCTGTCGGTCGCGAAGGTGCTCGCGGATGCCGGCATCACGGTGACCGGATTCGCCCGCTTCAAGGTCGGCGCGTAATACTGTAGAGAACACGAGAAAGGGCTCGGGTCGATTGACCCGGGCCCTTTTCTCTGCCCGCGGCGGGTGCGCGGGAACGATAACCTGATGACGGGTACGACGAAGGGACGCATGACGGATGTCTGAGCCGGACGAGAAGCGCAGAGTTCTACTGAAACTGTCCGGAGAGGCGTTCGGGGGAGGCTCCCTCGGGGTGAATCCCGACGTCGTCAGCAGCCTGGCCCGGGAGATCGCCGAAGCCGCGCGCGAGGTCGAGGTCGCGATCGTGGTCGGCGGCGGCAACTTCTTCCGTGGCGCCGAGCTCTCGCAGCGCGGCATGGACCGTGGGCGTGCCGACTACATGGGCATGCTCGGAACGGTGATGAACGCGCTGGCCCTGCAGGACTTCCTCGAGCAGGCCGGTGCCGAGACGCGCGTGCAGTCCGCCATCTCGATGACCCAGGTGGCCGAGCCCTACATCCCGCGCCGCGCCATCCGTCACCTCGAGAAGGGCCGCGTCGTGATCTTCGGAGCGGGAGCCGGCCTGCCCTACTTCTCCACCGACACCGTCGCCGCCCAGCGGGCGCTCGAGATCCACGCCGTCGAGGTGCTCGTCGCCAAGAACGGTGTCGACGGCGTCTACTCGGCCGACCCCCGCGTGGTGGCCGATGCCGTGAAGCTCGACAAGCTGACCTACAACGAGGCCTTGCAGCAAGGGCTCAAGGTGGTCGACTCGACCGCGTTCAGCCTCTGCATGGACAACGGGATGCCCATGCACGTCTTCGGCATGGAGCCGGCCGGCAACGTGGCCCGGGCCATCCGGGGCGATCGCATCGGCACGCTGGTGGCGACGAGCCACTGAACAGGAGCCTGCGGGCACCACTGACTACACTGGACACCACAGATCCACCGAAGGAGTTCCCCGTGATTGCGGATGTACTGGCCGACGCGACCGAGCGCATGAACAAAGCCGTCGAGGTGGCGAAAGACGATTTCTCCACCGTGCGCACCGGGCGGGCGAACCCCGCGCTGTTCCAGAAGATCATGGTGCCCTACTACGGCACCCCCACCCCGCTGGCCCAGCTGGCGTCGCTGCAGAACCCCGAGGCGCGCACGCTCATCGTGACGCCCTACGACAAGGGCGCCCTGCGCGACATCGAGCAGGCCATCCGCGACGTGCCGAACCTCGGCGCCAACCCCACCAACGACGGCAACATCGTGCGCATCACGCTGCCCGACCTCACCGAGGAGCGCCGCAAGGAATACGTGAAGATCGTGCGCACCAAGGCCGAAGACGGCAAGGTGTCGATCCGCAACATCCGCCGCAAGGCCAAGGATGACCTCGACGCCCTGAAGAGCGAGGTGGGCGACGACGAGGTCTCGCGCGGTGAGAAGGAGCTCGAGCAGATCACCAAGAAGGCCGTCGACTCGATCGACGACGCCCTGAAGCGCAAGGAAGCCGAACTCCTCGAGGTCTGACCTCGACCGGCACCCCATGACCCACGATCCGGGAACCCCGCGCACACCGCCCGCCCGGCGGGGCCGGCCGCTCTCGCGGGCCGACATCCAAGCCCAGGTGCGGGCGCGCCGCGAGCAGTTCGAGGAGGCCAACGAGAAGATCACGGCGCGCTCGGGCCGCAATCTGATCTCGGCGATCGCGATCGGCGTGGTGCTGGCCGCGGTGATGGTGCTGAGTCTCGTGCTCATCAAGGAGATCTTCCTGGTGCTCGCCGCCGCGCTGGTGGCGTTCGGCACGCTGGAGCTCGCAACCGCTCTGCGGCACGCGGGCATCCATGTGCCCCGGATCCCGGTGATGGTGGCGGGCGTGGCGCTCGTGCCGGCCTCCTACTACTGGGGCGCCGAGGGGCAGTGGCTCGTCTTCGTGGGCGGGGTCGTGCTCGTGGCCCTGTGGACGGTGGTCGAGCGCGTGGCGATGCCGCGGCTCCCGGATGCGCAGGGTCTCGTGCACGACCTGGCCGCGGGCGTCTTCGTGCAGGTCTACGTCTCGTTCCTCGGCAGCGTGGCGGTGCTGCTGCTCTCGCAGGACGGCGGCCAGTGGTGGGTGCTCTCCTTCATCGTCGTCGTGGTGCTCACCGACGTCGGGGCCTATGCGAGCGGGCTGAACTTCGGCAAGCATCCGATGGCCCCCACCATCAGCCCGAAGAAGACCTGGGAGGGGCTCGCGGGCGCCGTGGTCGTGGCGCTCATCGGAGGAGTTCTGCTCGCGATCTTCGCCCTGGGGCAGCCCTGGTGGTTCGGTCTCATCCTCGGCGCGGTGATCGTGACCACGGCGACCATCGGCGATCTCTCCGAGTCGCTGCTGAAGCGCGACATCGGCATCAAGGACATGAGCTCCTGGCTCCCGGGTCACGGCGGCTTCCTCGATCGGCTCGACTCCATCCTCCCCTCCGCAGCCGCCGCCTACGTCCTCTGGGTGGTCTTCGCGAGCTGAACACGCGGTTCGGGCGACGTTGCCAGCCAATCGTTGGCACAATAGGAACGTGAGCGTACCCTTCCCCCGCACCCGCAATTCGAGTCTCGGCTATGACGTGACCGAGGTCGACGAGTTCCTCGCGCAGGCGCGGGTCGCCTACGACGAGCGCGCCACCGAGGGGAACGGCGCCGTGCTGACCAGCGAGGTGGTGCGCAGCAAGGCCTTCTCGATGACGAAGGGCGGCTACTACGCCCCTGCCGTCGACGCCGCCCTGGAGCGGCTCGAAGACGCCTTCGCCCTGCGCGAGCGCGACCGCGCCTACCAGGCCGCGGGCGACGAGGCCTGGTTCTCGAGCGCGCGCTCGCGGGCGGCGGAGATCCTGGCACGCCTCGAACGGCCCGAGCGGCAGAAGTTCGCGAAGGCGGGATTCCTGCAGGTGGGGTACCACCCCAAGGACGTCGACGCCTTCGTGGCGTACCTCGTCGAGTACTTCCGCGCCGGGGCAGACGTGACGGTGACGGATGTGCGCACGGTGGTCTTCCGCTCCAAGCGCGGCGGCTACCGCGAATCGCAGGTCGACGCCGTGCTGGATGCCGTGGTCGACGTCATGCTCGCCGTGCGCTGATTCATCGCGCTTTTTGCGCGTTGCGTGGCACCCCGTTTTCGCGAGGATTTCGAGCGTTTCGGAGAGAATTCGCGCGTGAACATTTCGATCTTGTAAAGATGACCCTCTTCCGCGGGTAACCCCTTTGGGTCACAGACACCTGTTGTGTTAGCTATGTGTCACAGCAAAGCACGGGGTGCGCGATCAGTCGCGCCTGCCGTGCCTATCGCAACACGGATCAGGAAGAGGTATCGACGGATATGACATCCGCAACCACATTCACGCGGCGCACGCTCGCCGTGGCAGCCGGAGGAGCCGCCTTCGCCCTCGTGCTCGCCGGGTGCTCCGCCTCCTCGGGCGGTTCGACGTCGAGCGCCTCCGACGCGATCGTCGTCGGCACGACTGACAAGGTCACCACCCTCGACCCCGCGGGCTCCTACGACAACGGCTCCTTCGCCGTGATGAACCAGGTCTTCCCGTTCCTCATGAACACCCCGTACGGCAGCCCCGACGTGCAGCCCGACATCGCCGTCAGCGCGGAGTTCACGGCCCCCACGGCCTACACCGTCAAGCTCAAGCCGGGCCTCAAGTTCGCGAACGGCAACGACCTGACCTCCTCGGACGTCAAGTTCACCTTCGACCGCGACATCGCGATCGCCGACCCCAACGGGCCGTCCTCGTTGCTCTACAACCTCGCGAGCGTCGACACCCCCGACGCCACCACCGTCGTGTTCAACCTGAAGAACCCCGACGACCAGGTCTTCCCGCAGATCCTCTCCAGCCCCGCCGGCCCGATCGTCGACGAGCAGGTCTTCTCGGCCACCGCGGTCACGCCCGACAAGGAGATCGTTGACGGCAAGGCCTTCGCCGGCCAGTACACGATCACGAGCTACGACTTCAACAACCTGATCTCGTACGCGCCCTACGACGGCTACCAGGGAGTGCTGCCGAAGGCCGTCTCGCCGATCAACGCGAAGTACTACGCCGATTCGTCGAACCTCAAGCTCGACGTGCAGGAGGGCAACATCGACGTGGCGTTCCGCAGCCTCTCGGCCACCGACGTCGCCGACCTGTCGACCAACGACAAGGTGAAGGTGTGGGACGGCCCCGGCGGCGAGATCCGTTACATCACCTTCAACTTCAACACGCAGCCCTACGGCGCCACCACCGCCGAGGCCGACCCGGCGAAGGCCCTGGCCGTACGCCAGGCCGTGGCCGACCTGATCGACCGCAAGGAGATCGCCGACCAGGTCTACAAGGGCACGTACACGCCGCTCTACTCCTTCGTTCCGGCCGGGCTCACGGGAGCCACCGAGGTGCTGAAGAGCGAGTACGGCGACGGATCCGGCGGCCCCTCGGTCGACAAGGCGAAGGCCGCACTCACCGCAGCCGGCGTCACCACGCCGATCGCGCTGAACCTGCAGTACAGCCCCGACCACTACGGCCCTTCCTCGGGCGACGAGTACGCGCTGATCAAGAGCCAGCTCGAGACCTCGGGCCTGTTCACCGTGAACCTGCAGTCGACCGAGTGGGTGCAGTACGCGAAGGACCGCACGGCCGACCTCTACCCGGCCTACCAGCTGGGCTGGTTCCCCGACTACTCCGACGCCGACAACTACCTGACCCCCTTCTTCCTGAAGGACAACTTCCTCGGCAACCACTACGACAACCCCACGGTCAACGACCTGATCCTCCAGCAGGCGTCGACGGCCGACCCGGCTGCTCGCCAGAAGATCATCGAGGACATCCAGGCCAAGGTGGCCGCCGACCTGTCGACGGTTCCCTACCTGCAGGGCTCCCAGGTCGCCGTGGCGGGAACGAACGTCTCGGGCGTCACGCTCGACGCCTCGTTCAAGTTCCGCTACGCCCCGCTCACCAAGGGATGACCACCGCACTCCTCCCGAGTGACGCACCGTCGCCGGTCGCCCCCACGCCGAAAAGCGCTGGGGGCGGCCTCGGCCGGTACCTGCTCGTGCGGTTCCTGCTGATCTTCCCGACCATCTTCATCCTGGTCACGCTCGTGTTCATCCTGATGCGCAGCATCGGCGACCCGATCACGGCGGCCCAGGGCGGCAAGCTGCCGGCCGACCAGCTGCAGGCGCTCATCCACGCCGCCGGCTACGACCGGCCGGTGATCGTGCAGTACTTCGAATACCTGGGCCAGGTGTTCACCGGAGACTTCGGCAACACCCTGAGCGACAACCGTCCCGTCACCCAGGTGCTGCTCACCTACGGCGGGGCGACTCTCGAGCTCGCCTTCTACGCGCTCATCGTGGCCTTCATCGTGGGAATCCCGCTCGGGATGCTCGCCGCGTACTTCCGCGACCGCTTCCCGGACGCGGCCCTGCGCATCTTCGCCATCCTCTGCTATGCCACCCCGGTGTTCTTCGCAGGGCTCCTGCTGAAGCTCGTCTTCTCGGTCTGGTTGCAGTGGCTGCCGGTGGCCGGCCGCGCGTCGACGCGCACCGAGCTCGCGATGCAGACCCTGCCCAACAAGACCGGCATCTACCTGATCGACGCCATCGCCCTCGGCAATCCGGCGGCCGTCGGCGACGTGCTCGCGCACGCCGTGCTCCCGGGCATCGCACTCGGGCTCCTCACCGCCGGGGTGTTCCTCCGCCTGGTGCGCACGAACGTCATCGGCACGCTCTCCACCGACTACGTCGACGCCGCGCGTTCGCGAGGAGTGAGCGAGTACCGGCTCGTGCGCAGGCACGCCTACAAGCCCGCCCTCATCCCCATCATCACGGTGATCGGCCTGCAGATCGCGCTCCTGCTCGGCGGGGCCGTGCTCACCGAGACCACCTTCGAGTGGAAGGGCCTCGGCTTCCAGCTCGCGGCTTACCTCGCCTCGCGCGACTTCGTGGCCGTGCAGGGCATCGTAGCCCTGCTCGCCGTCATCGTGGCCGTGACGAACTTCGTCGTCGACGTCATCGCGGCCCTCATCGACCCGAGAGTGAGGTACTGAGCATGACCACCGAACTCGTCGCATCCGTCCCGCCCACCAGCAGAGGCTTCTGGGGCCGGCTCCCCGTGCTCAAGCAGCTCCGGCAGAGCGTGGGTCTCCAGCGCGGGATGCTCGTCGCCGGCCTCGTGATCGTCGCGATCTTCGTGCTGGTCGCGATCTTCGCGCCCGTCATCGCCCCCTACGGCTTCGCACAGCTGCGGGATGCGCAGGGCCCGTTCGGCGCGCAGCAGCCGCCGAGCGCCGCCCACATCATGGGCACCACGGTGGGTGGCTACGACGTCTACTCGCGGGTGATCTGGGGCGCGCAGACCGCCGTCCTCGTGATCGTCATCGCGGTGGTGTTCTCGATCTTCGCGGGCATCTTCCTCGGCCTCGTCTCCGGGTACATCGGCGGCTGGCTCGACCGGGTGCTCGTGGTGATCGGCGACGCCGTCTACGCGTTCCCCTCGCTGCTGCTCGCGATCGTTCTCTCGATCGTGATCTCGGGCGGGCAGTCGAGCCTGTGGGGCGGCATCTTCGCGGCGGCCCTCTCGATCACGGTGGTGTACATCCCGCAGTACTACCGCGTCATCCGGGCCGAGACCATCCGCATCAAGGCGGAGCCCTACGTCGAGTCGGCCAAGATGCTCGGGGCCTCGACCCCGCGCATCATGTTCCGGCACGTGCTGCGCAACGCCACCCGCACGCTGCCGATCATCTTCACGCTCAACTCCTCCGAGGCCATCCTCACGCTCGCGGGTCTCGGCTTCCTCGGCTTCGGCATCGAGCCGACGGCCGCCGCCGAGTGGGGCTACGACCTCAACAAGGCGCTGTCGGACGTCACGAGCGGCATCTGGTGGACGGCCCTGTTCCCGGGCCTCGCCATCGTGCTCTCGGTGCTCGGCATCACCCTGGTGGGCGAGAGCCTCAACGACCTCGCCGACCCGCGGTTGCGCGGTCGCAAGCGCGTGAAGGCCAAATCCGGCACCATGTCGCTGACCTCGGTCGACGCCGCTCTGCCCTCCGACGTCGAGATCCTGGAGGAGAACCGATGAGCGGTCCTGTCGTGGACATCCGTGACCTCTCGATCTCGTTCGCGACCGACGCCGGTGCGGTCAAGGCCGTCGACGGGGTGAGCCTGCAGGTGAACCGCGGCGAGGTGCTCGCCATCGTGGGCGAGTCGGGCAGCGGCAAGACCGTGACGGCCAAGTCGATCCTCGGGCTGCTGCCCGAGACGGCCACCACCGGGGGAGCCGTGCTGCTCTCGAACCGGGCGGGCACCTCGACCTCCGACGTCGTGACTCTCAGCGGCAAGGAGCTGCGCGGCATCCGCGGCTCCGACGTGTCGATGGTGTTCCAGGAGCCGTCGACCGCCCTGAACCCGGTCTACACGGTCGGCTGGCAGATCGCCGAAGGGCTGCGCGCCCACCGCAAGCTCTCGGCCGGCGAGGCGAAGCGGGAGGCCGTCGAGATCCTGCGCAAGGTCGGCATCCCCGACCCGGAGACGCGGGTGAACCACTATCCGCACCAGTTCTCGGGCGGGCAGAAGCAGCGCATCGTCATCGCCTCCGCCCTCGTGCTGAACCCCGGCCTGATCGTGGCCGACGAGCCCACCACGGCGCTAGACGTGACCGTGCAGGCCGAGATCCTCGACCTGCTGCGGCGGCTGCGTGACGAGTTCGACACCGCGATCGTGCTCATCACCCACAACATGGGTGTGGTGGCCGACCTCGCCGACCGGGTCGTGGTGATGTACCAGGGCACGGTGGTGGAGGAAGCGGATGCGACCACGCTGTTCGCCTCGCCGCAGGCCGACTACACGAAGAAGCTCCTCGACGCCGTTCCGCGCATCGGGCAGGGCCGCGCGCACACCGAGGAGCGCGCCCGCCTGCGCGCCGAACGCACCGCGGGAGCAGCGGCGGAGGTCGCCGTGGTCGAGGCGTCCGGCCTCGTGATCGAATACCCCGGCCGATTCGGGCGCAAGGGATTCCGGGCGGTCGACGAGGTCTCGTTCGCCATCCGTCCGGGCGAGGTGCTCGGGCTCGTGGGCGAGAGCGGATCGGGCAAGACGACCATCGGCCGCGCCATCGGCGGACTCACGCGCATCACCGGCGGTTCGCTTCGGGTGCTCGGGTTCGAGATGCTCGACTTCTCCGAGCGGCGCTTCAAGCCCCTGCGCGCCGACATCGGCTTCGTGTTCCAAGACCCGGCGGCGAGCTTCAACCCGCTGCTGACGATCGCGGACGCCGTGGCCGAGCCCCTGGTCATCCACGGCCGCGCGAAGAACCCGGCCGCGGCCCGCAAACGAGTCGACGAGCTGCTCGAGGCCGTACAGCTGCCCAAGAGCTACGGCGATCGCTTCCCGCACGAACTCAGCGGCGGCCAGCGGCAGCGGGCCAGTCTCGCGCGCGGACTCGCGCTCGAGCCGAAGCTGCTCATCGCCGACGAGCCCACCTCGGCGCTCGACGTCTCCGTGCAGGCCCGGGTGCTCGAACTCTTCGCCGAGCTCCAGCTCGAGTTCGGCTTCGCCGCGCTGTTCATCAGCCACGACCTCGCGGTGGTCGATCTGCTGGCCGACCGCATCGCCGTGCTCTACCGCGGCGAGCTCGTGGAGGAGGGGACGGGGGCCGAGGTGCTGGGCGATCCGAAGGACCCGTACACCCGCCGTCTGCTCGCCTCGCTGCCGGTT
Source organism: Microbacteriaceae bacterium 3FA27C10 (assembly GCA_005502775.1). Lineage (GTDB taxonomy): Bacteria > Actinomycetota > Actinomycetes > Actinomycetales > Microbacteriaceae > Herbiconiux. Next base: position 45,837 of record SCNI01000021.1, read on the forward strand.
CCCGACCCCGCCGAGCAGGCCGCGCGCCGAGCGACGCTCGCCCGCATCCGGCAAGAAGCAGGAGACAATCAGCTCTGATGGGCTAAAATCGGTCAAATCGTGGCAAAGCACTCCCTGACCGAAGCGCGCACGCCGAGACCTCCCCGGGTTGGTGGCGTCGGTCGGCGAACCACGAAGGCCTCGCGGATCGCCCTGCAGGTGATCGGTCTCGCGGCCGTCACGGCCTGCGCCTTCGTCACCGTCGTGGCGCCGAACGTGGGCGTGGCCTCGGCCTCCTCCTTCGGCGGCACCTTCTCGGAGACCGGGCTGGCCTCCCAGAAACTCGACGTGAGCGGGTCGGTGGCCGCCAGCATCTTCCGCGACAACTACTCCGTCACCGAGGCGCCGAAGCCGATCGTGGTGGCGCTGCCCGCCTCCACCGGCTCGTCGAGCAACGGCTGCCCCGACCCGAACGCCGCCACCGCCGACCCGGCCGGCGCCCAGGTGATCGCCGCGGCGCTCGCGGCGGAACGCGGCTGGACCGGCGCGCAGTTCGACGCCCTGATCGCCCTCTGGAGCCGCGAATCCGGATGGCGCGTGAATGCGCTCAACGCCTCGAGCTGCGCCTACGGCATCCCGCAGGCTCTGCCTGGCTCGAAGATGGCCTCGGCCGGCGCCGACTGGGCCACGAACCCCGCCACGCAGATCACCTGGGGCCTCAATTACATCCAGGGCAGCTACGGAGATCCGATCACAGCCCTTGCGCATTCCGACGCCGTGCACTGGTATTGATGCAGATGTCTTCCCGAACCTCCACCAATCCCGTCGTGCGCACGGGCCTGCAGGTCACGGCCTTCGCCGTGGCCGTGGCCTTCGTGGGGCTCTTCGCGCTCAGCGCACACTCGGTCGGCGCCAACGCCTCCGAGGCCTACGCGCCCACGGTGGACGCCTCGGTGGGCGGTCAGCAGTCGCTCTCGGTCGCGGCCGGAGGCGGTCTCGCCGTCTCCCGTGACGGGTACACGGTGACCGCCGCGCCCGCTCCGGAGCCCGTCGTCGTGCCGGTCTCGGTCGCGGCCGGATCTGCGGCGTCGACCAGCGCGGCCCCGTCGGCCGGATGCGAGGCCAACGTCGTTCCGACACCCGGTCCTCCCGCGCCCGGCACTCTGCAGGACATCGCCTACCAGGCGGTCATGGGCTACGGCTGGGGCGAGCAGAACTACTACTACCTGCTGGCGCTGTGGAACCGCGAGTCGGGGTGGAACCCCACCGCATCGAACCCCTCGGGGGCCTACGGCATCCCCCAGGCGCTCCCGGGCAGCAAGATGGGCCCGGGCTGGGAGTCCGACCCGAACGTGCAGATCAACTGGGGCCTGCAGTACATCGCGGGTTCCTACGGCACTCCGTGCGAGGCCTGGGCCTCGTCGGAGAACCGCGGCTGGTACTGAGCCGAGCCCCCGCAACACCCGCACGACGGCGCATCCGCCCTTCAGTAGGCTGATCGCATGAGGCCCGAGCTCGTCGTCGTGATCTGCGTCATCATCATCATCGGCGTCTCCGTGCTCTCGCCGAAGCTCAAGATCGCGACGCCGCTCGTCCTCGTGGTGATCGGGCTCGGCATCTCGGTGCTGCCCGGCGTACAGCCGGTCGTGATCCCCTCGGAGTGGATCCTCGCAGGCGTCCTTCCTCCTCTTCTCTACTCCTCGGCCATCAACCTGCCGCTCGTCGACTTCCGCAAGAACTTCGGCTCGATCTCGGTGCTCTCCGTGGCGCTCGTGATCGTGAGCGCCCTGGTGACCGGCTTCCTGCTGTTCATGATCCTGCCCCAGCTCAATCTGGCCTCCGCGATCGCCCTCGGTGCGGTGATCAGCCCGACGGATGCGGTGGCGGCCACCTCGATCGGCAAGCGTCTCGGTCTGCCACCACGGCTGGTGGCCGTGCTCGAGGGCGAGAGCCTCGTGAACGACGCCTCCTCCCTCGTGCTGCTGCGCACGGCGCTGGCGGCGGCCGCGGGCACCACCGCGATCGCCGGAGGAGGCGGGGCCGTCGTCGACTTCGCGTACTCCTCCGTGATCGGCATCGCGGTCGGGCTCGCCGTGGGCGCGCTCACCGTGTTCCTGCGGTCGAAACTGCACGACTCGGTCGTGAACACCGCGGTGTCGTTCCTCATCCCCTTCCTCGCGTACATCCCTGCCGAGGCGCTGGGTGCATCCGGTGTTCTCGCCGTCGTCGTCGCGGGCCTCTACACCGGGCACATGGGTGCCCGATACTTCTCGGCATCGACGCGCATCAGCGAGCGCACGAACTGGCGCACCATCCAGTTCCTGCTCGAGAACGGCGTGTTCCTGCTGATGGGGCTCGAGCTGAAGAACATCGTCGTGGCGGCGATCGAGCCGAGCGGCGAGACGGACCACCTCGACGCGCTCGGTGCCGTGGTGCTGGGACTCGGTGCGGCGATCGTGCTGCTCGTCATCCGCTTCGCCTTCGTGGGGCCGTTGCTGGCGGTGCAGCAAGCTCGGGCCCGGCGCCGCGACCCGACCGGCGCGGAGGCCTCGGATGCCACCGGCTGGCGTGGAGGAGCGGTGCTCTCCTGGGCCGGGATGCGCGGGGTCGTCACCGTCGCGGCAGCCCAGTCGCTGCCCGACGGAACCCCGTACCGCAACGAGCTCGTGCTGATCGCGTTCACGGTCTCGATCGTGACGCTGCTCGTGCAGGGCGGCACCCTGCCGTGGATCATCCGGGTCATGAAGCTCACCGGTGTCGACGAACGGGCCGACCACGAGGAGTTCGCGACCCTCGTCGACGAGCTGCGGGCCGCCGGGCTCCAGGTGCTCGATGCACCCGAGCTGACGCTGCCGAACGGCGACGCCGTCGACGAGAGCGTGGTCGACCGCGTGCGCAGCGATGCCGACCTCCGGAGCGAATCGGCCTGGGAGCGCGCGCACGCCGACGACTCGGGAGGCACGGCACCGCACCGCCAGTACCGCGTGCTGCGGCTCGAGGTGCTGAAGGCGGAGCGGGCGGCCCTGCTGGATGCCCGCGGGCGCGGGGAGTACAACTCGCGCATCCTGGTGCGGGCGCAGCTCATGCTCGATCAGGAGGAGGCGCGGCTGGCGCAGTCGGACGGCTTCGGGCAGCACTGAGCCGCACTGGGCCGCACTGAGCAGCGCGGAGCAGCACTGAGCCGCACTGAGCAGCGCCCGGAGACCGGCGGGCCCAGGCCTCGACGATCGGCCGCCCCCGCCCGCACTGCTCGTAGACTGGAACGCATGCCCCGCAACAACCGCCCGCGCCGCCGCGCGGACGAGGGCGACGACGAGAGCGACCTCTCGCGGCTGATGGCGGGCTGGCGCCGGGTGGAGCACCGCCGAGGGGGAGACTGGAACGTGCAGCCGATCTCGGCGGCGAGCGCCGTGAAGGCCTACGCGTGCCCGGGATGCAGCGTGCCGATCGCGCCGGGTGTCGCCCACCTCGTGACCTGGCGGGCCGACGGTGTGCTCGGTGACACGAGCGACCTCGCCGCGCGACGGCACTGGCACACGCACTGCTGGAGGATCGGAGCCTGATGACCCGGATCGAGATCCGCAGCGGCACCGAGCTGCCCGCGCGGCGCGAGCAGATCGAGCTGCACACGGCCGACGGGCTCACGCTCGTGGGGGAGCTCGCGCTGCCGCTCTCCGGCGCGCCGGTCGCGACGCTCGTGACCCTGCATCCGCTGCCCACGCACGGCGGCTTCATGGACTCGCACATCCTGCGCAAGGCGGCTGCCCGCCTTCCGGCACTCGCCGACCTGGCGGTGCTGCGCTTCAACCTGCGGGGAGTCAGCTCGCCCCGGGGAACGAGCGAGGGCGCCTTCGACGGCGGCGACGCCGAGCGCTTCGACGTGGCTGCGGCGATGGATTTCGTGGGTGAGCGCGGGCTCCCGCATCCCTGGCTCGTGGGCTGGTCGTTCGGCACGGAGCTCGTGCTGCGCTACGGTGCGCAGTATCCGATCGACGGCGCCATCCTTCTCTCCCCGCCCTTGCATCGGGCCACTCCGGCGGAGGTGGCGGCCTGGGAGGGCAACGGCAAGCGGCTCGTGGCCGTGGTTCCGGAGTTCGACGACTACCTGCGGCCCGCCGAGGCCCGCGAGCGCTTCGCCTCGGTGCCGAGCCTCGAGCTCGTGGCCGTCGAGGGCGGCAAGCACCTCTGGGTGGGGGAGCAGCAGACGCGGCGCGTGCTCGACGAGATCGTCGCGCGGGTCAACGCGGCCGCCTACCCGCTTCCGACCAGTTACGAGGCGTAGCCGAGAGCGTCAGCGCTCATTCTGGATCGGGATGACGACCTGCTTGATGATGAGCAGGAACGAGGCCGCGATCGGAATGGCCACGAGAGCGCCGAGCACACCGAGAAGCGTTCCGCCGGCGAGGGCCGCGATGACCACCACGGCGCCGGGCACCGACACCGCCCGGTTCATGATCTTGGGGCTCAGCAGGTAGGCCTCGACCTGCATGTAGACGATGTAGTAGATGGCGGCCACGAGCGCGGTGAGCGGCGAGCCGAGGCCCGGGATGAGGCAGACGAGCACGATGATCACCGAACCCGAGAGGGTGCCGACCAGCGGGATGAGCGAGAGCATCCCCGCGAGGAAGGCGAGCACGGCCGAGAACGGCGCCTGGATGATCGAGAGGAAGATGAAGCTCAGGATGCCGTTGCAGAGCGCCAGGCTGATCTGCCCCACGACGTAGCGGCCCACGGCCCCGGTGACCTGCTCGCTGAGGTCGGCGAAGCGCTCCCGCTTGGAGGCGGGGGCGAGCCGGTAGACCGCCCGCTTCATGCCGTTCAGTGAGGCGGTGAAGTAGAGCGTCAGGATGAGCACGATGACGGCGCCGAAGAAGCCGCTCGCGATGCCGATGCCCACCTGCAGAGCGCCGCCGGCGAGGGCCGTGACGTTTCCCGCATCCTGGAAGTAGCTGACGACCGCGTTGTAGACCTCGTTGACGTTGATGAAGCCGCCGAGCTGCTGCGTGACGGTGTCGCGCCAGTTCTGGTCGAGAACCTGGTTGATGAGGTTCGGGATGAGCTCGAACAGTTGGGTGGTCTGGCTCACGATGATGGGGATGACGGCGAAGACGAGCCCTGTGAAGATGCCGAGAACGGCGATGACCACCACGAGGATGGCGAGCCAGCGCGGCCAGTGCTTCTTCTCGAGCCACGAGATGATCGGATCCAGCCCCAGGGCGATGAAGATCGCGACGCCGATGTAGGTGAGGATCGTGGCGAGCGACGCCACAGCGCCCAGGATCAACAGGCCCACGCCCACACCGAGGGTGGCGACGAGACCGAGGGTGAACGCGTTCTGGATCTTCACGGAAACCTCCTCGAGCCAGGCGTCCTGGCCTGCGTTGCTCCATCCTATGGGGCGGCTGAGATCACGATCCGGTATCGCATCGGGGCTCGATCGTGTCGTGGTGAAAGTGCCCTGAATGCCGGCTGTATGGGGGTGCAGGGTTCATCGGCTATCTTTTAATGTCTTTGTCAGGAGTCTTCGTGCGCTTTATCTTCGCTATCTTCGCCTTCATCATCGCCACCGCGCTGATCGGTGCCGGCGTCGCGCAACGAACGGTGTTCCTGCCGCCCAGCACGGTCTCCTCCACGGTGAAGGTCGACGACGGCGCTCCTTACCTGCTGATCGACTCCTCGGCCCTCACCGCGCACGCCGGCAAGCAGACTCTCGTGCTCAGCGGCGCGAAGACCATCTTCGCCGCCTACGGCCGAACCGCCGACGTGGAGGCGTGGCTCGATGGAGCCGCCTACGACAGCATCACCGCCGATCAGGACGGCGGGATCAGCTCCACGGCGGTCAGCGCCAACGCGGATGCCGCCGCCAACGTGGCCAGCGGGTCGGCGAACCCCGCCGGCAGCGACCTCTGGCTCGAGCAGTTCACGGCGACGGACGCGATGTACCGCACGGTGAACCTGCCCGCGGGGTACTCGATGATCGTGGCCTCCGACGGCACCGCAGCCGCACCCGGGGAGATCACGATCTCCTGGCCGATCCCGAACGCCACCCCGTGGGTGGGTCCGCTCATCGTCGCCGGTATCGCCTTCCTGCTCGCGGGCCTCGTGCTGCTCGTGCTCGGGCTGCTGCACCTGCGGCGCTCGCAGCGCCCGCGACGCAAGCCACCGGCGCTGCCGAAGGGCAAGCGCTTCTCGCCGTCGCGCACGAACGCCATCGAGTCGGGGGTGAAGCGCGGGCGCCGTTCGATCGCCCCGTTCGTCGCTGTGCCGATCGCGCTGGTCTCGCTCGTCGCGCTCAACGGATGCTCGGCCGACTACTGGCCCCAGGCGGCCGACTCGAGCTCGACCGACTCCGCCACCGCGGTTCCCGAGGCGACGGGCGCCCCGGATGCCACCAGCACGGCCGCGCCCACCCCGGTGCCCGACGCCGACTCGAAAGCGCCCGTTCCGGCCGTCACCGAGGCGCAGCTCGAGGGCATCGTCTCCACCATCTCCACGGTCACCGCGCAGGCCGACGCGGCCTCCGACGCCGGCGCGCTCGCCGCGCGATTCGACGGCCCCGCCCTCGAACTGCGCAAGGCGACCTACGCCATCCGTGCCGCGTATCCGGAGTACCCGGCCCCGCAGGCCATCCCGGCCGGCCCCTTGCAGGTCGTGCTCCCACAGGCGACCGACAGCTGGCCGAAGTCGGTGTTCACCATCATCCCGGGCGCCGACGCCACGGTTCCCCCTGTCGCGCTCATGCTCGTGCAGGACACCCCGCGCTCGAACTACAAGGTCTATTACGAGATCACCCTCGAGCCCGACACGAGCCTGCCGCCCGTGGCCGCGGCGAGCGTGGGCACCACGCGCCTGGCGCCCGACACCAAGCTGCTGATGATGACGCCCGCCCAGCTGAAGACGGCCTACGCCGACATCCTCATGGTCGGAGACGCGAGCCAGTACATCGACAAGATCGACGCGACCGGCGACACCCTCCGCACCCAGGTGGGCGTCGACTACAAGAACGCCAAGAAGGCCGGGATCACTTCGACGGCCTCGATCGACTTCGCCTCAGTGGCGGGCACCGGCCAGAGCATCGCGCTTTCCACGAGCGAATCGGGCGCGCTCGTCGCGGTCGACCTGCGCGAATCCGAGACCGCGAAGCCGCTCGAGTCCGGCGCCACCGTGAGCCCGGAGGGCGCCGTGAAAGCCCTCTCCGGCCTCACCGAGTCGGCCAAGGGCGTCGAGGCGATCTACGGCTACCAGCTGTTGTTCTACATCCCCCCGTTCGGAGACCCCGGAAAGGCCCAGCTGCTGGGCTTCTCGCAGGGGCTGCTGCAAGCGAAGGAACTGCCGTGAGCATGATCCCGCCGTCCGCAGGCAATCTGCGTGGAGCCGTCGATCTGTCGTCGCTCGTCAACCGGGCGCAGGCGCCGTCCGCCGGCCCGGGAGCCGCTGCGGCACCCGGAGCACCGGCGGGGGCGACGGCGGGCGTGGTGCCCTCCCTCGTGCTCGAGGGCTCCGACGCGACCTTCACCGAGTTCATCGAGCTCTCGAACACCGTGCCGGTGATCGTCGACCTCAAGGCCGAGTGGGCGGAGGCGAGCAAGGAGCTCTCCGCCGTGCTGGCCAAGGTGGTCACCGAGTACGCCGGCCGCATCGTGCTCGTGGGCATCGAGGCCGAGGCCAACCCGCAGCTGGCGCAGGCCTTCCAGGCGCAGTCGGTTCCCACGGTGGCGGCGCTGGTGGGCGGCCGTCCGGTGTCGTTGTTCCAGGGCTCCTACCCCGAGCAGGAGGTGCGGGCGATCGTCGAGCAGGTGCTCCAGCTCGCCGCGCAGAACGGCGTGACCGGCACGGTCGCGGTCGACGGTGCTCCGGATGCCGGCGACGCCGAGCCGGTCGAGGAGCCGCTGCCCCCGCACCACGCCGAGGCGTACGAGGCCATCGCCCAGGGCGACTACGCCACGGCAATCGCCGAGTACCAGACCGCGATCGCCCAGAACCCGCGTGACGCCCTCGCCGTGGCCGGGCTCGCTCAGGTGAAGCTGCTCGACCGCCTCGACGGAAAGTCGCTCGACGAGATCCGCGGTACCGCGGCGGCGAATCCCGGCGATCTCGACGCCCAGCTGCTGGTGGCCGACCTCGACGTCTCCGGCGGCCACGTCGACGACGCTTTCGACCGCCTGCTGACGCTGTTCCCGAAGCAGGACCAGCCGGGCAAAGACGCCATCCGCACCCGGCTGCTCGAGCTCTTCGAGGTCGTCGGGCCTGAGGACCAGCGAGTGACGCAGGCGCGTCGGAGACTCGCGGGGCTGCTCTACTAGCCGGATCCGCCGCCTCCCCCCGCTCGTCAGGAGAACCGGATGCACGTGGCCGATGTGATCGTCAGCGGCGGTGGACCGACGGGCACGATGCTCGCCGCCGAGCTGCGCCTGCACGGGGTCGACGTGCTCGTGCTCGAGCGCGACCCGGCGCCGAACCCGGCGGTGCGCTCGCTGGGCCTGCATCCGCGCAGCATCGAGATCCTCGACCAGCGCGGACTGCTCGAGCGGTTCCTCGAGAACGGGCAGCAGTATCCGGGTGTCGGAGGAGGCCTTGCGGGCATCGTGCCGCCGCGGCCCGTGCAGCTCGACTCCGCGCACGGCTACATCCTCGGCATCCCGCAGCCGGTGACCGATCGCCTGCTGGCCGAGCGTGCCGCCGAGCTGGGCGCAGAGATCCGGCGCGGCGAATCGCTGACGGGGTTGGAGCAGGACGACGACGGGGTGACCGTCGAACTCTCGGACGGCACGGCGCTGCGCTCGCACTGGCTCGTGGGGTGCGACGGCGGCCGGAGCCGGGTGCGCACACTCGCCGGCATCGGCTTTCCCGGAGAGGCCGCGACCACCGAGTGGCTGCTCGGCGAGGTCGCGGTGACCGCCTCGCCCGAGGAGGTGGCGGCGGTCTCGGAGGAGGTGCGCAAGACCCATCGCGGGTTCGGGATCGGCCCCGCCGGCGACGGGCTGTTCCGCGCGGTCGTGCCCGCCGCATCCGTCGCCGAGGACCGCACGGTGCCGCCGGCGCTCGAGGAGTTCCGTGCCCAGCTGCTGGCCTATGCCGGCACCGACTTCGGCCTGCACTCCGCGCGCTCGCTCACCCGCTTCACCGACGCCACGCGGCTCGCCGAGCGCTACCGGCAGGGACGGGTGTTCCTCGCCGGCGACGCCGCCCACGTGCATCCGCCGCTCGGCGGGCAGGGGCTGAACCTCGGCATCCAGGATGCGTTCAACCTCGGCTGGAAGCTCGCCGCCGCCGTCGACGGCTGGGCGCCTGAGGGGCTGCTCGACAGCTACGGCGCCGAGCGGCGTCCCGTGGCCGAGGAGGTGCTCACGCTCACCCGGGCGCAGAGCGTGCTGCTCCAGCCCGAGCCCGGGCCGCAGGCGGTACGGCGGCTGCTGACCGAGCTCGTGGAGTTCGACGACGTGGCCCGCTTTCTGGCCGAACGCATCTCGGGGCTCGGCATCCGCTACGACCTCGGAGGCGGCGGCGATGCGGATGCGGCTCCCGGACTCGTCGGAACCCGCCTGCGCGACCTGCCCCTCGCGCAGGGCCGGCTCTACGAGCGCCTGCACGAGGGGCGTGGAACCCTGCTCGACCCGAGCGGCTCGCTCTCCGTGGCGGGCTGGGCCGATCGCGTCGACCATCTCGTGGAGACGATTCCCGCGCCGGAGGCCCCTGCGGTGCTCCTGCGGCCCGACGGCTACGTCGCCTGGGCGGGCGACGAGCAGCGCGCTCTCGAACTCAGCCTGGCCCGGTGGTTCGGAGCCGCGGGCGCCTGAGCCGCGCCCTAACCCTTGTGCGGTTTCAGGAAGAGCGCGGCGAGCGGCGGCAGGGTGAGCTGCACCGAGGCCGGGCGACCCGACCACGGCACGTACTCCGCTTCGACCGAACCGTAGTTGCCCACGCCGGAGCCGCCGTACTCCACCGCATCGGTGTTCACGAGCTCGTCCCAGCGACCGCCGAACGGCAAGCCGACTCGGTAGGGCCCCACCGGGTTGCCGGAGAAGTTCATCAGCACGGCGATCGGGTTGCCCTCGGAGTCCCAGCGCAGGAACGACACGAGGTTCTGCGACGACGATCCGCCGTCGATCCACTCGAAGCCCGCCGGCTCGTTGTCGAGCGCCCACAGGGCCGGGTTCTCGGTGTAGACCCGGTTGAGGTGCCCGACGAGCGCGAGCAGCTGCTGGTGCACGGGCTGGTCGAGGATCCACCAGTCGAGCCCGCGCTCCTCGCTCCACTCCGAGGGCTGACCGAACTCCTGGCCCATGAACAGCAGCTGCTTGCCCGGGTGCGCCCACATGAAGCCGAGGTACGCGCGCAGGTTGGCGAGCTTCTGCCAGTGGTCGCCGGGCATCTTGTGCAGCAGTGAGCCCTTGCCGTGCACGACCTCGTCGTGCGAGATCGGCAGCATGAAGTTCTCGCTGAAGGCGTAGAGGAACGAGAAGGTGATCTCGCCGTGGTGGTAGCTGCGGTACATCGGGTCCTGCTCGATGTAGTTCAGCGTGTCGTGCATCCAGCCCATGTTCCACTTCATGCCGAAGCCGAGGCCGCCGCGGTCGGTGGGGTGGGTGACGCCGGGCCAGGAGGTCGACTCCTCGGCGATCATCACGATGCCGGGGTTCGCCTTGTAGGCGGTGGCCGTCACCTCCTGCAGCAGGCTGATGGCCTCGAGGTTCTCGCGGCCGCCGTACTGGTTGGGCAGCCACTCGCCCTCCTTGCGGGAGTAGTCGAGGTAGAGCATGCTCGCCACGGCATCGACCCGCAGCCCGTCGAGGTGGAACTCCTCGAGCCAGTAGAGCGCGTTCGCCACCAGGAAGTTGCGCACCTGGCTGTTGCCGAAGTTGAACACGAGTGTGCCCCAGTCGGGCTGCTCGCCGCGGCGGGGGTCGGGATGCTCGTAGAGCGCCTCGCCGTCGAAGCGCGCGAGCGCCCACTCGTCTTTCGGGAAGTGCGCCGGCACCCAGTCCACCAGCACGCCGATGCCGGCCTGGTGCAGGCGGTCGATCAGGTAGCGCAGGTCGTCGGGGTGGCCGAAGCGGCTCGTGGGCGCGTAGTAACTCGTGACCTGGTAGCCCCAGGAACCGCCGAAGGGATGCTCGGCGAGCGGCATGAACTCCACGTGCGTGAAGCCGAGGTGCTGCAGGTAGGGGATGAGCTCGTCGGCGAGGGAGCGGTAGTCGAGGCCGAGCTTCCACGAGCCCACGTGCATCTCGTACACGCTCATCGGATGGGTGTGCGGGTCGCGGGCCGCGCGGTCGCGCATCCACTCGCCGTCCCCCCATTCGTAGGAGCTGGTGCCGATCACCGAGGCGGTGAGCGGGGGGACCTCGGTGTAGCGCGCCATCGGGTCGGCGCGGCGCACCCACTGGCCGGCCTGGGTGAGGATCTCGAACTTGTAGTTGCCGCCGGTGGTGAGCCCGGGGATGAACAGCTCCCAGACGCCCGTGCCGCCGAGGCTCCGCATGGCGTGGCGGGTGCCGTCCCAGGAGTTGAAGTCGCCGATCACGCGCACGGCCTGGGCGTGCGGCGCCCAGACGGCGAACGCGGTGCCTTCGGCCGGGGCGTCGACGCCCCACTTCTGCTCCACGCGGGCGCCGAGCACGGTCCACAGCTTCTCGTGGCGGCCCTCACCGATGAGGTGCAGGTCGAGCTCGCCGAGGGTGGGAGAGAAGCGGTACGGGTCGTCGGCGGTCCAGACGGCGCCGTCGTCGTAGCGCGCCTCGATCTCGTAGTCGTTGAGGCCGGTGAGCGTGAAGCCCTGCCAGATGCCGCCGTAGAGGTGCGTGAGCTGCGCGCGTGCCCCGTTCGAGAGCACCGCGCTCACCTCGCTCGCGAGCGGGCGGAGGGTGCGGATGACCGTGACCGGGTCGCTGACGCCCTCCGCGTGCACGAGGTGCTGGCCGAGCACGGCGTGCGGGTTGTAGTAGGAGCCGCTCGCCACCCGTTGCAGCACCTCCTCGGGGAACGCGGGGAGGGTCAAGGCGGTGGAGCCGTCGGGAATGGCCATCAGGATGCGCCGCCTTCGTGGGAGATGTGCAGGATGTGCGCGGGCTGCGTGAACGCATCCAGCCGCACGTAGTTGTGGTCCGACCATTCCCAGACGCTTCCTGAGATCAGGTCGGTGACCGTGAAGGAGGAACCCGGGGCGAGCCCGAGGAGGGCGAGGTCGAGGTGCACGGTGGTCTCGCGCACCGAGTGCGGGTCGACGTTCACCACCACCAGGAGGGTGTCGGCCACGCCGTCGGGGGTGAACTCGCCGTCGAGGTGCTTGGAGTAGACCACGATCGAGTCGTCGTCGCTGTCGTGGAACCGCAGGTTGCGCAGCTGGCCGAGGGCCGGATGCGCGCGGCGGATCTGGTTGAGCCGGGTGATGTCGGAGACGATCGAGCGGCCCTGGGCCTCGGCGAGCTCGAAGTCGCGCGCCTTGAACTCGTACTTCTCGTTGTCGATGTTCTCCTCGGCGCCGGGCCGGGCCACGTTCTCGATCAGCTCGAAGCCCGAGTAGACGCCCCAGGTGGGCGCCCCGGTGGCCGCCAGCACCGAGCGGATTCGGTAGGCCGGCATCCCGCCGAACTGCAGGTACTCGGTGAGGATGTCGGGGGTGTTCACGAACAGATTGGGGCGGAAGAAGGCATCCGTCTCCTGCGAGATGCTCGTGAAGAACTCCTCGATCTCCGTCTTCGTGTTGCGCCAGGTGAAGTAGGTGTACGACTGCTGGAAGCCCACCTTGGCCAGCGCCTGCATGCCGGCCGGCCGGGTGAACGCCTCGGCGAGGAAGATCACCTCGGGGTTCGTGGAGTTCACCTCGTGGATCAGCCACTCCCAGAAGTCGAGGGGCTTGGTGTGCGGGTTGTCGACCCGGAAGATCTTCACGCCGAACGAGATCCAGTGCCGCAGGATGCGCAGGGCCTCGGCGCGGATGCCGGCCGGGTCGTTGTCGAAGTTGATCGGGTAGATGTCCTGATACTTCTTCGGCGGGTTCTCGGCATAGGCGATCGAGCCGTCGGGCAGAGTGGTGAACCACTCCGGATGCTCGGTCACCCACGGGTGGTCGGGTGAGGCCTGGAGGGCGAAGTCGAGGGCGACCTCCAGCCCGGCCTTCGCGGCCTGCGCCAGGAAATACTTGAAGTCGGTGACGGTGCCGAGCTCGGGGTGGATCGTGTCGTGGCCGCCGGCGGCCCCACCGATCGCCCAGGGCGAGCCCGGGTCGCCGGGCTCCGGGTCGAGTGTGTTGTTGCGGCCCTTGCGGAAGGCCTCGCCGATGGGGTGGATGGGCGGCAGGTAGAGCACGTCGAAGCCCATCGCCGCGACCGCCGGCAGGCGCTTCGCCGCGGAGCGGAAGGTGCCGCTCTTCCAGCTGCCGTCTGCGGCCTGCTTGGCGCCGATCGAGCGGGGGAAGAACTCGTACCAGGCGCCGGCCCCGGCGCGGGTGCGTTCCACGCGGAGTGGTTTCCAGTCGCTGTAGCTGACCAGGCTCTGCGCCGGCCGTTCCCGCAGCGCGGCCGTGACCTCGGGGCCGTAGGCGAGGCCGAGGCGCTCGGCCGACGGACCCGCGGTCTCGCCGAGGGCGGCCTCGACCCGGGCGAAGAGCTCGCGCTCGGCCGCAGGGCGTTCGGTCTCGGCCGCCAGGCGGGCGAACAGCCGGGCGCCGAGGGCGAACATCAACTCCACGTCGATGCCGGCGGCGATCTTGATGGTCGCGTTGTGCTCCCAGGTGGCGTAGTCGTCGGAGTAGGCGCGGATGCGGAAGCGCCAGGCGCCCTCGCTCGTCACCTGCGCGAGGCCCCGCCACTCGTCGTCCCAGCTGTGCGTGCGGGTGAGCGCACGATCGGTCACGGTGCCGTCGGGGGCCTCGAGCTCGAGGTGCGCGCCGACCGCGTCGTGGCCCTCGCGGAACACCAGGGCGCCGAACGGGATGACCTCGCCCACGTAGCCCTTCGCCGGCCAGCGGCCGCCGTCGACCTCCGGGAAGACCCGGAGGATCGGGATGCGCCCGACGGCGGGCTCGAAGGGCGCCACGGGGGGTGTCGCCACGGGTGTCGCCGCCGGCGCGGTGGATGCTGCGGGGGCCTTGGCCGGTGCCGCTTGGGATCTGGTTCGTGCCACAATCCGACCCTACCGACAAAGGGGGGCGCTGCAACGGGGTTGGGGGAGCGGTGTTCGTGCATCCGGTGTTCGCGCATCCGTGCATCAGGTGATCGCGCATCCGTGCATCCGGAGGGCTGGACGCCGTTCACGCTCTCGTAACGCTGCTGTCGTAGGCTGGCGGGGCCGTCTCCCTGCACCCGGCGGTTCGAGTTCGACCGGCGCCCGGCGCCGAAGAAGGAGTCTCTCGCGTGAAGGCGATCCGCAGATTCACCGTCCGTTCCGTGCTGCCCGAGTCGCTCTCGGCGCTCGGCGAGCTCGCTGCGAACCTCCGCTGGGCCTGGCACGAGCCCACCCGCCAGATCTTCGCCCACATCTCGCCCGACGACTGGCAGGCCACTCTGGGTGACCCCGTGGCCCTGCTCGGCGCCGTGCGGCCGGAGCGACTCGAGCAGCTCGCCGCCGACCCCGGCTTCGTGGCCTGGGCCAACAGCCTGCGCGACGACCTGAACGCCTACCTGAGCGAGCCGCGCTGGTACCAGGGCCTCGAAGGGGCCCGGCCCCGCTCGATCGGCTACTTCTCGCCCGAGTTCGGCATCGCCGCCGCCCTGCCGCAGTATTCGGGTGGCCTCGGCATCCTCGCCGGCGACCACCTCAAGGCGGCCTCCGATCTCGGGGTGCCGATCATCGGGGTGGGCCTGTTCTACCGCTCCGGCTACTTCACCCAGGCCATCTCGCGCGAGGGCTGGCAGGAGGAGAGCTACCCGGTGCTCGACCCTGACGGGCTGCCGCTGTCGGTGCTGCGGCTCGCCGACGGCACGCCCGCGCAGGTCGTGCTCGCGCTGCCCGGCGACCGCGCGCTCTACGCCCGCATCTGGCAAGCCCAGGTGGGGCGGGTGCGGTTGCTCATGCTCGACACCGACATCCCCGACAACGACGACGATCTGCGCTCGGTCACCGACCGGCTCTACGGCGGCGGCGGTGAGCACCGTCTGCTGCAGGAGCTCCTGCTCGGAATCGGCGGTGTGCGCGCGCTCGAAGTGGTCTCCGAACTCACCGACCAGCCGATGCCCGAGGTGTACCACACCAACGAGGGGCACGCCGGGTTCCTCGGTCTCGAGCGCATCTCGAACCTCATCGGCGGCGGCCTCTCGTTCGACGAGGCGCTGCAGGTGGTGCGGGCCGGAACGGTGTTCACCACCCACACGCCCGTGCCCGCGGGCATCGACCGCTTCGACCGTTCCTTGATCGCGCGCTACTTCTCCACCGACATGCTCCCGGGCCTCGAGGTGGACTCGGTGCTCTCGCTCGGCGCCGAGGACTACGACGGCGGATCGCCCGAGGTGTTCAACATGGCGGTGATGGGCCTGCGGCTCGGGCAGCGCGCCAACGGCGTCTCGGTGCTGCACGGCGAGGTCAGCCGGGGCATGTTCAATGGCCTCTGGCCGGGCTTCGACCGCGGGGACGTGCCGATCACCTCGGTCACGAACGGCGTGCACGCCCCCACCTGGACCGACCCGCTGCTGCAGGAGCTCTCGCGCGCGAAGCTCGGAACGGGCGACACCACGGCGGCCGACTGGGCGTCGGAGGCCGTGACCGACGCCGAACTCTGGGCGGTGCGCGGCGACATGCGGCGGCAACTCGTGCTCGACGCCCGCCGTCGCGTGACCGAGGCGTGGCGTGAGCAGAACCCCGACAGCATCCCGCCGACCTGGTTCCAGACCCTGCTCGACCCGAACGTGCTCACCATCGGCTTCGCCCGGCGCGTGCCCACCTACAAGCGTCTCACGCTCATGCTGCACGACCCGGCGCGGCTGAAGTCGATCATGCTGAACCCCGAACGGCCGATCCAGTTCGTGATCGCCGGCAAGTCGCATCCGGCCGACGAGGAGGGCAAACGCCTCATCCAGAAGCTCGTGCAGTTCGCGAGCGATCCCGAGGTGCGGCAGCACATCGTCTTCCTGCCGAACTACGACATCGGCATGGCGCAGCTGCTCTACCCGGGAACGGATGTCTGGCTCAACAACCCGCTGCGGCCCCTGGAGGCGTGCGGCACGTCCGGGATGAAGGCGGCGCTGAACGGCGGCCTCAATCTCTCCATCCTCGACGGCTGGTGGAACGAGTACTACGACGGCGAGAACGGCTGGGCCATCCCCACGGCCGACTCCGCGGGCGACGCCGAGGAGCGTGACACCCTCGAGTCGGAGGCGCTCTACGACCTGATGGAGAACCAGGTGGCGCCACGGTTCTACGACCGCGACGCCGATGGTATCCCGGTGCGCTGGATGCAGTCGATCCGCCACACGCTCGCCACTCTGTCGCCCGAGCTCTCGGCCGAGCGCATGGTGCGCGAGTACGTGCAGCGGCTCTACATCCCGGCCGCGTCGGCCGAGCGCGTGATGACCGCCGACGACCACGAGGCGGCCCGCGAGCTGGCCGCCTGGAAGGAGCGCGTGCGCTCGCTCTGGGGTGGCGTCGCCGTGGTGCACGTGGAATCGGGCGGGCTCGACGACACCCCGCAGGTCGGCGACGTGCTGCACGTGCGCGCGCACATCCAGCTCGGCGGCCTGTCGCCGCACGACGTGGCGGTGGAGGTGCTCTACGGGCACGCCGTGCACGGCGACGACATCGCCGACGCGGCGGCTGTGGAGCTCTCGACGCCGCACGTGCCGGAGACGGCTGCGGCGGAGCCGCCGGCCGAGCTCGTGTACTCGGGCACGGTCGAGCTCGCGCGCGCGGGGTCCTTCGGCTACACCGTGCGCGTGGTGCCGAAGCACGCGAACCTCGCCTCGCCGGCCGAGCTCGGCCTCATCGCGGTCGCCCGCTAGTCAACTCCGGCTCGGCCTCTGCCCGGCCCGGCTCGCCTCGCTCCGCTCCGCTCCGCCATCCCCCTCCTCCTTGCTTTTGGCAGTGGAGGCGAGGGGAGGGGAGGGGAGCGGAGCGTAGCGAGG
>SCNI01000022.1 GCA_005502775.1 Microbacteriaceae bacterium 3FA27C10
GCTTCGACCGCGCGGTCGAAGCTTGGCCGTGACGCTCGGGCGCCGGATATGCCGTGGTCGACGTAGAGGTCGTCACGCCGGACGCCTGCGGCCAGGAGGTCGATTTCTTGTCGGTCGGTGGACTGCTGGCGAGTCGAGACTCGCGCATACCCGATCAGCTTTGCCACTCTGCTCCTCGGTGTCTCGTAACTGACGATTGATACCGTCATTTAAGCATGAGGTTATGCGACGTACTTATGAGACTCACCGTCGCTCGAGATTCTGCCGATCTTGTCAGTTCTCGCGCTCGCCTGCACTAATGCTCAAGGTCGATTGCACGGCTGTAGGCACCGGGTCACGACTGAGCGTTCTCCTTCTCTCCGGGCTGCGTGACTTGCCTGGGTCGGGGCCGAGCGTCGCTTGCCGGCTCGTCTCTCATGCACCCAGTTGGCGGTTGGAGGATGGGGCTGGCTCAGGGGCGAAAGCGGATTGGCTGCAGCTCTCGATCAAAGCGAAACAGTTCGGGTCGGCCAAGTGTTGTGTCCGCGGGGTTCGGGTCGATGAGGTTTCGTAACGCGTCGGTGACCGAAGCGCGCACCAGCAGCACCACCGACTGGCCCTGTATCAGCGCCGGCGCGATGTGATCGTCGTAGAACTCCTGGACGGTGGCAGGGTTATCCAGTCGAGCGTCGGCGATGATCTTGCGGGGAAGTCTGCCCAGCTCCTCAAGGGTCCGGTTCGCCAGCGTGCTGTCCCTGGGATCGTCACCGTGGGCGACGATGTCGAGTTGTATCCGGCTCTCCGAGATGTCAGCGGCCAGCGCCGCTGCCGCAGCAGCGATGTCGGAGCTGGCCAGGTCGGACGGAAGCAGCAGGAGGTATCCGAACGCGCTCACGATTCGTGTCGCCGGAGGAACACGTCCGCGTAAGACGCGGCGTGTATGCCCAGGAATTCACAAGCCGGTAAACCTGCATTCATACGCAGATTATTGCACAGGACTATTGAGCAGCGTATAGTGACGAACGCAAGGTGCTGATCGTTAGCTGAGGCTCCTTCGCGGATACAAGCCAGCGACCCCGAACGTCGAGAGACGCCCCGGGTCAGGACAGGCCCTCCCGGCGTAAGGGATGGTCCCGATTGGCTCCCGTTTCACGGGTTCACGCCGCGGAGTGCCAAAGGTCTTACGAGGAGAGGTACCCACCGCCGATCGGCCGTGGCTTCTCCGTGTGCGTCGCGAACCGAGAGGAGCAGACCCGTGAGCGAAAGCCATAGTCCGCGCTTCCGGCTGTCGACGATGACGGCTTAGAGCGCCTCAATTCTCGCGCCCGCGGCGGCGTAGACCGCTGTTCGGCGTGCCGCCGCGTTCTCACCCTCTTTTTCCATCCCCTCGCGGGAGGAGGCATCACTATGACCGACGTGAACCACGCCGACACGGGCGCGACCTCGGCTGTGCTCGACAGCGCGCACATCGGCGACATCGAAGGCGCGATGGGCACTATCCGTCTCGGCGACGACGCGCCCCGCCAGAAGCTCTCGGCGAAACTCCGCACACTGCTGGCCATCGTCGGTCCCGGTCTCATCGTCATGGCGGGCGACAACGATGCCGGTGCCTTCGGCACCTACACCCAAGTCGGCCAGAACTACGGCACCACCCTCCTGTGGACACTGCTTCTTCTGGTGCCCGTGCTCTACGTCAACCAGGAGATGGTGCTGCGTCTCGGCGCGGTCACCGGTGTCGGGCACGCCCGGCTCATCCTGGAGCGGTTCGGCAAGTTCTGGGGCGCGTTCAGCGTCATCGACCTGTTCCTGCTGAACGCATTGACGATCGTGACGGAATTCATCGGGATCAGCCTGGGACTGAGCTACCTGGGCATCCCGCAGATCCCCGGCGTGATCGTCTCTGCCCTGGTTGTGCTCGCGGCCGCGAGCACCGGATCGTTCAAACGGTTCGAGCGCACCTGCATGGTGCTCATCGCTGGTTCGGTGGTGCTCATCCCGATCTTCCTCATGGTGCACCCACCGCTTGGGCAGATCGCCCGCGACTTCGTGATCCCCGGAATGCCCGCCGGTGCCCAACTGTCGACGGTGATGCTGCTGATCATCGGCATCGTCGGCACCACAGTGGCGCCTTGGCAGCTGTTCTTCCAGCAGTCGTATGTGATCGACAAGCGCATCACCCCGCGCTTCATGAACTACGAGAAGGCCGACGTGTGGATCGGCATCGTGGTCGTGATCGTCGGCGCGGGCCTCATCATCTCCGTCACCGCCGCGACGTTTGCCGGTCGCCCGGAGTTCGGCAACTTCACCGATGCGCTGGGCGTTGCGAAAGGCCTCGGCACGTACGTCGGGCAGATCGCCGGTGTGCTCTTCGCGATCGCACTGATCGACGCCTCGATCATCGGCGCTGCGGCGGTGGGGCTTTCCACGTCGTATGCGCTCGGCGATGTCCTCGGGCTCAAACATTCCCTGCACCGCAAGCCGAGCGAGGCGAAGGGGTTCTACGCGGTGTTCGCGGGACTGCTGCTGGTGTCGGCGGTGGTCGTCCTCATCCCTGGCAGCCCCCTCGGACTCCTGACCGTCGGCGTGCAAACGCTCGCGGGCGTTCTCCTGCCGTCGGCGACCGTGTTCCTGCTGCTGCTCTGCAATGACAAGCAGGTTCTCGGACCCTGGGTCAACGGCCGGTGGCTCAACCTGTTTACCTCGGTCGTCATCGCCATTCTGGTCATGTTGTCGATCGTGCTGACCGCAAGCGTGCTCTTTCCCGACATCACTTCATCGACCATCCTCTGGATCCTCGGCGGCGGCAGTGCGATCACCATCGTCGCCGGCATCGTCCTCGCCGTCTCGCGGCGAGGACGGTCCGCGGTGGTGCAGGAACCCGTCGACCGCAGCCAGCGTATGAGCTGGCGGATGCCTCCGCTCACTCTGCTCGCCCGTCCCGAGGTCTCGGCCGGTCGCCGCATCGGACTGACCGTGCTGCGCACTTACCTGCTCGTCGCGATGATCCTGGTCGTGGTCCGGGTCGTCCAACTCGCCCTAGGCCACTAGAGTCGCCACCCCTACACTCGAACCTGTACAAGGGAGTTCTGTCATGAACACCGTCACACTGGCCGAACTGCTCAAACACGCCGTGATCGACGCGAAACACGAACCGCTCGGCAAACTGTCCGACCTGATCGTCCGTCTGCATGCCGACAACTATCCGGCACTGGCCGGGCTCGTCGTGCGAGTCGGATCCGCATCCATCTTCGTCCCCGTCTCCGCAGTGACCGAGATCACCCGCGACCGCATCACCCTCTCCACGGCGCGACTGGACCTGCGGCCGTTTGAACGCCGCAACGGCGAGGTCCTGCTGAACGCGGACGTGCTGGGGCACCGGCTGATCGATATCGACCGCGCCGCCCTGGTTCGCGCACATGACATCACCCTCACCCAGACCACCGAAGGGTGGGTGGTCACCGGCCTCGATGTCCACAAGCACCGCTGGCTCGGCCCGAAACCGCGCGGCCAGCACCCGGTCCGCGACTGGCGTTCCTTCGAAGCGTTGATCGGTCACCAACCATCCGCCGTGGTGCGTTCCCCGTTCGGGCAGCTGCGGCGATTGAAGCCCGCGCAGATCGCCGACCTGATCGAATCGGCCTCGAGCAGGGAGCAGGACGACCTGCTCACCCAGGTGCACAGCGATCCCGAACTCGAAGCCGACGTGTTCGAAGAACTCGACGACGACAGCCAATCCCAACTGCTCAAAAGCCGCAGCCTCGACGACGTCGCCTCCGTTCTCAGCCGGATGCGCGCCGACGACGCCGCCGACGCCATCCTCGACCTCCCGCAGCAGCGGCGCCAGGGGGTCCTCGACCTGCTGCCCGAGCCGCAGCGGTCATCGGTCCTGCGACTGCTCGGCTATCACGGAGCCACAGCCGGCGGCCTCATGGGCCTGGACTTCCTCGCCATGCCCGGCACCGAGCTGGTACGCAACGCGATCGAACGGATCCGTTCCGCGCGCGACCAGCAGGCGGAGGCTCTCCTCACCATCTACTGCACCGACACGGACGGCGCTCTCTCGGGAGCCGTAAACCTCATCCACGTCCTCCAAGCCGACCCGGAGGCTACGCTCGCAGAGATCGCAGACCGCGACCCCGTGCATGCATCACCAGAAGACGACGTCGTCGATGTCACCACCCGCATGGCCGACTTCAATCTCATGGTGCTCCCCGTCATCGACCACCAAGGGCACCTCCTCGGTGTGGTCACCGTCGATGACGCGCTGGAGGCTGCGATCCCCGACGACTGGCGACGACGCGAACCCCAGACACACTCCACGGAGACCGCCCCAATCACGACCGTATGAGCGAGAGACTTGATCAAGCATTCGGCTCCGCCTAACAAATGAGCGGGGCGAGCGTGCTGGTTCGCGTCAGTTTCAGCGACCAATTCCTCCGCGTGAATTTCTTGCTCCAGCGTCCCCGACGTTCCCGGCGTGGTCGGGTCCGACATGGGCACCTGATGGACTGGCTCTTGCGGGCTCCTAATTCCGCGGCCCCGAGTTCTTCCGGCCGATGACACGCAGGCCATCCGCTCGCACTTCCCCGCTTGGTGACACGTGGCGGTACAGCGTCTGTCGCGAGATTCCCAGCTCCTTGCACAGCTCACCGATGTTCGTCTCCGGCTGCCCCATCGCGGCCATCGCGGTGCGCACCTTCGCCGGTGTCATCGTGAATGGTCGGCCTCCGGTACGCCCGCGCGCTCGGGCGGACACGAGACCGGCGACGGTTCGCTCAGAGATCAACTCACGCTCGAACTCCGCGAGAGCGGCAAAGATCCCGAATACGAGCTTCCCGGCGGCGGTCGTAGTATCGATCGCGGCGCCTTGCCCGGTCAGGACCTTCAGCCCGACACCGCGCGCGGTGAGGTCGTGTACCGTGTTCACCAGGTGGTGCAGGTTGCGGCCGAGTCGGTCGAGTTTCCAAACGATCAATGTATCGCCGTCGCGTAACGCTTTGAGGCAGGCGGCGAGACCGGGCCGATCGTCCTTCTTCCCCGACGCCCGATCTTCGTATAGCTGCGCCTCATCGATACCGGCCTGAAGCAGCGCATCACGCTGCGGATCCGTCGTCTGTGATCCATCGGACTTCGACACGCGCATATAGCCGACGAACATCGCGAACTCCCTGTCATTTATACGGCCGACTACGTGACAGGCCCGCGAGCTTACGACTCGCCGCCACCTAATGTCACGTAACTGTTCACTTATTCTATGACTCGTGAACGGCTCTAAGGGATGTTCTGTGACGAGGCATATTCGGTGATGCCGATGTCGGCGAGTATCCGGCGGGCGTTGTTTGGTCCTCCGGGTCCGGATGACACGAAACGGTAGAGCAGCTCGGCTTGGGCTGGGTCGGCGAGAGCGAGCGAAACCACTTCGTTGAAGCTGTCGACGACCGCCTTCCAGTAGTCGATCGGCTCAGCCTGCGTTCTCGTGCTATCCGCGATTGGTCGTGGTGTTCGGCCGTCGTCCGCTGGGCGGTGCGGCGCTGGGAGAAAGAGTGCACCATCGGTGCCAGGCGCTCGGATGGTCCCGTCTTCGATCATGGCGATTGCGGCGGCCGCCGCTTCGAGGAGACGTTGCTGCATCGACCAGTCGAGGAGCTCGAACGATCTCCAGACGCTCAGTCCGCCCCGGATGGGTTGCTCGATGCTGGCCCACACTTCTCGCAGGGTGTGCGCGTGGGTTCGCGCGTGGGTTGCGGAGGTACTGAGTTCGTCGATGATCGTGCGCAGCATCCGGAACCAGATGCCGGCGTGCACGTCGCGCCGAGGCAGTCGGACGATGCCGACGCGCAACGCGTCAGCTGAGCGCTGGTCCATCGCACGAACGGCGGGCGGTGCCGGTCGTGGCTCGGCGTGGCCGTCGACCCAGATGATGTTGGTGTCGAGGGAGCCGTAGGCGGATTCGAGGTAGCAGCCGTGCCGGGGGCAGCTGAGCGTCAAAGGCAGCTGCGACACGAGGGTGAGGCCGGGAACGCGTTCTGGGCCGGCGATGCATGTAGGGCAGGCGCGTCGTAGCGGCTCACGGGGAAGCCACGCGCGCCAGGGAGACGCCAACCGTGCTGGGCGCTCCCGCGCGGTGAGGAGAACATGGTGCTGGCGGACGTAGGTGTGGAACGCTTCCTCGTCGTCGGACGGTTCGAGGTCATCCAGGAGCCACGGCACGTTCCCGGCGATGCTCATCCCCCACAGTTCGTGTCGGTCTCGGCCCGTGCGCTGCTCCAACGCGACGAGCAGCTCGCGAGGTGGGGTGATGTCGAGACCGCCGGTAGTGCGGTCAAAGACGTCGAAGGTGTAGGTGCCGAGATTGTCAGCGAGGAGCTCATCGAGGCGGAGCCGGTGAGCGGCGGCAATGCGGGTCAGCCACGATGACAGCGCCTCTCCCGCGGATGGTGGTGGGTGCAGTGGCCATCTGGCGGGTGAGGTCACGCGAGCTCGCGCTCAAAGAGACGGCGACGCTCTGTCGGGCCCGCATAACTCGACAGCAGCAAAGTAGTCCGGTTGATGCACTCCTCGCCGGAATCTAGCGCCGCAACCGCCGTATCCATCAACAGCTGGTTCAACTCACCGATGGTCCCTTCACTGCGAGTGAGGAGGTAGCTGGCCATCTCGACACCAGTGATGTCCGAACGCCGCCGCAGCGGGAAGGATGCGGCGAAGCTGGCGAGCAACGAACGGGTGCCGGTGTCGACTTCCCAGCGGGGCAGCGTGAACGGCTCGAACCGATTCTCGAGCTGATCGTCGGAACGGATCGCAAGATACGCATCCCGCGTGCCGACTCCGACCAGCGGAATCCGCAACTCGTTGCCCAGGAAACGCAGCAGGTTCAGGAACTCGCGCCTTACAGGGGTCGTCCCGGAGAGCACGTTGTGCAGCTCGTCGATCACGAGCAGCTGCACTCCGACTCGACGTAAAAGTTCGAGCGCGATCTGTTCCAGTTCGGCGAGGCGTTGCCGGGGCCTGAGTGGGGCCCCCATCGAGGCGAGCAGCCCCACGTAGAAACGGATCACGGTCGGGTCGGAGGGCATCTGCATCACCAGTACCGGGATGTGCTCTCGATCAGGAAGCGACACCGCCGGGTGCGTGCGGCGGAACTTCTCGATGATCATCGACTTGCCGTTGTTCGTGGGACCGATCAGGAGCAAGTTCGGCATCCGCTGCTTCGATGGCCACTCGAACAACGCCTCCAACCGGGCGAGCGCATCAGTGGCGCGGCTGTACCCGATCCACCGATCCGCACGCACATGGGCGATCCGTTCCGCTGCAGGCAGCACAGCGATCCGTTGCGCGGCCGGGGTGAGATGGGTCAGGTCGACCAGGTCATCGTCCACGTCACCACTCCTCAATGACCGGATACGGAACCGCCGGACCATCGCCACTCGGACCGCTCGGCGGAACGGGATCTCGTCGCGCTGGGCTTGGTCGGTCGGTGCGCCGGTCGGCGGCGCGACGCGCCCGTTTCGTCGATGCCGCGGCATTGGTGACCACCTGCCGCATCTTCTCGATTGTGCGAAACAACGCATCCTCATCGATTTCTTCGCGGCCGGCTGCACGGAGCGCGGTAGTGGCCGCGCGCTGCTCCCACACGGATACCGGCGGGTGTGACATTCGTCGGTACGGGACATCAATGTAGTTCGCACCTTCCGGGTCGAGCACCCAAATGCGACTGATGTCGCGAGGGTCTCGCCGGATCACGAAACGGCCGAGTTTCTCGCGGCGCGCAATCCACGGCTTCAACGCGTCGGAGAAGTACTGCACGTGATCGATGGTGAAACCGGTTCTCCTCAGGGTCCGCCGGATCACCGGGAGAAAGTCGATCAGGAACGCAGCCGCGTTGGTCACCGTCGCAGGCGTTCCGTTCGCCTCCACCCCGGCCGCCCATCGCCCGGCCGGAGTCTGCCCAATCCCGCGATGCACCTGCCCGTGATAGGCCGCCACAGCCAGGGCTAGCCAATGCTCCAGCTCCTTGACGGTGAGGGTTGCAGTCTTCTCGGAGTCGTAGCGGCCACGCTCGCCCGGATTCGAGAACGTCGTACCCGGAAGATCATGAACTGACCGCATCATCGTGCCGATCACTCGCTCCACGATGCCGCCGTAGTGCGGCTGACCCGGTGGACGGTAGCGCAGCTTCACACCGTGCTGCTCGCATCCGCGGCGCAACGCCTCGCTCTTGAACTCCGCGGCATTGTCGAGATACAACTCGGCAGGCTTCCCACTCATCGGCCACGACACCGACACGTCAACACCGTCCAACCAGGGCTGCTTGTCGGTGACCATGTGCGCCAAACAAAGGCCGACAGACAGCGCAGACGGGGCCTCGAGAGTGACAACGAGCCCCACGATGCAGCGACTGAACACGTCGATCGCGACCGTCACGTATGGCCTACCGATCGGTAGCCGGTGACGCTCGTCGACCACGATCACATCCACCACGGTGTGATCGATCTGCACCTGCTCCAACGGCCGCCGCACCGGCGGCACGAGACCAGCCGCGGATTGCAACGCCCGACCCGCATCCGAACCTTCGCGACGTGTAGCGGTCTCCGCCGGATCAAGCCCTGCGATCCGGCGCTCGATCGTCGCCCGCGAGGGAGCAGGAAGACCCTGTTGGCGGCAAACACGGACGATATCCCGATGCACCACAGCAACCGTCCGACGCTGGCGGTTCAGATACCCCTTCTTGATCACCTCCGAGACGATTGCTTCGACCAGCTCCGGCAGGTGCGTTCGGCCGCGACCGCCGTTCGATTGCCCAGGGATTAGGTCCGAAACGAGCCCCTGCCCGTCGCGCCACCGCCGCATCAGAACGTACAACTGCCGACGCGAGATACCCAGCTCCGCCGCCGCAACGTCCACACGGGAATGCCCAACGCGTGAGAGATCCGAGAGCGGACCAATGACCGCAGCCGTCTTCGCAGCGCGCTCCCACGCATCATCGCACGCGGTCAGAACACCGCGGTCGCGCACAGGCTCTCGAATGTCATCCATCACCGACCTCATCGTCGTGATCGCAACGGTAGTGCAGACAACCTCGCGCAGCTAGATCTTCACACTCACCTGCACGAACGCAACAACAGCGCGATCAATCGCGCAGGCGACCGCGAGAAACGACAGAGGGAGTGGTGGCCGCGGGTCGCGGCTGGTGTCTTGGAAAGCTTTAGGTTGTCGAAACACGCTTGCTGATCGGTTCGCTCAAAGGCACGGCCAGGGGATGGTCAAATTGGAGAAGAACCGGCAGCGGAACAATCCCCGCCGGCCCATCGGCAACTGCGAGCAAACCGGCCCAGTTATCCACAGGTTGCGAGATTTCCGCAATCGTTCTTAATTCCGAATCTGCAAACTCAATCAGTTTTGCAATGTCGAATTCATGTTTGAAAAGCTAGGCGGGAGATCGAGAATACCGGGCAAATCGGCCGCCTATTGGCCATATAGGCCCCCTAGGACGGCGAATGAACCCCAGTTGGGGTTCCGAGCCGTAGTGGCAATATTTGCGCTTCTATGCGTCACGTAGGGCCGCAGGACGGCTCTTCTGTCGGGTCGTCCTGGTAAGGTTTGGAGTGACAGAAAGCAATCGACCTCTGGCCGGCAAGGTGCCGATCAGAGATCGGACGGCCAGACAGAGGTCGAATGAAAATTCCTGGACAGAATTCACTTCGATCCTAAGCCCCGCACGGGTGGTCGCGTCAAAACGACGCATACCATCCGTGCTGGGTGGCTGTGCTTTCGGAAGGGGCAAAAATGCCTCAGAAACCCATCCCCTCGGGAACTCCCGCACCGATCAGCGGGCAATACCGCATCGTCGGTCCTCGCGGAGGACACCTTGGTAACACCGAGCGCACCGCCGTGCAGGGCAAGCCGCTGCCGCCGACTCCCGCGGCCGGACAGCGCTACGTGCCCGTCGATCCGACCAACAACGGAGCCGGCCGCAAACGCTGACCCTATGAGGGGCGAGGTTCCTGCCTCGCCCCTCATTGGTCGCGGCCGCTCACACAGATTGGATAAGACATGGCATGGAAATTCAACGCCGGCGTAACGACAACCGCCGGCTACTACTCCTGGTGGCTCTACGGAGCAAACGGGGAACTCACCGCCTGGGCGGGCGAGACCTTCCCGTCAAGCAGCAACGCAACTCGCGCGGCTCAAGCGTTCAAGGCAGGCGCCGCCACCGCGAGGTACGAGACGTACCAAGACGCCAGCGGAAAATGGCGATGGCGCGCCTGGCGCTCGAGCGACAAAGTCGCAGCATCCGGCGAATCTTTCGCGAGCAAATCGAATGCGGAACGAGCCGCCGACGCAGTGAAGGCTAACGCGCCGTACGCGACTGGTCCGTGACCTGACGTGACGTGAGGTGGGGCGTTCTTGATTAGGTGTCCCGCCTCATTGGCGCGGGAAACAGATGGGCCGCTGCTGCGATGGCTATGGTCTTCACTGTGATGTCCGCACTCGCGCAGGTGGAGTTAGACATCAAGTAGGGAACAAATCGAGGACTTTGTCACCAAAGCGTCGCGCGGCCGGCCAAGCCGCCGGCGGTCGCCGAACCAAGTTCACCGACTCGCCGATTCGCAGAGTTGCCCACCTCCTCGAGCAGCACGAACGAGCTGCACAGGTAGCCCAGGAAGCCCGCTATACGTCCGGTATTAGACCAGTTTCTCCTGGCGGGCAGTGCTCGAGCGTCGAAGCCTGGCGTAATCGAGGAGCTCGCTTGCGCGGGCGTTCTTCTTCTTCCAATCTTTCACGATCGTCTCGCCTAGTAACACGTAGTGCCACAGGCGCCCATCGCGCTCTTCATCCGGCAAGGCGTTGATCTGCTCGCACCATGCGAGGGCGGCGCGTTGCTTGCGCTTAACGTTCTCGTCGCTGAGGGCAGACTGCGCCTTGGTTTCTACGACATAGATGTCATTGCCGGTACGAACCAGGAAGTCTGGCGAGTACTGCGCGGGCATGCCGTCAGCCTTGAGATAGGGACGTCGGAGGAAGTCGTGGCGATACTCGTGCACTTTTGCCAGCGCTTCGACGGCTGAATCAGCGTCTGCCCAGTGAATGAAAAGACGTTCGAGACCGCCACTTTTCGTTGGGATCGGTAGACGTTCATAGATGCACTTGTTGACGTCGGCCGCTGAGCTCGCACGTACGGGGATCGTCACAACGTCAGAGAGGTTGCGGTAGCTAACCACCGCGGCGTCGACCTGCTGGTTCTCCTGAAGCTCCACTATCAGTGTCGCGAAGGTGCCGGCAAGTTCGTGCGCAACATCGTCGAGCATCAGGACGCGCCAGTTTTCGCCTTCGAGGGGATTAAAAGCTTCGCCAAACATGCGTTTGCGGATGTACGTGTCAATCCATCCTGCAAGAAGCGGTCGGTATGACTGAAGAACCGGAAACTGACTGTTCTCCTTATACTTGCGGGCAGAAGTGGTCATAGTGCGACCTAACGCTTCAGTTATCCGCGTGGTCATGCGCGACAGATAGTCGTTGTAACCGGTGGCCGTTAGCACGCCTCCGTCCACGCGATAGTCGCCGAACTGGGCACCAGTTTGTTGATCTTCGGAGACGAAGCGATCCCCTTTTCCTATCTGCTTGAGAATCAGATCCAGAGGGAAGCGGCTGATCGGCAGTGTAAGAGGATTGATTGTGGGTTCGCGCAATTCTTCATCCGCGTCTCGGATGATGATTGGGATCCTGAAGTCATAAGCCTGATAACCCGGACGAAGATCGACAAACTCAAGATCCCCCGTTGCCGACGTGGTCGTTTCGTTCTCATCGCCCACTTCGATCGCCAGACCGTCGTTCAGCAGCTCGTCGTAAAAGTCCGAGAATGCTGGATGCTCGACGACGAACAATACGTCGAAATAGTTGTTCGGCTCCATGCGCTTGGCGATACGTTCGCGAGTTTCGGCCTTAAGGTCATCAATAGCATCGTTGCCTCGCCACATAAGACGCAGGCCGCGTCCGATCGTCTGCTCCAGCAAGATCGATGCTTGCGACGACCGCAGCGGAACGATGACGCAGATGTTATTGACGTCAAAACCCTCGCGGAGCATCAAGACTGAAACTATGACCTTCGGTTGCTGGTGCTTGTCGACGTCGAAAAGTCTTTCTCGAACCGGTTCCCAGTCTTTTGCGCCGAGATCTGCCTTTCGACCGGAATCGACACGGAGGACGTCGTCTTCGGATAGTCCAGTGGTGAGAAGGAATTCCTCTACATAGGGCGACACTGTTGTGTCTTCGCATATAACCAAGAGTTTCGGATGCTTCTCGGCATCGGTGCTCTTGAACTGTTCCTCCAGTATCTGGAGTTTTCGGAGGCCGGCACGCAGCATGACGCGCTGGCCGTTCGAGAGCCCGGTGACAGCATTTTGGTCGTCTCGTTCTGCTCGGAAGTCCAGCGGCAGAGCTGCAACTTCCTTTCGCTTATCAAGTGCGAGTGCTTTTACTAGGCCAGCTTTCATAGCTGATGTCAGATCGAAGTCGACGACGATGTGAGGAAAAAAGGCCTTGTTCTTGTTCCTTCCGGACCCAACTTCGTTGTAGGGCGTAGCGGAGAAGTCGAACTGCATAAACCGAGTGCCCTTGGTCGACGCGATCTCCGTCAGGCTCTTCTGCCACTCGACGTCAGTAACCTCTTCGGACCTTCTTACTTCGTGAATGTGATGCGCCTCATCGTTGAAAACCACCAAGCTAGGCAGATCCTTGAGCGCATCCAGGGGCCCCCCGCGCCCGTACTTGCGATCAAGCGTCTTGAGGGAATTGCCGATCGATGTACCGGGCGTGAGAGGGAAGAAGCTTTCTATAGCCTTCTTGGGGCTGATCTCAGCGCCAGGGGCATCCACGCCGTCTTCATCCTCGAGAAAGTCGGGATCTTCCTGACCTGCGAGCAGATGCCAATTAGTGATTGCGATAAGGCCGGACCCGGTGACTTTGCGGCCAATCTCTGTCTTAGTTACAACCGACGATTGCAAGAACGCAAACACCCTGGCGCGATACGTGTCAGGCACGAACAAGTCGCGCTGTGCGTAGATGTCGCTTGATCCAAAGTCTCGTTCGCCTTCATGCTCCTTACCCATAAACGAGTCGAGCAGGCGTTCATAGACAATCAGGCCCGGCGCAACCAGAAGAAAATTGCTGGAAAATTTTGGGTCTCTCGGATTGGCAACGTTGTTGAGGTGCTGCCAGATCATGAGCGCATTTAGAACCCAGGTTTTGCCCGTTCCTGTAGCCATTTTGGCGGCGTATTTCGGGTACTCATGGCGCTGACGCGTAACCTCTCCGAGTACTCCACCCTGAAGCAGGTATTCCCCTGCGACTGCCTCGTAAAGATCCCTGAGGCGGGTGGTACCAAGAACCTCGTGGGCGTAAATGATGTTGAGGATGGCTTGGCGCTGGCCCTCATGAAAATTGAGAAAACGGGTGTCACAGTAATCCTGCTCGAACCAAAAGCGGAGCAGCTCGGCGGTTACCGGCGTGACCTGATCGAGTATGGGTGCCCCGCCGCCCGCCACCAGTTCAGAAATCTGCGGATCTAGAAGAGAGGTGAGTCCTTTTGCAAGAGGGAAGTCCGCAAAGCCGCTCATGCTGTCACCTCAATGCCTGGGAAAACCACTTCTGACTCAAACCCAAACACGTCCACGGCGCGAATGCATACATTCCTTGCCCCGGGCACCGAAGCCAAGTCAATAGACGCGCGGGTCACGACCCGTAAGGCATCGCCGTCGTTTTGGCTGTTGCCTCTATAGTCCTGCCAGACCGAGCGGAAGACCTCCCCGTCGTAATCAGGATCGACGGCCCAGTATTCGATCAATGCCAGCGGCTCAGCGTTCATCACCTTTTGCAGTGAGGCGCGGTTCGCCTGATCCAGGTTGATCGCGTCGGGCGAAAGAAGTACGTAATTGTCGAGATGTACTAGAAGCAATTCTCCGGTGTCGGTTCGCTTTCGCTGATCAACGGATGCCTGAAGGTACTGAAGGCTAGAGAATCGAACTTCCCCGGCGAGCTTGTCTACGCTCTTCTTCTTCAATCGATCGAGCAGGTCCGGTGGGATAACAAGCACTTCGAGATTCGCGTCGTGCAGATCCGCAATGTCTTGTCCGATACCGGCTGAGAAATTCCAGCCGAGCACGATTACCTTGTCGAACCCGCCCATCTTGGAGTCTCGGTAGCCTTGTGCGCGCTTAAGAGTGGAGATCGTTGTTAGTCGCGAGGGGCTGTCGGCCACAACAAGCGTGCGAGTGTGGGGAAGGCGACCGAGACCACCATTGATGTTCTCCTCAGGAGGCAGCGGCAGGGCGCCGAAAAGATCGAGCACCACGCGAGCGAGATCGCCGATCCTGAACGACCGGCCGAGAGTTGAGCGAGCCTGCTCTACCTGATAATCCCCGATTGCCTGATAGAGGAAAGGCGTAGCATCCTGATCAATTAGGCGCTTACGCGTGATCATTACAGACGGCTTTCCTAGGTCGGAAGCAACCCACCTACGCCCGAGCTTTTCGGCTACGGCGGCCGTTGTGCCCGACCCCACGAAGAAGTCGCCGACCACGGAATCTCGATCCGACGACGTCTCGATTATTCGCTTGAGCAATCCTTCAGGCTTCTGCGTCTCATAGCCGAGCTTTTCGGACTCTTGCTCCAGCCATTTGACGTCTTCGTCGATCCCTTGATCCGATTGGTACAAGACCCCTTTTGTGTTGGGCTGATATGCCCAAAGATCCTGATAGGGAACCCCTTCGGTCAGATACTGACGGTACATCGGCTGCCCGCCGAGTTTCTTTGGTATGACCAGGAGTTCAGCTTCGAGGCAAGCGTCCAGAATTTCTGGAATAGACAAACCGGTCACATCTCGACCTAGCAGCTGAACTGTCTTCGTTGGGATCGCCCAGTGTCGTCCCGCGCTTGTGGGATTGAATCCATGCCACGGTTTTCCGCTGTCACCCTGTCTTGTTCCAGGCCCGGTTAAGTAATTGGGCTGGTAAATTCCGCGGCTATCGCTGTATTTGAATCGTGACTCGATATATCCCTTAGAGAAGGGGCGCTTTCCGGGATGAAAGACGAACTTGTCAGTCTTCGTGTAGAACAGAATCACATCGTGAATAGGGCCGAACTGGTCGGTGGTCTTGTTATGTGAATTGCTCCTGCGCCAGACGATTTCGCTCCGGAACGATTCGCTTCCGAAGATCTGATCGAGAATTATCTTTACGTAGTGGCTGATATTGGGGCCGAGATGCACATACAGAGAGCCGGTGTCTGAGAGTAATTCACGCATGAGCGTGAGACGCGATGTCATCATTGCCAAGTACGAGGCTGTGCCATCCGACCAGGTGTCCGAATACGCAAATTGCTCGAGAACCGTAGGCTTTTGATCGATGGTCGCCCCTGGAAGAGTGATCTTCGTTCTGTAGTCCGCCTTGGAATCAAAGGGCGGATCGATGTAGATCAGATCCAGCTTTCCGCGGAGGCTGGGGGCGTCGTCGTCCCCTGCAAGGAGTGCGGCCATAGCCAGCAGATTGTCGCCGTAGATCAGTCTGTTTGGGGCTGCCGTCTGTCCTTCATTGGCTTGAGCGCCCCAAAGATTAAGCCCACTGCGATCTCGCGATGGAATAACGAGCTCACGCGTCTGAAGGCTTACGCGGTTCTGTCCCTCGAGTTGCTCCAGGACTTGTTTCGCCTGACGTCTGCCAGCTGCCACAATCCCGGGCAGCTGCTCGAGTAACGACTTGCTCATTCGTTGTAATTCCCATCCGCGTCGGTGGCTTCGAGATCTATGCCTCGAATGAAGTTCAGGCTAGTGGCTGCCATAGCTTGTCCCAGCCGGTGTGGGACCGACATGGAAGCGCGACAGGCTCGCAGACCGACACGCCTAAGCGCCTACGACACTTAACCCTAACAACAGGGTTAAGTGTCGTTATGGCCGCTCATCGTCGTCCCCGCGGGACCATGCGAGATCCGATCCGCACTGGATACGAGATCGAGCGAGCAGCCAAGGAGCGGCTCGATGCTCTCGCCGCTCATGCTGGCGTCTCATCCGCGCTCTACTTTGAGCGCCTAATCGAGAATGTTGAGCTTACCGATCAGGGCCTGCCGGTGTGGTGGCCCGAAGATCGAGAACGCGATGGGGAGTTGCCTATCGACTCGGCTTAACGAGAGAGGCCCGCCAGAGGCGGGCCCGAAGCTCTGGCTCCCAACCTCGGGAATTGTTTGGCGACGATTCGAGGTGAGGAGCAATCCCAGTACAAGAACCCGGTAGAGCCGGGAGGCTCTTCCGCGTCTTCAAGGAGACGTGTCGATCGTACCTCACGTGGGACTTGTAGTCCCGTTTTCGCGCGCAAACACGCTTATCGGCGTGTCAGATCACTTCGACGACCCGATTTCGGGGCCACAGGATGCCCCAGGACAGGCGAGTCCGAAGCGGTCGGGCTCATGGAGCCTTCAGGCCCCTCCGGGGGCGTATGCGGCTGTGCCGGCCTGGACGAGTGGTGCCGCTTGGTTCGATGCGGTGATGGATGCTCTGCGCACTCCGGAGGGTGAGGAGCTGCGCCGGCGGGTGTCGATCGCGCCGGACACACTGCTGCGGATCGCGCACGCGGATATGCTCGCAGCCGACGCCGACACGGGCCGCGGTGTGTCCACCGCGCACGAGACGGTGGCCGAGGCGACGGGTGTGTGTAAGAAGACCGTGCAGCGCGCCCGTGGGCTGCTGGAAGCGCTCGGGTTGGCCGTGACGGTGGTGGAGGGCCGCTACCTCACTGTGGCCGAGCGTGAGGCTGCGCAGGGTGCCCATGGGGGGCGTCAGATCAAGGCTGCGTCGGTGCGTGCGCTGACGATGCCGAAACGGAGGGCTGTTGAAAATGTCCATCTACCCCGTAGGGGTGACCTTGGTATTAAAGCTCCTGATCTAGAAGTTAAACCAACGCGCGCAAGCGCGCGCGAGTCGGCCGCTACGCGACCTCCAGCAACGACTAAAGGATCAACCCGCCGCGGTTCCTCGAGGTCAGGCCGGCCGAGGTCGATTGGTGTGCAGCGGTTCGCTGCAGGGTTGGTGGCGCGGATGCGGTGGTTGGCGGATGGGCGGCATATCGGTCAGGTGTGCGCAATGCTCGAACGCTGCGACGTAGACCCGGACAGGTGGACGATCGACGCCTTCATGGATGCTCTCGCCACCGGTAACAAGCGTGCCGGCTTCACCGTCGCGGAACCTGCCGGGCAGCGTGACCCGGTGGCGTATCTGGGGTGGCAGATCAAGAATGCGATCGACCCGAACGAGCCAACGCCGGCCGAGGAAGCGCAGCTCCGCCAGGTCCAGGCACGGGCCGAGCTGGAAGCCCGCCGGCAAGAGCGCGAGGCCGAAGAAGCCCGGTGGGCATCCCGCGACCAAGCTGCGATCCATGAAGCTATCGCAGCGATGCACGAACAACAGCGGGCATGGGAACGCGCCCGCCAGCATCCACCACAGAAGTGCTAATGATCCGGAGGATTAGTGCACTGTTTCAGGGCA
The DNA here is from genome assembly GCA_005502775.1 of Microbacteriaceae bacterium 3FA27C10. GTDB lineage: Bacteria > Actinomycetota > Actinomycetes > Actinomycetales > Microbacteriaceae > Herbiconiux. The sequence goes on from SCNI01000022.1 coordinate 17,507, forward strand.
GACGGCGGGGTGTGTAGGTCGTGTCGAGCCAGAGGGGTGAGCGGTAGCTGATGTGGCCAACATGGATGCTCCCTGTGGGGACGTCCAGGGCCAGAGCGACAGCTTCCCGGAGCATCCTCTTCGCGTCTGCGAGGTCCGCGCCCTGGGTCCAAATGTCTTCCTCAACGGCACAAATTGACCACAGCTGGGGGCGGTCCCGAATGACAATCGCAGTGACATTCCGCATCCCTCAATCCTCTCGCTTCCGGCGTGGGCGCTGATCCTCGGGGGTTACTGCACGGAGGCTTCGAAGAGAACGCGTGCGGCGCGGGCGACGGCCGGCCGGTCGAGACGCACCTGGTTGGCGTCATCGATTATGACCAGTCCGATGGTGACGAGGTCCGATAAGCGCTGCGGCGAGGACGATTCGTTGAGGACCTGGTGGAGCTCGTCGGTGGTGGGCGAATCTTTGCCGGCCAGATAGGTCAGGATCTTCGCGCTCACCGTATCGAGCGGGCGAAGAGCTGGCGCCGCGGTCGGGTCGATTGGCTCGGTGGGGGTGTCGTGGTCGTGGAGGCCGAGCATGTAGTCCAGCTGGCGTGACGCGAGCTGGTTGAGCCGTCGCGCGTCGAGTGAGTACCGGACAACTTTGCCGCGGCCCCTGTCCTCGGGCGACGGGACACCAAAGATGACTCCGGTGGTTTCGAGGTTCCGGAGCCGAGCGGAGAGAGTGCCTTTCACGACGTCGACACCACGGTCTTGCAGGGCCGCGTGGATACGGCCGAACGTCGCAGCCGGGTGCGCGGACAGATAGGCGGTGATCGCTCCGTTGTGCGGATTGCCGAAAGCTTCTGTGGCCTCGAGCACATCAGCAGGCGTCAACAGCAGTCCGGGCTCCAAGGCATCCGTTTCAGGCATGGCATCGACGCTACCGAACAACGGTTGCGCTGCACGGGTGAATCGGCAGGAGCACCGGCCCCGCCGGCGCCCGTTCTAACTCAGGGGAGCCGCTGTGCGGCACTGCTCTTGCTAGGGCATTTTCCCGTCTGTCTGGCCACTTCACGATAGTTCGCTCCCGACCCTTCGTGCCCACCAATCCGAACGCGCCCCAAGGGGCATATTTCGCCCGAATTGGCGTGCACTACGGGCCGTCCGCTCTCCATCGCTGCGCTTGCCAGACAGGCAGAAAAACAAGTTGAAGGAGAACCGAAGTGCTACTTCTCACCACGCCCGCAGGCGACACCATCACCGCACACACCGACGTCGAGCTGGCCTCGAAATGGCTGAACAAGCAATACGGCGACGACTGGGCAGATGGGCTGATCCCGTTCGACGAACACGATTACATGAACTCGGCTATCGAGGAACTCGCCCTTATGGCCGACGGAATCTTCCCCGGCTACACCGTCACCGACACCGCCACTTTCGACCATTGAAAGACATGCCATGACCAATCTGTGCGAGACTGTAAACATGTCTACAGGAGTGGTGAGTGTTCGTCTGCCCGACGATCTGAAGGGCCGGCTTGATGCGTTGAGCGCGACCACGGGTCGCCCGGCCGCGTTCTATCTCCGCGAGGCACTCTCCGAGCACCTCGATGACCTCGAGCACGCCTACAGCGTCGTTGCGCGCGCCGAAGCGATTCGGGCCGGAGCCCGCGACACCGTGCCCCTGGATGACGTGCTGACAGAGCTCGGAGTCACTCGCGCTGACCTGGACGCGATGCCTTCTGAGCCTGTCGAGTGAGCGAACCGCTCTGGCGGATCGAGTTCGACCGGGTCGCTGTCCGCGCTCTCCGCAAACTCGATCCCGCCATCGCCCGACGGATAGTGAAGGCGCTTGATGATCTCAGCGGACTCGAAGACCCCACGGTGCGCTGCAAGGCACTGAGCGGACCTCTAATCGGGTTATGGCGAATACGAGTCGGGGACTACCGGGCGATCCTTGACATCCGCCGCGGCGAACTGGTGATCGTCGCCCTCGACATCGGCAACCGAGCCACCATCTACGACTGATCGTGATGTCATTCGTTGGACTGAAATAAGGGGAGAACATGCAGATCGAGGTTGGTGACACGGTGGTGTACCCGCACCACGGGGCCGCGACCGTTATCGCGCTCAGAGATCGCGTCATCAAGGGTACGGACGTCAGCTACGTGAAGTTGCGTGTGCACTCGAACGATCTGACCATCGAGCTCCCAGCCGGCAACATCTCTGACGTTGGTGTCCGCGACGTCATCGACAACGACGGGGTCGACGAGGTGTACGCCGTTCTCCGCCAGGACCTCCCGGAGGACACCGGGAATTGGTCGAGGCGGTACAAAGCGAACCAGGAGAAGCTCGCCAGCGGCAACGTACTGAAAGCGACCGAGGTCGTTCGGGACCTGTGGCGACGCGACGTGTCACGCGGCCTCTCAACGGGCGAAAAAGCGATGCTGCAGAAAGCCCGCTACACCGTCGAATCCGAACTCGCGCTCGCTCTGGACTGTTCCGAGGCCGACGCGGCGACCGCGGTCGAAACCGTCCTCCAGGAATACGCGACCGACTGACTGGCCATCACCCACCCAGGACGCACGGATGGGTGGTGGGGGTGTTTGCCAGGTCCCGAACGAGCCTGGCAAACCGTGTGATCTTCGGGTTCGGCCGCAGGATCAACCCCCGATCCCACCACAGTGGGCATCACATGAAATGTAAAGCGTTTGGGTGCGTCTGGCGCATCATCACTCGACAGTTCAGTAGTTCCACCGTGTTTTCAGTAGTTCTGACTGGGCGATGGACATGTTCGAGGTGAGGGTGATGCTGGTGCAGTCTGCGCTATCTCGAGGGTGAACCCTCATCGTGTGTGCTGTGCGGGATGGTGATGCTGAGAGTGGTACCGGGGTCGGCGGTAGCGATGGCGATGCGGCCATGGTGGGCAGCAATGGTGTTCTTGGCGAGGGTGAGTCCGAGTCCGAAGCCTTGAATCGCGTTATTGCGGGCGTAAGGGGTGCGGTAGAAGCGATCAAAGACCCGGGTCTGTTCGCCGCGGCTGATCCCAGGCCCCTCATCCTGAACAGTGATGACGTCGTCATCGCTGCTACTGCTGCTGGTGTGGGTGATGGTGATGGTGGTGTTGGATGGGCTGAATTTCAGGGCGTTATCGATGATCTCCTCGAACGCGCGGCGGAGCCGGCCCGGATCGACCATGCGAGGGATATCGACGGTGCGATCGCGGACGAGACGGATAGTTTGGGCCCGTTTCGTCGCGGTCTTAGCCGTCCGGGCGACCGCCTCATCCAGAACAGACCCCACGGTCACGAGGCGCAGTTGGAGGGGCGCGGCGATGTCGGTCGCGGCGAGGAGTTCCCCGATCCGGTCGTGAAGGATGCCAGCGTTACGGCTGACGACTTCGAGGTAGCCCTGGTTGGTCGTGTCGGCGGGGTCGAGGGAGTCCTCGAGAAGCTCAAGATATCCGGTAATGCTCGTCAACGGGGTGCGGAGTTCATGCGAGACGGTGGTCAAGAATTGTTCACGGATATCGATCGAGTGAGCAAGTTCGGTGATGTCGTAGGCGACGATCACGGTTCCGAGGAGAACTCCGTCGTCGCGGTGCACTTGCCGGGAGGAGGCCATGATCGCGACCTGCTGATCGGCGGGGCCGAGCCATTCGACGTGATCGGTGATCTCTTCCCCGCGAAGTGCCCGTGGAATGATCTGTTCCTCGTACGGGATCGGAGTCGCCCGATCGGCGGCAAGGACATTGTCGCCGGCGTACGGGGGCTGGTCGAGGCGGAACCCGACGAGTTCCACCATGTCAGCAGCGAGCCGGTTCGCGATGACGAGCCGGTTGCCGGCGTCATAGAACGCGACACCGGCAGCGACAGTGTCCAAGATCGCCCGGGAGAGCAATTCGTTATCGCGGGACTCCTGGAGCGCGGCCGCTTGGGCGTCATTGGCAGTGCGGAGACGCTGACTGTTTCGGCGCAGGTGACTCGCGGCAATGTTCACCACGACGGCGACACCCACGATGATCGTCGGCAAGGTGATGACGTTGGCCCACTCCAACGCGGTCGTGGGCCACACCCCCCGGTAGGCGAACGCGAGCGAGGTCATGAACAGGGCTCCGGCGATCGCGATGACCACCACCCAGCGGCGGAACCCGTAAGAAAGCCACAGGATCGGGAAGATCGCCAACATTCCTACCGACGGTAGGACCGAGAAAAGCTCCGCCCTGATCAATGCAACCCCGACGAGGTCAGCGACCGCGACACTGATGAGCCTGTTCGAGGACCACCGCTCCCACGGCAGGACGAAAGCAGCCACGGACGCTACCGTGATCGTCACGATGCCGGTCAGCAGAACCGGGGTCACAAGCTCTGCGGGGATCGCGACCGCGACAACCATAACGACGAACACCGTTGCCAGCAGGAGGGGCAATTGTGCTCGGATGAACACTCGTCGCCGGCCTCGCGATGAAGATTCCAATTCGAACAACGGCACTATGAGCCCTCCTCCCCGGCGCAATCAATGGGCTGCGCGAGCTGTAGACCTATCATGAAGGGAACAGCTCTTTTGGCGGACAGCGACAGGCAGGAAAATTCGGCGTGCTTGATGAAGCCACGGTCGCTCGGATCGCGTCGGTATTCCGGCAACACCCCAACTCGGTCCTCGTCTTCACCGACGCAATCGCAGAAGACAGCTATGTCGTCGAACGCAGCGGGACCACCCCCACGGTGTATCTACACACCGCCCACAAAGATCTCGCTCAGATCCACGCAAGCTGGCACACGAACACCAGCACCGTGACTCGTAATGTCACCGCAACGGTCTCCCCGGCCCCAACCCTGACATAGCGACCGGCGCAGACGGGCGCCAGTGGCTATCCGAACTTAGGGCGCAGTGGTCGGCGTCCGGCGCGTGATGCAGTCGAATCAGGTGGCCACCGGGTCGAGCCGGCGCGGGGGCGTGACACACTGAGGCCGTGTCGAAACAATCCGCTGTGGCGCAGCGGCTTCACCGTGCCGCCCGCATTGATGATGCCATCCATGATTTCCGCGAGAAGTGGGCTAGGCGTCGGGGCCGTCAGCTGACGGTCATCCCATACACCGGTTACGGCTCCACCACGCGGGTGCGCGTGCTCGGTCGCGTGCTGTTGACGAAGCCGCCGAAACCGGGATCGCGCGGGGCCAAGAAAGCGTTGCGCCGCGAAGAGCGGGTGCGCGGTTGGCGCAGCTTCCTGAGCGTTCCGGTGGGCGACGTTGAGGTGACTATCGAGGTCGAGGGCATCGTGCGCACCGTCAAGGCCGATCGCGGCGGTGTCGTCGACACCGACGTCGATGTGACGCTCGAGCCAGGGTGGCACACCATCACCATGTCGACCGCCGGCTCCGAGAAGGTCGAGGCCCCGGTCTTCATCGTGGCCCCTGACATCGACTTTGGTGTCATCTGCGACATCGACGACACCGTCATGGTCACGGCGCTGCCCCGCCCGTTCCTCGCGTTTTGGAACACCTTCGTGATCAACGTGCACGCCCGTAACCCCACCCCCGGTATGGCCGTGTTTCTTGAGCGCCTGATGGCCGACCACCCCGGCTCGCCTTTCATCTACCTCTCTACCGGCGCCTGGAACGTGGCTCCGACCCTCACGCGATTTCTCTCCCGCAACCTCTATCCGCGTGGGCCGCTGCTCCTCACTGACTGGGGCCCGACACGCGACCGCTTCTTCCGCAACGGCCGCGAGCACAAAGAGACTAATCTGCGCCGCCTGGCCCAAGAGTTCTCGGGCATTCGTTGGGTGCTGATTGGCGATGACGGCCAGCACGACGAGTCGATCTACGGCGAGTTCGCTCAGGATGCGCCCGGTCACGTCCGCGCCATCGCTATCCGCCAGCTCTCCCCCGGCGAGGCAGTCCTCGCCGGCGGCCGCTCGAAAGGCGACCGACCCGCCGAGGACGTGCCCTGGGTCTACGCCCCCGACGGCGCCGGCCTCGCCGAGAAGCTCGACGCGATCGAGAACCAGGACTGACGCGTCCCTTCCGTCAACCCGCTTGTTCTCAGACGCGAAAATCAGAGTGGGGGTCTTCCCGCCGGTCGTGTTGCATGTTCGGAACGTTGGCCGCGAGCGGAATGCCGGCGCGGCCGGCATCAACCCATCTCAGATCGGAGCCGCTGCGCGGCTCAGCATTATTCGTCGATGACCTTCGCCTCAACGATCGTGAGAAGCTCGTCCGGGTTCATGCTGGCGTCGGCACGGCGGAGCGCTTCAAAATAGACCGGCTCGTCGGTCCAGTCAAAGATCCGGTCCCCTGTCATCGCGAGAAGCAGCACGTCCGCGTATAGACGGGTGACGCGACCATTGCCATCGACAAACGGGTGGATCTTGACCAGGTGATGGTGGGCACTCATTGCTACGAAATCCGGGGAGAGCCCGGCACTGTCGAGGTTGCTGGTTTGCCAGTTGAGTCGATCGAGTTCCGCGTAAAGAGCTTCGCGAATGTGTTCGGGTGCTGCGCCGATGCTCAGTTCCCGGACACGGATGGCGCCGGCCCACTTCCAGATGCTCCCGTAGCACGCGGCGTGAATATCGGTCAGCGCATACGGCGTCGTGAGATCGGCCGTAGTGAGCTCGCCGGAACTGATGCCCGCGTAAAGCTCATCGCGGGCATCAGCCAACGCTTGGGCTTCCGCCGCATATAGCTCAGCCTTCGTCTCGAAGGACACGCCATCAACGAACGCTTCCGCATCCTCCGGATCAACCGGGGTGTCGTTATACGGGCTGGAGAACTCAGCCAACAGGACGGTGCGAATGCGCCTTCAGACGCTTCACGAGATCGCCGCTCCCGGCCACCCGGACCCGGGGTGCTGTTGTCGGCATGCGACCTTCGATCTTCATCGTCTTCATCGTCGATTCCACAACCGTCTCGCTCAACCGCTTCGCGCTGACGAACTTCTTCGGTGCCATACCTGCACCCCCTTCACTCGCCACCAGAATACGCCCCCACGACCCCCAGCACGCCCTCAAGTGCGGCCCACGAAAGCCTGCTGGGCCTGCAGTCGGCACCGGATTACTGCTTTTCGTGGCGGCTTGGAATGATGTGGTGTCACAGACAAGGGGGTGCCAGGTGCAGGTCGAAATTGGTGACACGGCGGTCTACCCCCACCACGGGGCCGCAACAGTCACCGCGGTCAAGACACGAGTAATCAAAGGTAAGGAAGCGGCATATGTGTCGTTGCGGGTGCACTCCAACGACTTGATGATCGAGCTACCGGTCGCGAAATTCGATGACGTCGGCGTCCGCGACGTCATCAACGCTGCCGGGGTGGAAGGCGTCTACGCGGTGCTGCGCGCGGATGTTCCCGAAGATTTGAGCAACTGGTCCAGGCGGTACAAGGCCAACCAGGAGAAGCTCGTCTCCGGCGACGTGGTCCGGGCCGCTGAAGTGGTCCGGGACCTGTGGCGCCGCGACGTGATCCGGGGGGTGTCGACGGGTGAGAAAGCGATGCTGATCAAAGCCCGCCACATCGTCGAGTCCGAACTCGCCCTCGCCCTGAACTGCACCCAGGACAAAGCCGCCGCCGTCGTGACCGGAGTGCTGGAAGAAAACCTGCCCGGCTAGTCCGAGTGCTTCGCGCGGGCACGCGCCGCGGCTTCCGACCTAGCTTCAACGGCGGGATCGGTGATGGAGATCATGACGGTGCTGTCGCGCCGATCAAACCGCTGCACCGTCACAGAAGCACCACTAGTCGTCCAGACCGTGACCGACGTATTCTCGAAACCCGGAAGCGGCTGCGGAGCCCCCAGCGCTTTCCAGAGGTGCCGGTGGAGTTTCCGGTAGCCGGCCTTCACCGTTTTGCTGCCCGGGACTGGGCTGGAGTAGGCGAAAAGCATCACGCCGAGAAACTCGTCCTGGAAACGCGTCCAGGACGCGGAGACGGTCTCGGACAGATCACACCGGAGGGTGAAAATCGCTGTGTCTCCACCGTATTCGTGCGGGACCGAGCCATCCGGGTGCAGCCCGCACGAGCTAAACAGGACATCAAGGTCCTCAGCCTCGTCAACGGGTATCGCGGCGGCGAGCTGCTGGATGAGGCTGGCAAGGGCGTCGGGGGCCGGGATGAGAAGGTCGGACACCCGACTCAGACTAGGACCGATCCATGCACCGAGCTCTCTGGCAGGGTGGCTGGGCGACGAGGGAGACCCCTCGTGCTCCCCCGTGATAATCCACGACCGGCCTGGGTTGATCTTGACCGTCACTGCCCGGGTGGGTCTGTGACGGCGAACGGTGCCGTGCGGGGTGGTGTGCGGAATGGGACAAACCAGCTGACGTAGTCGAGGTTCGCGGAGCCTTCGAGCGTCCGTGGATGGGCTTCGAGGTCTTCAGCGTCCCAGTAGAGGAGTTCGTGGTCGTCGTCTTCGAACAGGATGCCTTCGACGTCGTTTCGCCATTCCTCGTCGACCTCGAGTTCGTAGGTGTCGATCAACACCTCCACCCGGTCCAGAAGCAACTTCACCGCCAGTGCTTCCGCGATCGTCGCGGGATACTCCCACGACGTCGCTATACGGGTGGTCACGACAACGGTCGCGACGAGGAACTGGTGCAGGAACCGTCCGTCGTAGCGGTCCAGAAACTGTTCCGGCAGACCGTGTAACGCCATCGTCTCTTCGGCGTCGAAGTCGCCGGTGTTGTACGCGGTGAGGTCTTCGAAGAGTTCGTCAACGAGGATCTCTCCCGCGGTCCAGAACATCCCCACGAGCAGATGCACGTGCGGCTCCAGACGTCGACGCGTGAACGCATCGACGTCCTCATCCAACAGCATCTCGGAGAACAGCCCGACGATCCCCGCACACTTCACCGAGTCGGCCCGGAAGTCCTCAGCGCTCACGCTCACCCCATCCACGAACCCACCCTAACCAGCCCAACCATTACACGTCTCAAGGCGAAGGTTTCGGTCGCGCGTTGCGCGACCTCCCCTCCCCCAGGGACGTAGGCGGCGAGGTTCTCGAGGCTCGTCGCGTTGCGCATGGTGGCCCTGGGCCGGGCCACCGCATCCCACCCCGCTGGGATGGGATCGGCCGCGCCGGCTCCGCACCTGAACGGTGCTCCACCGCTCGCGCGGCCGCCCTGCCCCGACCGAGGCTCCATCCACTTTCAGTGGACTCGCTCGGGGCGATGCAAGGTATGATTGGCGTAACGCTACGCGCCACACCAATCCCTTGCCCTGCGGGGCCCGACCCACCCCTGGTGGGTCCCTCCGCTCTCGCTCCGGAGGTCCTCATCAGTGTCTGATTCGTCCCGCTGGCGCCTCTTCGGCCGCGGCGAACCTGCCGCACCCGAAGACCCACCAGCAGTGGTGCCGGCGAACGAGCCGACACCACCAACAAGTGCGGCAGTCGACGCCAACCCTGCGGGGTCATCGTGGTCTGGGCCACGCGGTGAACGCGTGAAAACCGTCGCCGTGCGCCTCACCCCGGACGAGCACGCTCGGTGGGTTCAGGCCGCGGAACAGGATGGCCGGCAGCAGCTCGGACGGTGGGTGCGCGAGTCCGTCGACGACCGTCTGGCGGGGCGACCGGATCGTCCCGAACCCGCTGCGACGGAGGAGGTCCGGGCGATGCGCGCGGAGCTGTCTCACGTTGGGTCGAACCTGAACCAGATCGCGAAAGCGTTGAACATCGCCGAGCTCGGTGGAGGGGCTGCGCCGGAGCTTCGGGTGGTTACTCAAGTCATCGACGACACCCGCAAAGCAATGGCGGCGCTGCGCGACGAGCTGCAGGAGCGGGCATGACCGGAACACCGTTGCCGGGGTCATTGCAGGAGTACCTGATGGTGTGGTGCGGCGACCTCCTCGCCGGCCTTGACGCAGCCTCCCCCGCGCACAGGTGGTGCGGCACTCCGTGCGCATCGACAGTGGGGGTGCATGGCCGTCCCGAGGGCGTGTGCAGCGTCACGTGGAATGGGTGACCGGTGAGCTCGCAGCGTCCCCGCTGCCGGAGCTCACGCCGGCGCCGGTCGAGTTCCCTCCGCTGCCTGCTGGGTACCCGCACACGGAGGCGGTGCGCGACCGGTGGTGATTGCGAAGATCACCAAAGGATCCAGGCCCGGTGACATTGCCGCGTACCTCCACGGGCCCGGCAAAGCCAACGAGCACCGATACGAACGCCGCTCTGGTGGAGCCGTCATCGGCGGCAATCTCGGTCGTGAGGGTGACCGGAACGGGAACGCTTGGGCGCAGGACCTTCGTGCTGCGACCCGGACCCGGGGCGAGATCAAGAACCCGATCTGGCACGCCTCCCTTCGGGCCGCACCAGGTGATCGGCGTTTGTCGGATGCGGAGTGGCGAGACGCCGGCCAGCACATGGCGGAGAAACTCGGCTATGAGAACCACCCGTGGGTGATGGTCCGCCACGGCGACGACCACGTCCACGTCGTCGTGTCCCGTGTCTCGGAAGAGGGCGAGGTGTGGCACGCCCGGCAGGACTACCGGAAAGCCCAAACGGCCGCGACCGAAATCGAGAAACAGTACGGGCTGCAGCAGGCCCCCCGCACCCGAAACGTTGAGCAGTCCCGGACGCCCCAATCGCAGGTTGTGGAGTCCCAGCAGAAGCAAGCCGAACAGATCCAAAAAGAACGAACCGAAACCGCCGAGCAAGCCCGCGAGGCCTACCGAATTGCGTCCCGAGGTCAGGCGCCGGCACAAGACGCCGTCCGCACGCGGCCTGCCCCCGAGCCGGCCGCGCAGGAGCAATCAGAGGTGGCTGAGCGGATTCGCCGGGCCCGGGAACAAGCCAGCCGCGACAGCGACCGCGACCAGAGCCGCTGATGCAGCACGCGTACAGAGTCAGCAGACTGGGGTCGCAATGAAAGCGATCACCGTAGGCCTCATCCTCGAGCACAGAATGCTCGTCGACACCCTCACCGCCTGGTTCCACCGACGAGCACCCGCCGACATCCACCTCGTCGCCACCGCCACCACCAACACCACGATCCAGGGTGATCTCGCCGACGCGAACGTCATCATTGCCGACCGAACGACCCTCACGCCATCCGCAGCGAATGCGGCCGCGATCGTCCTCCTGGTGGATGACATCGGCGCAGAGGAATTCGACGACGAACGCGTGCGCGCGTATGCGGCTTCGACAGACGAGGTCGACGTTCTCCCCGATGCAATCCGCGCGGCAGCTGGCTCGACGTTACAGACGCCGTTCTATTCGCCGCGGATCACAGAAGTCATTGACGCCAAGCCCCTCCGCCCGGCGGAGGTACCGAAGAACGCGGTGATCCTCACCGCGAAACAGCGGCGAGTGCTGGACCTGTATGTAAACGGGCTCACCGGGCAAGACATCGCTGAACAGTTGGGCATGGCACGCAACACTGTCCGGAGCTACATCAGGAACATCCGCGCCAAGTACCGCACCGCAGGATTTCCCGTCCGCAACAAGATCGAACTCGTCCACGCCGCACACTCACCCGCAACCCTCACGAAACCGCGCACCATCCGCATGAATGCAACACCCGACGCCACACCTCGCGTCGAGGAGAGCAAAGCCCGACCCGATGCAGAGGAAGCGCTGCCACTCCCCCGACCGGCAGTGCCTCCCGCGCTCTCGCCTACGATGACCGTCGCCGATCTCAGCCGAATTTTCGGTCTCGACGAGAAGACAGTCCGGAAACATCTGACGAGCGGAACCATCCCCGCTTACCGAGTGAGACACCACTGGCTCATCTTCACCGCCGAAGTCCGCGCCCTCTTCGACGACCCCGAAAAGCCGGCCGATTCGACCTCGCCGATCGACATTCTGGCCGGCTACGGCGAGACCATCACACCCCGCGAACTTCAAGCCCTCTTCCAATCATCACGCCAAACCATCAACCTCTGGCTCAAACAAGGCATCCTGCCCGGCTACTGGATCGGCACCCGCTGGCTCATCCACACCCACCAACTCCGCCACGCCCTCACCGCCTACAGCAACCAGAACCCCCCGCCTCCAGTAGCCGAAGTGACCGAATAGGCTCCCTCGCCGCCTCTGGGCACACGCTTGTCTTTACCCCCATCCAAAGCAGGTCGGCAATCGCCCGTCGCCGAGCCAAATTACCCCCTGTCGGGGGACGTGGATACGCTCGATGCGACAGCTGTAGGCGAAGGAGGCGGCACATGACGTGGGGACCACAAGCCCAAGGAGGCCCAACCGCACCCGTCCTACAACGCCTCGACGGGACATGGATGTGGCTGCTCCCACTGGGCTGGATCGCAACACTCCCCGCCTGGGCCATCTGGTTCATGTTCGCCAGCATCGCCCCCACAGACGTCCTAGCGACGTGTCCACCCGATGAGTTCGGTGTCGCTCATAGTGGCGACTGCCCGGCCGCGCGAGAGATCGTCGGGCAGCAGCTCACAACCTTCGCAACGGTCCTCGCCGTGGCATGGCTGATCGCACTCGCCTTATCACTGGTGATCGGGTTCATCCAGGGCCGGCGCCGACGCGGGATTCTCTACGGACGCACGTTCCTGATCATTTTCAGCGTCCTCGTCGCCGCAATCCCCTTTATCGCCTACCTGGCCGGCTACGGACTCGGACGACTCAGCACCGGTGCCCGCCTCCGGCGCAAGCGCACCCCGCCGCCACCGCCCACGCAGGCTGAGATCATCCGCGACTCCCCCGACCCCCTCGGCACGATCACTGAGATTATTACTCGCCGGACCGAGAAGCTCCCCGGCGCCGTTCTTGGCTGGTCTCTCGACGGGACGGACTCGATCGTGACCGCTCCCCCGCGCGGCGGTGTCCTCGTTCTTGGCCCACCCGGCTCCGGCAAGACCAGCGCCGTCCTCATTCCCACCGTGCTGCTCGCACCCGGCGCGTGCGTGTCATCGTCCATCAAGTCGGACGTCATGAACGCCACAGCCGCCGTCCGCGCCCAGAAAGGCAGGGTGTGGCACTTCGACCCAGGTGGAGACGAAGTCACCCCAGCCGGTGTCGAGCACGTCCGCTGGTCCCCACTCGTGTCGGTGCGCTCCTGGGATGATGCCCTCCAAGTCGGGAAGACTATGGCGGAACCTCTTCGGAAGGGTGACCGCGGCTCCGGTGATACCCACTTCGTCGGCCGCGCTACCGATTGGGTCCAAACCCTTCTCTACGCCGCCTATCTCGACGGTCGACCCATCGCCGACGTCGCCCAATGGGCAATGGCCGCCTCCGACGAGCAAGCCCAAACCGAGGTGCTGGAGATCCTCACGCGCGCCCAGAACGCGGGCGATGAAGGCGCAAGGATCGCCTCGCAAAAGCTTCTCGGGCTTATCTCCACCCCCGACCGGGAACGTGGATCGATCATCTCAACCATGGTTGCTCTGCTGCGCGTCTACGACTCCGTCAATGCCAGAACTATCGGCGTCGACCCCAACTTCGACCCACGCGAATTCGTACGCTCCACCGACACCCTCTACATCACCGCTCGCCCCGACAAGCAGGAGCTCTACGCCCCGCTCCTCGCGGCTCTGCTCGAGCAGATCCGCTTCGAAACCTACGACCGCACCAAACACGAACAAGCAGGCCTCGAACCAGCCCACCCGCACGTCACCTTCGCCCTCGACGAAGCCAACACCACCGCCCCCATCCCCCTACCCGCGATCATCAGCGAAGCCGGCGGCCAAGGCCTCCACATCGTCGTCGGAATCCAAGCACTCGGCCCCGCAATCGCCCGCTGGGGCGACGCCGCGAAATCGTTCCTCACCCTCTTCCCCACCAAAGTCATCTTCCGCGGCGTCTTCGATAAAGACACTGTGTCCGCACTGGCATCCGCTGCCGGTGAGTACGACCGACACGTCACCAGCTACGGAATCTCCACCAGCTACGTCGGCAAGTTCCTCATCCCCCTCCAAACGGTCAACCCCACCTACTCAATCGACCGCCGCGCAGTCCTCACCGAAGGCGACATCACCTCCATACCCGAAGACCGCGCACTCGTATGGGACGGCCCCACTTGGGGACTTCTAGCGATCGGTTATCACTGGCGAGCAGGAGTATGGGTCTCTTCTATCGACAAGGCCAATTTCTCCGCACTCAACGCATAACGCCATAACCAAAACCATAAATAACGCGGTAAAGCTAGCCCTGTCACTAGCGTGATGTAAGGTGCGTCCTATTGTGTTTCAACACGCCTGTCAAAATGCAGCAGACGCGGTGGCAAAGCACGCAGTATGAGTTGCGAGTCATTCGGCAGTAATTCGTAGGAGGAACATGAGCATTCACCGTACGGTCACCGTCGCTCAAGGAAAGGGCGGCGTGGGTAAGACGAGCCTTGTCAGTAACATCGGGGGACTCGCCGCTGCCGCCGGTACTCGCGTCCTGATCGTTGACCTTGACCAGCAAGGTAACGTCGCCCGTGATCTCGGCTACCGACCAGACACGGGCGATGACCTTCTGACTTCCCTCATTACCGCCGCGCCCCTGCCTGTTCTAAGGGGCGTCCGCGAACGACTTGATGTCATTCCTGGCGGTCCGGCGTTAGGCGACGTCGCCGCAGTGATGGCCGGCCGTGCCCAACGTGGGGGAGGGGATCTCGCAAACGTCCTCGAAGCTAAGCTGGGTGCGATCGCAGATGATTACGACCTCATCCTCATCGACACTCCACCCGGCGATCGCATCATTGTCACCGCGGCACTCACAGTCTCACGCGCCGTAGTCATCCCTACACGGCCCGATGAGGCCAGCATCGACGGCGTAACGCGTATCGCGGAACGATTCGTCGACGTGCGGGAACGGAACCCCGAGTTGCGCCTCGCGGGAGTGATTCTGTTTGCGATTGCATCTCGAACGACTCGCCTCGAGCGCGACGTGCGCGCCAGTCTTGCACAGGTCCTCGGAGACGCAGCGCCTGTGTTCGCAACCCGTATCCGTCATCTCGACAGCGCCGCCGCCGACGCGCGGCGACGTGGCCTCCTCGTTCATGAACTGGAAGAAGCAGGCATCACCGACCGTGCCGCCCGACTTACTGCGCTTCGCAATGGCACGAGTCCCATAGGCGGTCTTTACGCGCGTGACGCGTCCGGATTGGCTAGTGACTACGAGAACATCGCTCGGGAGCTTTTGACGCGCGTCGCTGAGATTGAGCAGGAAGTGAGTGTTGCGTCATGAGTGACCCGCAGATCGAACGTCCCAGCCTGGCCGACGCGTTCAAGGGCGCGGGTAGCGGCCGAGCCGCTGGCCTCATTGGCATTCTGCCCAAGACGCCACACCCCGTTCAGAAACCAACGGCCGACCGGCCCGGCATCCCCGATCCGGCAGCTCAAAACTCCATCGCCTCCGTGCCCGCAACGCGGCCACGTGTAACCAAGACCGCCCCGAAGCCCACCGCCGAACGATCCACGCGATCGCGCCGAGACACGACGGAGCACGAGGGCGTGCAGAACGTCGCTGTCTATCTTGAACCGGATATTCTCACCCTCATTCGGGCTGCCAAGGGGCGCAGCGCGGCCGCGGGGGAGCCCGGGGTGACTTACGACGAACTTCTCGTCGATGCGCTCGACCATGTACCCGTAGAGCGACTGAGTGCCCAGTTTCAACCTGCACACCTTGACGCAGGCGCTGGGCCTCTGCAGCGGCGCTCCCGCCGGCCCCGTGGCAGTGGAGGTATTCAGATTCAGCTACGCCTGGACGGCAACCAGCGTCGCGCTCTCAACGAGCTCGCCGCCGATGTTGGCGCACCCTCGCGGAGCGCGCTCGTTGCTGCCGCATACCGGCTCTATTTTGCATCGAACGAGAACGAAAGCTGACCTAGCCGGGCCATGATGCCTACGAGGTAGGCCAAGATCCTCAATACGGCGATCATCGGGGCACCTACCGGCACCAACGGGGTGGTGATCGGCCGGGACGTGCTCTCGCGCACGATGATCGCCCACGACCCCGTCACCGCATACAACGCATCCCCCCGGCTCGTATCGAGCCCCAATGTCGTCGTCATCGGCGACGTCGGCTCCGGGAAATCGTCGCTGACGAAGACCGTGTATGTCATCCGACCGCTGCTGCTGAACAAGCGGCGGGCGTGCACGTTCGACAAGAAGGATCGCGGGGGAGAGGGCGAATACGCGGAGCTTGCCCGCGCTTACGGCCACGAGCCGATCAAGTTCGCCGTCGACGGGACCGGCACCCGCCTCAATCTCCTTGACCCGATGATTAGCCGCGGCACCGGCATGGTCGGGCAGATGCAGCTCCTGAACGTCGTCGCCCGGCTCGCCCGCGAAGATCAAGCACTCAACGAGTGGGAGGAAGAAGCCCTCCGGGCCGCGCTCCGCCGCACCGTCGCCGAGCACCAGGAAGGCCGCACGCCAACCTTGGCGGATGTCCTGCCGAACCTTTCCCGGGTCGCCGACATGGACGACTACGCCGGCCTGTCACCGCAGGCGATCGACGCACTCCACCAGGCCGGCCTCTCCGTGCGGTTCACCCTCAACACGCTCCTGCAGGATTACGGCGGGCTCCTCGACGGGGAAACCTCGAAGAACGTCGACCTCCGCGGCAAGCTGACCGTGTTCGACATCTCGCAGCTCCCCGACCAAGGGCCGGCGGTGCCGGCCGTGATGGCGATCGGCCACATGTGGCTCCTCGGCCGGCTCCGCGAAGACCGCGGCTGGGCGACGAACTGCATCTACGAAGAGGGCTGGCACATCGCCGCCGGCCCCTCCGCGCAACTTGCCCGCTCGAACCAGAAACTCTCCCGCGGCCTCGGCCTCTCCAACGTGTTCGTGTTCCACAAAGGCACCGACATCCCACCCGGATCGCCCGGCATGGCGATGATCCAGGAAGCGCAAACCGTGCACGTGCACCGTCAGACGCTCCGCGAAGACGCACTGTGGGCGGCGCGCACGTTCGCGTTCGGGACCGACACCGCGCAGCAGATCGAACGCCTCGCCGACGGGCACCACATCTTCAAATACGCCTCCCGGCCGGAGACGTTGGTGCAACACATCCGGTCGCCGTGGGAGACGCAGATCACCGACACCGACGAAGCATTCAAGGCCGCCGCCGGCATCCAGGGATAACCAGATGGGCTGGAAACTCCCCGCGATCGCCGCCACCACCGTCGTCGCCTTCACAGCCACCGCGGTGCTGTTCGGCATGGCCCCCGATGCCCGCGCCGGCTGCGGCAGCGGGGTCGTCGACACCGGCACCGCCGGCAGCCAGTCGATCGCGGGCTTCTCGGGTGAGCAGCTGGAGAACGCCGCGCAGATCATGAACGCGGCTGCGGAGCTCCAACTCCCGACAGAGGCGCAGACGATCGGGGTGATGACCGCGATTGGAGAATCGACTCTCCGGAACCTCGACCACGGTGACAACGCCATGAACCCCGACGGGACCGTCGCTGACTCGGTCGGGCTGTTCCAGCAGCAGGAACGCGGCTACGGGCCGCTCGCCGATCGGATGGACCCGTTCAAGGCGGCGACCGCGTTCTTCACCCGACTCATGGGCGTGGCTGGGTGGCAGACGATGGAACCCACCCTCGCCGCGAACGCGGTGCAGATCAACGCCGACCCGAACTACTACACACCCTTCTACGCCCCAGCCACCGCGATCGTTCAAGGGCTCGTGTCGACCGGGGGAGCGGGCGCCTGCGCGATCGGCGGGGACGCGGTGCAGCTCGCGCAGCAGCTCGTAGAAGCCGCCGACCAAGGCCGACTCATCGGCTCCACCCCCGATCACATCAAAGAAATCCGGTGGATCGCCCAGGGGCAGGCCGTCCCGGATTGCGTCGTCGACGTCCGCATCCTCCAGGTGCTCGTGCTCGCCCTCCGTGTCTTCGAGCAGGTCGGCGTCTCCGACATCAACCGCAAATGCACCGGCCAGATCGAGGGCGCCGGCACCGCCTCATCGCACTACTTCGACGGTGGCGGCCTCGCCGTCGACTTCTACCGACTCAACGGGCAGGGACTCACCGGCGCCGACGGGAACTCGCTCCGGCTCATCAGCGCTCTTGACCCCGTCATGCCCGACGGCGCCCGCGTCGGCCAAATCGAATGCCGCGCCGAAGCCGGAACCACGATCGCCACGACGCACTTCAGACAATTCGACGACACCTGCACCCACCTCCACATCGACGTCGGATTCACCGACGGCACCCTCACCGCCCGTTGACACCTACGCGTCAACCAGCTCAAGCAGAAAGAAGCACCCATGATCTCCAGCGGCTTCAACCTCTCCGGCATCCTCATCGCGATCCTCGCCTACGCCGCCCCCGCCGCGATCGTCCTCTTCGCGTCATACTGGGTCATCCGATCAGCGGTGCAAAGCGCTCTCCGCCGGCACCAGCTCTGGCTCGACGCGCGCGACCGCGACAACCGCCGCGGCCCAACAGGCGCCATCGGAAACGACCCCATCAACTAGCCCACATCATCGAGGGCAAGCGCCCCGCGCGCGGCAGCCCTACGACAGGTCAACGACCTCAGCATCCGCAGCGTTGCTCTTCACGGACTCGATGCCGTTCTTCGCCGACGCCTTCGACGTGTAGCCCTCGGACGTCGCGATGATCTCACCGTTGCCGGCCTTCAGACGGAAACGGAACTCACCATTCGAGGACTTATACAACTCAAACTTGCCGGCCACCGTCCGCTCCCTGCTGGCCCACATCGGCGTGAACCTCACGGCGACACAGTATCGCCGCACGAGGCGTCAGAGCTAGAGCATGCCCCGCAGCGCCTCCACCGCGGACTCCGGCGTCGCGAACGCTCCCAACGCGTACCCGCTAGCCGTTTCGCGGCTGTCGTCCGCGTGGCTCAGCCGGTAGCCGTCCGCTTCGCGTTCGATCCGCCACGGAGTCTCCACGAGCGCGCCGTCGAGTGGGCGTCTGTCGGCTTAGAAGCTGCCAATGCCTTAATCGATGAGGACTACGCCGATGACCAGGAGCAGCACGATCATGACTGTGGTGTTGTTGGGCACGAGCCAGGTGCGAAGCATCTCGAGCGCTAGATATACCCCTATGGGGTACCTTCGTGTACCCTATGGGGGTATCCACCGAACGATGGGAGCACCATGCACACGACAAACAACGACCTCGGCCTTACGGACATCAACAGCGGCTGCAGCTGCTCGCCTGCAGCTCACAACGATGCGGTTTCCGCGCCATGGCAGGGGAGTCCCGTGACAGAGGAATACTTGGTGACGGGCATGACATGTTCACACTGCGTGGCAAGTGTCGCCGAGGAGCTTTCGGCTGTTGATGGCGTCGAGGGCGTTGAGGTTGACCTTCACGTCGGCGGCCAGTCTCGGGTCTCGATCTCCAGCACCGCACCGATCGACCCGGATACAGTCCGGGCGGCGGTCGAGGAAGCCGGCTACCAGCTGGTGACCGCAGACTGATGAGCGCGACCGATGTGGAACTCGATATCGGCGGAATGACGTGCGCGTCATGCGCGAACCGGATCGAACGCAAACTCAACAAGGTTCCAGGGGTCGAAGCGACGGTCAACTACGCGACCGAGAAAGCGCGCATCCGGGGGACAGCGGAGCTCTCAGCCGACGAACTGATCGCAGTCGTCGAATCCGCCGGCTACAAAGCCTCCGTCCCTGCCCCTCCAGTGGAGAGCATCGAGGATGCAGATAGCGCCCCGTCGGAGACAGGTGAGCTGCGCCGCCGCCTACTGATATCTACTCTGCTGGCGGTGCCAGTCGCGGTCTTGTCCATGATTCCGGTGCTGCAGTTCACGAACTGGCAATGGTTGGCGCTGACACTCGCCGCCCCCGTCGCCATATGGGGTGCCTGGCCCTTCCACCGGGCAGCGTGGATCAACGCTCGCCACGGCGCGGCGACGATGGACACTCTCATCAGCGTGGGCGTGCTCGCCGCCTTCGGCTGGTCGCTCTACGCGTTGTTCTTCGGCAGCGCGGGTGAGCCCGGTATGCGGATGACGTTCACCCTGTTCGGCACCGGGCATGGAGACGAGATCTACCTCGAGGTCGCCGCAGCCGTCACGGTATTCATTCTCGCGGGTCGATACTTCGAAGCCAGAGCAAAACGCGACTCCAGCGCCGCACTCCGAGCGTTGCTGGAGCTCGGCGCCAAGGACGCGACCCAGCTGCGAGATGGGCGAGAGGTTCGGGTTGCTGTGTCGGCACTGGCCCCGGGGGATGTGTTCGTCGTGCGTCCCGGGGAGAAGATCGCGACCGATGGTCTGATCGTGGACGGTGCGTCCGCTGTGGACATAAGCCTGTTGACCGGTGAATCGGTGCCGGTCGAAGTCGGCCCAGGTGATCGTGTCGTTGGGGCGAGCGTGAATGTCGGCGGGCGTCTCGTCGTCGAGGTGACCCGTACTGGTGCCGATACCGAACTGGCTCGAATGGGTCGCCTGGTGGAGGATGCCCAGACCGGCAAAGCCGAGGTGCAGCGCCTGGCAGATCGGGTATCCGGCATTTTCGTGCCCGTCGTGATCGGACTCGCGGTCCTCACTTTCATCGGATGGATGATCGTGTCCGGATCGGTGGAGGCGGCATTCACGGCGTCGGTGGCGACTCTGATCATCGCGTGCCCCTGTGCCCTCGGGTTGGCTACCCCGACCGCACTGCTGGTCGGCACCGGACGTGGGTCGCAGCTCGGAATCCTGATCCGCGGCCCCCAGGTGCTCGAGCAGACCCGGCGCATCGACACCATCGTCCTCGACAAGACGGGAACCGTCACAACCGGTCACATGACACTCCATGCTGTGATCGCCGCCCCGGGTGAGAACCCGGACGAGATTCGTCACATCGCCGCCGCGGCAGAGAGCGGGTCGGAGCACCCCATCGCCCGAGCCATCACCGCCGCAGTGGAAACCCCTCGAGTGGCCGAATCGTTCCAGTCGCACAGTGGCCACGGTGTGCAAGCGATCGTTGACGGTCACCTCGTTCTCGCGGGACGCCCCAGCTGGCTGACCGCAGAATGGGGCATCACGATCGAGCCGACACTAGCCTCCGCCCAAGACGCTGCGGAAAAGGACGGCAGAACGGTGATAGCGGTCGCCTGGGACGGAATCGTGCGAGGTCTCGCAGTCGTCGGTGACACCATTAAGCCCGGCAGCGCCGCGGCTGTAGCGGAGTTCCGGAAGCTCGGTCTGACGCCTGTTCTCCTGACGGGGGACAATGCCGGCGCGGCGCAGCTGATCGGTGCGGTGGTGGGCATCGGCGACATCCGATCCGGGGTCACCCCACAGGGGAAGCTCGACGTCATCCGTGAGCTCCAAGCGGGCGGGCGGACGGTCGCGATGGTGGGCGATGGAGTCAATGACGCCGCAGCCCTTGCGGCCGCAGATCTGGGCATCGCGATGGGCACCGGGACCGATGCGGCGATCGCCGCAGCCGACATCACCATCATGCGTGATGACCTCGGGGCGGCCGCGGATGCGTTGCGTCTTTCTCGACGCACGTTCGGAATCATCAAGGGCAACCTGTTCTGGGCATTCGCCTACAACGTGGCGGCTATCCCGGTAGCGATGCTGGGACTACTGAACCCGCTTCTT
Organism: Microbacteriaceae bacterium 3FA27C10; assembly: GCA_005502775.1. Classification (GTDB taxonomy): domain Bacteria; phylum Actinomycetota; class Actinomycetes; order Actinomycetales; family Microbacteriaceae; genus Herbiconiux. The sequence goes on from SCNI01000022.1 coordinate 38,941, forward strand.
GCCGGCGCTGCGATGGCCTTCTCATCAGTGTTCGTTGTGTCCAACAGTCTCCGACTCCGCCGATTCACCCCCCGCAACTCCACAGCGGGATCCCGGTAGCGGGGGATACCGTGAGGGTGACAGGAGGTGGTGACGAATGACCCTGATGACACTTCGAGCCGCCATCCTGCGCCCAGCTGCCATCCAGAGAACCGCTGTGCTCCTCGGAGTCGTCATCGCCATCCTCGCCGGCCTGCTCGCGATGCACACCATCGCAACCGGTATGACAGGCCACAGCGACCCGGGAACTGCCGCGATGGCTGTCACCACCGATCATCACGCTGCCGGGGCGCACTCTGACCCGATAGAAGATGGATGCGTCGAAGACTGCCCACCCACCCACGACATGACGGCGATGGTCTGTGTCTTGGCACTAGCCGCCGGCGGGTTGCTTCTCCTCATCGGCCTCCTCCGCGGAATTGAGGCACAGACCCTATCGATGCGGCTTCGACTTCTGAATGATGCGGTGCGCGTGCTGCGTTCCCTGCCGTTCCGAGATCCGCCCGATCTTCTCAAACTCTCCATCAGTCGAACCTGATTCATCGCAACACCGCCTCGCGGCGGCACGCCCTGAATCACCTCCCTTTGACTGAATGGACCTCACCATGTCTCGAATCCGCAACACACTTATGCTCACCGGCGCCCTCGCCGCCGCAATCACGCTCGCCGGATGCTCCTCCGGCCCCGGCTCGATGTCTGGAATGGACCACGGCTCCAGCAGCACCGTCGCACCCTCTCCAAGCGGGGAAACAGGAAGCTTCAACGACCAGGACGTCATGTTCGCTCAGATGATGACCGCCCACCATCAGCAGGCGATCGAGATGTCCGACATGCTGCTGGCCAAAACCGGAGTCGATGAGAACGTCGCCCAGTTCGCCGAAAAGATCAAGGCCGCTCAGCAGCCCGAGATCGACACCATGACCGGCTGGCTGGAGTCATGGGGCGAATCCACCGACAGCATGTCCGGGATGGACCACGGCAGCGGCGGCATGATGAGCGACGACGACATGGCCGCGCTCGAGCAGGCTGATGGTGCTGCTGCGGGCAAGCTGTTCCTCGAACAGATGATCCAGCACCACGAGGGTGCGATCGAGATGGCCCAGACCGAAGTGGATTCCGGAGAAAACCCCGACGCCGTCACCCTGGCGAAAAAGATCGTGACCGACCAGACAGCAGAAATCGCGGAGATGCAGTCCATGCTCGCCGCCCTGTAACAGCCGAACCGGGGCCGCCGCGGCACCTCTATCACATCGCCGCGGTGGCCCCCCTCGACCCCCGCCAGGAGAACCCCAGTTGGTTCTCTGTGATCAAACCGTTACCCTAGGGCGGTATGCCCGATCCGGCCCGACTGAGAATGAGGACAAGATGACGGAGAACACGCTTCGCGTTTCCCCGCCCCGCCTCCCCTTCTGGGCACGGTTCGCGATCGTCGTGCTGGCTATCGCCGGGGCCTGCCTCGGGCTTGTCACATTGCACTCCGCAACCAGCCACCAGGTCACCCACTCCCATGACGGGGTCAATGGCGCCCACGGCCATTCCGACATCGCGTCAAGCGCAGCTGCCACCACCGATTCCGCGGAATCGAATGGAACCGGCGGGTTTCTGGCCACCTGCGAAGGCTGTGCTTTAGGAACCGTGGCCGGAGCGACGGGCGCCGCGGCGCTCTTGCTCCTACTTCTCGCGGTCACCTTCGTCCTCCGGCAGAGCCCTGCCGTCTTTGATTGCCTCCTCGACCGAGGCCGTGTACTGATGGCGGCAGTAGCTGACTTCCATCGAAGTCTCACCCCACCACCTTTCGCACTGGGTATCAGCAGAACATAGAACCGGCCTCCTCCTGGCCTCTCTCCCTCGCAGTCATAGCGAGGTTCGACGTGTCCGCGAGCACTCTCTGCCGCGACCGCTTGTTCACTGTTCTCCTGACGAAATGTGCCCTTGACTCACCCGACTCCTGACGCCGCGGCCTACCCGAGCCGACGCTCTCTCCGTACCCCACCACCACGAGCCGACGACACCCCCTACCCTCGCCGTCGTGACCTACGCGAACCATCCCAGAACGTCGCTCCAATCCGTCGCCGCGACCTGCGGAACCCGACCGCACCCGACACCCCGACCGCAGTCGACAAGCACGAAACGCTCGCCGCCACAGTCCCCATCACGACATCACCCGTCCCTCTGCAGGTCGTCCCTCTGCAGGTCGCCCCGCGGGAGATAGTTCGAGCCGCCCGTCAGCTCGAAAGCACGTCATCGCGGCCAGCCCGTGAGCAGGCCCCCCTTCGCCGGGCCGTCACCGCAGCGCGCCGTGTGCAAGCGACCATCGCCATGACATTCATCGGTTTGCTCGCGGTCACCCTCGCCATTCCCGCCGCGGCCGCCCCCGGCTCGAACGGACCCCTACCGACATCGGCCGGTTGGGTCACCCAGACACTCGTCGCAAACGGCGCCGCAACGGCCGTGCAGCGCGACGGATACTCCGTGACCGAAGCACCACCACCACCTCCGCCCCCGCCTGTTGTGGTGCCGGCCGCAACCAACGTGTTCGCGCGAACGGCCGATACCTTCACCAATAACCCCTCGTCGCCTATCCAGTGGCCGTTCACCACGGGGGTGCCGATCAGTGACGGGTTCGGACCTCGTGTCGCACCCTGTGGGGGCTGCTCCAGTTACCACAAGGGCATGGACATGAATCCGGGGCAGGGCACCCCGATCCAGGTGGTCGCAGAAGGAGTCGTCACCGTCGCTCAGGCCAGCGACAACGGTGGGCTGGGCGTGTACGCCGAGATCGAGCACGTCATCGACGGGCAGCGCATCACCAGCGTCTACGGGCACATGCTCGAAGGTTCTCTCCAACTCACCGAAGGTCAGGTTGTGACCGTAGGTGAGCAGGTTGGCAACGTCGGTAACACCGGAACCAGCACCGGAGCTCACCTCCACTTCGAGATCCACGTCGACGGAGCACCCATCGACCCGTACGCGTGGTTGACCGCTCACGTCCTCCCATGACCTGGATCCAGCACACCCGCACCCGGCTCCTGGCAGCGGGCCTGATCGTGTCAGCGATCATGACCGCAGGCACGGCCGGTCCCGCTGCTGCCGCCGAGTACCCGAGCTGGGAGGATGTTCTCGCCGCGCAAGCGAACGAAACAACAAAGCAAGCTGAGATCGGAAGCATTCAGCAACTGATCACGGGGCTCAGCGCGGACGTCACGGCCGCTCAGGAGCGATCCATCCAGCTGGGCGCCGCGTACGAAATCGCGCAGGAACGGTTCGACACTGCACTGTTCCGGTCAGAGGAATTGCGAGCTCAAGCTCTAACCGCTCAGGTGACCGCGGACGCCTCCTCGCGGCAAGCGGGCCGGTTCGCCGCGCTCCTCTCCCGCTCCGGTGACACCGGACTGTCAATGACCTTGCTGCTGAGTGAATCCGGCGACGCCGACAACCTGCTGTATCAGCTCGGGACCATGAGCAAGATCACCGAATCATCGACACAGGTGTATCGCCAGGCCGCCCAGGATGCGAACACTGCTGCGGCGCTCACCAATCAGGCGGACGTCGCCGCCACCGAACTTGAATCGCTCGCCGGAGAAGCCGCCCGTGTCCGCGACGAGGCCATAGCTGCACAGCAGACGGTAGAAGACGCCCTCGCCGCGCAACAGGCCAACCAAGCTGATCTCGAGGCGCAGCTGGCTGTCCTGACGGAAAATCGGACCGCGACAGAAGCCGACTACAACGCCGGCGTTGCAGCACGAGCGGCCGCCGAAGCCGCTGCCGCCGCCGCGCGAGCTACAGCAGCAGCGGAAGCTGCCGAAGCGGCAGCAGCAGCCGGCCAGCCCGTGGCGACCGCATCCGGGTGGTCAAGTCCTTTCCCGGGCGCGTTCTCCACCGACGAATACGGCATGAGGGTCAACCCCGTTGATGGCGGCTACCGCCTCCACGCGGGACTGGACCTCGCCTACAACGGCGGCACCTGCGGCGCCCCGGTCTACGCTGCCGCTGCGGGCGAAGTCACGTTCGCCGGACCGAACGGGGGACTGGGCAACAATGTGCAAGTCGGGCACGGCGGCGGTGTGACCACCAGCTACGCCCACAACACCAGCGTCATCGTCGGTCGCGGAGAGTCTGTTGCTGCCGGTCAGATCCTCGCCTACGCCGGCACAACCGGGAACTCCACCGGTTGCCACCTGCACTTCGAAACCCGGGTGAGCGGAAACCCGCAAGATCCGCGCGCGTTCATGGCCGATCGGGGAGTGGGATTCGGATGAAGCAGTGGATGACCGTGCTTCTGACAGCCGCGGTTCTCGCTGTGGCAACCTTCTTGGTCACGCTGCCCGTCCAGATCGCGGAGGCCCACGTGCCCCTGCTTCCTCCCGCATCGACGACGCAGCTTGTGCAGCTGCCCAGTGGCCAGGCCGAGTCGCCCGCCCCGCACCCGTCGAGTCCGGACAACCACACCGATGATGTCGCGTGGCGTATGGGCGTCGTGATCGCCGTCCCCGTGCTTGCGGTGCTGCTCGCGTTACTTATCTCAACGATCCGGCGGCGCCGGACACACCGACCCGTCAAGCGACCAGGACAAAGCTATTGAAACCCCGTACCCGAACCGTCATCGCCCTCACCGCCTTTGCACTGGCCGGCAGCACGCTGACCGGTTGCACATCCGGAACCGCCCCCCGCGCTGACGCCGCCGTCGAATTCGACCACACGCACGGGCTGGGTTACGACGGTGGGACAGGAATTGTGTTCGCCGCCACCCACACCGGAGTGTGGGAACTGCCCACCAACCGGCTTCCCTCCTCGTTCGGATCAGGAAGCCTCGTCAGCCCTCGAGGTGACCTCCCTCACCTCATCGAGAACCGCCGGCAAGACACGATGGGGTTCTTCGTGACCGACACCGGCCTCCTCCTCGGCTCCGGGCACCCGGACCCGGCCGATCCCACCGCCCCTGCCAACCTCGGACTGATCACGAGTGACGACGCGGCCCGCGAATGGACAGCGGTGTCCCTCGGCGGAGAAGTCGATTTCCACGACATCGCCGCCACCACGACCCCGACCGGTGCAATGCGTGTCTACGGATACGACGCAACCAGGGCAACGATCCTCACCAGCGACGACGGCGGAACGACCTGGTCAGAGGGCGCCGCTGTCGAGCTCCGAGACATGACGATCGACCCCACCAACCCCGACCGCGTCTACGCCACGACAGCCGCCGGCCTGCAGGTCAGTACCGACATCGCACGCACCTTCACCCCCGTGGCCGACGCCCCCGCGCTGCTTCTTCTTATCGACGCCACCGACACCGGCTACGTCGGTATCGACACCGCAGGCATCATCTGGCACAACGACGGTGCCGGCTGGGTGCAAGGCGCCACCGTCGCCGGAGAACCCCAAGCACTCACATTCGTTGGAGGCTCCGCCCCGTGGCTACTCATCAGCGACGACCGCGGAGTGGTCGCCACCGCCGACCTCGGAGCCAGCATCGTCCCCCTCGTGGAGGCACCTTGACCCCTGAACCAGACTCGACGGTCGTCGATAGAACCATCCACCCGCCCGGCGTACCGTCGGAAACGCAACATCATCGGCCCGCAATCGAAGGAGAGATGCAATGTCCGTCATCGAAGAAATGCTGAACAGCTACCCCCGCGACCTCGGCACCGTCGACAAAGAGAAGCTCGCCGCCTGTATCGCTGCGTGTCTGGAATGCACCCAGTCGTGCACCGCCTGCGCCGACGCGTGCCTCAGTGAAGACATGGTGAGTGAACTCACCTCCTGCATTCGAACCAACCTCGATTGCGCCGATGTCTGCGCAGCCGCCACCGCGGTCCTTTCCCGGCACACCGGCTCCAACGAGGCCACCCTCCGGGCTGTTGTCGAAGCGTGCCGTGCCGCGTGCGCCAGCTGTGCGACAGAGTGCGAGAAGCACGCAGGCATGCACGAGCATTGCCGGATCTGCGCCGAAGCGTGCCGGCGCTGCGAGCAAGCATGCGCCGACCTTCTCGCGACCCTCTAAGCGCCCCCGCCACCCCGACGTGGAGTCCCGCGAGCAGGCAACTCCACGATCAGCTCCTGGCGGCGCTGAGTCACACCCCTCCCGGTAGCCGCACTGACGCCGTCCGGCGCTGCGCCTCCGACCTATCTACGGACCTCGACGCGGGGGCGATCGCTTCCGCGCGGGCGGAAGCGATCCTCACCCAACTCATCCAGATCAGTCAGGCTGCTACGAGCGCACCAGCCGAGCGATCGCGTCCGACGCCTCCTTGATCTTCGCTTCGCCCTCTTCGCCGCCCAGCTGCACCGCGTCGACGACGCAGTGCTTCAGGTGGTCATCGAGCAACCCCAAGGCCACGCTCTCCAGCGCTGAGGTCAGGGCGGAGATCTGCGTCAGAATATCGATGCAGTACTTCTCGTCGTCCACCATCCGGGCGACACCGCGGGCTTGTCCCTCGATGCGTTTCAGGCGCGCAAGGTACTTCTCCTTATCGGTGATGTAGCCGTGGTGCGCAGAGGCGACGTCGGTCATCGTGTGCTTCTTCCTGATAGCCCGATCATCGGGACGCGGTCTCTGACAGGCGGGCGGTGGGGGTGGAACGGTCCAGAGCTGCACGGACGCTCGTGTCGGGGTCCAGCTGCAGTCGGCGCAGGAGCTGAGCGTTCACCGCCACAACGATCGTAGACAACGACATCAAGATTGCACCCACAGACATCGGAAGAACGAAACCGATCGGAGCCAGAACCCCCGCCGCCAGCGGCACCGAGATCAGGTTGTATCCAGCCGCCCACCACAGGTTCTGCTTCATCTTCCGGTAACTGGCTCGTGACAACTCGATGACGCTCAGTACCGAGCGCGGGTCATCGCTTGCCAGGATCACTCCCGCGGACGCGATCGCTACATCGGTGCCGGCGCCGATCGCTATTCCGACGTCAGCCTGAGCCAGTGCGGGAGCGTCATTGACGCCATCCCCGACCATCGCAACCCGCCGATGCTCCGCCTGCAGTTCCTTCACCTTGCCCGACTTGTCTTCCGGACGCACTCCGGCGAAGTAGCGGTCGATTCCCAACTCCGCGGCTACGGAGTGGGCGACAGCCTCGGCATCTCCCGTGATCATGACCACCCCGATGCCTTGCGCGCGAAGGGCGTCGATCGCCTGCCGAGACTCCTCCCGGATCTCGTCCGCGAGCTTGAGGGCGCCGATGACTGCACCGTCGACCAGGACGTGCAGGATGATCGCACCGTCCTCCCGCCACGAATCGGCGACACCGAGCTCTATCTGATGCTCTTGCTCGAGCAGATTGGGCCCCCCGACCTGAACCCGTGCACCGGCAACGGTCGCGGTCACCCCGACAGCGGGGGAGGAGGCGAAATCGGCGGCAGCCGGAATCGAGAGGTTCCGTGCTCGGGCAGCATTGACGATGGCGCGGGCCAGCGGGTGCTCAGAATCCGCTTCCGCCGCAGCAGCCAGAGTCAGCACCTCCTCGTCCGAGCGACCTTCCCTTGCTTCGATCGCGGTCACAGTCGGTTCACCCTTGGTGAGCGTTCCAGTCTTGTCGAACAGCACCGTGTCGACGGTGCGCATGCTCTCCAACGCCAGACGATCCTTGATCAGAACCCCACCTCGAGCGGCGCGCTCGGTGGCAATCGAAACCACCAACGGAATCGCCAGGCCGAGAGCGTGGGGGCAGGCAATCACGAGCACGGTGATGGTCCGGACGACCGCCTCATCGGGCAGACCGATTGCCGTCCACACAATGGCGGTGATGACTCCTGCCCCGAGCGCGAACCAGAACAGCCATCCAGCTGCTGTGTCCGCGATCCGCTGGGCGCGCGAGGACGAGTTCTGCGCATCCGTGACCAGCCGCTGAATGCCGGCCAGGGCGGTGTCCGCACCTACCGCCGTGATCTCGACCCGCAATCCGGAATCCGTCGCGACGGTCCCCGCGACAACCATCTGGCCCTCACCCTTTCGGATGGGACGGGATTCACCCGTGATCATCGACTCGTCCATGCTGGCCGAACCCGAGATGATGCGGCCGTCGGCCGGCACCCGGCCCCCAGGCCGGACAACGACAACGTCCCCCAGCACCAGATCTGCAGGGGCAACCGAAACGGTGGATTCCCCATCGACGCGTTCGGCCTCATCGGGCAGCAGAGCAGCGAGGGAATCAAGAGCGGACGTCGTCTGCGCCAACGATCGCATCTCGATCCAGTGCCCGAGAAGCATGATCACGATCAGCAGGGCAAGCTCCCACCAGAAGTCCAGCTCGTGATCGACCAGACCAAGAGTGGCCCCCCAGGACGCGAAGAACGCCACCGTGATCGCCAACGCGATCAACAGCATCATCCCGGGCTTGAGAGCCCGCAGCTCGCTGACCGCCCCCGTGAGGAAGGGCCGGCCGCCCCAGACGTACATCACCGTTCCGAGGACGGGAGAGATCCATCCGACCCACGCCGCATCTGGGAGTGAGTAGCCGAGAATCATGGCGAACATCGGCGAGAACACCACAACGGGTACAGCGATAACCAGCATGATCCAGAACAACCGCCGAAACTGGCCCACATGATCACCGTGACCCGAATGACCGCCATGACCTGAATGGTCGTGGTGGCCCTCGTGTCCACTCGCCATCTGGTGCCCGGCGTGCGGGTCCGACGCCTCCGCGGCCCCGGGTGTCTTCTCGGGTGCGGCCGTAACTGGATGCTGATGTCCTGAGTGGTTTTCCACGAATTCTCCTGCCCATCCTCATTATACCCCCTAGGGGTACAGGGTGTAAGTGATGTGCCCGTATCCGTATTCCCGTAGCTATGCCGCCGGACTGGGCAGGAACCGCCGCTCTATCCGCACCCGAAGTTTGGTGAAGGGCGACTCGACTGCCCAGAAGACAACCTGGGAGACCAGCAGGGTGACGAGCAGTGAGATCGTGTCGGTGGCTATCGGCGCATCCAGCAGTGGGCCGATGAGAGCAATCACGATCTTGTGCAGCAGGTAGAAGGAGAACGACAGCATGCCCAGCCGCACAAGCACCCGACTATTCAGCAGCCGACCGACGAGCCCATTCGCGCGTGTGGTCACGAACCAGAAGATCGGAAGGAGTGCCAGGCACTGGACCGTCGTGGCGATGCTCAACCGAAACGACAGAGCCGGCACCGTCGCGCTCACAGCGAGGATCACCAAGGCGGCAGTCGCGATCCATCCCAGATTTCGCGAGAGCCACCGCCGGAGACGGCCCGTCAGACGTTCCGCGTCACCCAGGACGGGATTGAGCAGGAGCGCGAAGGCGGCGCCCCAGAGGATGCTATCGATGCGGGTATCGGTCGAGAAGTAGAGCCGATCGAAATCGGCGCCGTTCAGACCGAGAAAGATGCGCCACCCCGCGATCACGAGGGCGACACTGACCAATCCCCATCCCACCCAGCTGCGACGGGCGCCGAATCGATAGGCCAACAACAGGGCGAGAGGAACGATGAGGTAGTACTGCTCCTCTACAGCCAGGGACCACATCTGGCTGGTCTCGGGCGGGAGACTCTCGTATCCGGCCTCCACGATGTAGTAGTTCGTGTAGTTCAGGAATTCGGCGAGGACGCCCCACCCGCTGATCGAGGCTGGAAGGATGCCGGCCGCGGCGAGAGCCAGCGAGATGACGATGGTGAAGTAGGCGGCCGGCAGGATGCGGAAGGTTCGTCGGAGATAGAACCGGGTCAGGTGGATTCGCCCAGACTTCTCCAGCTCCTTGCGAAGAAGCGTGGTGATGAGAAATCCGCTCAGGAAGAAGAACACGGTCACCCCGACGTACCCGGGCCACTGCCCCTGATCGGTGCGTCCGTGACCGACGAACACCACCAGGACGGCAAGAGCTCGCAGCCCGTCTAGAGAGGGGATACGAGAGGTGTCGGGCAAGGGAGGTGAGATGGGCGAATGGTGGTTGCGCGGTAACGGGCCGCGGAGGGAGAGCACGAAGAAGTCCTTGATTCGAGTAGCCAGAAGAGGCGTATCGGCTAGGAGCGATACGAGGAGCCAGCACGCTCAGTGGCCGGACGGTTGTCGACGGCGCGGCGCGCAAACGGGTACACCAATAAGCCCCGTACAGGGCTTGGAAGAGGGTCCTCGTTCTAGGTTCGGCTAATTGAGAGCGCAGCCAGGGATGGCGCAGGTAAGGCTCGCAGGTTCAACGGTGCGGTGAGGACAATTAGTTCTGGACTCGCAAAGAGCGAAGAAGCCACCGATGGCACATCGGCAACGCTGCCTACCGTGTCCACCGCGCGCGGGGGCACAGTGCCGTCGTGGTCGATCTCGAAATGTTCGTGATGAGCTGGGGAGGGCTCGTCATCTCTGCTGGCCAGCCCTGCAGCGGACCCGGTCACTGGATTGGTGATCCCGGAAACGTGGCTCGCGCCGTCGGACGAGTGCTGTGGAACGACATGAACCAAAGCGGTAGAGATGATCAGCGCGAGGAGAGTGACCGCCGCAACAAGAAGGCTCAATGGGCGGGCAGGCCGAAAGACAACATCAACTCGCATCGCTACCTCCAACCCACCAATGCTCTCGCGGGCACGCGGCGATCACCGAATCGAACGGTATCCTCCAACAACATTCTCAGGAGGAGGGCCAGAACCAAGCTGCCTACTGACGCAGGCCAGCCCGCAAAGGTGGTCCGCGAAGACATCAATGGACGCGTCCACAACCTCATCACAAGCCTGACGTATCGCTTCCATCTTTTCGCGCTTATGTAATAATCTGCGTATGGATGCAGATAAGGCGATTTGTGGCCGCGAGCCCGACAGCCAGTTCGTGGAGCTCGCCGTCGAAGTTTTCACGATGCTGGCCGACGCAACTCGGGTCCGACTGATCCTGGCCCTTCGAGATGGCGAACGATCCGTGAACGCGCTGGCTGAGGCCGTCGATAAGTCCCCGGCCGCGGTATCGCAGCATTTGGCCAAGTTGCGCCTGGCGAGGTTCGTCGCCACCCGGCAAGAAGGCACGCGCGTCTACTACCGCTTGGAAAACGAGCACGCCAGCCAGCTCGTCTCGGACGCGATCTTCCAAGCGGAGCACTCGCTCGGAGGAACCCCTCGTCACCACCACGCTCGAGCTGAGGCCACGAAGTGACCCAGCCGCACTCTCACCATGACCACCCCCACCGTCAGGCGAAGCACGACGACCACTCGCATGATCACTCCGACGACCACGGACATTCTCATCCGACGGGCATCAAGGGCTTCTTCTACGGCCTGTTCGTGCCCCATAGCCACGACGCGGCCGACTCCATTGACGATGCACTCGAAGCGAGCAGCCAAGGTGTCCGCGCGCTGAAAATAAGTCTGTTCGTTCTGCTCGCCACGACGGTCCTGCAGCTCGTGGTCGTCATCGTCAGCGGCTCGGTTGCCCTGTTCGCCGACACCATCCATAACTTCTCCGACGCGCTAACTGCCGTGCCGCTATGGGTCGCATTCGTGCTCGGTCGCCGCGTCGCAACCAAGCGGTACACCTACGGATTCGGGCGGGCCGAGGATCTCGCCGGCCTCTTCATCATCGCCGTGGTAGCCCTCTCCGCCGTGGTCGCTGCGTACCAGTCGATCGAGCGGCTCTTCAACCCGCAGCCCCTGAACAATCTCTGGTGGGTCATCGCAGCCGGGTTCATCGGGTTCATCGGCAACGAAATCGTTGCCATCTACCGAATTCGAGTCGGTCAGAAGATCGGCTCCGCAGCACTCGTCGCTGACGGCGTACACGCCCGCATCGACGGATTCACCTCCCTCGCCGTCGTCCTCGGTGGATTCGGCGTGATGCTCGGCTTCCCGCTCGCTGACCCGATCGTCGGACTGCTCATCTCAGCAGCCATCATCGTTCTCCTCTGGGGCACGGTGCGCAGTATCGGCCGGCGCCTCATGGATGGCATCGAGCCTGAGCTCGTCGACCGGGCCCAGCACGCTATCGAGCACACCCCGGGCGTGCTCGCCGTGTCGCGGGTGCAGCTCCGCTGGGTCGGACACAGGCTGCAGGGCGCAGCGGTCGTCACCGTCGCGAACACCACCGTGGCCGACGCCGACGCGATCGCCCACGACATCGAGCACGAGCTCGCCCACGCTCTACCCAACCTCGACGCCATCGCCATAACTACTACCACTCGCAGCCTCTGAGCCCCCGCGCCAAAAACGATCGTTTCTGCCGTAGCCGGCTCTCTGCGTCAAAACCCCTCGGGAAAGCCGCTCAGGGGTGTGGATGTTGGCGCTTCATTGCGGCGTTCTGACGCCGCCCCGTGTCGCGAGTCGGCGTCAGCGGTTTTCGGTGAGGTGGCGGTAGATGGTGACCGGTGGGTCATCGCCCGCACCGTCGGCTGCGCCTGGTAGCCCTCGCCCCCAACCCATCAGGAGACGTGCCGTGGAAGGCCTGGAACGTCGGATGCGCGGCTTCGAAAGCCTCACTCGGTTATGGCGGGGGCGCGGATGCGCTTGCGGGACCGCGCCGTCCTCCAGACCATCGCGCGTTGGGACGAGAGCTCCGGGTCAGGCGGCCATCGCGCCGTACCGCTTGTGGCCCTTGATGTCGTAGCGGTCGAGCATCATGACCTTCGACCAGGTGCGGATGAAGTCGCGCACGAACCGGTCTTGCCCGTCGCTGCCCGCGTAGGCGTCGACGATCGACCGCAGTTGTGCGTTCGAGCCGAACACCAGGTCGTTCCGAGAGGCCCGCCAGCGAGTGTCGCCGGTCGCCTGGTCTCGGCCAGTGAAGGTCGTAGCGGTCTCGTCGTCCGTCGTCCACACCAGGTCGGTGTCGGTCAGATGCACGAAGAAGTCCGTTGTCAGGATTCCGACGCGCTCCGTGAGCACCCCTAGGTCTGACCCGTCCCAGTTGGCGCCGAGCACCCGCAGCCCAGCGGTGAGGACGGTCCACTCGGGTGCGGTGAGCGTGAACAGGTTCGCCTTGTCGAGGAACGCCGCCTCGGGCGCGACGCCCGGAGCGAATTGATCGAAGCGCTCGGACACGAAGTTCCGGAAGCCGTCCGCGACGGGTCGCAGCCACTCGAACATCTCGATGTCGGTGAGCTCCTGGGTGGTGTCGACACGTCCTGGCGTGAACGGCACGGTGACGTCAGCTCCTGCCGCCTGCGCGGCGCGCTCCACCGCGGCGCTGCCGGCGAGGACGATCAGGTCGGCGAGGGAGACCTGCCGCCCGCCGGACGTCACCGCGAATGCCGCCTGCACGTTTCGCAGCGCGTCGATGACCGGGACGGTGCGTCGGTTGACCGCCCAGTCCTTCTGCGGTGACAGGGCGAGCCGGGCGCCGTTCGCGCCCCCGCGCTTGTCGCTGTCGCGGTAGGTCGAGGCTGCGGAGAACGCCGTGTACACGAGGTCCGACACGGACAGCCCGGTCTCGAGGACCGCTTCCTTGAGCGTTGCCAGGTCACCTTCGTCGAGTGCGTCTCCTGCTGCGTCCGGGAGCGGGTCCTGCCAGAGCAGGTCGTCGGCGATGGTGACCTCGGAACCGAGGTACCGGTGCTTCGGCCCCATGTCGCGGTGCGTGAGCTTGTACCAGGCCTTCGAGAACGCGAGTGTGAAGAGGTCGAAGTCGGCCAGGAAGCGCTCGCACACTGCCCGGTACTCCGGGTCGACCTTGAGGGCGATGTCCGAGGTCATCATCATGAGCGGGTTCATCCGGCCGGGTACGTGTGCGTCCGGGGTTCTCGGCGCCTCCGGGTCGGTCGGTGTCCACTGCAGAGCACCGGCCGGGCTCCTCGTCTGCTCGTAGTCGTACGCGAACAGGTTCTCGAGGTAGGCGTTGTCCCACTGCGTCGGGTTCGGAGTCCAGCTGCCTTCGATGCCGTTCGTGGAGGTGTGTTCGGCATTGCCGGTGCCGACCGGGTTGTGCCAGCCGAGCCCCATCGACTCGATCGGAGCTGTCTCAGGTGATGGCCCGATGTCGGATGCGGGCACCTGGCCGTGACTCTTGCCGAAAGCGTGGCCACCGGCGATCAAAGCGACCGTCTCCTCGTCATTCATCGCCATCCGAGTGAACGTGATGCGGATGTCGCGCGCTGAGCCCATCGGGTCGCCGCTTGCGTAGGGCCCCTCGGGGTTGACGTAGATGAGCGCCTGGTGCGAAGCGGCCAGCGGGCTCTGCAGGTCGTAGTCCTCGTCGCCGTTCTTACCGTGCCAGCGTTCGTCGCGGCTGACCATCTCGTCAGGGCTCGCGACCGCGTGCGGGTTCCAGACCTCCGGGCCCCACCATGTGCCATCGTCAGGCTCCCACGCATCGAGTCGTCCACCACCGAAGCCGTACGTCGGCAGCCCCATCAGCTCGAGGGAGCAGTTGCCGGTCAGCACCATCAGGTCGGCCCAGGACAGCGCGTTCCCGTACTGGTGCTTGATCGGCTGCAGGAGGCGTCGTGACTTGTCGGTGTTGCCGTTGTCCCACCAGCTCCCGATCGGTGCGAACCGCTGCATCGCGGTGCCCGCCCCGCCACGGCCGTCCGCGATGCGGTACGTGCCGGCGGCATGCCAGGCCATCCGGATCATCTGCGGGCCGTAGTTGCCGTAGTCCGCCGGCCACCAGTCGACCGAGGTGGTGAGCAGACGCTTGATGTCCGCCTTAAGAGCTTCGAGGTCGATCGTGGCGAAGGCCGCCGCATAGTCGAAGTCCGCGCCGAGCGGATCGGCGGCGATGCCGTTCCGATGGAGGAGCTCGACCCGCAGCCTCTGCGGGTACCAGCTGTCAAGGCTCGGCGACTGACCGAAGGTGCCGCCGAGGTGATCGCCACCGGCCGGCAGCGCCCCTGCCATGGGGAAAGTGCATGTGTTGGTCTGGTCGTGCGTAGCCACGGGAAGCTCCTTGCTTGCTCAGAATGGGGGAGGGGGCGACATCATCGCGGTCGAAGACTTCACTACCGGTCAGAATCACAGCGGCGACCTTGATTCCTCAAGGTGACCTCGATTGGCGTCCGAGGATCTTCCTGATATTGGTTATCGAGGTGACTGAAGGCGGATCGCCACAGCGGTTGTGGCGATACGGCGAGGTGCGGCAACGCGGCCTAAACGAGGCCCGTTGTGCCGAGGAGTGTGCCGATGGCGAAAGTGGCGATGAGCGCGAGCGCTCCGCCGATGACGACTCTCAGAGTGGCGGCGATAGCGGGACTGCCGCCTAACCGGGCGCCGAGTGCTCCCGTCGCGGCGAGTGCGACGAGCACGACCACGAAAGTGATCTGGACGCGAAGGGAATCGGGAATCAGCAGGATGGCCAACAACGGCAAGATACCGCCGATGAGAAAGGCGAGTGCTGACGCTCCAGCAGCATGCCAGGGACTCACGACATCGGCTTCATCGATGTTGAGTTCCATCGCAAGATGAGCCTTCAACGCGTCCTTCGCGCTGAGTTCGACGGCGACTTGGTGGGCTGTTTTTTGTGAGAGGCCGCGTGCCTGGTAGAGCCCCGCGAGTTCAGCGAGTTCTCCGTCCGGATCGTTCCTGAGCTCCTGTTTCTCCTTCTCGATGAGCGCGCGCTGGCTGTCGCTCTGGCTGCTGACCGACACGTACTCGCCGAGGGCCATGGAGATGGCCCCACCGACGAGCGCGGCCGATCCCGCCGCAAGAATCGCCGGCGTCGACGAACTCGCCCCGGCGACACCGACGACGATCGCCGCAACGGACACGATCCCGTCGTTCGCGCCGAGTACACCTGCGCGCAACCAGTTCAGGCGGCCCGAGAGGCTCCCCGTATGCGGTTCGACCGGTTGTGACGCGACTGGGGTCGCGTCGGACGAGCTGGTTCCGACATGCCGGCTCATTCCGAGTCGCCAGACGGTGTAGACGTTCCCATGTCCTCGGTCCACACGGCGGTCGCACCACTGTGACCGACCAGCACGGCTTGCACGGTCGTTCCCGTCGAGACGAGGAGGGCCAGCACGAGAAGGCTCACCGGCACCCAGCGCAGCTTCTTCTTCGCTGGTTCCGTTCCGGGCGCCCTGTCGCTCTCTGCCGTGGAAGCACGTGCCGTACGACGTTCTCGGATGTTCCACCACAAGAGCGCCGCAGCAACGATGACGAGCCCCGCAACCCAGGGCAGGAGTCCATCGGCCAGCTCGGAGTGGGTTTCGATCAGGTCATTCTCACCTACCCGACTTTCCAACTTCTCTCCGGACTGGGTAGTGATAGGAACGAGCGCTAGCGCGACGAGTGTCACGGTAAGGGTCAGGTATCCGGACCAGCGACGGAAGCGCGGCCATGCTGCGGTGAGAATGACCAGAATGGCAGCCAGCGGAACGACGACCTCAGTGGCGTGCACGACCAGCGGATGGAGGGGAAGACCGAAGAATGTATCGAACACGAGGCTCCCAAAGGATTAGTGATGAAAAGAAGTCAGTCGACGAGACTGTGAGTGGATCCAGAGTGCGGAAGTGCGCGGATTCTCTAACACTAGGCGCGTGGCGTCTGCCGCGCCACGCAGGATAGGCATCCCTTGGCGGGGCTGCCGGATACCGCATCGCGAAAGCGGCACGGGTATCGGTCTACTGCTCGGCGACCGGTCAGGGATTCACATCAGCTGTGGGTTCACTTCGGATCGGCAGGGGAAGTCGTGCCCTCGGGTGGCGGGTGAGGTGATTTCAGGTGCCGATACGCACGACCGCCACTTCCACTGGGACGGGCGACGCCGGTTTCGCGGCGGGCTGCCTGTCGCGCAGTGCCCGGAGGGCGTTGAGGATCGTCGCGAGGTCGACGACCTCCTGCGTCGCGGCACCGAGGGTCGCCGGTATCAGACCGAATGCGGCGACGATCATGAGTCCGATGCTGAGGGCCATCCCGATCCAGATGCTCTGCAAGGCGATCCGCACAGTGTCCTGGCCGATCCGGACGGCTCGGACCACGACGGAGATGTCGTCGAGAAGGATCACCGCTGCAGCGGCCTCACTCGCCGCCGTCGCTCCCCGGGCGCCCATGGCGATTCCGATGTCGGCGGAGGCGAGAACCGGGGAGTCGTTGACGCCGTCGCCGACCATCAGCACAGGGCGGTCGACGATGCCGCGGAGTATGTCCACCTTGTCCCGCGGCAGGCAGTCGGCCCGCACCTCGGTGATCCCGACGGCACGCGCGATGTGATCGGCCGTCGTCTGCGCATCGCCCGTCAGCATCACGATGCGGTTCACTCCCTCATCTCGGAGTCCCGAGATGGTCTGCGCCGCGTTCTTCCTCACGCCGTCGCTGGCGATGACGATGCCGGCGGCGCGTTCATCGATGACCACGTAGATGGCCATCTCACCTCCCCTGAGCGACGCCTCGACGACATCGGGCGCACTGGTTCGCGCGAACCGGAGCGTCCCGACGGACACGGTGTGATTCTCGAGGACGGCCGTGACGCCTTCAGCGGCGGTCTCTGTGGAGCGCTGCACGCGAAGCGGGGTGAGCCCGCGTTCTCGGGCGGATTCGACGATGGAGGCGGCGAGCACATGGGAGGAGTGCTCCTCGGCGGAGGCGACGAAGGTCAACAGAGTGTCCTCGTCCCACGGCGGGAGGGCGTCGATGCGCACGATCTCTGGTCTGCCGTGCGTCAGGGTGCCTGTCTTGTCGAAGACGGCCGTGCGTACCCGCGCGAGCAGCTCGAGAACCCCTCCGCCCTTCACGATGATCCCGCTGCGGGCGGCGCGGCTCATGCCCCCCATGAACGCTACCGGGGCCGCCAGCACCAGGGGGCACGGCGTCGCCAGCACGAGCACCTCGGCGAATCTCACCGGATCGCCCGACAGCCACCACGCCACGCCGGCGATCAGAAGCGACACGACGGTGAAGGGCACCGCGTAACGGTCGGCGAGTCGAACGACGGGGGCACGATTCGACGAGGCCTGCTTCACTAGGGCGACGATCGCCTGATATTCGCTGTCCTGTGCTCTCGCGGTCGCCTGGATGGTCGCCGACGTGTTGCCGTTGACCGACCCGCTCAGGACACGCTCTCCCCGCGAACGATTGCGCGGCAGGCTCTCGCCGGTCAGTGATGACTGATCGAAGGCCGCCGTCGAGGACTCGAGGATGCCGTCCACGGGCACAGCCTCGCCGGACAGAACACGGATCAGGTCTCCGATGACCACATCGTCGGCTGGGACATCGACGGTATCGAGCGAGCCCGCGTCCAGGCGATGCGCTGTCCGCGGCTCGCGTGCGAGGAGCGCAGTCAGCTCCCGTTGGGCACGGCCCTGAGCGAAATCTTCGAGGGCTTTGCCACCAGAGACCATCAGCACGATGATCATGCTGGCGATGACTTCACCCACCGCGACTGTCGCGACGATCGCGAGGATGTCGATTCCGAACCGACTCCGGCGCAGCTCGCCCACCACCCGGATCGCTTGGACGCTAGCGATCAGGATGGCGAACACGCCGAAACCCCAGTGCGCGACGACGTCGAATCCCGCGAACCAGATCACCGCACCCACTGCCCCGACAACGAGGGTGAGCGTCACGATCGGATACCTCAGAAGCAGGTGCTGCGGCCGTGCACCTGTGTCACCCACGTTTTGCAGACGCTTCGAGCTGCTCCTGCCTTAGAGCGGTCGAGGCGGCGACGCGAAGGATGACTTGTTCGACTACGTCCATGTCGCCACTTTGCTCGGCCGTTGGTGCACAGAACAGGGTCCAAGGTCCCGAAAACAGGATCCTTTGTGAGTGCGTCCAACTATCGCCAGTCAAATTTTCGTGGGGGCGGAGGCGCACCCGTACTCTGAGACCTTCGTCTCGAAAGTCATTAGCTTTGTGAGACAGCCCGTTGAGAGCCGTTCCGAAGTGTGACTTTGATCGGTTTGTGGCGGCCTTTCTTGATCGCTACTTGGCGTACGCCTTCTTCAAAGTGAGCTGTCGGACGGTTCAGTGAGCTGGGCGAGTGCGCGTGATCGACGGTAGAACGTCGCTCGGGACATTCCGAGGTCGCGCGCAACCTGCGCCACGGGTTCGCCGCTGTCGATGAGTTGGCGGGCACTACGAATCTGACTGTCAGTGATGGCTCTGGGGCGCCCACCCAAATCCTTGCCTGCGTCGCGCCGCTTGGCGATCGAGTCGACCACACGCTCCTTCTTGATTTCGTATTCCATCTGACCGAGCGCCGCCATGACGGTGAACACCATGGAGCCCATCGGTGTTGAGGTGTCGACGTCGCCGCCGCCCAGATTTAACACGCGAAGGCCAGCGCCGCGGCCGCGGATCTCGTCGGCGAAAGCGAGCATGTTCTGCGTGGATCGTCCCAGACGGTCCAATGTCGGGATTACTAGCGTGTCGCCGGCCTGAAGCGCTTCGACCGCGCGGTCGAAGCTTGGCCGTGACGCTCGGGCGCCGGATATGCCGTGGTCGACGTAGAGGTCGTCACGCCGGACGCCTGCGGCCAGGAGGTCGATTTCTTGTCG
>SCNI01000023.1 GCA_005502775.1 Microbacteriaceae bacterium 3FA27C10
GTCGTGGGCTTGGCCGGGGTGGTGGGCTTCTGGGCAGCCGCCGGCTTCTGGGGGGCTGCGGGCTTCTGGGCGGCCGCGGGCTTCTGGCCGGCCGCCGGCTTCAGGGTGGCCGGACGCTTGGCAGGCTGCCGCGCCGGCGCGGCCGAGGAACCGCCCGCCCTGGCGGGCGCGCGCCGCGGTGTGCGTGCGGCGCCAGATGGTGCTCCCCCGCTGTCTGGAGTGTCTGACTCTGAGCTCACCGCACCAACCTATCAATCCCTCATCTGCCCCGCACGAGCTCCGCCGCGCGCACACGAAGCACTCAGTCTGACACCTTCCGGGGCCGTCGACCGCATCCCGAAACAGAAACGACACAGACCGGCTCGCTGCGACGAGAGTCCTCCACAGGGGGCCGGTCGAGGCGAAGTTATCCACATGCTGGGCGCCGGGCCCCGGGATGAGGCGTGTTCGTCGGTGGTGGGGTTTTGGATGTCGGGTATGGCAAGCAGTCACATCACACATCACGAAACCGAATCCGACGCCTACCCCGTGCCGCTGCGCCTCGACCGACGCGATGCGCCGCAGAGCTACCGGCTGAGGAACGTGAGCGAGGAGCCCCTGCGCGGGCTCTCGTTCACGCTGCTCGGCAGCGGGCTCATGCGGGCGACCGCGCCGCTGCTGCTCGTGCCGGGGCAGGAGATCCGGCTGCACATCCGCGGTTCGTCGCTGCCGCGCTCGGCGGTGCTCATCATCCGCTGGTTCCGGCCCAACGGAGACGAATACCTGTGGCGGGTGAGCTTCTGATGAACGGGCTCAGGAGCCGCCGGCGGCCTCGCGTGCCCGGATCAGGTCGGCCACCGTGATCTTGTGCGGCCGGTCGGGCAGCATGTCCGCGGTCATGCCGTCGAGCAGCACGGCCGGATTCACGTTGAGGGCCCCGGCGATGCGGAGGATGGTGTGCAGCGAGGGGTTCGCCTGACCACGCTCGATCTTGCCGAGATTGGTGAAATGCAGGCCGGCGAGCTCGGCCAGTTCCATCTGGTTGATCGCGAACTTCTGCCGCTCGTCACGGATGCGGGCGCCGAGCAGGCGGGCCGCTTCCGAATTGACAGAACTCACGCCTCATGACTACCGGCCCGAAGCAAACGCGACCAGAGCGCTCGATACGCATGCGTTCAGACCATTCGACAGGTCAGAGGCCCTCGCGCTCCACCATCGGCAGGGCCACGCGGGTGACCACCGTGTCGAGCACGGCCCAGGCGAGCCGACGGTGCCACGGCAGGTGCCCGGTGTGCACGGCGGTGTACTCCAGCTCGGGTTCTCCGCCCCGGTTGCGCTTGAACTCCGCCACGCCGCTCGAGGCGTGCAGCTCGACACCGGCATCGTGGGCCGTGCGGGCGATGACGTAGCTCAGGATGCGGTACAGACCGGCCTCGCGCGAGAGCGCGGTGTCGTAGCCGACCACCGGTGCGGCGAGAAGCCCGTGGGCCACGGCGTAGCCGATGACGGCGTCGATGCGGCCGCGCCCGGCAGCATCCGGATCGCCGAGGACGGACTCCTCGTCGCGCTCGATCAGCAGGAAACGGAGGAACCCGCTGCGCTGGGCGGCGCCGATGAACTGCGGCGTGTAGCGCGGGTTCAGCCGGGAGTACTTGTCGGTGTAGAGCAGGCGGTAGAGCTCGGCGATGCGGGCGCGGGTCGGCGCATCCGACATGCCGGTGGTGGGGTCGACGGCGGCGGGGCGCACCGTGTAGCCCGAGCTCTCGAGCAGGGCGCGGTCGCGGCGAACATCGCGGAGCGACAGCCATTCGGTGCCGCGCGTGTCGGTGAACAGCACGCTCCGCGAGGGGATGAGCCGGTAGCCCGCGCGCCGCAGCACGGCGGGGAGCGCGGAGCCGTGAGCGTGCACGCTGCGCCAGCCGATGGCGAGGCGCGGATGCCGGCGACTGAGCTCGCCAGTGAGGCTCGCGACCTCGGCCTCGTCGAGTTCGGGCAGGAGGTTGGTGGAGACCAGGGCGTTGCCGATGAGCGCGATGTCGTCGACGCGGCCCGCCTGGAGCACCCGCTCGAGCGCGGCCACGGCGCCGCGGGCGAGCAGACGGGCCGGGCGGGACTGCAGCTCGCCGATCTCCTCCCGGGCGTAGTGCACGTAGTGGGTGAGCGGCGAGACGACGTAGCTGGCGGGTTCGGCCCCGGGCACTCGGCTGCCGTGGCGACTCGGGAGCGTGAGCGGCAGGAGGTGGCCGGCGACGGGGATCGTTGCCAGCTCCACGTCGATGTTGGGTGCGAGCGCGCGGGTACCGCCCTCCGCCGCGCTGAGCACGGCCAGCCGGGCGGCCCACTCGCCGCTCGCAGGCTCGGCCGCGCGCGCGGACGAGGACTGCTCGCCGGCGCGCGAACTCGGGGACCGTTCGCCGGCAGGCGGCGCGGGCAGCGGCTCGCCGTTCCACTCGATGTCGTGGGTGGAGGCGGCCAGCAGGGGAATGCGGGCCGTTCGCGCCGTCGCGCCTTGCACGGCCAGGGAGCGGAGGAGTGCGGTCACGCGGATGCGGTCGCCGGGCGGGCGGAGGGCATCCGGAAAGCGGAGCTGCGCGACGAAGCGGCGGGCATCCGACGGCCGGCGGATGCCCGCCGGCGCGTAGAGGGCGTGCGGCAGAGCGAGCCGCGCGGCGCGGCGGCTCGGCGTCGCGGCGGGCCGGCCGGAGAACGCGGCGGCCAGGCCATCGCCCGGGCCGAACAGGTGCAGCCCGCTCGTCGCGCGCGGATTGCATTCGAGCACGTGCACGCGGGGAGGCGCGGAGGCATCCGGAGCGCCCAGCAGCAGATCGAGCCCGAAGAGGC
Organism: Microbacteriaceae bacterium 3FA27C10; assembly: GCA_005502775.1. Lineage (GTDB taxonomy): Bacteria > Actinomycetota > Actinomycetes > Actinomycetales > Microbacteriaceae > Herbiconiux. The sequence goes on from SCNI01000023.1 coordinate 2,821, forward strand.
CGGTCACGCCGAGGTGCCCGGCCAGGCGCTCGGCGACGGCGCGCGCCTCGCCGACCTCGGGCCGCGACTCGTCGAGACGCTCGAAGGCGACGGCGGCTCCGGTGCCTGCGCGCCACACCGGGCGATACGCGGCGAACGCAGTGAGCTGTCCGGCGACCGCCACGACGCTCACGCAGAACTCGCCACCGGTGAGCTCGCGCTGCACGAGCCACGGATGCTCGGGCGACACTCCGGCGACCGTGGGCAGCGGCTCGCCCGCAGCCACCCGCACGGTGCGCGAGCCGAACCGCGAGTACGCGGGCTTCAGAACCACCGCGGGCGCGGTCGCGCCCCGGCGCGCCGCCGCCCGCCTCCACGCGATGGCCGACGACACCACCGCGGTCTGCGGATGCGCGATGCCGAGCTCCCCGAGCAGGCGCGCGAACGCCGCCTTGTCGTGCAGCACCCGCAGGGTGTCGAGGGGTGGCGCGAACAGGCGTTCAGCGAGGAAGCGCAGATCCGGGGAGGGATCCCGGAACCGATCTGCGGCGCTCACGCCACCGGAGGGGCCGCCTGCGATCGCCGGATCGGCCGCGCCGGAGGCGGCCCCGGCCGATCCCACCGCCGCCGCGAGCCAGAACGTCTCCTCGCAGCTCGGAACCACCAGCGAGGCCGCATGCCGTCGGGCGATCTGCTGCACCGCAGCCGCGAACTCCCACGGGCGGAACCGCGCCGACGGCACCCGGTAGGCCGCGCCCACCGCCGCCGACGCCGCCGTGAGGTTCGGCTGGCTGTCGGCCACGACCACGAACGCGCCCTCCTCGGCGAAGCGCCGCGCCAGATCGGCCGTGACCGGGGCCCGGCCGCCCGTCAGCAGCACCGCCCTCGCGCTCACGCCCCCTCGGCCACTCTCACGCACTCGGCGAGCGAGCGGCGCATGTACACCAGCCAGATCGGCCCGATCAGAGCCCGCACCACGAAGCGCCGCCCGCGCAGCGGCCGGAAGCCGTAGCTCCACCGGATGCGCGACCCGTCACCCGTGGGCTCGTAGCGCCAGTGCGCCTCGGCGTCCGACACGAGGTGCGCGAGCAGCTTCGTGAAGGCGGTGACCCGGTAGTCGAACACGCCCACCGCATCCGGAGTCGCCGGCGGCTCGTAGCGCAGGATCTCCTCCTGGAACCGGCCGCCGTCGGAGAGATGCACGAGGCGCCGCTCCCCCGGTCCCGTCCACGGCCCGGTCTCGTCGGAGATGCGCGTGACCGCGGGCAGCACGAGGAAGCCACGGAACAGCGTGCTGTCGTCGCGCGGCACCACCCGATCGAAGGCGACGCGCGCCGAGACGCTCGCGAGGGCATCCGCACTGAACTCCACCAGCTCCATGCGCCCACCGTAACGCGCCTCTCCCCGCCGCGCGCCCCCTACTCTGGAGCCATGCCCTCGTATCGCGTGACCATGATCGTCGGAACCCTCGAACTGGGCGTGCGGCCCGAGGAGGTGCTCCCCACCCTGAGCGGGGCCATCGCCGAGTTCACCACCGTGGAGTCCTCCGATCTCGCCGTCGTGGCCGGATCGCCGCGCGTGACCGTGCGCTTCACCGCCGACACCGACGAAGCCGCGTTCCTCATCGCCGAACAGGGCATCGACGGCACCCGGGTGTCGGTGGAGCCGATCGCCTGGCAGGTCACCCGCATGGTCCACGGCCGCTGGGAGCCTCTGGCCTAAGCCGCTCCGGCCCCCGGGTGCGCGTCGCGGGTGAACCGCAGAAACGCCGAGAGCGTGGCCAGATCGTCGGGGTTCGTGGGCAGATGCTCGGTGAGCCGTGGTGAGTACACCAGATGGGCGGCCCATTTCGCCCGCGAGACCGCCACGTTGAGCCGGTTCTTCATGAGCAGGAATCCGATGCCGCGCGGCACGTCGACGGCGGCCGAGGCGGCCAGCGACACGATCGCCACGGCGGCCTCCCGACCCTGGAACTTGTCGACCGTGCCCACCGGCACCCCGTCGAGCCCCGCCGCGAGCAGCGCCGCCCGGATGCGTTCCACCTGCGCGTTGTAGGGGGCCACCACGATGACGTCCGAGGCCACCGTCGGCCGCGCGGCACCGGACTCGCCCGGGTCGTGCCACGCGCGGCCCAGCACGGCGCGCACGAGTTCCACCACCCGCTCGGCCTCCTCCGGCGACTGGGTCGAGTTGCCCCGGTGCTCGACCGGGTGCAGGTGCAGCCCAGGCGGAACCCCCTGGAGGGACCGCGCCGTCGTCTCGGGCAGGCGCGCCCGCAACTCGCCCTCGTAGGAGAGCTCGCTCACCGGGGCGCAGACCGCCGGGTGCATCCGCCAGCTCTCCCCGAGGAAGTAGCCGCGCTCGGCCGGCAGCACGTCGTGCCCCGCGGTGAGCCAGCCGAGCGCCGAGGTGTCGACGGGCTCCGGATGCGTGCCCAGCGTCACCTGGGGAAGCTGCTGCGGATCGCCGAGCAGCAGCAGATTGCGCGCCGCCACGCTCACGGCGACCGTGTTGGCGAGCGAGTACTGGCCGGCCTCGTCGATCACGAGCAGGTCGAGCTGCCGCCGGCCCACCCGCGCGGAGTTCGTGAAGTCCCACGCGGTGCCGCCCACCACCACCGACTCGCCGTTCTCTCGCCCGGCCGTGAGGAACGCACCCAGGCGCTCCTTGCGCAGCACGGTGAACCCCGCGTCGGGCGAGTCGCTCGCCTTGCCCACCCGGCGGGCCTCGACGCCGGCCGCCACGATCGCCTCGAGCATGTTCTCGACCACGGCGTGCGACTGCGCCACGACGCCGACGTTCCAGCCGTGCCGGTTGACCAGCTCGGCCACCACGCGCGCACCCGTGTAGGTCTTTCCGGTGCCCGGCGGCCCCTGCACGGCGAGGTAGGAGTCGTCGAGCGCGAGCAGCGAGTCGCGGATGGCGTCGATCGGCCCGCGCACGCCGTCGGCCACGCGTGCCAACGGCATCCCGTCACGCCGCCGGGGCGCGCCGCGGCGCAGGATGTCGACGGCCGGGTCGGCCGGAAAAGAGGGAAGGGCCCCGACCAGGCTCTGCCCCCACTCCAGGATCGCGGCCTGCAGCGAAGCGGTCTTGGGGGGTGCGGCCGGGGCGACCGCCACGGGAAGCGCCGCATAGGGAGTGCCGGCCATCGGCAGCCGTTCCTCGAAGACGTACTGCGTGAGGCCCGTCGGCAGCACCCGCACCTCGTCGAGCCGGGTGCGGTCGTGCGCCACACGGTCGCTCGCGCGGCTGCGCGGTGCAGACCACGGATGCGGCGGGTCGTAGACGAAGTACCGCCCGCTGCTGCCCTCCTCGAGCCGGCTGCCCGGCGCGAGTTCGCCGCGCAGCCGCACCTCCCGGCGGTCGCTCCGCTGGCCCGCGCTGCGGTACCACTCGCGATCGACCACGGCGGCCTCGACGGTGAGCACGTCGCGGGTGTCGGCCCAGTCCTCGAGCGGCTGCTCGAGCCGGGCGTAGTGCTCCCACCAGAACGACTTGTCCTCGCGCCGGTGGTAGTCGATCGCCGCGGCCGCGAGGGCGAGCGCGGTCTCGTCGTCGGTGCGGTCGGCCGGGGGCACCTGCTCGATCCGCTCGAGCAGGGCGCGGTGCACGTGGCTCGGCTCGAAGCCGTCGAGCGCCGTCACCTCCTCGTCGCCGACGCCCTGGGCACCCTCGTCGCCGGAACCGGCGCCATCGCCGGCGCCCGGCGCCACCCCGCGCTCCACCGCCAGCGCCAGCAGCCAGTCGCGCAGCCGGAGCGTCGAGACGCAGTCGTATTCGTTGTAGTCGGCGATCTCGCTCAACCGCTGCCGGGCTTCGGTCTCGGCGACCGCATCCGTTCTGCCGCGCTCGCGCAGTTCGACGTAGCGGGCGTACTCGACGATGGAGTCGGCCGCGTTCGTGACCGCGCTGTCGCGCAGCAGGGAACCCATGTAGAGGGGCTCGAGCTTCTTCAGGCTGTACGACGGGCTGCTCACCCGGATGCTCTGCTTCACCACCGGGTAGAGGTCGACGAGGACGCCCCGGCGCAGCAGTTCGTCGAGCTGCTCCTCGCCCACGCCGTGCCGGGCGCAGAGCGACTGCAGGTGCGCACGCTCGTAGTTGGCGTAGTGGTAGACGTGCATGCGCGGATGATCGCGCAGGCGGGTCGTGGCGTAGTCGAGGAAGGCCCGCAGCGCCTCGCGCTCCTCGGCGTGGTCGTGCGCCCAGAACGGGCGGAAGAGAGTGCCCCCGGGCACGGCCGGGTCGTGCTCGACGACGCCGAAGAGGTAGTCGAGTCCCCAGTCGGGGCCGCCGCCCTCCGTGTAGAGAGGGTCGCCCTCGAAGTCGAAGAAGATGTCGCCCGGGTCGGGCACGGGCAGGGCCGCGAGCGGGGCCGTGTCGAACACCCGGTGACGGGGTGCGCCCGCCGGGGCGAGCTGCATGTGCGCCTGGTCGCGGAGACCGGCCAGCGTGGTCTCGCCGATGCCGGGCACGGGGCCGAGCGAGGAGGCCAGTTCGTCGATGGTGCTGATGCCGGCGTCGAGCATCCGCTGCCGCTGGGTGAGGCGCAGGCCCGCGACGAGCAGCAGGTCACGGTGCGCGGCGACCTCGGGACTGCAGATGTCGCAGCGGCCGCAGGCCGTGTAGCGGGGGTCTCCCCACTGGACCGGAGCGACCGACGCGCCCACCCGCTCGTCGAGCAGCGCCTCGAGCCGCTGCCGCCGGTCGAGGAACACCGGCAGCACGTCACGCAGCAGGTGGCTCGAGGTGCTCCCGTCGCCCAGCAGCAGGTGCACCTGCGGACCGAGGGGTACGCCGAGGCGCTCGAGCTGCTCGGCGTAGGCGGCGAGCTGCAGCAGCGCCGTGATCTTCGCGTGGCGCGCGAGCTTGGTGTCGTAGACCTCGTACCGGGGCGGCTCGGCGAAGGCCGGGGCGGCTTCATGGCCGGATGCACGGCCGGATGCGGCTGCCCGCGCGGACCGGGCGGCGCCATCCGGCTCCCGCGCATCCGCCCGCACCAGGAAGTCGGCGAAGCCGAGGAAGCGGCCGTCGAAGAAGGTGCCCTGGAAGACCACGTCGGCCCCCGCGCGCAGGGCCGCCGCCGTGAGCTCCTGCTGTGCCCGCAGCTCCGCGGGCACCGTGCGCGCGGGCCGCTCGATCTCGGCCACCCCGGCGGCACGGCTGCCGTCGAAGACGCCGAACTCGGCGCGGAACCGCTCGAGGGTGCGCAGCTCGTGGGCGTCGCCGAACCGGGCCGTGCGCTCGAGCATCTGGTCGACGGGCTGATCGGGCAGCTCCACCCGGCCGAGCTTGGCGTCGAGCCGGCGCACGAGGGCGAACTCGCAGTCCGCCGCGGCGGTGAGATCGGTGGCGCTGTAGAGCACCGTCGGGTCGCCGAGGCCGCCGACCGTGCTCTCGGTGACGATCATGCGGCCTCCTCTGCTCGCCGGTGGACGCCCTCAGGGTATCCGGCGCCGCCGACACGGTAGCGTTAGCACATGGCCCGACCCCGCCGCTTCGACGAACAGCAGCTGCTGGACTGCGCCCAGGAGTCCTTCTGGGTGCATGGCTACGACCGCGCCTCGGTGGAGGACATCTCGCTCGCCTCGGGCGTCGGCAACGGCAGCATCTACGCCGCCTACGGCAGCAAGCTCGGGCTGTTCCTCGCCGTGTTCACCCGCTACTGCGAGGGCCGGGTGCAGCTCGTCGACGGCGTCATCCGCTCGCACCGCGGCAGCTTCGAAGAAGCGGTGGCGAACTACCTCGACGAGATCGTGGCCGACTGCACCTCGCACGCCGATCTGCGCGGCTGCCTCATGCTCAACAGCATGGGCGAGCTCGCCGCCCGTTTCCCCGAGGTCGTGACCATCAGCAACCGCACGGTCGCGGCGATGGAGGGCATCGTGAGCGAGCGCGTGGCCGGGGCCGTGGCCGCGGGCGAGCTCGAGCTCGACGCCGACGAGGTCGAGCCGCTCGGCTCGCACATCGTGCTCGTGTCGCAAGGTCTCATCCAGCTCAGCCGCATCGGCGTGCCCATCGAACGTCTCCGAGCGATCGCCTCGACGTCGAGCCGGCTCACCGCGCTGCTCACGGCCGCCTGAATCGCCCCGCTCCGGGTCGTCCCGGCGGGAACACCGCTGCACTTGCAACAGATCGAGTAGGGCCGGCGAACCCTGCCGAGTAGCCTTCAGGCTGAGGCCAGCGACGTCCCGGGCTCCCACCGCCGCCGCGGCCGGGACCCGGGACGTCGTCGTTCGAGGCGGGGCCTCCGCAGACGAAAGGACGGCAGATGGCGCTCCCCGCCGTGCGGCACGGGGCCGGGTTCTGGATCGTCGCCGCCACCTTCCTGCTGGTGATGGCGTACTCCACGGTGCCGACGCCCCTCTACCCGCTCTACCAGCAGCGCGACGGGTTCTCCTCGGTGACGATCACCGTGATCTTCGCGGCCTACGCGGTGGGCGTCATCGTGAGCCTGTATCTCGCGGGGCACGTGAGCGACTGGCTCGGCCGCCGCCGGGTGCTGCTCGTCGCGGTGCTCGTCTCCGCGCTGGCCGCCGTGATGTTCCTGCTCTGGACGGAGGTGCCTGGGCTCATCCTGGCGCGGTTCGTCGACGGGGTCTCCATCGGCGTGCTGACCGCCACGGCCACCGCGCACCTCACCGAGCTGCGCGCCACCGCGCGGCCCTCCGAGAACCGCATCGTCGCCGCCTCGGTCGCGGGCGCGGCGAACCTCGGCGGTCTCGCTCTCGGCCCGCTCATCGGCGGGATGTTCGCCGAGTTCCTGCCCGACCCGCTGCGGCTGCCGCACCAGGTCTTCCTCGTCGTGTTCCTGCTGGCGGCGGTGCTGCTGCTCCTGGTGCCCGAGACGGTGACGGCGACCGATCCGCTCCCCCGCTACCGGCCCCAGCGCCTCTCGGTGCCGGCCACGGCCCGGCGGCCCTTCCTCCTCGCCGCCTTCGGGGCGTTCTCGGCGTTCTCGGTGCTCGGGCTGTTCACCTCACTCGCCCCGACCTTCCTGATCGCGACCTTCGACGCGCCCGACCGTCTGCTCGCGGGCGCGACGACGTTCTCGGTGTTCGGAGCCGCCGCGGCCGGCCAGCTCCTGCTCGCGGCGCTGAAGCTGCGAACCCAGCTGCTCATCGCCGCCCTGGGCTGCGGTGCGGGGCTGGCGCTGGTGGCGGCCGGTGCGCTGGTGCCGCTGCTGGCCGTGTTCATCGTCGGCGGGATCGGCGCCGGCCTCGGCGTCGGCCTGCTCTTCAAGAGCGCCCTCGCCACGGCGACACGACTGGCCGAACCGGGCCGCACGGGCGCGACCCTCGCTCTGATGTTCCTCATCGCCTACGCCGGGCTCGCCATCCCGTCGCTGCTGGTGGGCGTCTTCCTGCAGTTCATCCCGCCCACCACCGTGCTGCTCGCCTTCGCGGCCCTCGTGCTCGTGGCCACCGTCTCCGCCGCCGCCCTGATGCGCCGAGCCGCCGCGCGACCGCCAGCCGAAAGGGGCTAGGCGCCGACCGGGGCCGCCTGAGCCGGCGCGGAGGCCGCGGAACCCAGCCCGACGGCGGGCAGCATGACGTGGTCGATCATCGCGAGGAGGAACTCGCGGTCGACCGGCTTCTTCAGGATGAGCGTGCGGTAGGCCGCCATCGCGGGTGTGACGAGCGAGAGCGTCTCCACGTCGATGTCGCTCGCGATCTCGCCTCGTTCCATCGCCCGGCGGAGGAACAGGCGGTTCACCTCGGCGCGCGGCCGGATGATGGCGTCGTTGATCGCGTCGGAGAGCTCCGGCGACCGGGAGATCATCGACATCACTCCCGCCATGATCTGCAGCTTGCGCTCGCCGTCCTCGATCGAGGCCGGCTTGATCATGGCGACGAGATCGCCGCGCAGAGTTCCGGTGTCGGGCACCACGTCGTACTGACCTCGCTTCATGCAGGCGACGGCATCCACCACCAGTTCGCCCTTCGAGGCCCACCGCCGGTAGAGGGTGCCTTTGCCCGCCTTCGCGCGCGCGGCCACCATGTCGATGGTCATGCCGTCGTAGCCCGACTCGGCGAGCACCTCGAGGGCGGCTTCGAGAATCTCGGGGTCGCGGGAGTGGTCGCGCTTGCGGCCGAGCTTCGGGGAGCTCTCCGACTCGAGCTCGGAATCGGGGCCGGAGAGGTCGAGCTGCGTCATTGCGGCGATCTCCTTCACTTGTGGGTTATCTGGTCGGGCATCACCATTGTATCCTCGAGAAACAGCACGTCGCCGTTCTGGAACTCACTGTATCCGAAACTACTCAGTACCGTATATAGTGTTCCTCATGACCCAGACTTCTCCCGCGTCGACCGACGCCGCCCCCACGGGGGCCTCCTCCCGTCGCTGGTGGACACTCACCACCGTCGCCCTCGCCCAGCTCATGGTGGTGCTCGACGCCACGGTCGTGAACATCGCGCTGCCGGCCGCCCAGGCCGACCTCGGCTTCTCCGACGGCGACCGCCAGTGGATCATCACGGCCTACTCGCTCGCCTTCGGCAGCCTGCTCCTGCTCGGTGGACGCCTCTCCGACCTGATCGGCCGCAAGCGCGCCTTCATCATCGGCCTCGTCGGCTTCGCCGTGGCCTCCGCGCTCGGGGGCGCCGCCGACAGCTTCGGCACGCTGGTGGCCGCCCGCGCCTTGCAGGGAGCCTTCGGCGCCCTGCTCGCACCCACCGCCCTCGCGGTGCTCACCACCACCTTCACCATCCCGAAGGAACGCGCCCGCGCCTTCGGCGTGTTCGGCGCGATCGCCGGCGCCGGTGGCGCCGTCGGCCTCCTGCTCGGCGGCTTCCTGACCGAAGACCTGAACTGGCGCTGGAACCTCTACATCAACGTCTTCATCGCCGTGATCGCCATCATCGGCGCCGTCATCTTCGTCACCACCCCGAAGCGGGTCGGCCCGCGGCCGAAGCTCGACGTGCCCGGCACCCTGCTCGTCTCGGGTGCCCTGTTCTCGCTGGTCTACGGCTTCTCGAACGCCGAGACCGACGGCTGGGGATCGCCGCTGACCTGGGGCTTCCTGACGGCGGCGGGCGTTCTGCTCGTGGCGTTCGTGCTCTGGCAGCGCCGCGCGGCGCATCCGCTGCTCCCGCTCTCGATCGTGCTCGACCGCAACCGCGGCGCCGCCTACAGCTCCGTGCTGATCGCCGGCGCCGGGATGTTCGGCATCTTCCTCTTCGTGACCTACTACCTGCAGGCCTCGCTGCACTACTCGCCCATCCAGACGGGCCTGTCGTTCCTGCCGATGATCGGCATGCTCGTGCTCGCGGCGCAGCTGTCGACGAACATCTTCGTGCCGCGCTTCGGGCCGAAGATCATGGTGCCGTTCGGCATGCTGCTCGCGATGACCGGCATGATCTACCTCACCCACCTGAACATCGACAGCAGCTACGCGGCCGACATCCTGCCGCCGCTGATGATCCTCGGCTTCGGCATGGGCTCGATCATGCCGGCGTCGATGCAGACCGCGACCCTCGGCGTCGACCGCCAGTTCGCGGGCGTCGCCTCGGCCATGGTGAACACCAGCCAGCAGGTCGGCGGCTCGATCGGGACGGCGCTGCTCAACACCCTCGCGGCGACCGCGCTCACCGACTTCATCGCCTCGAACCAGCCCACCACCCCGCAGGTGCTGTCGGATGCCGCCATCCACAGCTACTCGACCGCCTACTGGTGGGGCGCCGCGTTCTTCGCCTTCGGCGCGGTGATGTCGGCCCTGCTGTTCCGTCGTCGCGGGCAGGGCGTCTCGCTGCACAACCCGGGTGGCGACGCTCCGGCGAACGCCGCCGCGCCGGCCGAGCCGGTGGTCGCGCACTAGGCACCGCGCAAGCCGACGGAGTTCGGGCCCGGCAGTCGGAGACGACGGATGCCGGGCCCGAACTGCGTCGGCTCCTCCGTCGTTCTGGCGCAGCGGCCCTTCGGTACTGCTGCGCCCGGCCCAGCAGCCCTTCGGCGCAGCGGCCTCCAGGCTCCTGCGTCCGGGCTCAGGGCAGCGAGAGCTCCTGTGCCGGGGACCAGACCGTGCGGCCGCCCACCTGCACGGTCTCGTCGCCGAGGAACCGGGTGTAGAGCCGCGAGCCCGCCCCCTGGTCGATGGCGAGGTCTCGGCCGAGCAACGCGGTGATGCGCACCGCGGCAGCGCCCGTGGCTTCGTCCTCCACGATGCCGAGCGCCGGTGCGAACATGCGCGACCGGATGCGCCCGGCCGCCTCGTCGATCCAGGCCCAGGCGTATTCGTGCTCGCCTGTGAACGACTCCGCCTCGAGCGCCCCGACCACCGCGGGCGAGTCGAGCTCGTGCCAGGTGAACTCCGGAGCCCAGGACGCGCGCCCGGTGATCCAGGTGAGCTCGCCGTCGTAGCGCACGGCGACGTCGCCGGCCGGCACACTCAGCGTCGTGACCGGCAACCCCTGCTGCGCGAGCCACCACGAGGTGCCGACGCTCGGATGCCCGGCGAAAGGCAGCTCGCGCGCCGGCGTGAAGATGCGGATGCGCGCCACACGCCCGACGCCCGATCGCTCGTCCGCGCCGTGCGGGCGGCTGTCCCGTTCGAGCAGTTCGTCGACGAACACCGTCTCGCTGAAGCCGAGGGCGGTGGCGATCTCCTGCTCACGGCCGAGTGTCTCTGCGCTGGAACGCACCAGTCCGAGCGGATTGCCGAAGGCGCCTTCGGCATCGGTGAACACGGAGACGACGTCGACGGGAAGGGAGAGCATCTCCCGATTCTGGGCCCACACCCTCACCGTCTCAAGCCGCCAGTCCGCACCCGGTGGCCTGCTCGTGCGGCTGCCCTCAGCCGCGGATGGCGACGCTCGGCGAGATGGCCGTCCAGCTCGGTCCCACGGTCATGTACTCGGTGTGCAGCCACACCCGCTGACCCGTCTGGGCGATCTCGAGCGTGGAGCCGTAGCGCCCGAAGTGATCGGCGTCGGCACAGCTCGCGACGGTCTCGGCGCCCTCGGCGATGAAACAGATCTCGTTGTCGGCCGTGGCACCGGCCCAGTAGTCGATCCCCTCGTAGCTGACGAGCATCCGCACCGAAGAGGGCAGGATGGCGGGGTCGACCCCCGCGATCGCGGGCGGCAGGTGTCCGCTGGCCAGCAGTGTTCCCTGGTCGAGGTGCGCGAGCTTCGTGTACGCGTCGACCGGATGCGTCGCGCATCCGGCGAGACCGATCGTCGCGGCGATCATCAGTGCAGTCGACCCCGTGACGGCGGCGGCTCGCGAACGCATGTGACCCTTCCGATGAATGCCTGTTGCGGCATATCTTCTCCGCCTTCGACGATAGGGCATGAAAATGACCGTCGGCTCCGAGCGAGGGGCGCCGCCCCGGCCGTCGCCCACAGGTGGTTGGATGGAGGGATGGCCGACAGCACGACGTACATCGACGACTTCGCCGCGTTCATCCGGGCCTCGCCCTCCTCGTATCACGCGGCCGCCGAGACGGGCCGCCGCCTCGCAGCCGCCGGATTCGGGACGCTCGACGAGACCGCGGCCTGGCCCGCCGGACCCGGTCGCCACCACGTGGTGCGCGACGGCGCCGTCATCGCGTGGATCGTGCCCGAGGGAGCGGATGCGCTCACCCCCTTCCGCATTCTCGGCGCTCATACCGACTCCCCCGGCTTCAAGCTCAAGCCCAAGCCCACCACCGGTTCGAACGGCTGGCTGCAGGCCGGCGTCGAGGTCTACGGCGGTCCGCTGCTGAACTCCTGGCTCGACCGCGAGCTCGAACTCGCCGGCCGGATCGTGACCCGCGACGGAGCGCAGCACCTCGTGCGAACCGGGCCGTTCCTGCGGATCCCGCAGCTGGCCGTGCACCTCGACCGCGAGGCCAACTCCGGCCTCACCCTCGACCGGCAGCGGCACACGGCGCCCGTGTTCGGGGTCGGCGAGGTGTCGCAGACCGACCTCGTGGGCATCCTCGCGGCCCTCGCCGGGCTCGACGCGGCCGAGGTGGCGGGCTACGACCTCCTCACCGCCGACACCAACCCGCCGGCGCGCTTCGGGCTCGACGACGCCCTCTTCGCGGCGGGCCGGATGGACAACCTCACCTCCGTGCACGCGGGCCTCACCGCCCTGCTCGGCACGACCGCCGACGCCGGGCACATCTCGGTGTTCGCCGCCTTCGACCACGAGGAACTCGGCTCCGAATCGCGCTCCGGCGCGAGCGGACCGTTCCTCGCCGACGTTCTCGCGCGCATCTCTTCGGGCCTCGGCGCCGGACTCGAAGAGCGGGCGCGGGCGATCTCGGCGTCGTGGTGCCTCTCCTCGGACGCCGGGCACGCCGTGCACCCGAACTACCCCGAGCGGCACGACCCGGCGAACCACCCGGTCGCAGGCGGCGGGCCGCTGCTCAAGATCAACGCGAACCAGCGGTATGCGACGGATGCGCCCGGTGCGGCCCTCTGGAGCCGGCTCTGCGCAGAGGCCGGGGTCGACTACCAGGAGTTCGTGTCGAACAACACGGTTCCCTGCGGCTCGACCATCGGGCCGCTCACCGCGACGCGGATCGGCATCCGCACGATCGACGTCGGCGCCCCGCTGCTGTCGATGCACTCGGCACGCGAGCTCGCCCACGTCGACGACCTCGTGGCCCTGTCGGCGGCGATCGGCGCGTTCTTCGGCCCGCGCGCCTGAGAAGACGTTCAGACTCCGCGCGCGCAGGCCACCCCGGGTGACAGCCCCCGGGCGGGCGCGCGACAATGGCAGGATGGCCGCCTCCGCCGATCCTCCCGTCCGTGTGCTCGTCGTCGAAGACGACCAGGAGCTCGGGCCTCTGCTGCAGCGGGGCCTCGAGGACGAGGGCTACACGGTCGACTGGGTGCTCGACGGCACCTCGGCGCTCATCGCCGAGCGCGCCGCGGACTACGACCTCGCGGTGCTCGACGTGATGCTGCCCGGCATGTCGGGCTTCGAGCTCTGCCGCCGCTTGCGAGGCAGCCGGCCGGGAATGCTCGTGCTCATGCTCACCGCCCGCGACGCCGTCGACGACCGCGTGCGCGGCCTCGACTCGGGCGCCGACGACTATCTCGTCAAGCCCTTCGCCTTCACCGAGCTCACCGCGCGGCTGCACGCGCTGCGCCGCCGCCGGGAGACCCTCTCGAGCAGCCCACGCATCGAGGTGGGCAATCTCGTGATCGAGAACCACGACCGCGTGGTGAGGGCCGGCGGCCGCGTGGTCGCGCTCAGCCCGAAGGAGTTCGCGGTGCTCCGGCTGCTGGCGCAGAACGCCGGGGAGACGGTGGGGCGCGACGTCATCCTCGCCGAGATCTGGGGAACCGTGCCGCACAGCGATGCGAACATCGTCGACCAGTACATCAGCTACCTGCGCCGCAAGCTGGAGCCCGTCGCCGCCGGGGTCAGCCTCGTCACCGTGCGGGGCGTGGGGTTCGAGTTGACTCCCGGATGAGGGCTGCGCTCGACCGCTTGTCGATCCGCGCCCGGATCACCATCGGAACCGTGCTGCTCGCCGGGTTGTTCTTCGGCGGCGCGGGCTTCGTGGTGCGGCATCAGGTGGAGGGCATCCTGAACGACGACGCCGTCGAACTGCTGCAGAGCGATGCCGCGCCGTTCGAGACCGCCGTGCAACGGGAGCCGGGCGACCCCCTCGACAGCCCCGGCGAAGGACAGCTCGTGGCCGTGATCGACGCGAGTGGCGTCATCCGCGCCTCCACTCTGCCCGCGGACGTGTCGGCCGCGTTCGGCAGCCTGGATCTCGGCTCCCGCGCGGCGCAGAAGCTCGAGACCCCCTCGGCCGACTACCTCGTGCTGGTCGAGACGGTCGACACCGCGGGCGGACGGTGGACGATCGTGTCCGCCCGCAACCACGACGCCTCCGGGGTCGTGCTCGACCGGCTCACCGCGGGTCTCGTCATCGGCCTCGGCGCACTCATCCTGCTCTTCGGCGTGATGTCGTGGCTGCTCACGGGAGCCGCGCTGCGCCCCGTCTCGCGGCTGCGGCGGAGTGCCGACGCGATCGTCGCCTCCGGCTCGTCCGAGTTGCTGCCGGTGGGGCCCGCCCGCGACGAGATCACCGAACTGGCCACCACCCTCAACCACCTCATCGCCGATCTGCGCGCCTCCGCAGCCCGGGAGCGGCAGATGGTGTCGGATGCGAGCCACGAGCTCCGAACGCCCCTCGCCGTGCTGCAGGCCCAGCTCGAACTGCTGCGCACGAGCGAACACCGCGATCTCGAGAGCGACGTCCGGGCGGCGGAGCGCGCGGCGGCCCGCCTGGCGCACCTCGTGGCCGATCTCCTGGAGCTCTCGCGGCTGGAGGCGCAGACGGGCGGCACCGCGACTCCGGTGCACGAGCTGGTCGCCGAGGCCGGAGACGCCATCGACCGCGCCCGGCTGCAGGCTGCCGGAGAGGAGGTGGCGATCGACTTCGCCGTTCCGCCGGCGGAGGCGACGGATGCCGGAACCGTGACGATGCCCGCCATGCTCTACGGACGTGTGCTCGACAACCTGCTCTCGAACGCCCTCACGGCCGTGGGCGGTGCAGGGCGGATCACGCTCTCGATCGAGGTGGCCGCCGCTCCGGACGGACAGCCCGGACTCGTCACCGTCGTGGCCGACAGCGGCGCCGGCATCGCCGCCGAGTTCCTCCCGCACGCGTTCGACCGCTTCTCCCAGGAGGACAGCGCACGCGCCGGCGGCCAGGGCGCCGGGCTCGGACTCGCCATCGTCGCGGCCGCGGTGGAGGCCGCCGGCGGCTCGGCCGCCATCCGGAACTCCGACGACGCGGGGGCGATCGTTTCGATCACGATTCCGATCGGTCAGAAGCCGCTCCCATCTCTCTGACAGAGCTCACAGGATGCCCGGTGCGGGTCGCGCGCGGTCGATAGCGTGGGGCGGGCTCCCGCCGTGACCGACCACAGAGAGTAGAGATCCCGCGACGCATGGACTACGTCAACGCCATCATCCTCGGCTTCGTGCAGGGGCTCACCGAGTTCCTCCCCGTCTCCTCCAGCGCGCACGTGCGCATCGTCGGCGAGCTGCTGGGCACCGGAGCCGACCCCGGGGCGGCCTTCACGGCCATCACGCAGCTGGGCACCGAGGCGGCGGTGATCATCTACTTCTGGCGCGACCTGACGCACATCATCGGGCGCTGGTTCCTGGCGCTGTTCGGGCGCATCCCGCGGAACGACCCACAGGCGCGGCTGGGCTGGTTCATCATCCTCGGCTCAGTGCCCATCGTGCTGCTGGGCCTGATCTTCCAGACCACCATCGAATCGGTGTTCCGCTCCCTCTGGATCATCGCGGTCACCCTCATCGTCTTCGGCATCCTGCTCGGCGTCGCGGATGCGGTGGGCGCCAAGACGCGCCGGCTTCGGCAGCTCACCGTGCCGCACGCCGTGATCTTCGGACTCGCCCAGTCGCTCGCGCTCATCCCTGGCGTCTCCCGTTCGGGCGGCACGATCACGGCGGGGCTGTTCCTCGGCTACGAGCGGAAGGCGGCAGCACGGTACTCCTTCCTCCTGGCGATTCCGGCCGTGCTGGGCAGCGGCTTCTACGAGCTGTACAAGGTGCTCACACACCACTGCGCTGACGTCTGTACGCCCGAGGTGTTCTCGATCGGCCAGACGGCGCTGGCCACCGGGGTGGCGTTCCTGGTGGGCCTCGTCGTGATCGCGGTGTTCATGCGCTACATCTCCAGGGGCAGCTTCTTGCCCTTTGTGATCTACCGGATCGTGCTCGGCGTGACGCTCATAGTGCTGCTGTCGCTCGGGGTGCTGCAGGCCTGAGCGGAGAGCGCCGGCCGGTGGGGCGAGCGCCGTCCTGTGCACCCCGGCTTGCGCGCCCGGAGTCGGCGCCTAGGCTGGAAGCGGTGAGTGGACGACGCAAGACGAGCGACCCGCGGCTGAACGTCGCGCGGTACCGCCTGGACGGCTCGACGCCGAAGGACGCGGACCCGCGGGGCGCATCCGGAGCCGCTGCGGGTGACGACGACACCGACGCCGCCGGCCGGATCACGATGGATCAGCGCACGCAGTTCGTGGAGATCCAGATCCAGCAGGCCATGCGGCGCGGCGACTTCGACGATCTGCCGGGGGCGGGCAAGCCGCTCCGCGGCCTCGGCGGCAGCTACGACCCCGACTGGTGGATCCGCCAGAAGATCGAACGCGAGAACCTCACCGGTCTCGGCCCGCCGGCCCTGACGCTGCGCACCGAGAACGCGAGCCTCGACGAGCGGCTCGACGCGCTGCACTCCGAGCCCCAGGTGCGCGAGGTGCTCGACGACTTCAACCGCCGGGTGATCGAAGCCCGCCGGCAGCTGCAGGGCGGCCCGCCCGTCGTGACGCCCGTGCGCGACGTCGACGCCGAACTCGAACGCTGGCGTTCGCGCCGCGCCGACCGCCGCCGCGCCGCCGAGGCCGAGCGCGACCGCGAGGCCGCGGTCCGGACCGCGATGACCTGGCGCGAGCGCCGCCGCGCCCGCCGAGCACGTGGGGCCGAACGCGACTAGCCGTGCAGCCGGCCGGGCCCTACATCAGGCCCTGCGCCTGGAACTCCCACTGGATGGCCGGGGCGATGTGCGCCGAGTACTGCGGCGTCATGTGCACCTGGTCGAACTTCGTCGGCAGGGTTCCCGCGAAGGCGGGGCACACGCCGTTGTAGCAGCTGAACGCGAGGGAGCTCACCTGGTGGTCTCCCGTGGCGGAGGCCGCCGCGGTCGACTTCTGGAAGTCCTGCCACGCGCCGTCGACGGGCATGTTGCAGTCCTGCGGGCTCGACACCGGGGAATAGCACTGCCCGAGGTTCGCGCCGAGCGGCGGCGGGTCGAGGTAGACGATGCGGCCGGGCGCGTTGTACTTCGCCGTCTCCGCGAAGGTGGAGGCCACGATCTGCGCCGCGTTGAGCGGCTGGTTGCTGCCCGCCACCTTGCCGAGCGCGAAGGCGTTCGACACCACGACGAGCTGCGGCTGGTCGCCCGCGATGCGCGCGGCGATGTCGGCCTTGCGCTGCTGGCAGACGTCCATGACGCCGGCCCCGTCGTTCTGGATGAGCACGTCGGTGAAGCGGCAGCCGTAGAGCCCCACGGTGGTGATCTTCCACTGCCCGCCGCTCGCCTCGGCCATGGCCTTGAAGGCGGGGGCGTAGGCGAGCGCGGTGGAGTCGCCCACGAGGTACATCTGGTGCGGGGCGTTGCCGCTCCCCCAGGTGCAGTGCCCGAAGTCGGGATCGCGGTTCACGTCGAAACAGCCGCTCGCCGGGTTGTCGCTCGACCCGTGCGAGATGGCGTCGTCCATCGACGGCGAGAGGTTGCCGGGCCACGCCGTCGCGCCCGCCGCATTGCCGAGGTCCAGCTGCAGCTGGTCCTCGGGGTTCACCGCGGCCGCCGGGTCGCCCGCCACCGGCGCCGCCGGAAGCGCGGGCCCGGCGTACGGCACCCCGCCTCGCAGGGACAGCTGCGCCGTGATGACCACCGCCACCACGATCACCACGAGCCCGAGCGACGACAGGATGAACTGCGCCCCGAACTTGTCGCGCCAGTCGGCCCACGCCGTGCTGCGCGCCTCGCGATCGAGGAACTTCTGCAGCCACGGCGAGCGATGCAGCGGCTGCTCGATCAAGAAGTACGACACGAGCGAGAGCGCGAGCGTGAGGCCCAGGATGAGCAGAGTCACCGTCTGCGTCTGCGCGGGCAGCAGCATGAGCAGGAAGACCAGCACCGGGAAGTGCCAGAGGTAGAGCGAGTACGAGATGTCGCCGAAGAACCGCGCCACCGGATTCACGAGCGGGAACAGATAGCGCTGCGTTCCGCCGATGCCGCCCGCGATGACGAGCGCCGTGGCCACGACGGGCAGCGCTGCGCCGGGCCCAGGGAAGGCGAGGGAGCCGGTGCCGGTGGGGCCGAGGACGAAGAACGAGCCCACGATCCCGGCGAGGCCCAGCCAGCCCGCGAGGAAGCGGACGGCCGTGGGCAGCTTCGCGAGCAGCGGTGCGGCCGCCGCGAGCAGCGCCCCGAGACCGAGCTCCCAGGCTCGGGTGAGCGTGGAGAAGTACGCCACCGCGGGCGCGGAGGCCGTCTGGCTCAGCGCGAAGGCGAAGGAGGCCGCCACGAGAACGGCGGCCAGAGCGCCGACGATCAGCCGACGGCGGCCGGATGCGCGGGTCACCCGCGCGACCACCAGCACGATCACGAGCACCAGCGCCGGCCAGACGAGGTAGAACTGCTCCTCGACCGACAGCGACCAGAAGTGCTGCAGCGGCGAAACGGCATCGCCGGCGGTGAAGTAGTCCGTGCCCTCGGCCGCGTAGTGCCAGTTCGACACGAAGAAGAAGGAGTAGACCGCGTCCCACCAGGTTGAGAGCGCTCTCGGGCGGTTGAAGAGAAAGTACGCGGCCACCGAGGTGGCGGCCAGCACGGTGACGGCGGCGGGCAGGATGCGGCGCATCCGCCGGGCGTAGAAGCGGCGGAACGAGATGCTGCCGGTGTGCTCGAGGTCGCGCAGGAGCAGCCCGGTGATGAGGAAGCCGGAGATCACGAAGAACACGTCGACGCCCGCGAACGCGCCCGACGGCCAGGCGAGCACGTGGTTGAGGATGACGGCCACCACGGCGAGGGCGCGCAGGCCCTGGATGTCGGCACGGGGAGCAGGGCGCTCGGGTGCGGCAGGCGTTCCGGGTGCGGCGGAGCCCTCGGGCTCGGCCGGCTCGGTGGTCTGGGTCGTGAGGCTCACGGTGCTCCTGGGTGTTCTCGAGCCCGGCGCCCTCGGGTATCCGGCGCAGTCGCCCGGCGCCTTCGCAACGCGGAATTCGCCTCGCGAGCCTATCGTGCCCGCGGGCCCTGCTGGCGCATCCGCACCCGGGCAGCCGGTAGAATCGCCGAGGAGCGCCGGGAAGTCTGGTCGGCGGCGGCCGGGTCGGCCGTCTCGCGACGAACGGGCGCTCGGCCCGAGACAGGGCAGGCGCACATGGCCGTCACGAAAGGCCTGAGGATGGGCTTCATCCGATCCGAGCGGGTGGCTGCGGTCCTGCTGCTGGCGGCGGCGGCGCTGGGGCTGGTGGCCGCGAACACCGGCATCGGGCCGGCCCTCATGCAGCTGCAGGATGCGCACCTCGCCATCCCCGGCACCCCGCTCGATCTCTCGGTCGGCCACTGGGTCAGCGACGGACTGCTCGCAGTGTTCTTCTTCGTGGTGGCCGTCGAGCTCAAGAACGAGTTCACGGTGGGGCAGCTCAACTCGGTGTCGAAGGCCGTGCGGCCCGCCATCGCGGCGATCGGCGGTGTGGCCGTGCCCGCGCTGCTCTACCTCCTGATCACCGCCGGATCGGGTTACGAGGGCGGCTGGCCCATTCCCACCGCCACCGACATCGCCTTCGCGCTCGGCGTGCTCGCGGTGTTCGGCAAGGGCATCCCCTCGCGGCTGCGCATCTTCATCCTGGCGCTCGCGATCCTCGACGACATCGTCGCGATCCTCATCATCGCCGTGTTCTTCACCGCGAACCCGAACCTGCTGATGCTCGCCCTCGCCGTGGTGGGCGTGATCGCCTTCGCCCTGCTGAGCCGCCTGCTCGGCCCGCAGGCGTTCGGCGGGCGGTTGCGGATGCCCGCGGCCGCCCTGATGGTCGTCGTCGCCCTGCTGACCTGGTCGCTCGTGTACCTCTCGGGCGTGCACGCCACGATCGCCGGCGTGGCGCTCGGGCTCGCGATGGTGCGCAAGCCCGCCCTGCACGTGCGGCACGCCCTCGAGCCCTGGACCAACGGCGTCATCCTGCCGCTGTTCGCCTTCTCGGCGGCCCTCGTGGCGATCCCCCAGGTCTCCCCCGCACAGCTCGCACCCGCGTTCTGGGGCATCCTCATCGCGCTGCCCGTCGGCAAGCTGATCGGCATCACGCTCGGCGGCTGGCTCTCGTCGTTCGTGGGGCGGCGCAGAGCGGATGCGACGGGCTCGCCCCGTCCGCAGCTCAGCCTGCAGGGGCTCATCACCGCCGGCGCCCTCGGCGGCGTGGGATTCACGGTGTCGCTGCTCATGAACGAGCTCGCGTTCGCCTCCTCGCCCGAGGTGGCCGACGAGGGCACGCTCGCGGTACTGCTGGGCTCGGCGGTGTCGATCGTGCTCGCGGCCGTCCTCGTGTCCCGGCTCGCGGGCTACTACCGGCGCCTGCGCGAGCTGCGCCTGGCCGCCGAGGCCGCACGCGCCGCCACGGCCTGAGCGCCGAACGCCCACACCGGCCCCGGATGCCGCTTCGAGGTCGCGCTTTGTGCGCTCCTGGGCGCCTGTCAGAGCATCTTGCGCGACCCCGCGCGCAGGAAGGAATGTGAGGGTGACGGCGTGGGAGGAGCGGAGTACCCTGGCCCGCATGTGCCGAAGCATCCACACCCTCCACAACTTCGAGCCCGCCGCGAGCGACGACGAAGTGCACGCCGCCGCCCTGCAGTACGTGCGCAAGATCAGCGGAACCACGAAGCCCTCGAAGGCCAACACCGAGGCCTTCGACCGGGCCGTCGCCGAGATCGCGCACATCACCCATCACCTGCTGGAAGACCTCGTGAGCGCGGCTCCCCCGAAGAACCGCGAGGTGGAGGCCGAGAAGGCGAAGGAACGCTCGGCGAAGCGCTTCGCGACCGCCTGACGAGCCCGGCCCGCGGCTCAGAGCGCGCGGCGCAGGTCCCGGCGGGCGTCGTCGGCGAGGGCGAGGGCGCGGCGCGCCTGGTCGAGCGAGCGCTGGTAGAGCACTCCATAGGTGAAGGAGCCCTCCCCCGCCGCCTCGGCGCGCCGGGAGGTCAGCAGCACGAACTCGGCGAACAGGGAGGCGTCACGGTGCCAGCCCAGCGCATCCTGGAGCTCTTCGGCCACGTCGCCCAGCCGCTCGGTGCTCTCGCCCAGCACTCCCGCCGCGCCGGCGGTGGAGAATTCGGCCGCGTAGCGCAGGCGGCGCGCCGCCTTGCGCGACGCGTGCAGCTCGCCTGCGGTGGTGGCCGCAGCGACGGCATCGGGGCCGAACACACGCTCGGCCTCATGCGCTTTCACGGCTCGCGTGACGGCGCGGCGCCCGGCGCGCTTGACCGCGCTGCGCGCCTCCGCGCGCGGCTTCCCGGCGGAGGCGGACGAGGCGGTCTGCTGCGCGACGAACTCCTCCAGCGCGTCGAGGAGCCGGAAGTACGGCGCCTGCGAGAGCACGGCGACGAGCTTCGCGTGCGCCTCGTCGTGCTCGGCGCGGGTGTCGTCGACCAGGCGGCGGCGGGCATCCGGGTCGTCGACGCCGCGATCGGCCCGCAGCTCGTCGAGCGCGTGCGCCGCCCAGTCGGCGCGCACCTCGAGGTCGCGTGCCTCGCCGAGAACGACACCGAATCTCGAGAGCTCGTCGCGCAGCTCGTCGACCTGCGCGGGCTCGAACAGCCGGCGATGGCTCGCGAGGGCGCCCCGCAGCCGCCGCACGACCGTGCGCAGGCGGTGCACCGCGTCGGGAGCGTCGCGCCGCACCTCCGGGTCGAGCTCGATCAGCTCCGCGACGAGCTCGGCGATGCCGGCGCTCACCACTGCGGCGGCCGTGGACCCGGCCGGAGCGGCGGCGGACGGAGCCGGCGGGTGGCCGAGGCCGGTGCGGCCCATCGCCTGCGCGAGCTTCGAGACGCTGGGCGAGAGCGTGGCGCCCGCGGCCAGCAGGCGCTCCTCCACGGCGTCCAGCAGCGCCGAGCGGCCCTTCTTCGTGTCAGGCGCAGCCGGGCCGAGCTCGGCCTCCCACTCGCGCCAGAGGCGCAGGGTGCCCTCGCGCGCATCCGTCGCCCGCACGAGGTCGTCGGCGATCTCCACGACGACGGCGGCGGCGGCGTCACGCAGCTCGGTCACTCGGCGCGTGGTCACGATGCGGGCCAGCGGTGTGAGCGGGCGATCGCGCACGTACACCCGCACCGCGTCGAGCACGTCGGCCGGCACGCCCGCCTCGGACCCGGAGCCGGCCTCGTCTCCCGTCTGCAGCGGCCACTGCAGCTCTCGCCGCCCCTCGGCGGCGGGCAGCTTGATGTGCCATCCCTCGTCGTGGCCGCCGGCACGGCGGCGCAGGGCGATGCGGTTCGCGGCGAGAGCGCCGCCCGCGGTGTCGAAGTAGACGGCCTCGAGCTCCACCGGCGCCAATCCCACCACGGCCGTGATGCCCCCGCCCGGTTCGAGTCCTTCGAAGCCCGGGAGGGAGGCGCTGTCGCCCACCGAGTACTTGCGTTCGATCTCGATCTGTTCGGCGTGGGCCATCGTCTCCGGTCTCCTCTTTCACGGCGCGTTCCCCGACGGCGGCGGGGATTCGGGAGCACACTGACTCTGTGCCGGTCCCTACTCTCATTCTGGTCACCCATCCGGTCGTCGGCACCACCGACGGGCGAACGGATGACGACCACGAGGCGCGCTCCCAGCCCGGCTTCGTGCTCGCCGATGCCGCGCTGCCGCAGCTGAGCGTGCTCGATCTCGGCGTCACCCGTGGCGACGGCGTGTTCGAGACCGTGATGGTCTCCGAGGGCCGGGCACCCGCGATCGACGCCCATCTCGGGCGCTTCGCCTCCTCGGCGGCGCTGCTCGACCTGCCCCGGCCCGATCTCGACGTCTGGCGCCGGGCGGTGCTCGCCGCGATCGACGCGCATCCGCCGGCTCCGGTGCTCGCCGTGAAGCTCGTGCTGACGCGCGGCATCGAGAGCGGGGCACCCGGCGCCGGCGTACCGACCGCCTGGGTGGCGGCCCAAGCGGCCCGCGACTTCACACTGCAGCGGGAGAACGGAATCCGGGTGGTGACTCTGGACCGCGGTTACCGGCACGACGTGGCCGCGACCTCGCCGTGGCTGCTGCAGGGCGCCAAGACACTCTCCTACGCCATCAACGCGGCGGCGCTCCGCGAGGCGGCCCGGCGCGGCGCCGACGACGTGATCTTCACGAGCTCCGACGGCTTCGTGCTCGAAGCGCCCACGGCGAGCGTGCTGCTGCGCGAGGGCAACCGGTTCTCGACCCCGGCTCCCGAACTCGGCATCCTTCCGGGCACCACCCAGCGTCGCGTCTTCGAGTTCCTGAAGGTCTACGGCTACGAGACCGATGCGGTGCGGCTGCGCGCGAGCGAACTCGGCCGGGCCGACGCCCTCTGGCTGCTCTCGAGCGTTCGCCAGGCGGTGGCGGTGGTGGAGCTCGACGGCTCGGCCGTGGGCTTCGATCGCGAGCTCACGGCGCAGCTCAACGAGCACCTCGCCGCGAGCGGCCGCTAGTCGAAGACTGCCGGCCGCCGCCCGCCGCTGACAGCCGCAGAGCGTCCGGATGCGCGGCGCGGCTCAGGCCGTCGCGCCGAGCGGCACCGTGGTGCGCCCCACGTTGTCACCCACCCACTGCACGAGCGGGATGAGCAGCGCCGCGAGCTCCTGCCCGAGCGCCGTGAGCGAATAGTCGACCCGCGGCGGCACCGTGCCCATCGACTCCCGCAGCACGAAGCCGTCGCTCTCGAGCTGCCGGAGCGTCTGCGCGAGCATCTTCTCGCTGATGCCCTCCACGTAGCGATGCAGCTCACCCCAGCGCATCGAGTCGCGCGAGAGCGCGACGAGCACGAGAACGCCCCACTTGCTCGTGACGTGGTCGAGCACCACCCGGCTCGGGCAGTTCGACGAGAACGGGGTGGTCGCCGGTGGCTCGGACCGGATGGCGGCCCAGATGCTTTCGCTCATCCCACTAACTTACCAAAAAGTGGGTACCCGCTGTCGGGAAGTAAAGCGGATGCACTCGGGTTCCACTCTTCGAACGGCCCGCGAGCGCGGGTCGCGGAAAGGGATCAGAACTCATGACCATCGTCGTCACCGGAGCCACCGGCCACCTGGGCCGCCTCGCCGTCGACCACCTGCTCGCCCGCGGCGTTCCCGCATCCGGAATCGTGGCCGCCGGCCGCAACCCCGAGAAGCTCGCCGCCCTCGCCGAGCTCGGCGTCGGCACCGCCGTCATCGACTTCACCGACCCGGCCTCGCTCGACGCCGCCTTCGACGGCGCCGAGTCGGTCGTGCTCGTCTCCGGTAGCGACGTGGGCCAGCGTGCCCCCCAGCACGCCAACGTCATCGACGCCGCGAAGCGCGCCGGCGTCGCGCACCTCGTCTACACGAGCGCGCCGAAGGCCACCGACACCGCGCTCATCCTCGCGCCGGAGCACAAGGCCACTGAGGAGGCCATCGCCGCCTCGGGTCTGCCCGCCACCATCCTCCGCAACGGCTGGTACCACGAGAACTACGCGCAGGCCGCGGCCCAGGCCGCCGCGACGGGCGTCTACCTGGCCTCCACCGGCGAGGGCCGGGTCGCCAGCGCGGCACGCTCCGACTACGCCGAGGCCATCGCCGCGGTGCTCACGAGCGAGGGCCACCTCGGTTCCGTCTACGAGCTCTCGGGCGACAGCGCGTGGAACGGCGACGACTTCGCCGCCGCGGCCACCGAGGCGTTCGGCCGCGAGGTCGTGTTCCAGTCGGTTTCCCCCGAGGAGCACTTCGCCGTGCTCACCGGCGCCGGACTCGACGAGGGCACCGCCGGCTTCGTTGTGGCACTCGACGGCAACATCCGCGACGGCCTCCTCGGCGAGACCTCGGGCGAGCTCACGGCCCTGATCGGCCACCCCACCCTCCCCCTCGTGGACTACCTCCGCAGCACCAAGTAGCCGCCGCCACCGAGAAGTCGCGTTCGGCCCCTAAAACAGGCGCGAAGGGGCCGAATGCGACTTCTCGACGGAGGATTCGGTGCGGGCGAGGGGAACGCCGGCGCGGAGCAGGGCGGGGCCCAGGCGCAGGCGGCCGTCGGTCAGGGGCTCGCTGCGCACGCCGCCCCGGCCGCGCAGGGCCTTGTGCGCACCCTCGGCGAGCACCACGTTCATCCAGCCGCAGGGGTTCGCGGGTCGGTGCCCTTGGAAGAGCACCGGCCCCCACCCCGCGTCGAGGCTGAAGGGCTCTCCACGCAGGGCGTCGACGTCGGCGCCGCGCAGCAGGATGTTGCGGCGGGCCGCCGCGGGATCGAGCGGATGCTCCACCCCGAGCACCGAGCGCACGTGGTCGAGCGATTCCGCGGCCATCACCGTCACCGCCGCCGTGGTGTGGGCTCCGCGGCCGAAGTAGCGGTCGCCCACGATGCCGAGGTGCGCCCGCAGCTCCACCTCGATGCGCGACTCGGGCTCGCCGTCGGGCAGCCGAAGCGGACCGTCGGCGGGGCGACCGTCGTAGCGGTGCAGCGGCGACACCAGCAGATGCACGATCTCGACCGGCTGCTCGTACTCCATGCCACCACGCTAGCCCACGGATGCGCGGGGCCGGCGGAAGCGCAGCACCGGCGCAGGGGCAGGCGCGACCGGATGCGCAACCCCGCCGTCGCAGAGACCCCGCTACCGCTGGTGGTCGGCCTCGGCGTGCCGGATGGCGGCGTCCGAGGTGGCCGAGTCGAGCTCGTCGAGCCGGGCGGCCAGGTAGCCGGGCGAGGTCGGAAGACGCACGGTCACGCCGGCGTAGCTCTCGACGGCCAGCTCGCCCGTCGCATCCGTGACCTCGAGCACGTGGCCGCCGATCAGCCCCGTCTCGTCGACGAAGTGGACATGCACGCCCGCCACGCTGATGCCCTGGAAGACGCGCGGGGCGAAGAAGCCGATCAGGGTGCCGGTGACGTCGGTGACGACGTTCTCGCGCTGGTCGCGGACGGCTTCGGCGAGCGGGAGGTAGGGCTTCGTCTGGCGTTTGGCCTCACGCAGGCTGACGCTGCCGAAGCGGCCGTCGAAGCGCAGCGCCTGGAACAGGTTCGCGGTGTGCACGCGGGAGTGGAGCTCGTCGACGATCGCGGCGAGCGAGGGGGCCGCCTCGAGCGGGGCGGAGGTCTCGGGGGCGAAGTCGGCCACCTCGGCGAAGGCGAGCGAGTCGTCCGGCTCGAGCGCCGTCATCCGGCCGTCGCCGTGGAAGAGCCGGAACACGCCGTCGACGAGCACCATCTCGCCGTCCATGTGGTCGCCGCAACCGAGGCCGAGGGTTCCGGCGGCGGCGATCTGCCGCACGGCGAACTCGCCGTCGAACAGACCCGCGACGAGGGCATCGACGGTGGAGAACTGGGTGACGACCTTCTCGGCGCGGTGGTTCATCCCGTGGATTCGGCTCATGAGTCGCCATTCTCCCGCACTTGTCCAGCAGAACGCAGCAGAGTAGGAGCATGGCCACTCGACTCGACCGCAACATCGACCGCCTGCTGAGCGTGCACCGGCCGGCCGTGCTCGCGCACCTGCGCAGTATCCGCCGCCTGCATCCGGAGGCGTCGCCCGAGGAGCTGCTCGTGATCCTCGAACGCCGCTACGTCTCCGCCGTCACCACGGGAGGTGCCGCGGTGGGCGCGAGCGCGATGCTCCCCTTCGTGGGCACCGGTATCTCGCTCGGCCTCAGTGCCGTGGAGACGGCCGGGTTCCTCGAGACCACGGCCCTCTTCGCGCAGTCGATCACCGAGGTGCACGGCATCGCCGTGAACGACCCCGACCGTGCCCGCGCGCTCGTGATGACCCTGCTGATGGGCAAGGCCGGCAGCGACCTGCTGCGGCAGATCGCGGGGCAGGCCACCGGCGGCGTCTCGCGCAACGCCTACTGGGGTCAGGTGGTGACGAGCGGTCTCCCGCAGTTCGTCGTGGGCCCCATCGCCGACCAGGTGAAGCGGGTCTTCGTGCGCCAGTTCGCCGTGGGGCAGGGCGCGAACGCCATCGGGCGCGCCATTCCCTTCGGCATCGGGGCCGCCATCGGCGGCGTCGGCAACCTCCTGCTCGGGCGGACGGTCATCCAGAGTGCGCGCACCGCGTTCGGGCCGCCCCCGTTCACCTTCCCTGCCGAGCTCGCCATCACGGTGAAGGTGCCGAAGGCCGTCGACCCCACGGAGCCGAAGACCGGGATCGCGCGGTTGCTGCCGGCCCGCAAGGCGCGCAAGACCATCACGGAGGCGCCGGGCCCGCGGGGCCGGAGCATGACCGAGGAACCCGACATCCGCATCTGAATCGGCCGAATTCACAGCCACCTGCTACCCTGGAGGCTCAAACGGGGTGTTTCACACGCGAATTGTCGAGTCGAGAACGGTGAGGGGGATGTCATGAGGCGTCGAACGATCTCTGCCGTCTCCGGCTTCGCAGCGATCCTCGCGGTGGCTGTTCTGAGCGTCTTCGGCGCCTCGGCCGCCGCCTTCGCCGGCACCAACGCCGACGACTCGAGCGGAGAGCCCGTGCTGGCGCAGACGGGCTACGACTTCACGCCGATGCTCGTCACCGCTGCCGTCTTCCTGCTCATCGCCGGCATCACGGTGATCGTGGCGAAGTACGTGCTGAGCCGCTCAGGCGCGGGCCAGAACTGATCCGGCGGCGCTGACCGAACCGGCTGAAGCCGGCGCTCAGGCGCTGCGCAACGCCGTGAGGCCGGCCGCGACGCGTTCGGACTCCTGCCGTGCCGCCGTCATGTCCGCCTCGGCGAGCAGCGACTCGATCGCGCCGCGGAACCGCCGCGTCGCCGCCCCGGGACGCGTGTCGCCGAAGTAGTGCGTGACCCAGCGCCCGAGCCGCACACCGGCGGCGGAGTCGCGCTCGAGCTCGTCGAGCCGGGCGAGGACCTGCGGGGCATCGGCGGCGCCCAGCCACGCGCAGTCGGAGAGGAAGCCGGTGGTGTCGATGCGGGCATCCGGATGCTCGGGGCGCGTCACCAGCATCGGCGCGGCGGTGGCGAGCCGGTCGTAGACGGCGGGGGCGATGTCGACGATCGCGAGCTCGGCGGTGGCGATCGCCTGCCGCCGGTGCGCATCGGGGCCTGCGCCGAGCCGATGACCGGCCGCCGGGTCGCGCTCCGCGGCCGCGGCCACGAGGGCGATGATCTCGCGGTGGGCCGCCGTGTGGGCCTGCTCCGCCACGGTGTGGGTCTGCGCTCCGCGATCGGCCGCGCCACCCGCCTGCGGTTCCGGCCAGTAGACGAGGCGGTGCGCCGGCGAGGCGAGCACCGCGCGCGCGATCGCCACGCCGTGCGTCGCCACCGAGCCGAGGTGGGCGGCATCCGGCTCGCCCGCACCTGTCGGGGCATAGAGCACGGTCGTGCGGCCGGCATCCTCTGACGCACGGTCATCGAGGTGGTCGGGGTGAGCGGGCGGCAGCGAGCCGAGCTGATCGAGCTGGGGGCGGCCGATGCGGGTGGCCCGGGTGGCGTCGAAGCCCCAGACCTCGCGCTCGAGCCGGGCCGCTGCGGCGTCCCCGGCCACGAGCACCGCGTCGTAGCTCTTCACCTGGTTCGGGCTCGCACCCTCACCCTCCCCGGGGTCGAGGTGCACGTGCCAGCGCCCGCCGTGCGCGAGCATCCCGAAAGTCTCGGCACCGTGCTCGAGGTGCAGCACCACCCGCAGCGGCTGCTCGGCGAGGAATGCCTCGAGCGACCCGGTTTCGGAGAGCTCGGCGACCGGCAGCGGGCACTCCTCGAGCAGGATGCTCGTGGTGGCGGCATCCCGGCTGAGCACCACGAGCGGATGCGTCTTCGCGAGTTCCGCGAGCGGTCCGTACCACCAGCGCAGCCGCGCGAGCGCGAGCGGGCCTCCGCCGAGGTGCACGCCGATCTCGAACCGGCGGGGCGGGAGAACGGCGCGGAAGGCGAGCTGCTGCGCGAGCCGCGCCCGCAGCCGGCGGGCGGCGGCGCTTTCGCGGACAGCGCGCAGACCCTGCCTCATGTCGTCTGCCGTCCCCACGGATCCAGGCTAATCATCCAGCCCGGCCGCTCTGCCCGGAACCGCACGGCGGCCCTCCTTCTTTAGGCAATCGTGACCTTCGTCAGCTGTCGATCAGGCTTCCGGAGTGGGCGGTCCCGTCTCAACGAACGAGGAGCGACCCCGGAACCGGAGTCGCTCCTCGTCGTGTTCGACGCCGTGCGCGGATCAGCCCGCGAGCTGCCCCAGGGTGACGTCGACGGTCTTCGACGATCCCCCGCGGGTGTAGGTGATCTTCGCGGTCGAGCCGGCGGCCTGGGTGCGCACGAGAGCGGTCAGGTCGATCGAGTCGGTGACGGGCAGACCGTTGAACTCGGTCACCACGTCGCCGGCCTGCAGACCCGCCTTCTCGGCGGCGCCGCCACTCGTGACGGAGTTGATCAGCGCGCCGGCCGTGGTGCTGTTCGCCTGCGAGGAGGCGTCGCCCACCGTCGCCCCGAGCAGGCCGTGGGTGGCCGAGCCGGTGGCGATGATCTCGTCGGTGACGCGCTTCACGAAGTTGGCCGGGATGGAGAAGCCCACGCCGATGCTGCCGGACTGCGACCCGCTGCTGCTCGAGGATCCCGCGCTCGCGATGGCCACGTTGATGCCGATCAGCTTGCCGGAGGAGTCGAGCAGCGCGCCGCCCGAGTTGCCGGGGTTGATGGCCGCGTCGGTCTGGATGACCGAGAGCGAGATCGACGACTGAGCGGTCGAGGGCGTCTGCTGGGTCTGACCCGGGATGTCGAAGTTCCAGAAGTTGTTTCCGCCGCCGTCGGGGTTGCTGGGCGCCGGGGTGGCCTCGGACTTCGGGGCGGCCGACGACGCCACCGTGATGCTGCGGTTGAGCGCGCTCACGATGCCGTTGGTCACGGTGCCGGAGAGACCGAGCGGAGCGCCGATGGCGATCGCGACGTCGCCCACGTTGAGCTTGGCGGAGTCGCCGAACTCGATGGGCGTGAGACCTGAGGCGTCGGTCAGCTTGATCACGGCGAGGTCGGCCACCGGGTCGGTGCCGACGACGGTGGCGTCGTAGAGCTTGCCGTCGTTGGACTGCACCTTGATCGAGGGCGAGCCCGTGGCGCCGTCGAGCGTCACCACATGGGTGTTGGTGACGACGTAGCCGTCGGCGGTGAGGACGACGCCCGAACCGGTGCCGGCCGACTGCGAGGAGCTGTCGCTCACCGAGATCGTGACGACCGAGGGAGAGGCCTTCGCGGCGACCGCGGTGATGAGGTTCGCGTTGTCGGGGTTGTTGACCGTGATGCTGGTGGGGCCCGACGCGCTCGTGCTGCTCGATCCGCCGTTCTGGCTCACCGCCCAGGCCGTGACGCCCGCTCCGGATGCTCCGCCGATGAGCGCGCCGATCGCGAGCGCCGCGATGAGGGCCACTCCGCCGCGGCGCTTCTTGGCCGGGGCCGCCGGGGTCTGCTGGGCATAGGCGCCCGAAGCCGCGTACATGGCTGAGTTGAAGTTCGGGTCGGGGACGGCGCCGTAGGGAGGAGTGCCCGCCGGCGGTGTGCCGAAGGCGCCGTTGCCGTAGTTGGGGGTGTGCGCCACCTGACCGTAGGGGGCGGTGGGCTGCGTCTGGGCCTGACCGTAGGGCGCCGGTGCCGCGGGAGCGTTCAGCTGCGGCTGCACTGCCGTGGGCTGCGCTGCCGTGGGCTGGTTCGCGGTCGGGTGCGGGAACGCCGGCGTCGCGGGGGCCGCGGCGGCGGGAGCAGGGGCCGGAGTGGGGGCTGAGGTCGCCGGTGTGCCCGGCCCGGGAATGACCTCGGTGGACTGCGCATCGGCGACGGGAGCGGCTGGGGCTGCGGGGGTCGGCGCGACCGCGCCGGACGGCGTGGTCTCGGGTGCGGACTCCGAGGACTGGGCGTCGTGCTGTGCGCCCGCGTTGTCGGCCGGAATGCCGTCGTGGTTCTCGGTGCTGTCTGACATGTGGTGCTCCTTCCAAGCACTCGCAAGCATCCTCACCGAAGCTGAGGGTTCTCTATGGACGGGCTGTACGCAGACTGCCGTCTCGTTATGGCGATCCTTCGAGTCTCTCCACCGCACCGCCACGCACTAAGTTGGAAAGCGGACGCAAACATGAAGGACAGAATGACGATCAGCGGTTCCTGGCAGCGCACGGCACGCGGGGCGGGCCTCCTGGCACCCGACGGACGCATCGCCTCCACCATCTTCGCCGAGATGAGCGCCCTCGCCCAGAGCACGGGCGCCATCAACCTCGGCCAGGGCTTCCCCGACGAGGACGGCCCCGCCGAGGTGCTCGACGCCGCGCGCCGGGCCATCGCCGACGGCGTGAACCAATACCCGCCGGGCCTCGGGATGCCGGTGCTGCGCACCGCGATCGCCGCCCACCAGCGGCGCTTCTACGGCCTCGCCGTGGATGCCGACCGCGAGGTGCTGGTGACCGCCGGAGCCACCGAGGCGCTCGCGGCCACCATCCTCGCGCTCGTCGACGACGGCGACGAGGTGGTCACGCTCGAGCCGTTCTACGACGCCTACGGCGGACTGATCTCGCTCGCTCGCGGCATCCACAAGACCGTGCCGCTGCACCGGCCCGATTTCCAGCCCGACCTCGACGAGCTGCGGGCGGCCGTGACCGACCGCACCAAGCTCATCCTGATCAACAACCCGCACAACCCCACGGGGTCGGTGCTCCCCCGCGAGACGCTCGAACTCATCGTGGAGCTCGCCCACGAGCACGACGCCATCATCGTGACCGACGAGGTCTACGAGCACCTCACCTTCGACACGCCGCACATCCCGGTGGCCACGCTGCCGGGCGCACGCGAACGCACCGTCACCATCTCCTCGGCCGGCAAGACCTTCAGCACCACCGGGTGGAAGATCGGCTGGCTGGTGTCGACCCCCGAGCTCGTGACCGCGATCCTCGCGGTGAAGCAGTTCCTCACCTTCGTGAACGGCGCACCGTTCCAGCCCGCGGTCGCCGTGGGGCTCGCGCTGCCCGATTCGTTCTTCACCGGCATCGCCGACACACTACGGGCCAAACGCGATCTGCTCTCGCAGGGCCTGGCGAAGGCGGGCTTCGACGTGAGCCCCTCGCGGGGAACCTACTTCGTGGTGGCGGATGCCGCCCCGCTCGGCTACGCGGATGCATCGACGCTGTGCCGCGAACTGCCCTCGCTCGCCGGGGTGGTGGGCGTGCCGATCAGCGCCTTCTGCCACGAGGAGCACGCGCACGAGTACGCGAGCCTCGTGCGCTTCGCCTTCTGCAAGAAGGTCGACGTGCTCGAGCGCGCCGCAGCCCAACTGGCCCGCCTCGGCCGCTAGCGCGCCTCGTCTCCGCGTCGAGAAGTCGCAAACGGCCCCTTCGGCGGTGCTTTGGGGGCCGATTGCGACTGGTCGATCGAGGGCCGAGCGCTAGCGGGGCTCGCGCGGCTCGACGGTGAAGCGGCGCAGGGCGAGGGCGGGGTTGACGCGGCGCACCTCGTCGATGCGGCGCGGGTCGATCCAGGCCACCGCCACGTCTTCACGCTCGCCGAGCGAGGCGATCGTGACCCCCATCGGGTCGACCACGAGACTCGCGCCCACGCCGATCGGCGGGGTCTGGTCGGCCGCCGCGACGTAGATGGTGTTCTCCAGCGCCCGCGCGGTCACGAGTGAGCGCCAGTGATGCTCCTTGAGCGGCCCGCGCACCCACTCCGCGGGCACGGCCACGAGATCGGCCCCCGCGTCGACGAGCCGGCGCGACACCTCCGGGAATCGGATGTCGTAACAGGTCTGCATGCCGACGGTCACGCCCTCGATCGAGAAGGTCTGCGGCTCGGCGATGTCGCCCGCCTCCACCCACTCGCTCTCGTGCGCCCCGAAGGCGTCGTAGAGGTGCAGCTTGCTGTACGTCGCGACGACGCCGTCGACGGGCGACACCGCGACGAGCAGGTTCGAGAAGCGCCGCTCATCGCGTGCCCGGGCCACGAGCCCCGCGATGATGTGCACGTCGAGCTCGGCGGCGAGACCCGAGAGCACGGTCACGAACGGCCCGTCGAGCGGCTCGGCGTTCTGCACGAGCGCCTCCCCCAGCGGGTCGACGAAGTACGAGGAGTACTCCGGGAACACCACGAGCGAGGCACCGCGCACCGCGGCCTGACGACTCAGGCGTGCGATGGTCTCGAGGTTCGCAGCCTTGTCGGCGCCCGGCGAGAACTGCGCCACCGCCACGCCGAAACCGAGCCCCGTCTCGCCGTCGAGCATCTCGCCCTGCACGATCTCGGACGGCTCGGTGGGCAGGATCTCGCCGTGCACGACGCCGGTCACGAGAGCACCGCCATCGCCTTGACGGCCCGGCGTTCGTCCATCGCCTTGTAGCCCTCGGCCAGGTTCTCGAAGTCGAGCTGCAGGTCGAACACCCGGCCCGGTTCGATCGAGCCGTCGAGCACCTCGGTGAGGAGATCGGGGATGTACCGGCGCACGGGCGCGATGCCGCCGGAGAGCCCGACGTTGTTCGAGAACGCGATGCCCACGGGCAGCTGCACGCCGTGCGGAACCCCCACGAAGCCCACCCGGGAACCGGGGCGGGCGATGGCGAAGGCGGTGTTCATCGACTCGCCGGTGCCCACGCACTCGAGGGTCGCATCCGCCCCGATGCCGCCAGTGAGCTCGACGACCGCGACCACTGCATCCTCGCCCCGCTCCTCGACGATGTCGGTGGCGCCGAACTGCACGGCCAGCGCCTGGCGGTCGGCATGCCGGCTGAGGGCGATGATGCGCTCGGCCCCGAGCCGCCGGGCGGCGAGCACACCGCTGAGGCCCACGGCGCCGTCGCCGATGACGGCCACGACCGAGCCGGGCACGACGCCCGCGCCGAGCGCGGCGTGGTGGCCCGTTCCGCAGACGTCGGTGAGGGCGAGCAGGTGCGGGAGGAGGGCGTCGGTGGGACGGCCGCCCGGCACCGCCACGAGGGTGCCGTCGGCGTAGGGAACGCGCACGAACTCCCCCTGGCCGCCGTCGATGCCGCGCGAACCCCAGAAGCCGCCGTGGATGCACGAGGTGGGCACGCCGTTCAGGCAGTGCACACAGGTGCCGTCGTTGAAGGTGAAGGGGGCGATGACGAAGTCGCCCACCGAGAGCGAGCCGACGTCGGTGCCGATGGCCTCGACCACGCCCACGAACTCGTGGCCGATGCGCGCACCGGCCGGATGCGGGGTCAGGCCGCGGTAGCGCCACAGATCGGACCCGCAGACGCAGGTGGCCACCACCCGCACCACCGCATCGGTCGAGGCCTGGATCTCGGGATCGGGGACGTCCTCGATCGACACCGAGAACGCGTCGTTGAACACCACTGCTCGCATTCTCCGACTCTACCGGGATGGCCTGAGAGCGGCAGGGGCGGCAGGGATCAGTGCGTCAGGAGCGTTCGAGCACGAGCCGCGAGTAGCCCGGGATGAGGGTTCCGCGCTGAGCGCGCCGCTCCACGATCGCGAGCGGTGCGGCGGCCGCCGCGTCGAGCACCGCCCCGAGCGTGGTGCCGATCTGCGCCATCGCCAACGGGGCACCGAGGCAGAAGTGGGCGCCCGCCCCGAACCAGAGCTGCTTGAGCGAGGCGGCCGGATTGGCGACGGGGTCGAAGGCGCCGGCCGCGCGATCGGCGAGGAAGGTGGCGAGCACCACGCGGTCACCCGGCCCCACCGCGACTCCGCCGATGCGCGCGGGCGCGGCGACGCTGCGCAGCATGACCGGCGACGGCGTGGTGACGCGCAGGCCCTCGGCGATCGCCGCGGCCTCGCCGCTGCGATCACGGGCGAGCACGCCCAGCCAGCCGGTGTCGTGCAGGATCGCGAGCATCCGCGGCAGGTACGACACGAGCGTCTCGGTGCCGGTGAGCACGAAGGCGCCCACCGCGCCCATCGCCTCCTGCTCGGAGAGGCCGAGTTCGCGCATCCGCGCCGGCACCGTGCGGGCGGGCACACCGTCGTCGCGGTAGGCCGCGCGGGCGTGCGTGGTGAGCTCGTCGAGCACGGCGCGGGCGCGGCGCACCTGCGGCTCGGTGAACCGGGGGCGCGACAGCCGCACATAGCCCGTGACGGCCGAGACCCGGGCGAAGAGCCCGGCGTCGACGACGTCGTGGTCGAGCCCCACGAGACGGCTGATCACCCGGCCGGCGAAGTCGCGCACCTCGGCCACCGCGTCCACCCGCTCCCCGGCGAGCAAGCGCTCGGTGAGCCGGGCGGCGGCTCCGCCGAGGGTCTCGGCGGTCAGGGCGTTCACGAAGGCCGGCGCGAAGAGCGGGCCCAGGCGGCGGCGCAGGGCGAGATGGTCGACGCCCTCCATGTTGAGCAGCACCGAGGGGCCGAGCACCGGGGTCCAGAGGTCTGCGGGCGAGCCCGGGCCGGTCTTGGTGAAGCGTGCGGTGTCGAGCAGAACGCTGCGCACGAGCTCAGCCTCGGTCACCACCACACCCACGCGCGGCACCCGAAGCACCGGCCGCCGGATGCGCGACAGCAGAGGGTAGACGAACGGATGCGCGGCGCGCTGCACCCGCTCCTCCCAGCGGCGCTCTGCGCCCGGCCGGGTCTGCGCGGCTGCGGCGGCGGTCGCGGCGGCGCTCACAGCCGCACCACCATTACGCCGAGCGAGATGCCGCCGGCGAGCCCCACGAGCGCCACCAGGCTGCCGTCGCGCACGAGACCGCGCTCCCTCGCCAGCTGCAGCTGCAGCGGCAACGTCGCCGAGGCGAGGTTGCCGTGCTCGGCCACCGTGAGCACCGACTTGGCCGGGTCGACACCCAGCGCCTCGAGGATGGTCTCGTGGGCGGCGACGGCCACCTGATGCACGGCGACGAGGTCGAGCTCGGCCATCCGGAGCCCGAGTTCGGCGAGCAGCTCGTCGACCAGGCCCACGCCGAGCTCGGCGAAAGCGCGCTGCAGGGCGGCGCCGTCCATGTCGAAGTAGCTGCCGCCCTCGGCGTGCGGGTTCACGGAGCCGCCGGTGGGGAGCGTGCCGACGGGCCAGTGCGTCGAGTGGGCCACGAAGCGGCTGCCGAGGATGCCGGGGGCCGAAGCTGCGGCACCGCCCGAGGCGCCCGGACCAGCGGAGTCGGCCGGACCGGCGGAATCGGCCGGACCCTCGGAGGCGCCCTCACCCGTGCGCTCGAGCACGACCGCGGCTCCCCCGTCGCTCATCGTGTAGCCGGCGAAGGAGCGCAGGAACTGCCCGCGGCTCTCGAGCCGCCAGCGCACCGCGTGCGAGGGCTGCTCGCCGCTCACGACGAGCACGCGGTGGTGCTGCCCGGTGGCGATCAGGGCGTCCGCGACCTGCATCGCGTTGAGCACGCTGTTGCAGGCGTTCTTGACGTCCATCACCGGGCAGTCGAGGCCGAGCTTGGCGGCGACGATGTGGCTCGTGGCGGGCTCGATCATGTCCTGGCTGGCGGAGGCGAAGAGCAGCAGGTCGACGGGCCCCGGCGTGGCCGCCAGGGCGCGGCGTCCGGCCGCGACGGCGAGATCGGAGGTCTGCCAGCCCTCGGGCCGCAGGTGCACGGCTTCGACTCCGGTGAGACGGCCGACGAGCCCGGTGGGCAGCTCGAGCCCTGGATTCTCGCGGCGCAGGCGCTCTTCGGTCTCGGCCGCGGTGCGGATCGTCGGCGGCAGGAAGGTGGCGACCGCCGCGATGCGCACCTGCGGGCCGGGCCGTAGCCGCAGGGCGCGCTCGGGGGCCGGCGTCGCCGAGGCGTGCGACGCCGTGGCCTCGGCGCCGGCGCCGACACCGGCGACGAGCGACGGCGCACCCGGCGCGGTCACGGGCGCATCCCGTCGCGCTCGGCACGGGCGCGGGCGCCGTCGAGCGTACGCGCGAATCGCTCCAGTCCCTCCGCCATCGGCACGAGGGGCTCGCCGAGCAGCTCGCGGCAGCGCTCGGCGTCGAAGGTCTTGGCGAAGGCGTACACGATCACCGAGTATCGCGTGATCGGCGGCTCACCGCGACGTCGCAGCACTCTCCACACCCCTTCGACGAGCGTGGCCGCGGCGAGCGCCGTGCGACGCGAGACCGTGCGCTGCGGCACGGGGACCCCGGCACGGTCGAGGAGTGCGAACACCGCTCGCTGCAGGTCCACGGGCTCGCCATTGGTCACCGCCAGGGTCGTGCGGGCCGCGCGGGGCTCGGTGAGCGCGCGCACGAGGTACTCCACGAGGGTGTCGATGTAGACCAGGTCGGAGAGCACCGGCCCTCCCGCGCGCGGCGCCCGGAACCTCGGCAGACGGCCCCGTTCGGCGGCGGCGGCGATGCGCGGGAACAGCGTCGTGTCCCCCGGCCCGAACACCGCCCGGGGCCGCAGGATCACCCATTCTCCCGGATAGCCGCGCACCAGGTGCTCGGCGGCGTGCTTCGAGGCTGCGTACTCGCTCACGAAGCGGCGCGGCACGCGCTCGTCGTCGCGGAGGGCGAGCTGGTCGCGCGCCCGGGAGAGAACGGATGCGGTCGACACGAACACGAGGCGGGGCCGGCAGCCGGGCGCGAAGCTCCGCGCGTACTCCAGCACCGCCCGGGTCGTGCCCACGTTGTCGCGCTCGAACTCGGCCCGGGTGCCCCAGGGCGAACTGCGCGCCGCCGCGTGCACGATCACCTCGGGCCGGAACGACTCGTGCTCCCCGGCACGAGTCAGCCCGCGGAGCCGTTCGGCGGCGTCGGGCGCGGCGAGGTCGACCCGGCGATACGCCGCCACCGCCGCGCTCCCTTCGGCGACCGCACCCCGCGATCCCGCACCCGGCACACCGGCATCGACATGCCGGCGCCCGACGCCCAGCACCGCGAAGCCCGGGTCGTCGGCGAGCCGGCGCAGCAGCGCCCCTCCCACGAAACCCGAGGCCCCCGTCACGAGAACCCTCACCACGCCGATCTCCCGCTCCCCCGGCCCGCGAGGCCGCCGCACGGGCGCAGGGCCGTGACCGCCTGCGCACCCGGGCGGGCACCCGCCCTCACGAGGCATCCTCGCGCACGATGCGGCGCACCTTCTCGGCCGGGAGCGGCGGCACCCAGGGCACGAGCTCGACGGGAGCCGCGCATCCGTAGCTCTCGAAGAGGGCGGCGAGCGCCGCCGTCACCCGGGCACCGGCGTCCCGGTCCGGGTCGGCGAGCGCCACCTGCAGGCGGAGGCCCGTCTGGCGGATGCGCCAGTCGGCGAACCCGCCGGACTCGACGGCCATCGCGCGGCGCACGGCATCGGGGAACACCTCGACCACCCGCAGGCCATCGGTCGAGGGCAGGTGGAGCACCGCGTCCGCCCGACCGTCGACGGCCGCGATCACCACGGTCACCCGCCCGCAGGCGCACCGCTCCGGGGCTGCCGTATCGACGCGCAGCACGTCGTCGAGCCGGTAGCGCGCGATGATCTGGGTGCGCCGGTCGAAGTCGGTGACCACGGGCGTGAAGCGCGTGCGGCCCTCTCCGGGAGCGGCACCCAGCCACTCGCGTTCGACGTGCACCGACTCCTCGTTGAGATGCAGGGCGCCCTGCTCGCAGCTGATGCCGAGCAGCCCCTCGGTGGCCTGGTAGACCTGCCGGGGCTCGCTGCCCCAGGCCCGGCGCACCCGCTCGGCCGTGGCCGGCTCGAGCACCTCCGCCACCGAGATCACGAGGCGCGGCGCCACACTCCGCTCCCCGCGCAGGGCCCTCACGGCGAGCGCATCGAGCACCGAGGGCGGCGCCACGAGCACCTCCGGTCCCCGTCCCTCCTCCCTCGCCGCCACGAGCCGTTCGACGTGCGCCTCCAGCGGCTCCGTCAGGTCGAAGAACGCGAAGCGGATGCGCGAACTCGCGACCGACTCGTAGAGGTTGCCGCCCGCGCGCAGGAAGAAGGCGATCCCGAGCGGCGGCCGCCACGGCATCAGCACCTGACGGAGCGACGCCCCGTCGAGGACGCGACCGAGGATGGTGCCGGCCCACAGCATCCGTTCCCGTGGGCTCACGAGGAACACCCCGCGCCGCCCCGAGGTTCCGCTCGACAGCC
This sequence comes from Microbacteriaceae bacterium 3FA27C10, assembly GCA_005502775.1. GTDB lineage: Bacteria > Actinomycetota > Actinomycetes > Actinomycetales > Microbacteriaceae > Herbiconiux. The sequence goes on from SCNI01000023.1 coordinate 41,437, forward strand.
CCACCGTGAGGTCGCCGCCGAGCACCGGGCGGAAGTCCCGGGTGCGTTCCGCCTCGAGCGCAACCCCGAGGGCGTCGGCGAGGCGCACGCCCCGGGTGTTGAGCCCGTCGAAGTGCTCGAGCAGCACGCTCTTGTCGATCACGGGCAGCGCGGCGAGTGACGGCGCGCGTGCACCGGGCGCCGGCGCGACGATCGCCCCGGGTCCCGCGGCGGCCCCGGGGGCCCCGCCTCGGTAGTAGGGCGCACGCGCGATGCGCCGCAGGAACGAGCGGATGCGCCGCGCCTGCCACGCCTCGAAGCGTGCGCGCGAGCGGAACCGCAGCCCCCATCTCGCACGAACGAACCGGGCGAGCAGCACGGCCACGAGTGCGCGATCCGTCATCGACCGTCTCACCCGGCCAGGATACGCGGAGCCGCGCCGCGCGGCAGGCCGGAGCACCGTCCCGCCGCCGACCGGCGACTCGTAGACTGCTCGCATGGCGGGAATCATCGGGCACATCCTTCCGCTCGCCCTGGGTGTGGCGCTGAGTTCCGTGCCCATCATCGTGATGGTGCTCATCCTGCTCTCCCCGCGTGGCCGCGCCTCGAGCATCACCTACCTGATCGGTGCCGCCGTCGGGATGCTCGCACTCACCATGCTCTTCACGGCCGGTGCGAGCCTGCTTCCTCCTCCTCCACCTTCGCAGAAGAGCCCGCTGTTCGCGGTGATCGAGATCACGCTCGGGGTGGGGCTCCTCGTGCTGGCGGTTGTGCGCTGGCGTCGCAGCCGGCAGCCCCGGGCCCGCGGCGAGGTGCTCGCCACGGAGGACATCCCGGCCGACATCGACGACATCGACCTGGCAACGCTCGCCACGTCTTCCACGAGCCCCGCCCGCACCACCCCGAAGTGGATGACCCGGGTCACCACCCTCGGCCCCGCCCCGTCGCTCGGGGTGGGTTTCGTGCTCATGCTGCGGCCGAAGAACCTTCTGCTCACCATCGCCGCAGGCGTCGCCATCGGCGCCGGCAACCCGACTCTCAGCGAGGCGGCCATCGCGATCGTGATCTACGTCGTGCTCGGCATCTCCACCTTGGCCGCTCCGATCATCGTGGCCGTGGCGAACCCGACCCGGATGCGCAAGCCGCTCGAGGAGACCCGCCTCTGGATCGAGGGCAACAGTGCCACGGTCACCACCGTCGTGGTGCTCATGCTGGGTACCGTCATCATCGGCTCCGGTCTGCAGCGCTTCTGAGGTCGCGGCCCGGTCCGCACGGTCCCGTGCCGCGACCCCCACCTCAGCGGTAGTCGCGCAGGAACCGCTCGAACTCGTACTGGCCTGTGCCGCCCGAGGTGACGTCGCCGATGCGCAGCACGGTCAATCCCGCGTAGCGGGCGCCCGCACGCTCGAAGGCGTCGCGGATGTGCGACCACCCCACCCCCGTGGCCGAGCCCGAGCTGCCGAGGTTGCCGGCGAGCGCGTTCTCGCCCTTGAGTGTGACGTGCGCCTTTGCTGCCGCGTCGGCCACCCACCCCACGAGCGAGGCGGCGTCGGAGTAGGCGTGGGCTGTGCCGTCCCATTCCCGCCCGTTCGGCATCTCGAGCGCCGTGAAGTGCAGCACCACGTGGTGCTTGGGCGATAGGCCGCCGTCGCCGTTCACCTCGAGATCGTGCGCGAGATTCAGGATGCCGTCGTAGCCGTGGTCGGTCGATGTGCCGTTGTAGTCCTGGTCGGTGTGCACCAGGCCCGCCGCGATCTCGGGAACCCGCTGCATCGGGCTCGTCGTCATGGTCTGCCAGTGCACCCCGGGGACCTTGAATCCGAGCGGCACCGTGGCGAACGCCCCGTCGAAGGCCCCGATGGCCTGCTGCATGACCTCACGGCCGTGGAGCAGCAGGCTCTCGCTGTACCAGCGGGTGAAGTCGCGCCCGTAGGTAATGGATCGGTAGGAGCCCGAGGTGATGAAGAGCTCGTGGTCGGTGGGCGGCGAGATGCGGCTGTAGACCAGGCCCGGGATGCCCCACGCCGTCGCCACTCCGGCGACCGACCCGTACTTCGCCACCGCCCAGTCGGCGAAGGCCTGCACGGCGGCCGGCGTGTAGCTCTGGAACGTTCCGCGGTTGGGGTACCCGGCCGGGTCTCCGGGCACGGAGCGGTCGTGGGAGGCGTAGGAGGGGAAGCGCAGCTCCCCGGCCGGACCCAGGCCGATGGTGATCTCGGGGAACCGGCTGGGGTAGTCGGTGGTCCCGCTCGAATAGTGGTCTTCGAAGGCGTTCATCAGGTCACGCATGTCGCGCAGGGTGCGCTCGTTGCCGATGCCCCACGGCGACGGCGCCTCGCGGTCGTCGTTACCGTACTCGCTCCGGTAGAAGTTCTCGACCGGCTGGCTCGAGCACCACCCCGCGACACCGCAGATCTGGAAGGGCTCCCAGACGAACGCCGGCACCGGGATGTTGCAGGTGTCGCCGACGTTGCCGCCGCACTGGTGGAACGACATCATCGGCACGACGTCGAGCCCGGCCGCGGTGATCGCACCGAAGACCTTGTCGTAGTAGGCCCAGTCGAAGGCGCCCCGCTCGGGCTCGGCCTTGCCCCACCACACGTCGACGGCCACCGCGTCGACGCCCTGCGCATCCGCCGTCGCGAGCGACGCCGTGAACGCCCGCCACTGCGGCCCGGCCGAGGCCCAGTCGTCGATCCAGAGCGGGGCCATCACGTTGACAGACTCGGCCGCGTGGGAGCTGGCCTGGGCAGGGGGCGCCGCCGCCGGAGCGGCGACGAGGGCGGTGACGGCGAGGGCGGCGGCTCCGAGAGCGAGCCCGAGACGGGAGGGGTTCCGGTAAGACATCCCCACACGCTAGGTTCGCGGTGCCGCCGCCCCGGATGAGTACTTTCTGCCTACCGGCCGGACTGCTCTCGGGTGCGCTTGCGCACCACGGCGAGCGTGACGCCCAGGCCCAGCACGAGCATCCCGAGCGGCAGCATCGGAAGGGCGCCCTCGGCACCCGTCGCCGCCAGCTGGGGCTCCGCGGCCGCTGCCGGCACGACGGCCGGCGCCGACGGGCCCGGACCGGCCGGCGGCAGCACGCCGTTGATGGCCGAGGTGTCGTTCGCGAGCGACGCCGTCACCGAGGAGATGGCCCCGATCATGATGCCGAGCGCCTCGGGGTTGATGTTCGAGATGTCGTCACCGGCCGTGTGGTAGTTCGGGTCGGGCGTGATGCCCGGCCCGCCGGTGCCGCCGAACAGCGCGGCCTGCTCGGGGGTCTTCTCGTCGTCGGCGCCGGTGAACAGGCCGGAGGCGGCGATGCCGTTGGCGATGAACGCGTCGTAGTCGCTGCGGCCGTCGAACGCGGTGTCGATCCACGGCTGCCCGCTGGCGTCGAAGTAGTCGGTGAACGCCTGCTCGGTGGCCACCGAGCCCGCGGGCACCTCGACCGGCGCCGGGTAGGTGGACTCGTTCGCGTCGTAGACGCTGATCACGCAGTTCGGCGAAGCCACCATGTCGAAGTTGAGATAGGTGGCGATCTGGTCGAGCTCGGCCGGGTCGTTCTCGACGAGGTCGTCGACGTAGTAGCTCGAGCCGACCAGGCCCACTTCCTCGGCTCCCCACCAGGCGAAGCGCACCTGGTTGTTCAGCGGGCCCGAGGCGGCCAGTTGCACGGCCGTCTCGAGGATGGCCGCCGTTCCGCTGCCGTTGTCGTTGATGCCGGGGCCCTCGGGCACCGAGTCGAGGTGCGCGCCGAGCATCACGGTGTTGTCGGTGCGCCCCGTGCTCGTCTCGGCGATGATGTTGAAGGTGTCGACCGTCGTGGTGGTCTCCTGCAGCTGCAGATCGACGGGAACCGGGTTCGAGGCTGCCAGCTCGGCGAGGATCGCCTGTCCCTCGGCCTGCGTGATGCCCACCGTCGGCACGAACTCGGGCAGCTGCTCGCCGAGCGTGCCGTTGAGCGGTCCGTCTTCGTTGTTGTAGACCAGCAGCGCGACGGCGCCCGCCTCGGCGGCCGCGAGCGACTTGTCGGCGAAGGCGCAGGCGCCGCGGCTGACCACGGCGACCAGGCCGGTGGCGTCGACGCCGCCCCACTCCGCCGCCGTGCATCCGGTCGTGGTGGCCGGCACGACGACGGAGGCGCCGACGATGCCGGCCGCGTCCGTGGCCGTCGTGCCCTCCATCGGGATGCGGTCGCCGGCCGGGTTCGCGAGGTCGGTCGTGCTGCCGAGCAGCGTGATCGAGAACTGGTCGATCGACTGGGTGGTGGCCTGGAAGGGCTGGCGCACGGGGGTGTACCCGGCCGCCGTCAGCACCTGCTCGACGTACTCCCCGCTGGCCTCGTAGCCCGGCGTGCCGATGGCGCGATTCCCGCCGTTCGCGTCGGCGATGTCCTGCAGAGCCTGCAGGTGCGCGGTGACGCCGGCAACGGTGACCCGCGACTCGAGGTCGTCGGGATCGACGGCGAAGGCCGCGGCGGGCGAGCCGAAGCCCACGACTCCCGCGATCAGCACCCCCGCTCCGATTCCGATGGCTGCCGGTCGGCGGTGGCGTGATGTCACGTGGATCTCCCCTGGTTCGCGTGAACGATTCCCCGAAGAGTACCCCCGTTCAGGGGGATCTTCGCAAGGGGTAACACGATCGAAACACAACAGCTGTCGAGCGGTTCGCGAACGGCTGCGGCGGTGCAGAAAGGCACAAAACCGCGATTGCTCGACACAAATCGCGAACATATTGCGCTCTGTGACGAACAGGCTGGGCAGGAGACCCGCGACGCGCGAGGATCGCCGTCATGACCCTCGCATCGACCACGCATCCTGCGCCCACCACCCCTGCCGACTTCGTCACCGCCTGGACCACCTGGCACGACGCCCTCGAGTCGGCACGCCGTGAGCCGCACAGCTTCCTCGCCCTGACGGGCATCCATTTCCTGACGGATGCGCCGCAGCGGTTCGCGGATGCGCCGGGCAGCTGGACGACGGGCGAGAACGGACCCGTCGTCGAGCTCGCCGACGGCGAGAGCCTCGTGGTCGACCGCGACGAGGTGACCGGACGGCACGTCTTCGGCGTCATCCCCGAGCGGGTGCGGCTGCGCGCAGGCTTCGGCGACGCCGTCGTGGAGCTGTCCAAGCGGGGCGGCCAGGACCTGCTGCGGCCGCTGCATCCGGAGAACCCGCTCCGCACCGGCTATCAGGGCACACCGGCGTTCGCCCCCGACCCGCGCTGGGTGGTCGAGGGCGCGTTCGTGCCCTGGGCCGAGCCGCGGGAGCTGCGCATCGACGCCGCCGTCGACGGCATCGTGCACACGCACTCCTCCCCTGGTGTCGTGGCGTTCGCCATCGACGGCCAGGAGCTGTCGCTCATCGTGTTCGACGCCGGCGGCCCGACGGGGTCGCTGTTCACGGTCTTCACCGACGCCACGAGCGGCATCACCACCTACCCGGCCAGCCGCACCCTGCACGGCATCCAGTTGGGCCCCGACGGCCGCGTGGTGCTGGACTTCACCCGCGTGAGCAACCTGCAGTGCGCCTACACACCGTTCGCACCGTGCCCGCTCGCGCCCCCGGAGAACCGGCTCCCGGTGGCGATCGAGGCGGGCGAGCAGATCCCGCACGGAGAGCTGCGCGGCTGATCGCGATCGCTGACCGGCACCACCGGCCCGCAGGGCCGACGACCCCCGCGCATCAGTCGAAGTACTCCCGCATGGCGCCCTTCGCGGCCACGACGATCCAGCCGGCGAGCTGCTCGAGCGCAGCCGGGTCATCGGGCAGCTGGAGGGGCGACACGCGGATGAGCGGGGTCTCGGGGGCCGTCACGAACGACTTGCTGCCCGGGCCCACCGAGATGCCCTTGGAGGCCAGGCCCACCACCGCATCCGTCTCGTTCGCGACCTCCACCCACACCACGATGCTCTCGGCACCCGAGCGCACGACCACACCGCGCTCCTCCAGCGCCGCCACGAGCGCCGCCTTGCGCGCACGGTAGATCTCCCGGGCCCGCGCGACCACCTCGTCGGTCTCCGCGTCGTCGATGAGATACGCCAGGGTGTTCTGCAGGATGCGGCTGTTGGAGCCGACACCATGACTGCGCAGCCGGATGCTCCGCTCGACCAGTTCGGAGCTGCCGCCGAGCACCGAGGTGCGCACGTCGATGCCGTAGGCCTTGCAGTAGCTGCGCACGCGGAGCACCCGCTGCGCCAGCTCAGCGCCGAGGGTCGGCGGCTCCCCAGCCGAGAGCGGGCCGATCGAGTCGTCCTCGATCACCCAGACGCCCTCGTGCTCGGCGAGCACGGCCGCGAGCTCGCGAGCGCGCTCCGGGGAGAGCACGTGGCTCAGGGCGAAGGGGGCGCCCGGCTGCACGACGAACGCCACCGCGCCGCGCTCGAGCGCTGCCCGCAGAGAGGCCGGGGTCGGGCCGTCCGCATCGGACTCGACGCCGATCGGGGCGAGCTCGAGGTCGCGGAGCGTGTCGAGGAAGCCGGGGCTGAGGGGCTCGTCGACCGCCACGAGCGACCCGGGCTTCGCCGCGGCCGCGGTGGCGAGCAGGATGGCCTCGGTGCCGCCGCCGGCGGTCGCCCAGGAGGCCGGCGGAAACGGCCAGGTGCCCGCCACCGCGCCCCGCAGGCGCTCGGTCATGAAGTCGCGGCCGAAGACGTTGAGGCCCTCGACGGTGAGGCTGTCGAGCACCGCCGCCCGCAGATCGGGCTGCAGGCCGATGTCGGGCGCTCCGCTCTGCAGATCGATCTCCGACCAGGAGCGGAACGGCGCGCTCGCCGGGCGATGGACGTCGGGGAGGTTCACGATCGTTCCTCCGCGGCGGTGCGTCTCGATCAGGCCGAGGTCGCGGAGGTGGTTCCACGCGGCCAGCACCGTGCCGACGCTGACCTCGGCGGCCGTCGACAGGCGGCGGATCGTGGGCAGCTGACTGCCCGGCGGCAGCTCGCCGGAGCGGATGAGCGCCTCGAGGCCGGCTCCGAGCTCCTGCGCGGTGCGGCCCGGGATGCGTTCGGTGAGCCACTCCGACGTCACGGCCTCACTGGTGCTGGTTGACCCTGCCATCGCTCGTGCTCCTCATTGTGTTGTCACACAAACGATAGCCCAGCGGAACAAATCTCCGGATTGTGCGGTCAACCGACCGTCACCGACGGCCGGCCGGCCGGATGCTCATCCCTGCACCGCGCTCAAGCCTGCGACGCCTCGAGGGTTCGCGTGCCGACCGGGCCGCCCACCGTGGACACCCGGCCGTAGACCACGTCGAGCACGGCTCCGGCGTCGAAGCCCTGCTCGGCGTCGAGACCCGCTCCCGTTCCGTGCCAGGCCACGTGGTGGTCGGGCCGCACGATCACGTAGTCGGCGCCGTACAGCCGGCGCACCTCCGGCTCGGTGAGGTGCACGACGTCGAGCGGAACGGAGCGCTCCTGCGCCGCCGCCCGGAACTCCGCGACCGCACTCGCGTCGTCGGTCAGCACCAGCAGCACGGGATGGCTGCCCAGGCGCCCGTAGAGCGTCACGCCCTGGGCTTCGATCGCTCCGTTGGGGGCGCGGTGACCCGGCCGGGCGTCGTCGGTGTAGACATCCGGCGTCCACGGGCGGTCGGTGTCGGCCTGGCCCCGGTCGTACACCACCACCGAGGAGGCGTCGTAGCGCTCGTCGAAGACGACGCCCAGCGCGAAAGCGAAGTCGCGGGCGAGGATGCGGCCGATCTCGGCGCGGCGCGCGGCGGCCTCGGGGCTGGTGTCGGCGTCATCCGGAACCCCGACGGCCCGGATCTCGGCCAGCGCCTCGTCGTTCGCGATGGCGCGGGCCAGCGCGTGGTCGGCGACGCGCCCGTTGTGGGTGCGGCGCTCCTCGTCGTAGGAGCGCAGCAGCGTCTCGCCGCCGAAGCCCTGAAGCACGGCGGCGAGCTTCCAGCCGAGGTTCGCCACGTCGCCGAAGCCCTCGGAGAGGTTGCCGCCGGGCGTGCGCACGTGCGCCGCGTCGCCGACGAGGGCCACCCGTCCGCGAACGAACTCGTCGGCGATGCGGGTGCTCTTGTAGTAGCCGGTGAGACTCACGATCTGGAGGTCCGCCTCGAAGCCGAAGCCGCGGCGGGCGAGGGCGATGAGCTCCTCGTGGCTCGGCACGTAGTCGACCGGGTACGGCCCGGCGTATGCCCGCCAGTCGGTCTCGTTCAGGGCCGAGATGAAGCCGGAGTAGTGATCGTTGAAGACGATGTTGCTCGCACTCGGCGCGGGCCCGAGCTCGGGCGGCACTCCCCCGACGGTGCGCACGACGAAGCGCCAGTAGCGCTCGGTGGCGTACTCGCCGGAGCGCGCGATGCCGGCCAGCTGACGCACGGTGCTCTTCGAACCGTCGGCGCCCACCACGTACGAGGAACGGATGCGGCGCCGCTCGCCGGTCGTGCCGTGGACCACCGTGGTGACCACGCCGTCCGCGTGCTGCTCGAGCTCCTCCACCCGCCAGCCGGCTGCCACGGGCACCCCGAGCTCGGCGAGCCGGTCGAGGAACACCTTCTGGAAGACGGTCTGCGGGCGGCGCACCCCGTCCTCGCGGGAGACGGGGCTGCCCGGCCCGCGGGAGAAGGCATCCGGAGCCTTGCCGCCCAGCTCGTGGCCCACCACGCTCGTGACGAGCACGTTGCCCTTGTTCCACTCCGGCGGCACCGTCCAGCTGTCACGGATGCGCTCCGCGACGCCCCAGGTGCGGAAGATCTCGACCGTGCGGGCGCTCACGCCCGCGGCCCCGGCACGCACGAGGGTGGCCTCGGTCGCGAGGTCGACCACCGCCACCCCGACGCCGTGGCGCTGCAGCTCGAGCGCGGTGCCGAGTCCAGAGGGGCCGGCGCCCACGATCAGCACCTCGACCTCGTCGGGCGGGGTCTGCTGCGGGAAGGGGACGAGCTCGACCCAGGCCCGGTCGGCGGCGATGGTGTGTGACATGGTGTTCTCCCTCGGTGGCGTGGTACTCGTCGGGTCAGGGTGCATGGGGGGGTGTAGGGGCTGTGCGGTCAGGCGCCCGCGAACGCATCGGCTGGCGCCGGCAGTGCGGCGCCGAGCCCGAGGTTCTCGCGGAGCGTGCCGTACTCGTAGTCGCGGCGGAAGCGGCCGCGGTCCTGCAGCTCGGCCACGACTCCGTCGACGAAGGCCTCGAGACCGCTCGGCTGCACGTCGATGTTGATGGTGAAGCCATCGGCGGCGTCTTGGTCGACCCAGTGCTCGATGTCGTCGGCCACCTGCTCGGGGGTGCCGATGAGCACGCGCTGCCCGCCGGACAGGTTGTTGAACAGCAGCTGCCGGATCGTGAGCCCGCGGGCCTTCGCATCGGCGACGAGCTGGTGCCGGCGCACGGTCTGGTGCGAGCTGCTTGCCTCGCCGTCGAGCTGCTCGTAGGGCAGCTCGCCGTCGAGCGGGTACGGCGTGACGTCGAACTCCAGGTAGTCGGAGAGCTCCTGCACGAGCGGGCCGAGCTCGAGCAGGGCGTCGAGATCGGCCTTGCGCCGGAGGGCGGCCTCCTCGGTGTCGCCGAGGATGACGTAGAGCCCGGGCAGCACGAGCAGTTCGTCGCGCCGACGGCCGTTCGCCTCGGCGAGGCCCTTCACCTCGTCGGAGAAGGCCCGGCTGAGGTCCAGCCGCCGCTGCGAGGTGAAGAGCGCGTCGGCCCAGCGGGCACCGAACTCCTTGCTCGCCCGCGAGGTGCCGGCCTGGAACAGCACCGGCCGTCGGCCCCGGTAGCCGCCGACCAGCGGGAGCACCCCGGCGCCACGGAAGTGCTCGCCCCGGATGTCGACCGGGCGCGTGAGTTCCTCGTCGATGTAGACGTCGGCGTCGGCGTCGCCGACCACCGCCTCGGGCGGCAGCGAGCGCCAGAAGGCGTCGACGATCGACACGAACTCGTCGGCGGCGCGGTACCGCGTCTCCGCGTCGAGCACCTCCTCCTTGCCGAGGGCCCGCAGGGTGTTGGGTTCCTGGCTGGTGATGATGTTCCAGGCCGCGCGGCCGTGGCTCACGTGGTCGAGCGAAGAGATCTGCCGGGCCAGCAGGAACGGGTTGCCGTGGATGGCGGGATTCGTCGATGCGAGGCCGATGTGGCTCGTCTCCCGGGCGAGCGCGGCGAGCAGCACGGTCGGGTCGAGGCCGCGCCAGGGACGGTCACGACCCGTCTTGTCGAGCCCTCCCAGGCGGTCGGCGATGAAGATCGCGTCGAAACGGCCGCGCTCGGCGAGCTTCGCGATCGAGGCGAAGTAGTCGATGCCGTCGATCCAGTCGCTCGTGGCCGGCACGGTCTTCCAGGCCGCGTCGTGCCGGCCCGTGGACTGCAGGTTGAGGGTGAGGCGGATCTGCTTGGTGGTCATGGTGGTTCTCTCTTCTCGAAGACGATGACGGGATGCGCGGCGCGGCTCAGCCGGCCGGGTGCAGCTCGTCGCGCAGCTCGTTCCGCCGCACCCGGTCGATGGAGCCGGCGGAGAGCGTCGGCGCCGAGCCGACGAGCAGTCGGGTGTAGGGATGTTCGGGCGCGTTGACGATCTGGGCCGTCGCGCCCGACTCGACCAGCTGCCCGCGGTAGAGCACGAGCGTGCGCTCGGTGACGCCCGCCACCGAGCCGAGGTCGTGCGAGATGAACAGCAGGGCGACCTGCGAGGAACGCAGCCGGGCCAGCAGTTCGAGGATCTTGACCCGGTTCGCCGAGTCCAGCGCGCTCACCGGTTCGTCGAGGATGAGCAGCCGCGGTTTCGTGATCAGGGCGCGGGCGATCGCCACCCGCTGCCGCTGACCGCCCGAGAGCTCGGCGGGGAAGCGCCCGGCCAGCGCGGGGTCGAGCTGCACCTCCTCGAACTCGCGGCGCACGGCATCCCGGATCTCGGCGCGGCCGAGCACCCCCTGCAGCAACAGCGGCTCGGCGACCGAATGGCCGACGGTGAGATCCTGGTCGAGGCTGCGCTGCGGATCCTGGAACACGTACTGCACGAGGCCGGTGCGCCGGTGCGCCCGGAGCTCGCGGGCGGAGAGGCCGGTGACCTCGCGGCCGGCCACCCGCACCGACGATCCGGCGGCCGGGCGCACCAGCCCGAGCACGGAACGGGCGATCGTCGACTTGCCCGACCCGGTCTCGCCGATCACCCCGACGGCCTCGCCCGGCGCGATCTCGAACGACACCTCGTCGATGACCCGCTTGCGCGACCGTCCGCGGCCGAAGTCGACGTTCAGGCCGGCCACGGCGAGCGCGGGGGCGCGTTCGCCCGTCTCGGTGATCTCAGGCATAGTCCAGCTCCTCCTCGCGCAGCTCCGGCAGGGCCGCCGGGGAGTCGAGGTAGCGCTCGAGGCCGTACTGCTCGTGCTCGGCGATCAGCAGCCGGGAGTACTCGTGCTGCGGGGCGTACAGGATGTCGCGGGTCGCGCCCTGCTCCAGCACCGCTCCGTCTTTCATCACCAGCACCTCGTCGCAGAGCTGCGCCACCACGGCGAGGTCGTGCGAGACCACGATGAGCGCGAGGCCGGTGCGCGCGCGCAGGCTCGCGAGGAGATCGAGGATCTCGGCCTGCACCGTCACGTCGAGCGCGGTCGTGGCCTCGTCGGCGATGAGCACGTCGGGCTCGAGCGCGATGGCGGAGGCGATCAGCACGCGCTGGAGCATGCCGCCCGAGAGCTCGTGCGGGTACTGCCGGTAGACGGCCTCGGGGTCGCGCAGGTGCACCGCCTCGAAGAGCTCGAGGGTGCCGCGCCGGGCTTCGGCACGGCTCTGGCCCTTCTTCACCCGGAGCACCTCCTGCACCTGCTTGCCGACCCGGATGGAGGGGTTGAGGTAGGAGGCCGGGTCTTGGAAGACCGCCGAGATGGAGGTGCCGCGCAGTCCCGTCCACTGCTTGGGGGTGAGGGCGGCGGCGTTGTGCCCGAGCAGCTCGATCGTGCCGCCCGAGACCTCGATGTGCTGGGGCAGCAGTCCGAGCACGGCCCGGCAGGTGAGGCTCTTGCCGCTGCCCGACTCGCCGACGATGCCCACCACTCCCCCGCGGCGCAGCGTGAAGCTCACGCCGTGCACGAGCTCGTTGTCGGCGAGGTCGTCGTGGATCGTCACCTCGTTCAGTTCGAGGACGACGTCGCCGAGGGGGCCGGTGCTCGTGGAGGTCATGCGTGCTCCTTGCTCGGGGTGAGGGAATAGCCGGAGGCGGCGAGCCGCCGGGCGCGGTTGGCCTTGGCCGCCTTCGCGCCGACCAGCGATCGGCCCGACTCGCCCGCCGCATCCCGGATCGCGTCAGCCAACAGGTTGAACGCGAGCACGGTGACGAGGATGAGCGCGGTCGGGAACAGGGGCGCGTACGGCTGCTGCGGCAGGTAGCCGAGGTCGGAGGCGAGGATGCCGCCCCAGGTCGGAGTGGGCGGCTGGACGCCGATGCCGAGGAACTGGAGGCTCGAGATGACGACGAGACCCACGCCGAGGGTGGTCGCGAGCGAGATGGCGATGGGCGGGAGCACCTTCGACCAGACGTGCGTGCGCACGATCCAGCCGGTGGTGGCTCCGGCGAGCACCGCCGCCTCGACGTACTGCGAGCGGGCGACGGACAGGGTCGCGCTCCGGGCCACCCGGTAGAAGAGGGGCGAGACCAGCAGCCCCACCGCGATCATCGCCTGCACCATGCCGTTGCCGAGGAGCGCGGTCATCGCGACGGCGAACACGAGGAACGGGAGGGCGATGAAGGTGTCGACCACCCGGAGCGAGATCCACTCGAAGACGGCGGTGGCGTAGACCGAGAGGATGCCCGGGATGGCGCCCACCACGAGCGCGATGCCGGCGACGAGCACGGTGCTCGCCACGCTGAGGGGCGCCCCGGCGAGGATGCGGCTGAGCACGTCGCGGCCGAGGTAGTCGGTGCCGAACCAGTGGGCCGCCGAGGGGGCCGCCAGGTTCTGCGCGGTGTTCTCGAGCGGGTCGTAGGGCGCCAGCAACGGGCCGAACACCGTGATGAACGCGATGAACGCGAGCATCACGAGCGCGATCCGGGCGCTGGGCAGCTTGAGGACGGTCTTGATCACGGGCTCAGACTCCTCTCGAGGCCGACGGGATCAGCCGGTTGTGGGCCACGTTCACGATCAGGTTGAACACGACCACGAGCACGATCGAGATCACGAGCACCGCCTGCACGGAGGGCACGTCGCCGGTGACCGCCGACTGGGCGGCGAAGGTGCCGTAGCCGGAGAGGCCGAAGATGGACTCGATCAGCACGGCGCCGCCGAGGAGGGCGGGGAACTTCAGCCCCAGCACCGACAGCGCGGGGCCGACGCCGTTGCGGAGCACGTGGCCGAAGAAGATGCGCTGCGGTCCGAGCCCGCGCACCTGCGCCCCGGTGACGTAGTTCTCGCGGTAGGCCGAGACGAGGCCCGTGCGCAGCTGGCGCGCGACATCCGACACGGTGTCGAAGCTGAGGGCGACGGCCGGGAGGATGAGGTGGCTGAACCACGGCCAGAATCCCAGCTGGATCGGCACGAAGCCCACCGCCGGCAGCCAGCGCAGCCCGACCGCGAACACGGCGATGAGCGCGATGCCCACCACGAAGGGCGGGAGCACCGAGAACACGGTGGTGCCGGTCGTGATGGCCCGGTCGATCCAGCGGGTGTGGAACTGCGCGGCCAGCACCCCGAACAGGAAGCCGAAGATCACGCCGATCACGAGCGCGAGGCCCGCCACCGAGAGGCTCACCACGGCGCGGTCGCCGAGAAGCGTCGCCACCGGCACCCCGTTGGCCCAGCTGTTGCCGAAGCTGCCGCGGAAGAGCTGGCCGAGCCAGTCGGCGTACTGAACGAAGAACGGCCGGTCGAGCCCGAACTGCTGGTTGAGGGCCGCCACCGCCTCGGGTGTCGCCGCGTCGCCGAGCTGCAGGGCGGCGGGGCTGCGGCCGCTGAGGGCGCCGAGCAGGAAGGTGAAGAAGGTGCCGAGGAAGAACACCGGCACGAAGATGCTGATCGGCCGGGCGATCGAGAGGAGCACACGCCGCACCCGGTGGCCGGCGCCGCCCCCCGTGCGGGGGATCGCACCGGTGGCGATCCCCCGCACGGACACGGCTGCGGATGCGGTCATCGTCAGTTGCCGCCGATGGTGACGCCGGTCCAGTCGATGAAGCCGTCGACCTTGGGCAGGTCGGAGATGTTCGTCGCCAGCGCCAGCGGCGTGGCGTAGGTGTAGAGCGACACCGTGCTGCCCGTCTGGTAGCCGAGCTTCGCGGCGGCCTGGAGGTTGGCCTCGTAGTCGGGCGAGTCGGTCGGCGTCGAGCGGGCCGTCGAGAGCGCGGCCGAGAACTCCGGCGACACGTTCGGCGAGCTCAGGTTCAGCACGCCGAGGCTGTCGTACTGGTCGGAGAGACCCTGCACCGCGGAGTCGCGGCCCACCCAGCCGTAGAGCGAGGCCGGGAAGGTCTTGCTGAAGTAGCCCTTACTCCAGGTGCTGATGTCGGAGACCTGGATGGTGGTCGTGATGCCGACGTCGGCGAGCTGGGACTGCAGCACCTCGGCCACCTTGTCGAAGCCGTTGACGTTGAGGGCCTGGAGCTCGAAGGAGATGTCGCCGGGCTTGATGCCCGCGTCGGCGAGGATCTGCTTCGCCTTCGCCGGGTCGTAGCTGAACTCACCGGTCAGCGACTGCACGAAGTCGGGGTGCCCCTGCGGGAACGGCTGGCCGTTGGCCTCGCCCTGACCGAAGGCCAGCTGCTGGATGAACTGATCCGGGTTCACCGCGTAGCGGATCGCCTGCACCACGGCCGGGTTGTCGAACGGCGCCTTGTTCTCGTTGAGGCTCAGGAAGTTCGAGCCCCAGAGCCGGTCGGTTCCGCTCAGCACCTTGAGGCCGGCCTGGTTGGCCGCGTCGATCTGCGCGGGCGAGAGCACGGCGAAGTTGGCGACGCCGGACTGCAGCGCCGGAATGACGGTGTCCGGGCTCACCCCGAAGTTGATACGGATCGTGTCGATGTGGATGTTGGCCGCGTTCCAGTAGCCGTCCCACTTCTTCAGGGTGATGTGGTCGTTCGGCACGAGCTCCTGCACGATGAAGGGTCCGGCGCCCACGGGGCCGCTCGCGTTGAACGCGGTGGCGTCCTTCTGCACGGCCGTGGGGCTGGGGAGCTCCCCCGTCTTCTCTGCGAGGAGGTAGGGGATCTGGTAGTCGGGCTGCTTGAGATCCAGACGCACCGTGAGGTCGTCGACCACCACGGCCTCCTTCACGTCGGCGTAGGAGGCCTTCAGGGCCGAGTTGGTCTGCGAGAAGATGCGGTCGATGTTGAACTTCACGGCCGCCGCGTTCACCGGGGTGCCGTCCTGGAAGGTCAGGCCGGGCTTCAGCGACACCGTGACGGAGTCGCCCGCGTCGTTGTACTTGTAGCCGCTCGCGAGACCCGGCACGATGTCGTGGTTCTCGTCGAGGGTGAACAGCGAGGCGTAGATCGGGGTGGTGAGGTAGGTGCCGGCGGTGCCGCCGATGACCAGCGGATCCCAGTTCACCGGCGAGCTGGTGTAGGCCCAGGTGATGGTTCCGCCCTCGGTCGAGCCGCTGGTACCGGCGGCGCTGCTGTCGGGGGCGCAGCCCGTGAGCGCCACGGCGGCGAGGGCGGCCGTGGCCAGAAGGGCCAGGCCTCGCGATGCGAGCGTGATGGTGTTCATGGGACTCCTGAGATGAAGGGATGCGACCAGCCGGGTGGCCGGTGAAAGCGATGCTGACACAAGGCCCCATCGCCCTGGATTTTGTTACGAAGCATGTCCCAGCTTTGCTACGTTTTGTTTCCCGAAAGCTCCAGAACAATGTCTGCGTCCCTATCGTCGGAGTCATCGCGCACCGACCCGAGGAGGCACCCACCGTGACCGATTCCGCATCCGTGACACCCCGGCGGGGGCTGTCGCTCTTCCTGCAGACGCCGCCGGATGCGAGCCCGGGCCGGTCGTACGCGCAGGCCCTCGACGTGATCGAGCAGGCCGAGCGCATCGGCTACGAGGTGGCCTGGATCGCGGAGGCGCACTTCGCCCCGATCGGCCTCCCCTCCGCCCTGGCCTTCCTCGCGGCGGCGGCACAACGCACCCGGAGCATCCGTCTCGGCACGGCCGTCGTCCCCCTCGTCTTCGACCACCCCTTGCGCCTGGCTGAGACCGCCGCCGTCACCGACTACCTGAGCGGCGGCCGGCTCGAGTTCGGGGTGGGCAAGAGCAACGGCCACGGCTTCTCGACCTCGGCCTTCGCGGCGTTCCGGCTCTCGGAGGGCGACAAGGACACGCTCTACGCCGAGACCCTCGCCCAGCTGAAGCACGTCCTCGGGGGAACCATCGAGGGCGGCGAGAAGCCCTTGCACGTCTATCCGCCGCCGCAGGCCCTGCTTTCGCGGCTCTGGCAGGCCACGGCCACCCCGGCGAACGCGGAGGCCATCGGGCGCGCCGGAGACGGGCTGCTGCTGCACCGCCTGGCCTTCGAAGGCGAGACCGGCCCCGTGCAGTCGGCGCTCATCGACCGCTACCTCGACGCGTACACCGCCGACGCCGCGCCGCGTATCGGCGTCTCGCGATCGGTGCTGCCGGCGGCCTCCCGGGCCGAGGCCCTCGCTCTGATCGACGCCGACTTCGCCCGGAACCCGGTGCAGTACACCGGCTTCGGCGCGAGCTCGCCGCGCGAGTTCCTCGACCGCTCGAACGTCTACTACGGCACCGTCGAGGAGATCGCCGAGCGTCTCGGCGCAGACGAGGCGGTGGCCCGCTCCACCGACTACCTGTTCAGCATCCCGCTCCCCAACGG
>SCNI01000024.1 GCA_005502775.1 Microbacteriaceae bacterium 3FA27C10
GGGGAAGGTGCCGGTGGGGTCGTAGGCGGTGCGGATGGCGGCGAGGCGGGCGAAGGCCTCCGGGGTCCAGCAGGACTCGCAGGAACCGGGCGTGGAGAGGTCGCCGGCGAAGTTGATGTTGTTGGACGCCGAGATCCAGGGGGCCAGGCGCGCGGTGACGGCGTCGGCCGCCGCGGGCAGCTCGGTGTCGAAGAGCGCCGGATCGGGCGCCCCGATCATGACGAGGGAGCCCGCCGCCGAGCGGCCGCCGACCGCGCTCCCCCCGGCCACGTCACGCGAGGCGGCGCCACCGAGGTGCCGAACCTCCACCGCCACCATCGGCAGCGGGGCGTCAGGCCCCGCCACCTCGAGCAGCGCCTCCGCGAAGCCCGCGTCGATGCGGTCGAGCAGCATCCCTCTGTCCCACATCGGCACCGGGTCGGTGGGGTCGTTGTGGATGAGCGAGACGTCTGCCGCCGGGAGCTCGCCGACGCCCCCGAGGAACGACGGGGCGAGCGCGCGCAGCGGGGCGAACATCCGCTCCCCCTCCTCCGCCGACCCCACGAAGGCGAAGCGCAACGACACCGCCGTCTTGCCCCGGAGCGGCTCGGGAACGACCTCGAGCGGCGGAAAGCGCAGCACCGCCACCGAGGTGGTGACGCTCTCGGGCGCCGTGGCCGTGAACTCCGACCAGCCGCGCAGCACCGCGGCGACGTGCTCGGCGTCGAAGAACAGCGAGCCGGCGTAGAGCGAGCGCACGGGCACGAGCGCGAACTCCATCGAGGTCACGACGCCGAAGCCGCCCTTGCCTCCGCGCAGCGCCCAGAAGAGCTCCGGATGCTCGGTGTCGCTCGCCGTGATCGCCTCGCCCGCCGCCGTCACCAGCCGGAAGGAGCGCGCGTAGTCGGAAGAGAAGCCGAAGGTGCGCGCGAGCGGGCCGAGGCCACCGCCGAGCGTGTAACCGATGGTGCCGACGTGACCGGAGGCGCCCGTCACGGGCGCGAGACCGGACTCCGCCGCCGCGGCCACGACCGCACTCCACCGATTGCCGGCGCCGATCGCGGCGATCCGTGCATCCGGATCGATCTGCAGTCCCGAGAGCCGCGCGGTGGTGATGAGCACACCGCTCGACACCGCCCTCCACCCGCCGTGCCCGGTGGCCAGCACGTGCACGGGCATCCCGGCAGCCGTCGCGAAGCGCACGGCGGCCTCGACATCGGCCTCCGTCTCGGCGCCCACGGCCACCTCGGGGTCATGCTGCACGAGCGTGTTCTGAGCGGCCACCTCGTCGGCCATCCCCTCGTCACCGCGGCGGAACACCGGGCCCGTCAGGGCGCGGGCGAGTTCGCTGAAGGCTTCTGCGCTGTAGCTCATGCCAGAGACTGTAGCGGCGGCCGCCGACAGGGGGTAGACCCCGCCGCCGGCGACCGCCGCCCGCGCCTCAGGCCCGGCGGCGGCGGCGCACGAACACGAACAGGGCGAGACCGAGCGCGATCACCCCGGTGCCGAGCACCAGTCCGGTCGCGGCTGCGAGTCCGGTGCTCGCGAGTCCACCATCGCCCGGCAGCACCGGCACTGTGGCCACCAGCTGCGCCTGCGACTCGCCGTCGGGAGCGACGTCGCCCGCGTGGTCGACCTCGCCCCAGGGCCCCACGGGGTTCGTGACGTTCGCCAGGTTCGCGATGGTGCCCGAGGAGTTGACCACCGCGGTCACCGTGAACTTCTGCGTCGCGCCGACCGGCAGCGAGGCCACCTGCCAGCTCAGAGTGTTGCCCGTCGTGCTCGTGGCGGCCGGACTGGTCGACACGATCGTGAGCTGCTTCGGGAACTCGTCGGTCACCGTGATGCCGGTGGCGTCGATCTCGCCGACGTTCTTCAGCGTGATCGTGTACACCACGGTGTCGCCCACCGAGACGGCCTTCTTGTCGACCGTCTTCTCGAGCGAGAGCTGACCGACGTCGAAGGTGTTGGTCACCGTCACGGTCGCGGGTCCGGCGGGGACGCCGTCGGCCAGGATCGTGATGTGGCCGTCGGCGGGGTCGGTGACGGATGCCGTGGCGAGACCGCGGTCGGTCTCGGTCACCGCACAGTCGGCACCCGCGATCAGGCCCTCGACATTCGCCTTGTACCCGTTGTCGGCCGAGAGCACGAGCGTCGACGCGTCGCCGAGGTCGATCGGGGTGACGACGGCGTCCTTCAGCCAGGTGCACACCACCTGCACGGTGAAGGGGCCCGCACCGAACGCATCCACGCCGCTGCCCACCCGCTTCTTGACCACGGCGAGGCTGCCGGTGTCGAAGGTGTTGGTGATGGTGACCTCGGCCGGGGCGCCCTCAGGCACCGACGCCAGCGCGCCGTCGGCCGGCCCGGCGGGCGAGTACGTGACGCTCGTGGCCCCGCCCTGCTCGGTCTCGACGACCGCGCAGTCCGCGCCCTGGATGAGCCCGTCGACGGTCGCCTCGTAGGAGTTCGACGAGTCGAGCACCACGATGCCCCCGTTCGGCAGCGGAATGGTGAGCGTCTGGCCGTCCTTCTGCCAGGTGCAGGTGACCTGGGCCGTGAAGGGGCCTGCACCGTAGACATCCGCACCCGCTCCGTTGCGCACCTTGGTGATGTGCACACTGCCCGGGTTGAAGGTGTTGGTCACGTCGACCGTGACGGCTCCCACCGTCGCGGGGCTGACCGCGGCCGGGATGAGCACGGTCGGGAGGTCGACGACGCTGCTGTTCGCGCCGGCGGTCACCGTCTCCGACACGGCGCACGAGGTACCCACCGGGAACTGCTCGGGCAGGGTCGTGGTCTGGCCGCCGACGAGCTGGATGCTGTCGTCGTAGAGCGTCTGGCCGTCGTAGGTGCACGTGATGGCCACCGTGAACGGACCCTGGCCGTAGCCGTCGTCGGGACCGGGGGTGCCGGATCCGTCGCCCGCCGCACCGCCCGCGAGCGTCTTCGTGACCGCGAGCGTGCCGGCCCCGTAGGTGTTCGTGTAGGCGGCGGTGTTGGCGCCGTCGGCGAGGGTCACGTCGGCGGCGGTTCCGCTGGTGGCCGGTCCGCCGTTCACGCTGACCGTCACCGAGTTTCCGGCGTCGGTCGCGTGATCGGTGTCGCTCTCCGTCACCGTGCAGTCAGCACGCACCGGCAGCGCGCCGATGGTGTGCGAGCCGCCGTCGCTGAGCGTGAAGGTGGCGTCCTCCGGCGCGAGCGCGATCGGGGCACCGAGCGCCGTGGTGCAGGTGGCGGTGTAGGTGAACGGACCGAAGTCGCCGACGGTCGCGAGCGTCGACACCGTCTTGGTGACGGTGAGCGAGGTGAGCGCGTAGTCGTTGGTGACGGTCACTTGCTGATCGGCCGGCACCGGCGCGGTGTTCGACGCCGGCGACGCGATCGTCACCGAGGTGGGCGACACCGTGCGGGTGGTCTCGCCGTAGGAGCCCTCCGTGCCGTCCTCGGTCACCGTGCAGGCCGCGCCGAGCGGGATGCCGTCGATCCGGGCCGTGTAGGAGTTCGCCGCGTCGAGGGTCACGTGGCCGGCGCCCTGGAAGTCGACGGGCTGACCGTCGACCGTGCAGGACGCCGTCGCGCCGAAGGAGGTCGGGGCGGTGGCCGCGCCGGCTCCGGTGACCGCCTTGGTGATCTGCAGCGGGCCGCCGGTGAGCACCACGCCGGCCTTGATCGGAGCGCGCGAGAGCACTCCGCCGACCGAGAGCACGGCCGAGGCGCCGAACTGGTTCCAGGCCACCGCATCCGTCACCGGCACCGACACGGGCGCCTGCTCGGGGTTCGCGGTCGTGGCCGGGTGGTTCACCGTGTGGTAGAGCACCTGCACGCCGCCGCCGGGAGCCAGCAGGTGCGCCGCGGTGGTGGTGAAGTCGAACACGTAGCGGATGCCCGTGACCGCCGCGAAGTCACCCGTGTAGGTGGCTCCGTCGGACCAGTCGGAGGCCACCGGATGCGTGGAGCAGGTCGGGTCGCTCGGCCACGCGGTCGCCCCCGAGCCCACGCAGACGTCGGCGGCCGTGGTGACCTGCCAGGTGACGGTGGTCCCCGCCGGAGCCGTGAAGGCCGGCTGGTAGGAGTTGTCGAGCTGCGGACGGAAGGTCGAGCCGCGCGAGCCGCCGGTGGCGAGCAGGCGGTCGCCCGGGAAGGGCAGCGGGTCGACGAGCGTGAGCTGGGTGTAGGCCACCGTTCCGCTGTTCACCGCCGCGAGCTTCCACTCGTCGACGCCGCCCACGACCGTGTTCGCGGCGCAGGGGTAGCGGTAGTAGCCACCGAGCTCCGAGAGGCAGGGGGCGCCGGGAGTGCTGAGGTTCTGGCCGCCGGCGACGGCGCCCTTCACCGACTTGGTGGTCATGAGCGAGGCGCCCGGGATGGGCTGCACGTAGTTGGTGGTGCCGCACTGGGCCGGCCCGACGCCCGCGAGGGTGCCCTGCCCGTTGCCGGAGGTGTTGGTGCAGGCCGAGAGGGTCTGGCCGGTCGTCACTACCATCTGGTTCGTGGCGCGCAGTCCGGCGCCGAGGCCGGGCTGCAGCACGATGCCGAGCGTGACGGTGAACGTCTCCCCCGGTGCCATCCGCTGGCCCCCGGTGGGCCAGGTGAAGGTCATCGCGCGGGTCGCGGCGTCGTAGGCCACGGTGACGTCGGTCGACAGCAGGCCGCCGGCGCTCGTGGCGTAGGCGGGGGTGGCGCCGTCCCACTCCAGCGTCGTCGG
The DNA here is from genome assembly GCA_005502775.1 of Microbacteriaceae bacterium 3FA27C10. Classification (GTDB taxonomy): domain Bacteria; phylum Actinomycetota; class Actinomycetes; order Actinomycetales; family Microbacteriaceae; genus Herbiconiux. The sequence continues at coordinate 4,688 of SCNI01000024.1, forward strand.
CAGCTGGTCGACGAGTTCGGCGATGGTGAGGTACCCGGTGCCGGTGTTCGCAAAGGTCATCGTCCACTCGTTGGGGTCACCGGGGGTGACGGAGTGGATGTTGCCCTGCGGGGTCTTCGACACGTCCAGCGCGTAGCTGCCCGGCTCGAGGGTCACGGTGTCCTGCGCGTCGGCGTTCGCATCCGCATACACGGCGGGGTCGTCGGTGCGGTGCGAGTTGCTCGTCACCACGTTGTCGACGCTGCTCGGGAACAGGATGGGGTCGCCCGAGCGCGCCACGTCGAGCAGCGTGACGTGCAGCAGCGCGGTGGCGGTCCAGTTCTCGGGGAGCATGGTGTGCGAGAACAGCCCACCGTCTGCGCGGGTGAACACGAAGCGGATGCCCGTGATGTCGGCCTCGGTCTTGCCGGAGGGCAGTGCGGGCAGCGCCGCGGTCGCGGCCGGCGCGCCGGTGGTCCAGCTCGCGCTGCCGTTCAGCTGCACGTCGACCTGCACCCGGTCGGAGCCGGCCGGGAGCGTCACATCGGCGCCGGTGAGACCGGTCAGACGGAACTCGTTCCAGAACTCCGCATCCGTGTCACTGACGGTCACCTGGTTGGTCGGCACCGTGGCGTCGCCCTGCGTGGCGGTGAGCGTGGCGGTCACCGGGGTGGTGCGGTCGCGCTCGAGCAGCGAATCGGGCGAGAACACCTTCTGCGCCGTGACGCCGAGCTTGCCGCCGATGATCGTGACGGCGGCGTTCGCGCTGTCGCTCGGGGTGCTCTGCGGCCCGGAGGGGTAGAGCACCGGGTCGTAGCTCTGGGCGAAGGCGTAGTTCTCCACCTGGAACGGGGTGACATCCACCGCGGTGTCGCTGCGGAGCGTGATGCGCAGCTTCGTGTGCAGCGTCAGTACCGCCGTCGATCCGGTGGCGATCGAGCCGCCGTTCGCCGCGGGATTCGTGCCCTGGTACACCACGCTCACGCCGACGACGTTCCCGAGGTCGGTGAGGGTGGGGGCGGTGGCGAGGGTGGTCGTGCGGGTCGACAAGGTGCCGTCGGCCGCGCGCTCCCAGAGGAACACGGTCGAGGCGAGCGGGTCGATCTGCGTGGCGTCGTAGCTGAACGCGAGGCCGGTGAGGTCGAAGCGCTCGAACGGGTTCGTTCCGGGCGTGTAGACCGCGCCGGCGTAGGGGTTCGCAGCCCAGGCGTCCGGGGCGCTCACACAGGAGGCCACCGTGCCGTCGGTGCACGGCATCGGGTCGGTGACGCGCAGGTAGGAGGCGCGCGAGGAGGAGTTGTTCTTCGCCGTGATGGTGAAGTCGTTCGTGGGGTAGCCGGCTGCCGGGACGTCGCCGGGGTTCGGCACCACGATCTCGGCCTTCTGCGACGACTTCGTCACGTCGACCGCCGGGGGCTGGTCGATCAGGGCGATGTTGTCCTGCGCCGTCCGGGGCCCGACGGGAGTGCCGTTCTGCACGCCCGAGACGCCGACCGTGTTGATGACGGTTCCGGGCGTCGGGTCGTTGAAGCCCTGCGTCGCGGTGACCCACGGGTAGGACGGGTTCGCGCTCGGCACGCGGAGGGCGTTGCGCAGCTTCCAGACCAGGCCGAGCGAGCGTGCGGAGCCGTTGGCGCTCGTCGCGACACCCGAGCCCACCGGAGGAGCGAGGGGATCGCTGGAGCTGGCGCGCGCGGCGTCGTTCGGCGTGACGACGAACCGCACGCCCGTGGCGTTCTGGGACTCGCTGCCGGTGAGCGTGTAGCCGCGGAACCCGTTCGAGCCCATCCAGCCGCCACTCGGCGGCGTCACGGTCACCCAGTTGCCGCCGATGTAGAGCTGCACCTGCGAGACGGTGTCCCACTTCAGCAGCGGGTCGGTGCCGTAGCCGACGGGGGCGATCGAGGTCAGGTCGAAGGCCTGGAACACCGACTGGGCCGGCGTCGCCTCGGTGCCCGAGGGGTCGCTGATCGTCGCCGAGGAGTATCCGGTCGAGGTGACGCCCCAGCCCAGGAGCGTCGCGGCGCTCGCGCCCGACTGCGAGCTCAGCAGGGAGAGGTCGCCCGAGAAGTCGGGCGTGCGCCAGGCCTTCGAGGCGATCAGGGTGCCGACGCCGCTCTCGGTCTGGATCTTGGCGTTCGCCACATCCGTGACCACGTCGCTCTGCACCACGGGCTTGCCGTCGACGGAGCCCTGCGCCTGGGCCTGGCCCAGGTTCTCGTACACGGTGGGAGCAGCGTTCGGCACCGAGGTGGGGGTGCTGGTTCCGCGCAGCGTCGGCAGCGCCTGGAACACGGCGTTGGGGCTCACCGTGGTGCCCTGCGGGAAGCCGTCCGCGTCGGCGAAGGTGTAGCGCAGCCCCGTGATGTTCGGCACGTCGGCCGACGGCAGGTTGCCGGAGTACACCTGCGTGCCGCCCGTGGCGTCGACCGTGGTGAAGGTCACCCAGGTGGCGCCGCCGTCGGTGGTGTACTCGATGGTGAGCGTCGAACCGGCCAGAACCTGTGTGGGCGCGATGGCGATGGGCTGGAAGGCGTTCCAGAAGTCGTTCGCCACGCCCGGGCGCAGCGAGTCCTCCACCACGATGCTGGTGGGGTTCACGTAGGCCGAGTCGGTGCTCGTGGTGGTGGGCAGCTGGGCCACCACCGTGGCGCCGGGCGACACGGCGCCGGAGGGGGAGATCTTCTTGTCGATGCCGAGCTTGATGTCGGGGTAGAAGACGGCGAGCGGAGCCGTGTCGGATGCGGTGGCGCTGCCCTTGGCGTTGGTTCCGGTGACGCCGAGCGTGTTGGTGAGGTCGACCGTGGTCGCCGGGTCGGGCACGAGACCCACGCCGGCCTTGATGCCGAACTGGCTCGTCGTCTGGGCGCCGGCCGCGACGGCTCCGGTGTACTCGATCGAGAAGCCGGTGAGGTGCTGACCGCCCGGGGCGGCGGGCGCCGCCGGCGTGGAGCTGTTCGGCACCGCAGAACTCTGGGTGCTGCCGTCGCTGTAGTACCAGGTGATGGTGGCGGCGGTCGCCCCGGTGGGATAGGAGATCGGTGCGCTGAAGCCGTCGAACACGACGGCGTCGGTGAAGAAGTCCAGGTCGTCCAGCTTCAGCGAGCTGAGCGGGCCGTTGGAGTCGTTCTTGGCCGTGATGGTGGCCTTGGCGGTCGTGCCGGCGGGGATGCGCGCGGGCGAGATCTGCTTGTCGGCACTGACGGCCACGGTCAGCGGGCCGACCGTGTAGGGAGCCGAGGCGGTCTTGCTCACCGGGTCCTGGCCGGGAACCGTGACCGTGCCCTGCGCCTGGTTGGTGACCGTGCCGCCGCCGACCAGCGAGGCACCCGTCTGACGGTTCGTGGTGCGCAGGGTGGCGCCGAGGGCGACCGAGCCGGCAGCACCGGCCGGGGTGATGGCTGCATCCGCGCCTGCGCCGGCGTAGGTGAAGCGGAGTCCCACGACGTCGGCGTTCGTCACGCCCGTAGGAAGCTGGATGTCCGCCGGCGCGCGCGGCGAACCCGGCTGCCAGAGGTAGGTGCCCGAGACCGTGTCGAACACATAGGCGTCGACCTGCACGGTGTCGGCGCCCGCCGGCAGTGCGACGGCGCCGAAGCCGGCGAAGTCCACCAGCCGGAAGGGGTTGTCGGCGCCCAGGGCGGTGGCGCCGTCGACGGCTGACACCGGGTCCTGCACTGTGAGGGTGGAGGCCGGCACGTTCGAGGTGTTCTGCGAGCTGAGCGTGATGGTGGAGGCGGCACCGGGCAGGTACTGCTGCGTGGCCGGCAGCCAGGTCTTGCCGAGCACCGTGTCGACGGTGACCGGGATGTTCACGGTGACGTCGGCGGAGTCGGTGACCGTGGCCGCCGTGTCGGCCTGGGCGCTCGCGGTGTTCGTGACGGCGACGCCGTTGGACGGCCAGGTGGCAGGGAGGTTCTGGGGCGCCTTCATCGCGACGGAGACCTGGTAGGTGTGCCCGGCGATGATGCCGACCCCGCCGCCGAGCAGCCCTTCGAGGAACGTCACCGAGAGTCCGCAGTTCGCCGTGACCGTGCCGGAGCATCCCGTGTAGGCCACGGTGCTGGGCTGACTGGTGGGCGTCACCGTGGTGCCGAGGATCTGGAAGCCGTCGAAGGCGGCCGGGAGCGCATCCGTCATGGTGGCGTTGATGCAGTCGTTGTCGTCGCAGCCGACGGTGATCACGTAGTCGAACTCGTCGCCCGGAGCGAGGGTGACCGCGTCCTGCCCGTTGACCAGCTTCGTGATCGAGAGGGCGCCCTGCGGCGGGGCGGCCTGCGCCGGCACGGCCACCGCCATCGCGCCCACGAGCGCGATCGAGAGCATGGCGGCGACGGCTCCGAGGCGCTGATACCAGCGTCGCCCCGAGCCGGCGCGGCGGCCTCGGCGGTCGGTGGAATTGGTGGTTGAACGGGCAGAGTTCACGTGCAGGTCCCCTTTGTCGCGTCGCCTCCCGGTGGGCTTCCGGTGCGCATCGATGCCCCGCGCAGCGCGATGGGTGGTCGCGCCACACTGCGGGCTCGGACCAGCGTATGAAAGCCCGCAGGCGAATTCGCGAAGAGGGCGGCGGGTTCACCCGCGGATTCACCCTCTGGTCGGATGCTCCGCCCCGGCGGCGCTGCTCGGCTCTGCCCTGCCCTGCCTTGCTCAGCTCAGTGCAGCTGCGCCGCCAGGATGCCGACCGCCTCGGAGAACCGGCCCGGGTTCGGCCCCGAGTAGTTGAGCCGCACGAACTCGCCCACGGCCTCGGCCGGGAACCACTCCTCGCCCGGGGAGATGAGGAGGCCCTCCGCCGCGCAGGCGGCCACCACTCCGGCCGCGGTGATGCCCGGAGGCAGGCGCAGCCAGAGGTTGAGACCGCCGGCGGGGACGGCGGTGAGGACGCCCGCCGGCAGACCCGCGGAGATCAGCGCGGTGAGCGCATCCCGCCGCTGGCGAAGCTGGTCGCGCATCCGCCGCAGGTGCGGCTGCCAGCCCGGCGCCGTCACCACGTCGAGCGCGGCCGTCTGCAGCACGCCGCTGACGTAGAGGCCGTCGACGACCCGGTCGGCCCGGATGCGCGACAGCGCCGGTCCGCGCGCAATCACGCCCGCGATGCGCACCGCCGGGGAGATGCTCTTCGTGAGGGAGCGCAGATACACCACGTGACCGTCGGTGTCGTTCGCCACGACCGGCCGCACCACGGCGTCGATCGCGAAGTCGTGCGCCCAGTCGTCTTCGACGAGGAAGGCGGAGTTCTCGCGCACCACGTCGAGCACGGCGGCGGCCTGCTCCGGCGACCAGGTGGATCCGGTGGGGTTCGCGAAGTGCGGCATGGCGTAGAAGAGCCGAGCACGGGTGCGCTCGAACACCTCGGTGAGCACGATCGGATCGACCGCGTCGCCGGCGCGCGGCACCGGCACCACCACGAGTCCGGCCTGGCGGGCCGCGGCGATCGCCCCCCAGTAGCTGGGTGACTCCATCACGATCGACTCGCCCGGGCGGGCGAGGGCGCGGAAGATCGACGAGAGCGCGCTCTGCCCGCCCGGCATCACCACGACGTCGGCGGCCGTCGGAGCCGAGCCTCGGGATGCGGTGGCCTCGGCCACCTCCTGCGCGAACCACGAGCGCAGCTCGGGCAGCCCGGAGGCGTGCGGGCGGTCGAGCGCTGAGCGCGAGCGGGCCGCGCGCGCGAGCGCGGACTGCACCGCGCGCACCGGTAGGAGGTCGTCGCTCGGGTAGCCGCTGTGCATCGCGATCACGTCGTCGGCAGGGGTCTGCATGGTCGAGCCGACGAGGGCGCCGTGCGGTCCGACCGCGCCGAGCGCCGCCGTCTGCCAGCCGTAGTCGGCTCGCGGGGCGGGCTGGGCGTGGCGCACGAAGTTGCCCGCACCCGGACGGGACTCCACGAGCCCCTCCCGCACGAGCGCGCGCACAGCCTGCTGCACCGTCACCGGGCTCGCGCCGAAGCGCGCGGTGAGCGACCGGGTCGAGGGCAGTCGAGCCCCGGCGCGCAGCCCGGCCACCATGGTGCGGAGCTCGGCGGCGATGAGTGCAGAACTGCTACTGTTGTTCATGAAGCCTGATGATAGCGCTACTGCGTCGGTCACCGACCCGCTACCGGTGACGACGCGGACAGGGACCACGCGGGCGGCGATTCCGGGCACGGCCCGCCTCCTCTCCCCCGGCCTGCTGTGGGGATTCCTCGGCGTGCTGGCCTTCTCGTTCACCCTCCCCCTCACGCGCATCGCGGTGTCGACGCTCGATCCGCTCTTCGTGGGGGCGGGGCGCGCGCTCGTGGCCGCACTGCTCGCCACGGTGGTGCTGCTCGTCACGCGCACCCGGTTTCCCCCGCGACGGCTCTGGCCGCGCATCCTGACGGTCGCCGCCGGCGTCGTGGTGGGGTTCCCGTTCCTCACCTCCTTCGCGCTGCAGACGGCGCCGGCGAGCCACGGCGCCGTGGTGATCGGGCTGCTGCCGGCCGCCACCGCCGCGGTGGCCGTGCTGCGCGCCCGCGAGCGGCCGAGCCGGCTGTTCTGGGCGGCCAGCCTGGCGGGTGCCGTCGCGGTGATCGGGTTCACCGTGGTCTCTTCCGGCGGCTTCGGCGGGCTGCACGTGTCCGACCTGCTCCTGCTCGGCGCGGTCGTGGCGGCAGCCGTCGGCTACGCGGAGGGAGGCCTACTCGCGCGGGAGATCGGCTCGTGGCAGGTCATCTGCTGGGCGCTGGTGGCGGCTGCGCCCGCGATGGCCGCGCTCACCGGCGTCTCCATGGCCGCACATCCGCCCACCGCCGGCATCGACGGCTGGCTGGCCTTCGGCTACGTGTCGGGCGTGAGCATGTTCCTCGGCTTCTTCGCCTGGTATCGCGGTCTCGCCATCGGGCCCATCGCCTCGGTGAGCCAGATCCAGCTCGTGCAGCCGGTGCTCACCATCGCCTGGGCCGCCCTGCTGCTCGGCGAGCCCCTCACCCTCGTCACGGCCCTCGGTGCCCTGGCCGTGGTCGCCTGCGCAGCCCTGGCCGTGCGCTCCCGGGTCCGCTCCCGCTGACCCTCGAGGGGAGGCGGGTCAGGGCTGGCGGGTCAGGGCAGGCGGGCGAAGCGGGGGACGGAGGTACCCGCGAGCTCCACCGTCTCCGTGAACATCGCCAGCGGGCGCACCCAGAGGCCGCCCTCGCCGTAGAGCGGGCGGTAGACGACGAGAGGCTCCTCGGTCTCGCTGTGGCGGGCCACGCCGATCACCTCGTAGTCGTTGCCCTTGTAGTGGCGGTAGCGGCCCGGCGCGACCTGGGGCGCGACCTGGCGCTCGGCCTCACCGTCAGCCATGGCTCAGGCCTCCGGCTGCGCCCGCGAGATCTCGATCATCTCGTCGCGCGGCACGACCTTGACGCGCAAGCGGCCCTCGGCGGCCCCCAGCGCGAGCTCGTGCTCGTCGAGCTTGTGCCAGCCGTCGAGGTCGGTGTAGAGCACTCCACGCTCCTCGAGCAGGGCAGGGATCGACTCCTCGGCCGGGTCTTCGGGCGACCACCAGTTGGCCTGGTCGCGCTTCAGGTGCTCGAGCGTCTCCATGGCGTCGGACTTGGTGTGGCCGATGAGGCCCACCGGCCCGCGCTTGATCCAGCCGGTGGCATAGACGCCGGGGATGACGCTGTTCGAGTCGTCGAGCACCTGGCCCTCGTGGTTCGGGATGACGCCGTGGTGCTCGTCGAAGGGGATGCCGTCCACCGGCGACCCGAAGTAGCCGACCGCGCGGTAGACCGCCTGGATGGGCAGCTCGCGGATCTCGCCGGTTCCGACCACCCCGCCCGCCGCATCCGGCTTCGTGCGCTCCCAGCGGATGGCCGACACGTGCCCCGCCTCATCGCCCACGATCTCGAGCGGCTTGGCGTAGAAGTGCAGGTGCAGCCGGCGCGAGGCCTGGCCGACCGGGCGCTCGCGCCACTGGTTCAGCACCTTGTTGATCACGAAGACCTGCTTGTTCGACTCGATCGCGGCCTTCGAGGCCTCGTCGAGCTCGAAGTCCTCGTCGTGCACGATCATGTCGACGTCGTTCATCTCGCCGAGCTCGCGGAGCTCCAGCGGCGTGAACTTGACCTGCGCGGGTCCGCGGCGGCCGAACACGTGCACGTCGGTGACGGGCGAGGCCTTCAGCCCCTCGTAGACGTTCGCGGGGATCTCGGTGACGAGCAGGTCGTCGGCGTGCTTCGCGAGGATGCGCGAGACGTCGAGCGCCACGTTGCCGTTGCCGATCACGGCGACCGACTGCGCGTCGAGCGGCCAGGTGCGGGGCACATCCGGGTGCCCGTCGAACCAGCTCACGAAGTCGGCGGCCCCGTAGGAGCCCTCGAGCTCGATGCCGGGCACCTTCAGCGCGGCGTCGTGGATGGCGCCGGTGGAGAAGATGACGGCGTTGTAGTGCTTCTTCAGGTCGTCGAGCGTGATGTCGACCCCGTAGCGCACGTTGCCGAAGAAGCGGATGACACCCGAGTCGAGCACCTCGCGCAGCGCGGTGATGATGCCCTTGATGCGGGGGTGGTCGGGCGCGACGCCGTAGCGCACCAGCCCGTAGGGGGCGGGCAGCTGTTCGAACAGGTCGATCGACACGTCGAAGTGGCGCTCGGCCTTGACGAGCAGGTCTGCGGCGTAGATTCCGGCGGGGCCGGCACCGACGATGGCCAAACGGAGCTTGGTCACGGTGATTCCTTACGTGGGGTGAGGGGCAGGAGCCCGGGATGCGCGTGCGCGCGGAGGGGTCAGCTGGTGCGTTCGACGACGGTGCCGGCGAAGCGCGCGAGAGTCTTCTTGACGGTGCCCTCGGGCAGCACGCCGATCGCCTCGGTCGCCTCGCGGGCGAAGCGGCGTGCCTCCTCGACCGTGCGCTGCGTCACCGGGTGCTCGCGGAGCATCCGGATGGCCTCGTCGCCGCCGTCGGAGCTCGCGGCCAGCGCCTCGGGGGTGAGCCCGGCGAGCAGAGCGGCGGCGGCCGGGTCGGTCTCGGCCTCGCGGCGCAGGAAGAGCACGGGCAGCGTGGCGACGCCGGCCCGGATGTCGGTGCCCGGCGTCTTGCCGGTGTCGTCGGCGTTCGGCGCGATGTCGAGCACGTCGTCGACGAGCTGGAAGGCGATGCCCACCTTCTCGCCGAACTCGCGCACGGGCTCCTCGTACGCCGGGTCGCCCCCGCCGAAGATCACGCCGAGCTGCGCCGAGGCCGAGATCAGCGATCCGGTCTTGTCGGCGAGCACGCGGAGGTAGTGCTCCACCTCGTCCTCGCCGTCCTGCGGGCCGATGGTCTCGTTCAGCTGGCCGAGGCAGAGCCGCTCGAAGGTGTCGGCCTGCAGGCGGATGGCCCGCTCGCCGAGCTGGGCGAGCAGGGCGCTGGCGCGCGCGAACAGCAGGTCGCCGGTGAGGATGGCCACCGAGTTGCCCCACACGTACTGGGCGGACGGCACGCCGCGGCGCTGGTCGGCGTCGTCCATCACGTCGTCGTGGTAGAGCGAGGCGAGGTGGGTGAGCTCGATCGAGGTGGCCGCCGTGATGACCTCGTCGGTGACGCCCTGCCCGAGCTGCGCGGTGAGGAAGGCCAGGATCGGCCGCACCCGCTTGCCGCCCGCGTCGAGCAGGTAGCGGGACACCACGTCGACGAGGCCGCCGGTGAACTTGGTCTCGAGCGAGAGGCGCACTTCGAGGGCCCCGATGGAGTCTTCGATGAGGCGCGCGGTGCGCCGGTCCTCTCCGGTGGAGAACAGCCGGTCGGCGAGCGACAGCGGGGTCGACCGGCCCGTGGCGCGGCGAAGACTGGGGGTCACGTTCACAAGCCTACTTTTTCTCGGGTTCCGCCGCGGACGGCAGCGGCTTCACTCCCCGGTGCAGGGCCACGATCCCCGCGCTGAGGTCACGGTGACGCACGTCGCGGAATCCCGCGGCGCGCAGCCATCCGGCGAGGGTCCTCTGGTCGGGCCAGGACTCGATCGACTCGAAGAGGTAGTCGTAGGCGGGCACGTTGGAACTCACGACCTTGGCCAGCGGCGGCATCACGTGCTTGAGGTACCAGTAGTAGGCCGCGCGGATGGGCTTCGCCGGCTTGCTGAACTCGCAGATCACGATGCGGCCGCCCGGCGCCGTCACCCGGTAGAGCTCGGCGAGAGCCTTGCGCGGGTCGACGATGTTGCGCAGGCCGAAGGAGATGGTGACGGCGTCGAAGGAGTCGTCGTCGAAGGGCAGGTCCATGCCGTCGGCCACGAGGAACTCGATGTTCGGCACGCCGGCCTGCTGCCGCCGGCCGACCTCGATCATGCCCGGCGAGAAGTCGGCGGCCACGACGTGGGCGCCGCTGCGGGCGAGCGAGGCGCTCGAGGTGCCGGTTCCGGCGGCGAGGTCGAGGATCCTCTCGCCCGGCCGCGGGCCGACGGCCCGGGTGGTGGCGATGCGCCACAGGGTCGCGTTGCCCACCGAGAGGACGGTGTTCGTGCGGTCGTAGCCGGCGGCGACCTGATCGAACATCGCAGACACCTGCTCGGGTCGTTTGCTGAGGTCTGCCTTCGTCACGCTCACAGTTTACGTTCCGTTGTCTGGCAGCGGCGTGCGAGCCGAACGAACCCTGTGAGCGCTGTGAGCATCCGGCCCCCGCGACAGCGCGCATCCCGCGCGGCGTAGGCTGATTCTGTGAGCACAGCACCGCATCCGATCCCTCGCCTTCGCGTCGAGACGAGCCGGGTCGACGACCTGAAGCTGCTCATCCCGTTGATCGACCCGCGGCATCCGCTGATCTGGATGCGCAAGGGCCAGGGCATCGCCGGCGTCGGCGAGGCGCTGCGGCTCGAGTTCAGCGGAGCCGACCGGATGCTCGACGCCTGCGCCGCGTGGAAGAGCGTGGCCGACGCCGCCACCGTCACCGACCCGATCGGCGCCCCCGGCACCGGTCTCGTGGCCTTCGGCAGCTTCGCCTTCGCCGACGACTCCGCGGCCACGAGCGTGCTGATCGTGCCGCGCCTGCTGCTCGGCAAGCGCGACGGGCGCTTCTGGGTGACCCGGGTGACGGTGGAGGGCGAGGACGCCGCCACGATCACCGTGCCCGCGCCGCGGGCGCTCGGACCGGAGTTCCGGCTCAGCCTGCTGCCCGGCGCGATGTCGCCCGATGCCTTCCGCGCCTCGGTCGAGAAGGCCGTGGAGCGCATCGACGACCGCGACCTCTCGAAGGTCGTGCTCGCGCGCGACCTCGTGGGCCACCTGCCGGGCGAGTCCGACCTCCGGCGCCCGCTCACCGATCTCGCCCTCGGCTACCCCGACTGCTGGACCTACGCAGTCGACGGCTTCATCGGCTCGAGCCCCGAGACGCTCGTGCGGGTGGACCACGGCGCGGTGAGCGCCCGCGTGCTCGCCGGCACCACCTCACGCGGAACGGATGCGGAGGCCGACCACGACAAGGCCGTCGCTCTCGCCACCTCGGCGAAGGATCTCGACGAACACGGCTACGCGGTGACGAGCGTGGTGGCCGCGCTCGCACCGCACAGCCGCAACCTGATCGCCAGCGACATCCCGTTCACGCTCAAGCTGCCGAACCTCTGGCACCTCGCGAGCGACGTCGAGGGAACGCTCAGCGACGGCTCGACCTCGCTCGACCTGATCGCCGCGCTGCACCCCACGGCCGCGGTCGCCGGCACCCCGCGCACCGAGGCGCTCGCCCTCATCCGCGAGCTCGAGCCCTTCGACCGCGGGCGCTACGCCGGCCCGGTGGGCTGGGTGGGCGCCGACGGCGACGGCGAGTGGGCCGTGGCGCTGCGCTCGGCGCAGGTGGATGCCTCCGGAGACATCACGGCATATGCCGGCTGCGGCATCGTGACCGACTCCGACCCCGAGCGCGAATACCTCGAGACCAAGATGAAGTTCCGCCCGATCGTGGAGGCCTTCGGCTAGGAGCCGGGCCCGACGCTCCCGCGCCCGGAGTGCGCCGCGCTCAGCTGCCGGAGCGGCGGCGGCGCAGGATGAGCAGCACGATGCCACCCACCACGAGTGCTGCCACGGCGATGCCGCCGATGATGAGCGCCAGCTGGCCGCTCGCACCCGTCTGGGCGAGGTTCGACGCCGCCAGGCCTGCGTCAGCCGGGGCGGAGGCGAGGAGTGCCGATGTCAACGTCACGATGGGGCTCCTTCTCGAGAACGGCTCGAATGTGACGACACTCTAGCCGACGGTCACGGGGAAGGCCTGGGGGCGGTCGCGTTAGAGTTCGGGTATGGATGAACGCGGCGAGTCCGTCGAGCGGCCCGGGCCGGATGCGCCGCCCCCCGACCACCGCCTCCCCCGCTCCGTCTACGGGGTGGGCTCCGAGCCCGACTACCGCTTCAGCCTCGCGAACGAGCGCACCGCCCTCGCCTGGGTGCGCACCGGGCTCTCGCTCGTGGCCGGCGGGGTGGCGCTCACGACGCTCGGCACGATCGCCGACCTGCCCTGGGCCGTCGACCTGCTCGCGCTCGTGGCGTGCCTCGCGGGCGGGGCGCTCGCCGTGTCGGCCCTGTTCTCGTGGCGGCGCGCCGAGCGGGCCATCCGCCTCGGCCGCCCCCTGCCTGTTCCGGCCGCCCTGCCGTGGCTCGTGGGCGGGGTGCTCGTGCTCGCCCTCGTGCTCGCCGGCTACGCGGTGTTCGAGCTCCTGCGCGCGGCGGGGGCCACCGGGTGAGCGAGCCGCCCCCGCGCGACCCGGGCCTCCAGCCCGAGCGCACGGCGCTCGCCTGGCAGCGCACCGCCCTCTCCACCTCGATGATCGCCGTGGTGCTGGCTTTCGCGTGCCTGCGCGGCGGCTTCCTCCTGGGCACGCTCGTCGCCGCGGGCGTGGCCGTCGCGGCGGGCGTGACCCTCTTCGCCACGCGCCGGGCGGCGCTGCGTCACCGCCGGATCTCGCCCTGGACGGCACTCGTGCGCATCGCCCTGCTGCTCGGGGTGCTGGCCGTGCTGGCCGGCGTGTTCACGGTCTTCGTGATCAGAAGGTGAATCCCGCGATCAGGTTCACCAGGGTGGCGAGGATGACGGCGCCGAAGAGGTACGACAGCAGCGCGTGCCGCAGCACGGCTCGCCGGATGGGCGTCGAGGTGATGTTCGTGTCGGAGACCTGGAACGTCATGCCGAGGGTGAAGGCCAGATAGGCGAAGTCGCCGTAGGCCGGAGGCTCATCCTGGTTGAAGCTCACGCCGCCGCGCGTGCCCGAGTAGTAGAGCACCGCATAGCGCAGCGTGAAGAGCGTGTGGATGAGCAGCCACGAGAGCACGACGCTCAGGATGGCGACGGCGCTCAGCACGTCGCGCGTGACGCCCGCCGCCCCGTTCGAGAGCACCAGCAGGAACACCACCACCACGAGGCTCGCGGTGCTCGCGAGCACGAGCAGCACGTCGCTGGTGGTGCGCGTGGGATCTTCGCGGTGGGCGTGCAGGGCTGTGGTGCGCGCATCCATGGGGCCGATGGTCAGCCAGATCCACACGAGGTAGACGACGCAGGCGGCGGCCCAGCCGGCGATCGCGCTGATGTCGGCATGGCCGAGCAGGATGAGCACCACGGTGACGGTGACACCCACGACACCCATGGCGCCGAAGCGCAGGCGGGCACGGCGCAGGCGGCGCGCACGGATCTCCGGATGCTCCATGTTCCGATGCTCGCACGTCTCAGCCGATGCGGGCGACCTCCACCGTCACACGCGCGATCGAGTCGGCGTCGGCGTCGGCGTCGGCACTGGGATCGCCGGCGGAGGGTACGGGGCGCCCGGCTCGTGCGGCCAGCTCCGCCAGGTGCGCGACCACGGCATCGTGCACGGCACGGCACGTCTCGGCGGCCGGCCGCTGATCGCTCACCGCGATCGTGACCCGCACCGAGACGCCGTCGGTGTCGTGCGAGACGGCCACGGGTGGTGCGACCGGCGTGCGCAGCACCACCGAGGCGGCCTGCGTGACGGCAGCGAGCAGCGCGGGCCGGGCCGGGTAGGTCTGCAGCACCCCGGGCACCGCGCGCACCACGGCGTCGAGCTCGGCGGCGAGCTCGGTCTCGGTCTCGAGCTCGCTCATTCGGCGGTCCCTTCCTCGTGCGGCGCCACCGGTCTCTCGTCGGCGACGGCGGTCTCGGACTCCGCGGCGGCCGCGGGGGTGTCCGCCGGCGAGCTGCGCCGCAGATGCACGTCGGTGACGATCACGTCGATCGCTTCCACCGCGAGCTCGGTGTGCTGCAGGAGTGCGGCGCCGATCGCGGCGCGCAGCCGTTCGGCGAGCTCGGGGATGCGCTCCCCCCAGAACACGCTCGCCTCCACCCGCACCACCACCGGCGCATGCGGGGTCCCGACGTCTCCCTCGATCGAGCAGCGGCCGATCAGCACGCCGTCGACCGAGTCGCCGGCGGCGCGCACGAGCCCCCGCACAGCGCCCTCGGTGAGGCTGAGTTCGGCCCGCGGCGAGGGGTGGGTGAGCGGAATGGACCGGCCGGAGCGCACCTCGCGCTGGATGCTCCCGAGGATGTTCTGCACCCATCCGTCGTCCTCCGGCTCACCCGAGCCGTCCGCGTCGATCTCGACGAGCGTGGCCGCGACCTCGCGCATGCGCACGAGCGCCGCGAAGGCGAGGTCATTCTCCGGCGAGTTCTCGAGCAGCTCGCGCGGCGGCTGCTCCCCGCGGTCGAGATAGTCGCCGAGCAGGTCGACGATGTCGCCGTGCGGCTCGTCGGCCGGAGTATTCGCGTTCATCGCCACTCCTCCATCTCGGTCATCAATCGTCGTCTCGCCCTGGCCAGCAACCCTCGCACGGTCGACGGCGGAACGCCCAGTTCCTCGGCGATCTCGTCATAGGCGAGCCCGCCCACCTCCTTCATCACCCAGCACTGCCGCTGCGCATCCGGCATGCGGTCGAGCGCGGCGATGAGACTCGCGCGGCGCGAGCCGGCCTCGGCCTGGCGGTCGGGGCCCTCCTCGGCGGGCGCCGGGTCGTCCCAGTCCTCGATGGGCACGTCCGGATGCCGTGACCGGATGCGGTCGAGCGCCTTGCGGTTCGCGATGCGCATGAGCCACGAGCGCACGGCCGAGAGGTCGTCGAGCCCGGGCAGCTTGTCCCACGCGGTGATGAAGGTCTCCTGCACCACGTCGTCGGCATCGGTCGCGCCGCCGAGGATGCGTGTGGCGTAGGCGCGCACGAGCCCGCCGTGGCGACGCACGAGCACCTCGAAGGCGCGCGTGTCGCCGTCGGCCGCTCGGCCGGCCAGGATGCGGTCGGGCGCGTCGGCAAGAGGACCGGGCGAAGGGGGTGGTGCGTACACGGGAACCGTTCTGGGCAGGGCGCCCTGGCGGCGCTTCTCACTAGCGAACCTCCCACAGCTCGGCCCGCTCGGCCACCCGCATGGAGGAATTTCCCATCACGAACACGACCGGCCGGGGCGCAGATCCTCGTTCTCCGGAAATCCCGAGCCGGACGGAGGCGTTCCACCGGGCCCGTAAGCTTGTGCCGGAGGCCGCCATGAAGAACACCAGCACGAGACTGCTCCTCAGCTGCGCAGCCATCGGCGTGGCCGGCGGCATCCTGTTCATCGTGAACGCGTACATCGGTGGAACCGTCAACGCCGTCATCCCGATGCTCTACGGGCTCACCCTCGGCGTGTACTTCGTGCCGGGCGCGCTGGCGCAGTTCCTGTTCCGGCGAGGCGGGGTGGCGTTGCTCGTCGCCGTGCTCTCAGGCCTCGTCTCGGCAGCGTTCCAGCCGCTCGGGTTCGGGGCCGCGCTGATCGCCCTGGGCATCGGTGCCGTGCAGGAGCTGCCGTTCCTGATCGGGCGCTACCGGCACTGGCCGCTCTGGCTGTTCTTCGCCGGGGCGGTGTTCTCGGGCGTCATCCTGGCGATCGGCATGTACCGGCTCGTGGGCTCGCGCGACCTCGACGCGGCGGGGGCGGTCGTGCTCGTCGCCGGGTCGGTGCTCTCTCCTGTGATCTTCACCGCTCTGGCGATCGTGCTGGGCCGGGCGCTCGAGGCGACCGGCGTCACGCGGGGGCTGCGCAAGGCCTGAGGGCCGGATTGCGCCGGGCGAGGTCCGGATGCGCCGAGCGGGTGGATCCCGCCCCGCCGGTGTCGCCCGGGTCAGCCGGCGGCGAGCAGCGAGGAGTCGCTCAGCAGCAGCGGCGCGTCGGTCACCGGGACGTCGACGTGCATGTGCGTGCAGGCGTCGTCGAACTCGGTCCAGTTCGTGAGCTTCACGCTGATGCCGGCCGAGGCGCGGCACTGGGCCTGACCCACGTGCGCGCCGAGCGGCATCACGGGGTCGAGCAGGCTGATGAGCTTGAGCGTGCCGGCATCGGTGCCGTTGAGGCTCTTGTTGTCGAGCAGGTAGAAGTCGACCGCGTGGCCGCCGCCGTCGACGTAGTGCGAGGAGCTCGTGCCGGCGCCCTCGATCTGGCCGGTGCACTTGCGGTTGATGTCGCTGACGCCCACCTGGTCGAAGTTGCGCACCGCGATGGCGATGATCTCGAGCACCCGGTAGTCGACACCGCAGTCGGGCACGGTGACGCCCTGGGCGATCCAGCGGATCTCCTTCATGTGGTCGGGCACCGACCCCACGAGCTTGCCGGAGTCCATCGCGTTCACGAGCTCCTGCGCGAGCGAACGGCCCACGAGCAGCTGCGCGGTGGAGTACCCGGCCGCCTGCAGCTGCCCGGCGCTCGTGACCGCGTAGCCGTCGCGATTGACGGTCGACGAGGAGGAGCCCGCGGTGACGAGCTGCTGGGTCTGCGCCGAGGTGTTGGCGTTGAGGCTGAGGTTGACCACGTTCGCGTCGATCGGGCTGGCCGAGACGGTCGACGGGATGGCGGTGACCGCGACGATCCCGAGCACGAAGGCCATGGCGACGCCGCTGAGGCCCGCTTTCGCCCAGCCCCTCCGAAGGGCGCCGCGCGTGCGGGGGGCCTTCGGGGCGCGGACGCGCGGCGCGCGGGGCGCACGCACGGCGACGGTGCGGGAGGCGGCCGAGCGGCTCGTGCGCTCGACGGCGGTGCTGCGGGCGCCGCGGCGGGTGGCGACGGATGCCGCGGGGGCGCTCTCGGGGCCGGCCGGTTCGGCGTCGGCCGTCGCATCGGGTGCGGGGCCGGCGGCAGCACCTGCCGAAGTCGAGGTCGAGGCGGCCGCGACCTTGTCGGCGACCACGGCGGCCGAGACGAGGGTGGGCTGGAACCCGAGGGCGGCGCCCGCGTCGAGGTCGTCGGTGGCGTCGGTGGCCACGACCTCGGTGAACTCGACCGTGATGGGCTCGGCGGTCGCGGAGGCGACGGCGCCGACCGGGATGCCGGTCGCGGGGGTCTCGAGCAGCTCCGCCTCGATCACGCCGGTGGCGGTCGTGGCCGGCTGGTGTTCGGCCGTGGGGAGGAGTGCATCCGGCTGAGCCGAGTCGCCGACGGCAGCTCGCTGCCGGAGTGCCCGGCGCGAGGACGGCACCGATGCCGCCGGCGCCAGGCGAGATGCCTCCGCAGCGCGCGGCGGCACGCCTGCGGAGTCGCCCTCTGCGGCGGCGCGCTCGCGCGCCTCGCGGCGGGAGAGCGCGCGAACGGGGGCCGGAGTGAGGACGAACTCGGCGTTCGCCGGCTCGGGCTGCACGGGGGCGAGTTCGAGTTCGAGGTGCGGCTCGAGCGGGGCGGTGCCGATCTCGGCGACCTCGAGCGTGGCCAGTTCTTCGCGACGCAGCTCCACCTCACGGCGACGGCGGCTGTCTTCGAGCTCTCGCAGTTCGCGGCGCGACAGCGGTGCAGCGGCGCTCACGACGGCGGCGTCTGCGGCACCCCCCGTGGTCGGCGCGACCGGAACGACCTCGATCGCCGCAGTGACGGCGGCGACCGTCTCGGCATCCCGGGCCTCGGCACGGGCGGCGCGTTCACGACGCTCGCGCCGGGAGAGGGAGCCGTCGTGTGCGACCGGGTTCGGCGCATCCGGGTTCGCGGGCGTCTGCGGCAGGCCGCCAGTGCGCGATTCCGGATTACTCAAACGTGGGTGCTTTCGGGTCTTTCTGAATCGGTTCTTCCGCGGGCAGCGAATTCAGAACCTCGGGCTCCCTCGAGGATAGCGGGAGGCACCTGAAAAATCCCAGTGTCGCCGGCGAATCCATCGAGATGCATCTTCTTCACAACTCAGGGTTACCTAAGCTGGGCGATGACCGCCCGCCGCAGCATCCCGGCGCCGGCCCCGCCGCGAAAGGACCCATGACCGAGCCCACGCCCCTCATCGAGGTGGAGGATGCGCGCATCCGGCACCTCGGGAGCCCCGCGGCGACGCCGGACGGCGTGACTCTCACCGTTTCGCCGGGCGAGGTGGTTCTCGTTCTCGGGCCCTCGGGCTGCGGCAAGTCGACCCTCGCGCTCGCGCTCAACGGGCTCGTGCCGCACGCGGTCGCCGCGACCCTCGAGGGCGAGGTGCGGGTGGCCGGCGTGCCGACCACGGAGACCACCGTGGCGGCGCTGAGTGCGCACGTGGCGATGGTGTTCCAAGACCCGGATGCGCAGATCGTCACCGGAACCGTGCTCGACGAGGTGTGCTTCGGCCCCGAGAATCTGCAGCTGCCGGTGGATGAGGTGCTGGCCCGGGCCGAGAGGGCACTGCGGCAGGTGGGGCTGTGGGAGCGGCGGGCCGAGAATCCCGACCGCCTCTCGGGCGGCGGCCGCCAGCGCCTCGCGATCGCCTGCGCGCTCGCCCTCGGCTCTGGGGTGATCGTGCTCGACGAGCCGACGGCGAACCTCGACCCGCGCGGCATCGACGAGGTCTACGCGGTGCTCTCGGCGCTGGTGCGGGAGCGCGACCACGCGATCGTGCTGGTGGAGCACGACCTCGATGCGGCGATGGGTCTCGTGGATCGCGTGCTGGTGCTCGACCGGCACGGGCGGCCCATCGCCGAGGGGCCGGCCGGCACGGTGCTGCGCTCGCGCGCGCAGGAGCTGCTCGAGCTGGGCGTCTGGCTGCCCACCGCGACCCTCGCCGGTCTCCGGATGCGCGCGGCCGGCATCCCGCTGCCCGAGCTGCCGCTCACCCCGGCCGAGCTCACGGCGGCCCTCGACGCGCTGGACACGGCCGGCGCCGCCCCGCCGTCGTCGCCCACCTCACGGTCGTCCACCTCGCCGTCGCCCACCTCGCCGTCGCGCCCTGCTCCGACATCCGGCACCACCCCACCGTCGCGCTCGCCCACGCCGTCCGACGCCCCGCCTCCCACCCTGCCCGAGGCATCCGCGCGCGACGGCGCCGCCCCCGCCGTGCGCGTGCGTGGACTGCGCGTCGCGAAGTCGCGCACGAGCATCCTGCACGGCATCGACCTCGAGGTCGGGCGCGGCGACTTCCTCGCGGTCGTGGGCACGAACGGCGCCGGCAAGACCACCCTGCTGCAGGCGATCGCCGGAGTGGTGCCGCCGCCGAAGGGCACCGTCGACGTGCTCGGCCTCGACCCTTCGCGCGCCGACGTGCGCACGCTCGCGCGCACGGTGGGCTTCGTCTTCCAGAATCCCGAGCACCAGTTCATCCGCGCCACCGTGGCCGAGGAGCTCGCCCACGGACTCGAGCTGCAGAGCGCCGCCGACTCGAGCCTGAACGCACCGGCCATCGCCGACCGCGTGAACCGGATGCTCGATCGCTTCGGTCTCGCCGGGCTGCGCGACGCGCATCCGTTCCTCCTCTCCGGCGGGCAGAAGCGGCGCCTCTCGGTGGGCACGGCGCTCATCGCGGGCGCCCCGGTGCTCGTGCTCGACGAGCCCACCTTCGGGCAGGACCGGGCCCGGGCGGCCGAACTCCTCGGCATCCTGAGCGCGCTGAACGCCGAGGGCACCACCGTGATCGTGGCCACCCACGACCTCCAGCTCGTGGCGGACCACGCCTCGCACGTGCTCGTGCTCACGGGCGGGGCGGTGGCGGCG
This sequence comes from Microbacteriaceae bacterium 3FA27C10, assembly GCA_005502775.1. GTDB lineage: Bacteria > Actinomycetota > Actinomycetes > Actinomycetales > Microbacteriaceae > Herbiconiux. The sequence goes on from SCNI01000024.1 coordinate 24,530, forward strand.
CACGGCACGACGGGCGCGATCCTGGGCTCGGATGCGCTCGAGTCGGCCGGCCTGCGCGCTCCGGCGCTCGTGCGGGCGCTGCGGGCGACCGCCGACCCGCGCTGGCACGGGGTGACGGGTCTCGACGGGCTCGAAGCGGCGGTGCGGATGCCCGGCCCCGCGCATCCGGAGCCCGGCGGAGCCCGCGGATGAGCGCCGCGGACGCCCGGGCCGAGCGGCGCACCGATCCCTACGCCGACGCGCGCGACTGGGGTCGGGTGCGCTTCCTGCACCGCCTGAACCCGCTGGCGAAGATCGCGGGGCCGCTGCCGGCGATGATCGTGCTGATCTTCTCGCACGGCATCCCGGTGCCGTCGAGCTTCCTGCTGCTGGCGGTCGCGCTCCTGGTGGTGGGCGCGCACCTCGGTGGGCGGGCGCTGCTCGGCCTCTTCGTGCTGCTGCCGGTCGCGATGGCGGTGCTCACGGTGAGCTTCGCGCTCTGGACGGATGCCTCCCGCGTCTCGGACACCGAGCTGCTCTTCCAGGTCGGCGACTACCGCTTCCACGCCGGCGCGCTCGCGGTGGGCGCGGCGACCGCGCTGCGGCTCGCGGGCATCCTGACGCTCTCGCTCGTCGCCGGGCTCACCACCACGGGCCCCGACCTCGTGCGCGCGCTCGTGCAGCAGCTGCGCGTGCCCTACCGGCTGGGGTATACGGCGCTGGCCGCCTACCGCTTCGTGCCGCGGTTCGGGCACGAGCTCGACGTCATCCGGCAGGCGCACCGGGTGCGTGGGATGGCGCACGGCCGCGGGCCGATCGCCGCCGCGCGCCGTCACCTGGGCTACGTGGTGCCGCTCCTGGCGGGCGGCATCCGCCACGCCGAGCGGGTGTCGCTCGCGATGGACTCCCGCGCCTTCGGGGCCCACGCCACGCGCACCGAGCGGCACCTGGTGCCGTTCCGGGCGCGGGACTGGGTGTTCGTCGGCGCATTCTGGGCGGCGAGCGCGGTCATCCTCGTCGTGGCCGCCGCGCTCGGCGGGGCATGACCCGCAACCCGCTCATCTAGAGCGGCGGCGCGGCGGAAGCGACACCACGAGCACCGCCACCACCACGAGCACGGCGGCGATCGGGGTGGTCCAGTCGACCGAGTGACCGGAGCCCGGGGCCACGAGGTCGATGACGATCGAGCCGACGAGCTGCCCCGTGATGGAGCAGAGCCCGAGCAGGAGCACGCCGGTGACGCGCACCGCGGTGGCGAGCCCGAAGATGAAGGCGACGCCGATCGGGCCACCCAGGTAGAGCCACCCATCGACGGGATAGGCCGTCGCCGCGGGCAGCCCGCCGGCGAGCGCCGCGTGCACGAGCGCGATCACGACGAGCAGCGCCGTGCCCGAGACGAAGTTGAACAGCGTCGAGCTCACCGCCGATCCGGCCGCCGCCGCGACCCGCCCGTTCGCCGCCTGTTGCACGGCCTGCACCACGCCGGCGACGAAGGGCAGCAGGAGCAGCCACAGCGGCACCTGCGGGTCGATGTGGGCCGCCACCGACCACGCCACCACGGCGAACGCGATGCAGGCGCCGAACACCCTCCGGAAGGTCAGGTACCGCCGCCCGCCGGGCCCGATGCCCACGCGGTCGACGACGAGCCCCGACACGGTCTGCCCGCCGATGAAGGCCACCGTGAACAGCGACACGCCGACGAGAGCGGATGCGAGCCCTTGCGTGAGCACGAACACGGCGCCCCCGAAGCCGGCGAGCAGCATCCAGGCCGGCAGCGTCCCGGTGCGGGCCTCGGCGATCGCGAGTCCCGCCCCGTGGCGGGCCGAGGGCAGCAGAGCCACGATGACGGCCACGATCACGAGGCCGATCGAGAAGCTGATGGCGGCGGCCGTGAATCCGTCGCCGAGCCGATGGCCCAGCTCGCCGTTGATGCGCGACTGCGTGGCCATCAGGATGCCGCACCCGACAGCGACGCCGACCGCCACCCCGAGGGGCAGGCGGCCGGCGCGCGATGGTGCAGTGAGCGACATCGGTCGGTGCTGAGCCCTACTTCGCCGATGCGGCGAGCGGCTGGTCGGCCGAGATCTCGCCGAGCAGGCGGTCGCCGGGGCCGACGGTGATCATCTCGGCGTCGATCTCGGCACGGCCGAGCAGCTCTTGCATCCGGCGCCCCCGGCTGCGCGGGATGAGGGTGACGACCGTGCCCTGCTTGCCGGCGCGGCCGGTGCGGCCGGCGCGGTGCAGGTAGGTCTTGTACTCGTCGGGCGCGTCGGCCTGGATCACCAGGTCGATGTCGTCGACGTGGATGCCGCGCGCGGCCACATCCGTCGCCACGAGCACGCTCACGCGACCCGAGGTCAGCTGCGCCAGGTTGCGCGTGCGGCGCGCCTGGTTGAGGTCGCCGTGCAGGCTCGTGGCCGGGAAGCCCGCGTCCTCGAGCTGCTCGGCGAGCATCTCGGCGTAGGCGCGGGTGCGGGCGAAGATGAGCGTCTTGCCGTCGCGGTCGGCGAGCTGCTTGATGATCTCGCTCTTGTCGCGGCTCTCGACGATCAGCACGCGGTGGTCGATCGTGGAGGAGGCCTGGTCTTCACCGGCGACCTCGTGCACGCTCGGGTCCACCAGGAACTCGTCGACGAGCTTCGCCACGCCCTTGTCGAGGGTGGCGGAGAAGAGCAGCTTCTGGCCGCCGTTCTTCGTGTGACGCAGGATGCGCTGCACCGGCTCGAGGAAGCCCAGGTCGCACATGTGGTCGGCCTCGTCGAGCACCGTGATGGTGACCTCGGAGAGGTCGAGGCGGCGCTGTTCGATCAGGTCCTCGATGCGTCCGGGGGTGCCGACGATGATGTCGACGCCGCGCTGGAGCGCACCCACCTGGCGGCCCTGCGGCACGCCGCCGTAGATCTGCGTGGTGAACAGGCCCACGGCACGCGCGATGGGCTGCACGGTGCGGTCGATCTGCAGCGCCAGCTCGCGGGTGGGGGCCAGGATGAGCGCGCGGGGCTTGCGGCCCGGCTTGCGGTTGGCGCCGCCACCGTTCTCCATCAGGCGCTCCACGAGGGGGGCGCCGAAGGCGATGGTCTTGCCGGAGCCGGTGCGGCCGCGGCCGAGCACGTCGCGGCCCTTCAGCACCTCGGGGATGGTGGCGGACTGGATCGGGAAGGGGCTCGCAGCCCCCAGCTCACCGAGAACGCGCACGATGTTGCCGCCGAGTCCGAGGCTCGCGAACGTCGCGCCCTCGACCTCTTCGGCCAGCGTGGCCTGGGCCTCGAGGCGCTCGAGCACGACGTCGTCGTCGCCGTGGCCGGCGTACGAGGGCTTGGAGTCGCGGTTCGGGTAGAAGTCGCTGCCGCGGTCGGTGCGAGCGGTCCGGTCGGCGCCGTAGCCACCGGATGCACGGCCGCCGCTGCGATCGGACCCGTACGACGGGCGGTCGCCGTGGGCGGGGCGGTCGGTGCGTACGTCGCGATCAGAGGAACGCGCCGGACGGCCGTCGCGGTCGTTCGAGCGCGCAGGGCGGTCGGTGCGGTCGACGCTGCGGGCGGGGCGATCGGACTTGTAGGACGGACGCTCGCTGCGCTCGGCGCGGTCGCCGAACGCCGAGCGATCCGACTTGTAGGACGGACGCTCGGCGCGATCGTAGCCGCCGGTGCGCGGAGCGCGGTCGCTGCGGTCGTAGGAGGAGCGATTCGGGCGATCGGTGCGCTCACCGGGCTGGTAGTCGGCCGTCGGGCGGGCGCTGCGGTTGTAGCCGCGCTCGTCGGTGCGCGGCGGCTTGCCGGTCGAGGGGCGGTCGCCGCGTTCGGCGGCGGCAGCGGCACGGCGCTCCTCGTTGCGGGCGTCGTTCCACTTCTGACGGTCGGTGCGCTGCGGAGCGCGGCCGTTGCGGTCGGGACCCGAACCCTCGGTGCGGTCGCCGTAGGCCGGGCGCTCGGAGCGCTGGTACGACGGGCGGTCGCCGCGGTCGTTGTACGCGGGGCGGTCGCCGCGGTCGTTGTAGGTGGGGCGGTCGCCGTACGCCGGACGCTCGCTGCGCCCGGTGCCGGTGCCCGACTTGTTGAAGCCGTTCTCGCGGTTCGGGCGCTCGTAGCCACCGCGGGCCGGACGGTCACCGTAGGCGGGGCGGTCGGAGCGGTCGCCACGGTTGTACCCGCCGCGCTCCCCATCGCGCTCGACCCGGCCACTGCGGTCGTTGTACGACGCGCGGCCGCCACGGTCCTCGTAGGCCGGGCGTGCCGGACGGTCGCCGTACGAGGGGCGCTCGCCACGGTTGGCGGGAGCGGCTCCGCGCGAAGCCCGCTCGTCGGCATTCCACCGCTGCTTGCGCGGGGCGCCTTCGTCGACGGCCTTGTAGCCGCGGTGACCGGGGCTGCGGCTGCCGGCCTTCGGACCGCCCTTGGCGGGGGTGCGGGGCTCGTAGTTCTTGGCGGGCTTGAAGCCGCCGGACTTGTTGGATTTGGGCATGATTCTTTCCGGGTTATCTCGAAATGCGCACACCTCAACGCCGAATGCGTTGGAAGTGCTAACTAGATCCCCGGGAGTAGCGGGGGCCGTGTCGTACGCGACATTCACCAGTGACCAGCGCATCCATTGCACTGACTGGGAAACCGGCCCACCAGACTTACAAACCCATCCGCGATGCAACTCGCGGTGTCCAGAGCCGACTGACCAACATTACACGACACGCACCCGATTGTCGACGGGTACGCGCGGCTCGCGGCATCCGTCCACGCGGATCCCGCCGATCGGCGGAACCCCCGGCCCTCATCTCGCGCACCTGGCGGTCGCGAAGCAGCGCCCCGTCGGCCCACGATGGAGTGCAACGGCCACGACGGAGTGGCCCGACGACTGGAGAAGTTCATGACCACCATCGACTCCCGACCTCCCTACGACGTGGAGCTGCAGGCCGTGCTCGCCGTCATCGGCGACCAACTGCCCGCGACCATCTCGCCGGAGATGATCGCTCCGATGCGCGCGGCCAGCATCACCGCGCCGATCGACGAGCTGCTGGCCGGCCGGCCGATCGAGCATGTCGAACGCGTCATCCCCGGCCCCGCGGGCGCACCCGAGCTCACGGTGTCGATCTTCCGGCGCACCGACCACAGCACCGCCGGACCGGGTATCTTCCACACCCACGGCGGCGGGATGATCATCGGAGACCGCTTCACCGGCGCCGACGTCTTCCTCGAGTGGGTCGAGAGCATGGATGCCGTGGCCGTGTCGGTCGAGTACCGGCTCGCTCCCGAGAACCCCGACCCGGCCCCGGTGGAGGACTGCTACGCCGCCCTCGTCTGGACCGCCGAGCACGCCGAGGAGCTCGGCATCGACCCGGCACGCCTGCTCATCGCCGGCGGCAGCGCAGGCGGGGGCCTCGCGGCCGGAACCGCTCTGCTCGCCCGCGACCGCCGCGGCCCCGAGCTGGTCGGGCAGTGCCTGATGTACCCCATGATCGACGATCGCAACACCACCGTCTCGAGCCGCCAGTACATCGGCATCGGCGTGTGGGACCGTGGCAGCAACGACACCGGGTGGGATGCCCTCCTCGGCGAGCGCCGCCACGGCGACGAGGTCTCGATCTACGCGGCGCCGTCGCGCGCCACCGACCTCTCGGGCCTCCCGCCCGCGTTCATCGACGTCGGATCGGCGGAGGTGTTCCGCGACGAGGACGTGGCCTACGCGAGCGCCATCTGGGCCTCAGGCGGCCAGGCCGAGCTCCACGTCTGGCCAGGGGCCTTCCACGGTTCCGACCTGATGGCGCCCCAGGCCACGCTCTCGGTGATCGCGCGCGCCACCCGCACCGCCTGGGTCGCGCGCGTTCTGGGGGTCTGACCGGCGCGCGCCCGGATGCTCCGGAACCGGGCGGCCTGCCCCTCGGTTCCCGGGAATCCGGGTGCACGACCCCGCCGAAGCCCTAAGGTGGGGCGCAACGATTCGACGGCGAACGGTGGGCGATGCAAGAGCTGGTGGGCCGCCTCACAGCGCTCGACCCCGAGGCGAGCGAGAACCTGAAGGTGATCGCCTATTTCGACGCCCTCGTCGAGGGGCACGCCGCGCTCGAGGTGCTGCTGCGCGGGGCCGCCGTGCTCACCGGATGCGCGGCGGGTTTCGCGGCGGGCGGCAAGCGGATGCGCGTGGACGACCGCGGGCTGAGGTCGGCCGGCCCCGGCTCGGGCCGCCCGGTTTCGGCGGGGTGGCCCGAGGGCCAGGAGCCCACCGCCGGAGCCGTCGCCGCGGGCGGGGCAGAGGTGTCCGGTGGCGGCACCGCCGACTGGCCGCGGCATCCGTTCGGCGACGACGACGGTTTCGTGTGGATCGAGCGCGAGGGTGCGGCTCACGCGAACGACGCGATGGTGCTCGAGCGCCTGGCGATCGCCGTCGGCCTCTCGCTCGAGCGCAGCGACCCCGCGGCGGGTGAGCGGCAGGCACTCGAGGTGCTGCTCGACGGCGCGGAGCCTGTGGAGTCCCGCGCGGTTGCGGCCCGCCGTCTGCAGCTCGACGAGCGCAGCCTGCTGCGCATCGTGGCGCGCCCGGCAGGGCGATCCCGGCCCGAGCCGCGGAGCGCCGTGATCCTCACGGCCGCCGGGCGTGTGCGGGCGACCCTGCGCCGCGACGGCGAGCACACCGGCTCCGATGGCCCGGCGTCGGGCGGCCCGACGTCGGGCGGCAGAGCCGCCGGGGCGGCCTCCGCGTCGCGCACGGTGGCGAGCGGCGAGCGCTCCTCCGCGGCCCGCGCGAGTGCTGCGGCGGTCGCCGGCATCGGTGTGGCCGCCCCCGCCGCCGGCCTCGACGAGTCGTGGCAGACGGCCCTGATCGCTCTCAAGATGACCGGCCCCCTCGAACCCGTCGTGAACGCCGACGAGCTCGGGGTGGTGCTGCTCGCCGCCCGCGTGTCGGAGGCGGCGGAATCGGGCCGGCCGGCGCATCCGGATGTCGCTGCGATCGGGCGTGCGATCGGCCACGACCCGAAGGCGCTCGACGCCTTCGACGCTCTCGTGCACAGCGAGAGCGTGCGTTCTGCCGCGGCACTGCTCGGCGTGCACCACTCGACTCTGCAGGCGCGCACGGCCGAGCTGAGCGAGGCGCTGGGTTTCGATCTGCGCACGCCGGCCGGGAGGGTGCGGCTCAGCGACGCGCTCCGGCTCCACCGCCTCGCGACGGCGCGGTTCGACGACTGAACCGGCGTCCACCGCCGCACGCCGGCACCGCTACCGCGGCCGCTCTGCCGGCACCGCGCGCACACTGCGCCCGCTCCGCGCACTGCGGGTGTCGCCGGAGCACCGGCATCCGCTCAGGCGTCGACGACCGTGCCGCGCGTGAGTGTGGGCGCCGCCGCCAGGATCGTGCCGAGCGCCGACGCACCCTCGGGCGTGGCCCGCCAGGCGCGATAGGCGTCGTCGGCCTCGATCGACTCCCACTTCTCGACAGCCACGTAGTGAGCCGGGTCGTCGACGTCGACGATCACGTCGACGCCGAGATTCCCGTCGAAGGCACGGGTTGCCGAGAGAACCGAGGCGATGAGCGCCGGGGCACCCTCGAGGGCGTCGGCTTTGAGATGCAGGTCGAGCAGCGAGATCACAGTCATGACCCCACGCTACGCCCCGTGGCGGGCGCTCACTCAGCCAGGTGCGGCACGACCTCGCGGGCCAGGAAGTCGAGGTGATCGAGATCGCCCAGGTCGAGGATCTGCAGGTAGACCCGCTCGATCCCCTGCTCGCGCAGAGCGCCGAGCTTGTCGACGATCTCGGAGGGCGTGCCCGCGAGGCCGTTGGTGCGCAATTCGGCGGGCTCGCGCCCGATCGCGGCCGCCCGGCGCGCGAACTCGGCCTCGTCGGCTCCGGCCACCGCGACCAACGCGGCCGAGTAGACCATGGCGTCAGGGTCGCGCCCCAGTTCGACGCAGGCGCGGCGAACGTTCTCCACGAGCCCCGGCACGGTTCCCGGGTCGGGGAACGGGATGTTGAACTCGCTCGCGAAGCGGGCCGCCAGCAGCGGGGTGCGCTTGGCGCCCTTGCCGCCCACGATCACCGGCAGCGGCGACTGCACCGGCTTAGGCAGGGCCGGCGCGTTCTCGAGCGAGTAGTTGTCACTCGAGTAGGAGTAGGTCTCGCCGGGCTCGGTGGCCCAGAGGCCGGTGACGATCTCGAGCTGCTCCTCGAGCAGGTCGAAGCGCTTCGGCGGGAAGGGGATGCCGTAGGCCTTGTGCTCCTCCTCGAACCAGCCGGTGCCGAGCCCGAGCTCGACGCGGCCGCCCGACATCTGGTCGACCTGCGCCACCTGGATGGCGAGGATGCCCGGGTAGCGGTAGGTCACGCTCGACACGAGGGTGCCGAGGCGGATGCGCTCGGTCTCGCGGGCGAGGCCGGCCAGCGTGGTCCAGGCATCCGTGGGCCCGGCGCCCGGGTCGCCGTCGCCCATGCGCAAGTAGTGGTCGGAGCGGAAGAAGCCGTCGAAACCGAGCCGCTCGGTGGCTTGCGCCACCGCGAGGAGTTCGTCGTAGCTCGCGCCCTGCTGCGGTTCGGTGAAGATCCTGAAGTCCATAGTGTTCAGCCTACGTGGGCTTCCGAACGGAAGGAGATTCGGGTGTCTCATCGACGAAAACGGCGATCTGGGCCCAAATCTCCTTCCGTTCAGCGGCGAGTGCGCGGGCCGGTGGCGCGGAGGGCGCCGGCCAGGCCGGCTCCCGTGAAGACGAGGGTGGAGATGAGCACCACGCCGATGGGGAGCGTCCAGGCGCCGGTGGCGTCGTGCACGGCGCCGATGAGCGTGGGGGCGGTGGCGCCGAGGGCGTAGCCGACGCCCTGGATCATGGCCGAGAGCCGGCGCGCGTGGGTGCCGGTGAGCGCGAGCTGCACGATCAGCATGAACACCACGGTGATGCCGCCGCCCTGCGCGACGCCGCCGAGGAAGCCCCAGGCGAGCCAGGCATCCGGTGCGAGCATCATACCGAGCGGGAAGCTGATCCACAGGGCCGAGACGATGCCGAAGGCCACCGGGATGCCGATGCGCTGCGAGAGGAGCGGCACCCCGAGGGCGCCCACCACGGCGGCGATCTGGAAGACCGACGAGCTCGTGCCGGCGGCGGCCGCCGTGTAGCCGATCTCCTGCTCGAGGATGGTCGGGAACCAGGCCGTGAGCCCGTAGTACGAGAACGCCTGGCCCGCGAACGCGAGCGAGAGCAGCACGGCCGAGAGGTTGCGCCAGGTGCGCGGCTCGGGCGCGGCGAGTGGGATGCCCCGGGTGTCGATGGCCACCGTGTCGACGGCACCGGTCTCGAACGCGGGCTTCACCGGCCCCCAGGCGAACGCGCGCCGCGGGCCCACCGCCACGAGCCAGGCCACCGCCGCGAGCACCACGAAGCCGAGCCAGGTGAGCAGCGCGCCGCGCCAGCCGAACACCGCGGCGAGCGGCACCGTGGCGAGCGAGGTGATCATCGAGCTCACGTTCATGGCCGAGGTGTACGCGCCGGTGACGATGCCCACCCGGGCGCCCGGCACGTCCCTCCGGATGATCACCGGGATCACCACGTTGCCGATGGTGATGAACGCCCCCATGATGATGGTTCCCGCGAAGGTGGCCTCGACCCCGCCCGCCGAGCGCACGATCGAGCCGATGCCCACGCCGATGATGGCGATCGTGGTGGCGAAGTTCGCGCCCGCCCGGCCCACGAACAGCGAGGCGAAGGGGGTGATGAGCGCGAAGCAGAGCACCGGCAGGCTCGTGAGGAGTCCGGCCTGGGCCGCCGTCACCGAGAGGTCGGCGCTGATGGTCCCGGTGATCGGTGCCACGGCCACGATCGGCCCGCGCAGGATGAAGCCGATGAACACCACGCCCACCACGAGCATCCAGGGGAAGCCGGCACGAGTGGTGCGGTTCATGGGCGAGGGTCCTGGTTCCCGGTTCGCCGACGACCACCGCAGACGGCGACCGTCTTCGGATTCGTTGCGCGGGGTGAACCACCGATCCTACGCGTAGCGTTGGGGCATGGACGAAGGCAGGTCGATGCGCATCCTCGTGGTGGGCGCGGGTGCGGTGGGCGGATGGTTCGGCTCGAGGCTGCTGGCGGCCGGGCGCGACGTGACCTTCCTGGTGCGGCCGGGGCGAGCGGATGCGCTGGCGCGCGACGGGCTGCGGGTGGCGACGCCCGAGGGGGTCGAGACGTTCGCTCCGGTACGCACGGTCGTGGCGGGCGAGGGCGGTTTCGGCGGCCCGACCGGCGACGGTGACAGCGACGGCGACGACCGACGCGCTTTCGACGTGGTCGTGCTCGCCGTCAAGGGCTACGCGCTCGACGCCGCGATGCGCGACCTCGAGCAGTTCGTGGGCCCGGCGACCACGATCGTGCCTCTGCTCAACGGCCTGCGCCACCTCGACCTGCTCGCCGGTCGCTTCGGCGACGCCGCCGTGGTGGGCGGCCTCTGCGTCGTGGCCGCGCAGCTCGACGACGACGGCACCGTGCGGCTGCTCGCGCCGGGCTCGAGTCTCAGCTACGGCGAGCTCGACGGCTCGGTGACCGAGCGCATCCGGATGCTCGACGCGGGCCTGCAGACAGGCTCGCCCGGAGTGCGCGCCCGGCTCTCGGAACACATCCGCGACGACCTCTGGGCGAAGTGGGTGTTCCTGTCCTCGGGCGGGGTGCTCACTACGCTGGTGGGCGGCCCGGTGGGTGAGATCGCGGCGGCACCGGGCGGCACCGAGACGGCGCTGGCGGTGATCGCGGAGTGCGCGGCGGTCTCGACCGCGGCAGGATTCCCCCCGCAGGCGAAGGCGCTCGAGAACCTGCGGGCGACGCTGACGGAACCCGGCTCGACCTTCACCACCTCGCTCTACCGCGACCTCGTGCAAGGGCGGCCGCTCGAGCACGAGGCGATCGTGGGCGACCTCGTGTCGCGGGCGCACGCCCTCGACGTGCCCGTGCCGCTCCTCACGGCGGCCTACGCCCGCCTCGGCCTGGCCGCCACGGCTCGCCCCTGACCGCCGCACCACGCGCATCCAGCCCCCGAGGTCGCGCAGAGTGCTCTCGCGGGCTTCCCTGAGAGCACTATGCGCGACCCCGCGGGAGAAGCTAGGCCGGGGAGGGGCTCGAGCCGGGTCCGGTGGACGGGAGGGCCGCGGGACCCGCGGCGGGACCTGCGCCGGAGCCCGCCCGCGGGAGCGCGAGGGCCGGCCGGAAGCGCGGGCCCGCCTTGCGGGGCAGGGCCCAGCCGATCTCGACCGGCCGCCGTCGCCGGGCCAGGGCGACTCCGGCGAGCAGGATGCTCACGAGCAGCATCCCGGCGAGGAAGACCGCCGCGGTCCACACCGGTCCGGCGGCTCCGCCGGTGAGGATGTTCTGTATTCCCGTGACGGCATACGCCATCGGACTGATCGAGTTGATGAACTGGAACGGCCCCGAGAGGATCTCCACCGGGTAGAGCCCGCCCGTCGCGGCGAGCTGCAGGGCGAGCAGCACGAGCGAGACGACGGCGCCCACCCGGCCGAAGGCGGTGGCGAGGAGCTGGTGGAAGGCGGTGAACGCGAACGCCACGAGCAACGAGAACCCGAGGGTCGCCGGCAGCGAGCTCCAGGCCACCCCGAGCACGAGATGCAGGAAGCCCACGAGCAGCAGCACCTGCACGCCCACGACGGCCGCCGCCCGCCCGAAGGTGCGAAGCGTGAGCCGGCCGGTGGTGGCCGAGCTCGCGAGCACCGCGCGGGACAACGGGCGCAGCCAGAGGAAGACCGCGAGCGCCCCGAGCCAGAGCGCCACCGGCAGGAGCACGGTGGTCACGATCTGCCCCACACCCGACACCGCGTTCACCGTGGTGACGTCGACCTTCACGGGCTGCGCCACCACCTTCGCGGCGGCGGAGGTGTCGCCACCGGAGTTCGCCTGCAGCTGGTCGGCGCCCGACTGCAGCCCTGAGGCCAGAGTGCGCGCCCCGTCGCCGAGCTGCGTGGCGCCCGTGGCGAGCTGCTGCGCGCCCGGAACGGTCTGCTGCACGCCCGTGGCGAGCTGGCTGACGCCCGAGGCGACGCCGGAGGCCCCGGAGGCGAGCCCCGGGCCGTTCGCGGCGAGCTGGTCGGCCCCGTTCGCGGCATCGGCGATGCCCGACTCGAGCTGGCCCAGACCGGCTGCTTGCGCGGCGATGGCTGTCGCGCCGGCCGAAGCCCCGGCGACGCCGGGCGCGAGTTGGGCCAGGCTCGCCTTCACGTATGCCGGAACAGTCGGGTCCTGCTGCACGGCGGCGTTGAGATCCGTGAGGCCAGAGGCCGCCGGAGCGAGTCCCGTGGAGAGATCGTTGAGGCCCGTGGAGAGCCCACCGAGCCCGCTCGTCCCCGTGCGCAGCTGATCGAGCCCGCCCGCGAGCCCGGTGACGCCGTTCGTGTAGGCCGCCACCCCGTCCGAGAGCTGCGTGGCGCCGGAGGCCGCCGAGGCCGCCCCCGAGCCGAGCTGGTCGAGCCCCGAGGCGAGCTGCGAGGCGCCCGAGGCGAGGCCGTCGGCACCGGTGGCGAGCTGCGTGGCCCCGCCCGAGGCATCCGAGAGGCTCTTGCCGACGCCGCCGAAGCTCGTGTATATGCCGTTCACGACCTGAGCCGTGACCTGCTGCCCGAAGCCGGACTGCACCGACGAGGCCACGGTGCTCGCGATCAGCCCCGAGAGGTAGCCGTGCGAGGCGTCGGTCTTGATGTCGAGCAGGCCCTGGGTGGGAGTGGTGCCGGCGAGAGTGTCGAGGCTCGCCGAGAAGTCCGAGGGGATGGTGAGCACGGCGTAGTAGCGGCCGTCAGCGAGGCCGGCGGCTGCGTCGTCGGAGTTCGTGGCCGTCCAGGCGAAGCCGTTCGAGCCCGGCCCGGTGAGCTGGGTGACGAGCCCGCGTCCGGCGAAGTTGGTGCTCTTCGTGCCGTCGGCGGCCGTCGTGGTGGTCATCTGGTCGTTGTTCACCACGGCCGCCGGCACCTGCTGGAGGTTGGTGTCGACGTTCGACAGCGCGCCCGTGAAGATGGCGTTGACGGCGAGCGGCGTGAGCGCCACCCCGAGCGCGGCGAGCACGACGAGGGCGATCTTGGTTCTGCGGCGCGCCCGGGGGGTCGGCGTGGGGGTCGAGCTCATCGGAGGCCTCCCTTCGGGGCGGAGAGTTCGGTGGAGCCGGGCGCACCGGCGGAATCGGAACGGTGGAGCACGATGCGGGTGAGCGGCCTTCCGCCCAGGGTCGCGGCGTGACTGGCCGGCTCGGCCTCGACCCCGAGCACCACGGTGGAGCCCGCATCCGGGATGGTGACGACCGCGGCCGCGAACTCCGGCGTCGCCGGCCGGGCGAAGTCGCCCTCGCCCGCGTCGATCACGAGCAGCGACGACCCGTCGGCCACGCCGAGCGCCACCGCCAGCAGCGCCTGCGCCAGGGGCGAGAGCTCGCCGATGGTGCGGTGGATGTCGATGGCCGGCTCCCCGGCGCCGGTGAGCGCCGCGTTGACGCGCGCCACGAGCGTGTCGACCGCATCCCGCGGAATCCGCCGGAGCGGGGGTGCCGCGAGGCGCAGACGCTCGAGCAGGGCCTCCCCCACCGCGGTGGTGCCGTCGAGCCGGCGCGAGTCGAGATCGACGAGGGTCACGCGCTTGGCCACCCGGCCGGACTCGGAGGGCAGGCTGTGGCCGAGCACCTGGAGATGCCCCGACGACAGCTCGATTCGCCCGGCGATCGCGGCGCCCACGAGGCGGCGGGCGGCGGTGTCGCCCGTGAGGACGGCGGTCGATCCGGCGGCCACCGAGAACGACACCGGTTCGCCGGCGCCCTCCACGGCGAGCTCCTCGGCGGTGACGGCGTCGCCCGGGTGCAGCGCCGCCCACTCGCGCTCCTCGATGTGGCCGCGCAGGCTCTCGCCCTCCACGTCGACGTTCGGCAGGATGCGCGCGAGCCACTTCGGCAGGTACCAGGCGTGCCGGCCGAGCAGCGTCATGATGGCCGGCACGAGCGTCATGCGCACGAGGAAGGCGTCGACGAACACGCCGACGGCGAGGGCGAGCGCGATGGCCTTGATGGCCCCCTCCCCCTCGGGCACGAAGGCGAAGAAGACGAAGAACATGATGAGCGCGGCGGCGGTGACGACCCGGGCGCCGTGCTGGAAGCCCACACGCACGGAGCGGCGGGCGTCGCCCGTCTTCACGTACTCCTCGCGCATGCCCGAGACGAGGAACACCTCGTAGTCCATCGCGAGACCGAACAGGATGGCCATCAGCAGGATCGGCAGGAAGCTGATGATCGGCCCCACCGAGTGCACGCCGAGCTGCTCGGCGAACACCCCGTTCTGGAACACCGCCACGGTCACGCCGAACGAGGCGCCGACCGAGAGCGCGAAGCCGAGAGCCGCCTTGACGGGCACCGCGATGGAGCGGAACACCATCGCGAGCAGCAGGATGGACAGCCCGATCACGAGCACGCCGAACGGGATCAGCGCGTTCGAGAGCTGGTTCGAGACGTCGATGGCCACCGCGGTCTGCCCGCTCACGGTGAACGGCGTGCCGTACTGCGCCTGCACCTCGCCCTTCATCTCGCGCAGCCGTTCGACGAGCGCCTTCGTCTCGGGCGCGTCGGGCGCGGTGGTCGGCACCACCTGGAAGATGGCGGTGTCGAGGGTGGTGTCGGGCAGGCCCGGACCCACGGTGGCCACGCCGTCGACGGCTTCGAGATCGCTCCGGATGCCGGTCAGCACGTTCTGGATGTCGGTGGTCTGCGTGATGTCGGCCACCACCACGATCGTGCCGTTGTACCCGGGCCCGAACTTGTCGGCGATGGTGTCGTAGGCGATGCGGGCCGAGGTGCCGGGCGCCTGCGAGGCGGCCGTCGGCAGGTTGAGGTCGAGACCGAACGCCGGGATGGACGCTGCGCCGAGCAGACCGATCACGAGCACGATGAACACGATCGGCGCCTTCATCACGATGCGCACCCAGCGCCCGCCGAGCGAGGGCTTGACCGGCTTGCCTCCCGTCGCCGCCTCCCCGTCGTCGTGCGAGGCCGCCGCGATGGCCCGCCGGGCCGCACGCGAACCCGGCTTCGGCGCGAGTCGCCCCTTCGCGATGCCCATGATGGCCGGCAGCAGGGTGATGGCGATGCTCACCGCCGCGAACACCGCGAAGGCGGCCGCGACGCCCATCACCGAGAGGAACGGGATGCCCACCACGAGCAGGCCGAGCAGGGCGATGATGACGGTGAGGCCCGCGAACACCACCGCGGCGCCCGCGGTGGCGACCGATTGGGCGGCCGACTCCTCCGCATCCATTCCCTGGGCGAGCTGCGATCGGTGCCTCGAGAGGATGAAGAGGGCGTAGTCGATGCCCACCGCGAGCCCGATCATGATCGCGAGCATCGGCGCGGTGCTCGACACGGTGGTGAAGGCCGCGACCGTGGTGATGCCGGCGAACGACACGCCCACGCCGATCAGCGCGGTGAGCAGCGGCAGGCCGGCGGCGAGCAGGGAGCCGAAGGTGATGAAGAGCACCACACCGGCGAAGAGCACGCCGACGCCCTCGGTGATGGTGAGCCCGAAGGTCTGGCTGGTGAACACCTCTCCCCCGTAGGAGACGGCCATGCCGTCGGCCTTCAGGGAGTCGGCGGACGTCTGCAGCTGCTCGAGCGTCGCATCCGTCACCGAGGTGGCCGGCCCGTCGAACTGCACCTTCACGAGGGCGGTGGTGCCGTCCTTCGAGATCGCGTTCGTGGCGTACTGCGAGTAGGGCGAGACGACGGCGGCGACGCCGTCGATCTTTCCGAGGTCGTCGGCCACCGCGCTGATCTTCGACTTGGCCGGGTCGTCGTTCACGTTCTGGCCGTCGGGCGCCTGCACCACGATCGTGGCGGCGGCGCCGGCCGCCGACGGGAACAGGTTGCTCAGCTTGTCGATCGTCTGCTGCGACTCGGTACCCGGGATCGTGAAGCTCTCCTGGGTCTGTCCGCCCAGCGCGAGGCCGCCGCCGAGCAGCGCGGCGAGCACGAGCACCCAGGCCGCGACGACGTACCAGGCCTTGCGGAAGGCGAATCGGCCGATTCGGTAGAGCAGTGTGGCCACGGGAGGCTCCTCGGGTAGGGCGAGCTGGGGTGAGGGGAGATCAGAGGATCAGGAGATCAGCGGTTCAGTCCGGCGATGAGTTCGGAGACGACGTCGACGAGGGCTTCCCTGACCTCGTCGACGGATTCGATGTCGGCGACGCTCGGCCGCGAGGCGACCAGCACGTAGGCGGCGCCCGCGAGTGCGATTCCGAGGCGGATGCGCTGTTTCGTGGTGGGCAGCTCCGACATGAACGACTCGCCGATGCAGTCGATGTAGCGGCGCGCCTCGTCCATCATCGGGATGTCGGACAGCGTCTGCCCCTGGTTGATGATGATGTGGGCGGCGAGCCGGTGCTCGAGCAGCAGGTCGACGAACTCCACCACGAAGGCGGAGCGCAGTTCGTCGGAGGAGGCACGCGCCACGGTGGAGTCGAGGAAGGCCCCGAGGGTCTGGACAGCCGGGGCGAGCGCCTCTTCGAGCAGGGCCTCCTTCGAGCGGAAGTGGTACAGCACGCTCGACTTCGAGTAGCCCGCGGCGTCGGCGATCTGCTGCAGCGAGGTGGCGGTGTAGCCGTGCTCGGCGAACATCTGCAGGGCGATCACGCGCAGCTCAGCGCTGGCATCGGTCTGCACGCGCGGGGCGGGGGGAATGGAAGGCACGGACAGACTCTAATCTGACCGATCGGTCAGCGACTGCACGATCGGTCAGTTTCCAAGCGAGCTGTCAGGATTGATGCCCCCGAAACACGCGCTGGAGTAACGTCCTTGAGAACGCATCGGGCAGAGGAGGGACACGAGTGACCGACGACGCTCGCAAGGACGTGGCCGAGGGGATCGAGACGCAGAGGGAGCTCGTGGGAGACCGCGCAGAATCAGTCCAGGATTTCTCCGACGAGCAGTCGGGCTACCACAAGTCGCTCAAGCCCCGGCAGCTGCAGATGATCGCCATCGGCGGCGCCATCGGCACCGGACTCTTCCTCGGCGCGGGCGGCCGCCTGCACGAGGCCGGGCCGCTGCTGGTCTTCGACTACGCGGTCTGCGGCTTCTTCGCGTTCCTCATCCTGCGGGCGCTCGGCGAGCTCGTGCTGCACCGGCCGTCATCCGGTTCCTTCGTCTCCTACGCCCGCGAGTTCTACGGCGAGAAGGCCGCCTACGTCTCGGGCTGGCTCTACTTCCTCAACTGGGCGATGACCGCCATCGTCGACTCGACCGCCGTGGCCGTCTACGTGCAGTACTGGAGCCTGTTCACCTCGGTGCCGCAGTGGCTCCTCGCCCTGATCGCGCTCGCGGTGGTGCTCAGCGCCAACATGATCTCGGTCAAGGTGTTCGGCGAGATGGAGTTCTGGTTCGCGCTGATCAAAGTGGTGGCCCTCGTGGCCTTCCTCCTCATCGGCGTGGTCTTCCTCGCCTTCGCCTTCCCGACGGATGCGGGGATCACCGGCATCCCGATGATCGTCGCCGAGGGGGGCCTGTTCCCGAACGGCATCAACACGCTCGTGGTGGCCGTGGTGATGATCCAGGGCGTGGTGTTCGCCTACGCAGGAGTGGAGCTGGTCGGCACGGCCGCCGGTGAGACCGAGAACCCGGAGAAGATCATGCCGCGCGCCATCAACAGCGTGGTGCTGCGCATCGCGGTGTTCTACTGCGGCTCGGTGCTGCTGCTCGCGCTGCTGCTGCCGTCATCGGTCTACTCCGCCACCGAGAGCCCCTTCGTGACCTTCTTCTCGCACATCGGCAACCCGACCGTGGCGGCGATCGCCGGCTCGGCCATGAACTTCGTGGTGCTCACAGCGGCCCTGTCGAGCCTGAACGCCGGGCTGTACTCGACCGGGCGCATCCTGCACTCCCTGTCGGCGGCGGGCGCTGCACCCCGGTTCACCGGCCGGATCAACAAGCGCGGGGTGCCGTTCGGCGGCATCCTGCTCACCTCGGCGGTGGCGCTGCTCGGCGTGGGGCTCAACTTCGTGGTGCCGGCCCAGGCCTTCGAGATCGTGTTGAACGTCTCGGCACTCGGCATCATCTCCAGCTGGGGAACCATCATCCTGTGTCAGATGAAGTTCAAGAAGCTCGCCGACCAGGGGCTCTACGTGCGGCCGAAGTTCCGGCTGTTCGCGGCGCCGTTCACCTCCTACCTCACGCTCGCCTTCCTCGTGTCGGTGCTCGTGCTGATGGCCTTCGACTATCCGGCCGGCACCTTCACGATCGCCTCGCTCGTGATCATCATCCCGTTGCTGATCGTGGGCTGGTACGTCTACCGCGACCGCATCACGGCCATCGCGGCGGCGCGCTCGGGGTTCACCGGGGCGTACCCGACCGTGGCGAACCCCACGCCCCTGCCCGAGGGCGACGCCTAGCGCCCGACGCTTGATTTATGGCGGGCCGGGCCAATAGGGTTCAGCGCATGACATTTCGTGAGTTTTCATCATCTTCGTCGAAGATGCTGCGCCCGGTGACCCTCCTGCTCGCGGGCAGCCTCGCGGCGGCCTTTCTCGCCGTGGCTCCCCTCGCGGTCGACAATGCGTCGGCCATGGAGATCGATTGCAGCACGATCGGGGGTCCCGGAGCTCTGGGCGGATATGTCGAGAGCCTCGGAGTGCGTTGCGCCGGCGGGTCCGCGGGAGGGAGCGGCAGCACGGGATCCGGCGGTGGGTCGGCGGGCTGCGCCCCGAACACAGACCGGGTTCCCATCGGGTTCTTCGACGTGTTCAAGACCGATGTCGAGAGCGTGGAATACGTCACGGTGAACAGTCCCACCAGCGTCAACACCTATCTGAGGGCCTACCGACGGGATGTCAACGGCAGGCTGTACCTCGGCGGAGAGATGCGAATACGGCACGGCCTGGACCGGTCGTACATCAGCTTCTACAGCTATCTCTTCTCCCGTGGTGGGGCGGGATCGTTCTACCAGGAGGCCTACTACGACTCCAAGATGCCGTGCTCGGACGGATACACATATCAACTGTCCGAAAGCCTCGTCCCCGGCGACTCTCCGGCCAATCCGACACCGCTGATGGCGCCCGGAACTGCCGCCGTGGCAGGCGAATCGGTCATGGCGCGAGGGCTCCTGGCCCCGGTGCCATCGACCGACGAATACATCCTCCGCATCGATGTCACCAACAATGGTGCGGCTCCTGCTCCGGCGTCCGTGAGCCTGCTCATGAACGATTTCGATGTCGAGAACGTGCTCGCGACCTCGGGCGGCGTGGACTGCCCGCCGGTTGCCAAGAGCCTTCAGAAATGCTCGGTGTACGACATCACGCCGGGGGCGTCGCAGTCGATGACACTCCTTCTCCGCGCTCACGCGGGGATTCCCGCAGAAGCCGACATCCCGATCATCCTCGCCTACCGAACGACGACCGGGGGCACGGGTCGCCTGTTCTACTCCGTCTCGCGCCCCGACCCGGTTCCGGCTCCTCCGTCGTGTCCCGCGGCGGCGGGCCGTCAGACCGTGGTGGCCGGGCTCCTCACCCCGCTCACGACGTTCTGCCACAGCGAGCGGCCGATGGCGATCACCGCGGCGCACGGCACCGCCAGCATCAGCGCCTACGGAGCGATCAGCTACACCTCGGATCCTGCCTACCGAGGAACCGACACGCTCACCGTCACGGCCAGCAGCGCTCGCGGACGAGTGAGCACGCCGACCACGATCGACGTGACGGTCGCCGACCCACCCCATGCCGAGACCGACAGCTACACCGCCTTCTTCGAGACTCCGCTCACGGCCGGCGCGAGCGTTCTCGAGAACGATTCGATCTTCGGGGCCGCGGCTCTTCCGCTGCCGGACCGGTGGTACGCCCAGCAGAGCACGACGCCCCCGGCGCACGGCACGGTCGTGCTGCATCGCGACGGCACCTTCGTCTACACCCCGGACGACGGCTTCTCGGGCACCGACAGCTTCCGCTATCGAGTCGAAGGTCCCGACTCCGCTGCGTCGAACGCGGTGACGGTGAACATCGACGTCGTGGTGCCCTGAGCGAGGTCGGACGTGGCCGCGCCAGCAAGGACGCCTGGCGCGGCTGGGCTGACGCCCAGGGGCGCTCCGGCTAGAACCCGGCGACCGGATGCGGTCGGTACGGCGCCGCGAGGCGGGCGAGCTCGTCGGGCGTGAGCTGCAGCTCGAGCGAGGCCACGGCGTCGTCGAGGTGCTGGGGCTTCGACGCGCCCACGATCGGCGCCGAGACCACCGGGCTCGCCGACACCCAGGCCAGCGCCACCTGGGCGCGCGGCACCCCGCGTTCGGCGGCGATCGCGGCCACCGCATCCACGATCTCGCGGTCGCCGAGCTCGGCGTCGTAGAGGGTCTTGCCGAACTCGTCGGTCTCGGAGCGGGTCGTCGTCGCGCTCCAGTCGCGGGTGAGGCGCCCTCGGGCGAGCGGGCTCCACGGGATGACGCCGATGCCGGCGTCGGCGCAGAGCGGATGCATCTCCCGCTCCTCCTCGCGGTTCAGCAGGTTGTAGTGGTCCTGCATGGTCACGAAGCGCGACCATCCGTTCACCTCCTGCAGGTGGAGGGCCTTGGCGAACTGCCACGCCCACATCGAGGAGGCGCCGAGGTAGCGGGCCTTACCGGCCTTCACCACGTCGTGCAGGGCCTCGAGCGTCTCCTCGATCGGGGTCAGCGGGTCCCAGCGGTGGATCTGGTAGAGGTCGACGTAATCGGTTCCGAGGCGGGCGAGGCTCGCGTCGATCTCGGTCATGATCGCCTTGCGCGAGAGACCGGCACCGTTCGGGCCGGGGCGCATGCGGCCGTGCACCTTGGTGGCGATCACGATCTCGTCGCGGTCGGCGAACTCGGCGAGCGCGCGGCCCACGATCTCCTCGCTCGACCCGTCGGAGTAGACATTCGCGGTGTCGAAGAAGGTGATGCCGGCCTCGACGGCCTGGCGGAGCAGCGGACGGCTGGCCTCCTCGGGGAGCGTCCAGGCGTGGTTGCCGCGGGCCGGGTCGCCGTAGGTCATGCAGCCGAGGGCGAGGGCCGAGACATCCAGGCCGGTGCTGCCGAGCTTGGTGTATTTCATGCGGAGGCTCCGTCGCCGGTGGGCGTCGATGCCGACTCGGATGGGACGGATGCGGCGGCCGGGGTCGCGTGGTCGCGCCAGCTGTGCTGGGGGCTGAACCACAGCATCCGCTTCGCCTTGTCGATCGAGAGCAGAGTCTCGACGCCCTCCACCGGGCGGGTGAACGGCACCTCGGGAAAGTAGCGGGCGGCGAGCTCGGCCGAGGGCGTCGACATCACGGTGTCGGCGGCGGCGATGACGAAGGCCTCGAAGCCCGTGATGGTGCTCTCGAGAGCGAGGCGCACCGCCTGGGCGCCGTCGCGGGCGTCGATGTAGCCCCAGGCGTTCCAGGAGCGGCCCTCGGGGTTCTGCTCGAAGGCGGGGAAGGCGGCGTAGTCCTCGACGTCGAAGACGTTCGAGAAGCGCAGGCCGATGAGCTTGAGGTCGGGGTTCCAGCGGGTGAAGTGGCGGGCCATCTCCTCCTCGACGGCCTTGCCGAGGGAGTAGGTCGACTGCGGTCGCACCGGGTAGTCCTCGCTCACCGGAAAGAACGGGGGCGGCGAATCGGCGAACGGCAGGCCGAGCACGGTCTCGCTCGAGGCCCACACCACGTTGTCGATGCCGGCCTTCGCCGCCGCGGCGAAGACGTTGTAGCTGCTCGGCACGTTGTTGGAGAAGGTTGCCGAGTTGGTGAGGATGCCCGGAGCCGGGATGGCGGCGAGGTGCACCACGGCGTCGATCTGGCTGTAGCGGTCGTCGACGCTCGTGAGCGCTTCGGCCACCTGGCCGTAGTCGGTGAGGTCGACCCGCACGAACGACGTGCGGGCGGCGGCCTCGGGGTCGGGCGATGGCGCCCGGTCGAGGTTCACCACCTCGTAGCCGTTCTCGAGCAGTTCGCGCACGACGGCGCGCCCCAGCTTTCCGCTTCCTCCGGTGACCACGACCCGTGTCATGCGTTCTCCTGACTTCGTTGTGCTTCCAGTATCGTGCCGTCCGGGTGAACGGATGCTGTCGCTAAGCTGACCGCATGGCCATCGTCGCATCCGTCCTGGTTGGGCTCGCCGCCCTGCTCCATGTCTACATCTGGTACATGGAGAGCGTGCGCTGGCGCACTCCCGTGGTCTGGAAGCGCTTCGGGCTGGCCGACCAGGCGGATGCCGACACCACCGCCCCGCTCGCCTACAACCAGGGCTTCTACAATCTCTTCCTCGCCGTGGGGGCAGCGCTCGGCGTCATCCTCTACTGGACCGACGCGCACTGGGCCGGCTTCGCTCTCGCGGTGTTCTCGGCGGGCTCGATGTTCGCGGCGTCACTCGTGCTGCTCTCGACCGGCCGTTCGCGCCTGCGCGCGGCCGCCACGCAGGGCACGCTGCCGCTGTTGGGCGTGCTCTTCTTCTTGCTCGCGCTGGCCGTCTAGGCTGTGCGCGCGGTTGAGGACGTGCGCGCGATCGAGGCCGTTCGGGCGGTTGCGCGTGCGTCAGAACGGCGGGGAGTGGCCGTCGAGGTAGGCGGGGCGCGGAACGATCCGTGGTGGAGCGTCGTCACCCCGTGGAGGATCGTCGCCTGGATTCGGCGGACGTCTTCGTCTGAGTGAGCGGGGAGCGCGGGTGAGGTAGCGGGCGCCGCGCGGACTCGTCCAGAGAAGATCGCGGACTCCGCTCTCGGGCTGTTCGGCACGCCAACCGCCTTCGTGCTTCAGATGGTGATGGCGAGCACACAGGTGCGCCAGGTTGGACGCCCTCGTCTCGCCGCCCTCCGCCCACGCGGTGGTGTGGTCGAGTTCGCAGCGGGATGCCCGACGGCCGCACCCGGGGAAGCGGCAGGTCTCGTCGTCGACCAGCAGCACCGTGCGCAGTTCCGTGGTCGGGCGATAGCGGCGGCGGGTGACGGACAGGATCGCGGCGTTCGTCGGGCGGGCATCCGCGTCGGGTGTTTCGACACTCTCGGCGGGGGTCTGCTCACCCGGCGCGATGAGTGCACGTAGGAACGTGGGGGCGGTCGCCGCGATCGCCCGCGCGGTCGCAGGGTCGATCGGCCCGTAGCCGTGCAGATCGCCCGGCTCATCGGAGAGCGCCGCGACGGTCGCGGCCGGAACGGTGACGATCACCGTGGGAGTGACCCGCGGCCGCTCACCTCGCCCGAGCACGATGTCGGTGAGCACGTCGCAGCGGCGCTGCCCGTGCGTGCGATCGTCGCCCTCGGCACCCGCCGCGCCCGCGGTGGATGCGCGAGCGGCGGGCTCACCGCCGGCGTCATCACCCGCGACAGACTCACTCTCGGCCGAAGCGCTCGTGCCGGGGAGACTCACGCCGGTGGCATCCGTGCGCGAAGCATCCGGCGTCGGGCGGAGAGATCGGGCTACCCGGTCGATCAGGTCGTCGATCGCCAGCGCGTCGGCCACCGGGAGGTGATGGTGGAGTGTCGCCATGCCGTCGACGCCCACCTCGAACCACACGGAGCGCTCGCGCCGGGCCGCGGTGGCGCGCGCCACCATGGACTCCGGATGCGCAGCCTCGCGCACCCTCCGCGCCCGCTCGTCGAAGCGTGCCGCGGTCAGCTCCCGCGCCACCGGAAGCAGCGAGCGCTCGAACGCACCCCGCGGCTCCCGTGGCAGTCACACCGCATGGGAGACCAGGTATCGCGCGTGCAGGTAGGAGATCGAGCCGCGCCCCAGAGCGTCGAGCGTGGCCGGAAGGCTCTCAACGAGATGCTCGGCCTCGTTCACCAGCCGGGTGACCGTGCCTTCGGAACGCCGCGTCGCGCACCCGATCTCGCCCGCCAGACGACGCCGTGCCATCTCCTGGCCGGCGAGCGTGGCCGCTGCACCGTCGGCCGTCGCCATCTGGTCAGCCAGAGAGGCTGCCTCGGTGAGCCATCGGGCGCGCCGGGCTTCAGCCGCCGCGATGACGCGTTCTTCGGCGGCGATCGCCGCCACCGCCGCGTCATAGCGCTCACCGAGCGAGCTCGACGAGCCTGCGGAGCCCTCCGAGCGCGCCGGCATCCGGGCAGCATCCATCGACTCGGCGGTGGCCGAGGCGAAGACGGAGGAGCTGCTCATGAGAATAAGTCAACACCGCGCCACCGACATCGGACTCGCGAACACGCTCCGCCTGCTACTTCACGACAAGGTCTCCGCGGCTTCGGCCGAAGCACCCACCCCAGCCCCAGCAGCCTCCCGCGCATCCAGCGCCCGCTGCTCGCGCCGGTTGCGGCGGCGTTCGCGGCCGCCCTCGTAGAGGTTGTAGAGCACCGGCAACACGATCAGGGTCAGCAGCGTCGACGACACGAGGCCGCCGATCACGATGATGGCGAGCGGCTGCGAGATGAAGCCGCCGTGCCCGGTGAGCCCGATGGCCATCGGCAGCAGCGCGAAGATGGTGGCGAGCGCCGTCATCAGGATGGGCCGCAGACGACGCGAAGCACCCTCGATGAGCGCCTCCCGCACGGTGAGCCCGCGCCCGCGGTACTGGTTCACGAGGTCGACGAGCACGATCGCGTTCGTCACCACGATGCCCACGAGCATCAGCAGCCCGATGAACGACGGGACGCCGAGCGGGATGCCCGAGATGACCTGCAGCGCGATGGCGCCGGTGGCCGCGAACGGCACCGAGACCAGCAGCAGGAGCGGCTGGATGAGGCTCTTGAACGTCGCCACCATCACCACGTAGACGATCAGGATGGCGATCAGCAGCGCGATGCCGAGCTGCGAGAACGCATCCGACTGGTCGGTCACCACGCCGCCCACCTTCGCGGTGGCGCCGGCCGGCAGCGAGATGCTGTCGAGCGCGCCCTGCACCTCGGTGCTCGCCGTGCCGAGGTCCGCGCTGTTCGGCGTGACCGACACGGTGGCGGTGCGCACGCCCTTCACCGTGGTGATGGTCGAGGGGCCGTTCACCACGGCCACCGTCGCGAGGGTGTCGAGCCGCACCGGGCCGACCACCGTCGGGATCTGCAGCGCCGCGAGCTCCGCCTGCGTGGTGGGCGGGTTCTCGGCGGTGAGGTAGATGGTGTAGTTCTTCTCGTCGATCACGATCGACCCGATGTTCGTGGGCTGCATCGCCTGCGACACGATCCCACCCACGGCCACCTCGTTGAGCCCGGCCTCGGCCGCCTTCGTGCGGTCGACCGCCACCTGCACGTAGGGCCGCGAGGCGCTGAGGTTGCTGGTGGCCTGCTTCACACCCGAGAGCCCCTGCACCGAGCTGAGCACGGCATCGGATGCGGTCTGCAGGTCGGTCTGGTTGGTGGCCGTCACGTCGATGGCGATGTCGGAGCTGCCGCCGAAGCCGGCGCCCGACGAGACCGTGATGTCGCCGGCATCCGGCAGCGCCTCGAGCGTGGTGCGCACGGTGTCCTGCAGAGCGGTCTGGTCCGCCCCGGATGCCGTGGTGATGTTGTAGGTGATGGCCGAGTCGCCGCCGCCCGAGAACGCGTCGCGCAGCGAGCTGCCCGAGGACCCGATGGTGAGCTGCACGGTGTCGATGCCGTCGATGCCCTTGAGCGCCTTCTCCACCTCGAGCGCCGTGGCCGACTGCGCGTCGAGGCTCGCGCCCACGGGCACGGTCTGCGTGACGGTGAAGGTGTTCTGGCCGCTGTCACCGAGGAAGTTCGTCTTCATCAGGCCGAGCAGCGGCACGGTGCCGATCAGGATGAACGCGGCGATCACGATGGTGACCACCGAGTGCTTCAGCGTCCAGCCGATGATCGGCAGGTAGCGGCGCTGCAGCGCGGTGGGCGGCTCGTCCTCGACCTCGACGCGGTGGTTGCGCGCCCGCCGGGTGGGGGTTTCGGAATCGTCCTCCACCGCGATGACGGGAACCGCACCCTTCTTCGCCTTGGGCGGCCGCACGAACCAGTAGGCCAGCACCGGCACGATGGTGAGCGCCACGAGCAGCGACGCGAGCAGCGCGATGGTCACGGTGAGCGCGAAGGGCCGGAACAGCTCCCCCGTCGACCCGCCCACGAAGGCGAGCGGCAGGAAGACCGCGACCGTGGTGATGGTGGAGGCCGTGATGGCGCCCGCGACCTCGCGAACGGCGTCGACGATGAGGGCGGCTCGTGCTTCGCCGGCCTCCTTCGGCGTGAGGCCCTCGGCCCGCAGCGAGGACAGGTGTCTCTTGATGTTCTCGATCACCACGATGGAGTCGTCGACCACGCGCCCGATCGCGATCGTGAGCGCGCCGAGCGTGATGATGTTGAGCGTGTAGCCCGAGGCCTGCAGCCCGATGAAGGTGATCAGCACCGAGGTGGGGATCGAGATGGCCGTGACGAGCGTCGACCGGATCGACAGCAGGAACACGAACACCACGACCACGGCGAAGAACAGGCCGAGCAGCCCCTCGGTGGCGAGCGACTCGATGGACTGCTGGATGAACGGGGCCTGGTCGAACACCACGGTGAAGGTGGCTCCGGGCAGCGCGCTCTCGAGCTGCGGCAGCAACTCGCGCACGCCCTTCGAGACCTCGACGGTGTTCGCCGACGGGATCTTGGTGATCGAGATGGTGAGCGCATCCTGCCCGTTCACCCGCGAGATGGAGGTGACCGGGTCGTCGACGAGGGCCACCGTGGCGACCTGCCCGATGGTGACCGGCGTGCCGTCGGCGTTCAGGGCCGGGAGCGGAATGGCCGCGATGTCGTTCGTGGAGGTGAGCTTCGAGCCGGCCTGCACGGCGTAGCTCTGGCCGTTCTCGTTCAGGGTGCCGGCGGGGATCAGCTGACCGTTGCCCGCGACGGCGTCGCTGATCTGCTTCGTGGTGACGCCGGTGGTCGCGAGCGACTGCGGGGAGGGCGTGATGGTGACGCGCTGCCCGATCTGGCCGAGCACCTGGGCGGCGCGCACGCCCTTCACGGCCTCGATGTCGGGCACGGCCGTGGTGGCGAGCTGCTGCGCGAGGGTCTTCTGGTCGGTGCCCGAGACGGCGATCGAGATGACCGGGAAGTCGCTGATGCTCGCCGAGAGCACTTGGGGGTCGAGGTCGGCGGGCAGCTGCGACTTGATGCGGTTGATGGCCTGCGTCATCTTCTGCTCGGCCGTGGCGAGGTTGGTGCCGTAGTCGAAGGTGGCGGAGATGAGCGAGAGGTTGGTGCTGCTGGTCGCACTCGTGGTCTGGATGCCCTCGACGCCCTGGATGGCCGTCTCGATCGGCGTCGAGACGTCGTCGTTCACCACCTCGGGGCTCGCCCCGGGGTAGGTCGTGAGCACCGCGAGCTGCGGGAACTCGATCGAGGGGATGAGCTCCTGCTTGAGGCTCGTGAGCGCGAGGCTGCCGAAGACGGCCACCACGATCGTGACGAGGGCGATCAGCGCCCGGTTCTTCATGCTGAGAACGGCGAGGAAATGCACGGGGTCGTCTCTCTGTCGATCCGAGGAGGAGCAGGTCAGATGGAAGCGAAAGCTAACTCGCTCAACTATCTCACCTTTCCCCGCTCCCCCCGGGTGGTGCTACTCGTAGCGCAGCGAGGAGATCGGGTCCTGCCGCGCGGCGCGCAGAGCCGGGATGGTGCCGGCCAGGAAGGCGATGCCCATCACGGTCAGCACGATCGTGAGCAGGGCCACGGGGTCGAAGGCGATCAGCGTCAGCCCCGGGAGGCCGGACAGCAGCCCGTGCGACAGCACGCGGTTCGCGAGCGAGCCCACGAGCATCCCGACGCCCACCCCGATGGCGGAGCCGAGGAAGCCGATGAACACGGCCTCGAGGCTGAACAGCCCGAAGACCCTGCCGCCCGACATGCCCATGGCCTTCATCAGGCCGATCTCGCGGGTGCGCTCCTGCACGCTCATGAGGAGCGTGTTCACGATGCCGAAGCCGGCGGCGAGCAGCGCGATGATCGCGAAGCCGTTGAGCACCAGGATGATGCCGTCGATCACCGTCTTGAACGCCCCCAGGGTGTCGTTCACCGTGGTTCCGGTGAAGCCGGCGGTTTTGAGGTCGGCCTTCAGGGTGTCGATCTGGGTCTGTGACGCCGAGGGGTCGAAGCGCACGGTGGCGGAGGCGTAGCTCGCGGTGCTGGCCGCCGTGAGGCCGGTGCTCTGCGTGTTGTAGAGCGAGCGCATGAGGGCGTCGTTCGGCGTGATCGAGGTGCCCGCGATGAGACCCGGATGCGCGACGCCCACGATGGTGGCGTCGGCTGTCGACTGCACGCCCTTCGCATCCGTCACCGCGATGGTCAGCGTCTTCCCCACCGCCGCGGCGTCGTCGGCGAAGCCGAGCGGCGTCACGTAGGACTCGGGGATGGCGACCTGGAAGTCCGTGGCGTCGAACTGCGGCTGCGCGCCGGCGGCCAGGTCGAGCTTCATGCCCGACACGAAGCTGCCGAGGGTGGCCTGGTACTTCGTGCCGCTGCCGGCCACCACGTAGTCGGGCTTCACCGTCAGCGTGGGGGTCACGCTCGTGACGCCCGGAACCGCGGCCAGAGTGGTGAGGTCGGCGTCGGTGATGGCGGTCACCTCGGTGCGCGCGGCCGGGCCGATGCCCCCTGCCCGCACGGTGGTGGAGTTCGGGTCGTAGACCTGAGGCCCGGATGACGCGGCCTCGGCCGGCGTCTTCGTGACGGTCATCACGTCGTTCGCCCCGATCGAGGCCACCGTGGTGGTGATGTACTGGTTGATTCCGGTGCCGACCGCGCTCGTGAGGGTCAGCGTGAAGGCACCGATGAAGATGGCGATCACCGTGAGGGTGGTGCGGGTCTTGCTGCGCAGGCTGTTGCTGACGGCCGCGCGGATGAGGTCGAGGCCGTTCATGCCGCCACCTCCGTCGTCGAGGCGGCGGGGGCGGTGCCCTGGGCGGTGCCCGGGGCGGGCGCGGCGAGCGAGTCGACGACGAGGCCGTCGCGGAGGTACACACGGCGATCGCAGCGGGCCGCGAGGTCTTCGTCGTGCGTCACGATGATGAGCGTGATGCCGGTGCGCCGGTTGAGGTCGAAGAGGATGTCCTCCACCACCGCCCCGGTGGCCGAGTCGAGGTTTCCGGTGGGCTCGTCGGCGAAGATCACGCTCGGGTTGTTCACGAGCGCCCGGGCGATGACCACGCGCTGCTTCTGGCCGCCCGAGAGGTCGGTGGCCTTGTTCTTGGCCTTGTCGGCGAGCTCGAGCTGGGCGAGCGCCTCCATCCCGCGCCGCTTGCGCTCGGCTCCGCGCACGCCGGCGATCTTGAGCGGCAGCGTCACGTTGTCGAGCACGGTGGTGCCCGGCGTGAGGAAGAACTGCTGGAACACGAAGCCGAAGGTGGCGTTGCGCGTCTTGTTGAGGGTGGAGCCCCTGAGCACCGCGGCATCCCGCCCGCTCAGCTCGATCTCGCCCGTCGTGGGCTTGTCGAGCAGCGCCAGCAGGTGCATCAGCGTCGACTTGCCCGAGCCGCTCTTGCCGACGATCGCGACCGACTCGCCCTTGGCGACGTCGAGCGAGACGCCGCGGAGGGCCTCGAACTTGGTGGGGCCGCGGCCGTACGACTTGTGTACGTCTCTCGCGGCCAGAACGGGCACGGGCATGGGGTCTCCTCGAGGTGGGATGCAGGGCGGCCGGCTGCAGGGCTCCGGCACGGTTCCATGCTTCCGCCGGAGCGCGCATCCGTCGTCCCGCCGTCGTGGCAACTTCGCCCGGCCGGTGTCGTCTCGGGGGATGACGACGGGAGGCCCCGGGAGCTGCGGCGTACCGCGAACGCGGTATGCCGGGTCACGGCGGCGGAGGGATGTGGGCCGCCGGGGGTTGCTGAGAGGATGGCCTGACGTCGTGCACGCCCGACGGCGGAAGGAGGTGCACCGTGCCCGGTTCGGCAGACCCCGGCGGCCTCGTGCGCCGCCGCCGCATCCTGAGCATCGCGGTGACGGTCGTGACCGTCGTGCTCGTGGTGGGCTCGGCTTTCGCCCCCAACGGGCTCGGCGGCGCGGGCTGGACCAGCGTCCCCTCGGCGCTCGTGATGCTCGCCCTGCTGACCGCGGTGCTGCTGCGCGGCCGCTTGCCGCGCACGACCGCGATCGCGGCGATCGCGATCGGTGCCGCGGGCTTCATCGTCGACGCCCCGTCGGCCGGGATCATCATCGCCACCCTGGTGGTGCTCTACAGCGCCGCCACCCTCACCGACCGGCGCACCACGATCGTGATCGGGCTGGCCGGCGCCGCGGTGCTCGGCACGGCCGCCGGGGTGTTCCTGCCCGACACCTGGCGCGACGTGCGCACCGTGGTACAGATCGTCGGCTTCGTCGGTCTGGCCTCGACCGCGGGCGACGCCACGCGCTCCCGCCGGGCCTTCATCGAGTCGATCACCGAGCGGGCTCTCCGCGCCGAGCAGACCAAGGAGGCCGAGGCACAGCGCCGCGTGGCCGAGGAACGGCTGCGCATCGCCCGCGACCTGCACGACGTGATGGCCCACCAGATCGCGGTCATCAGTCTGCACGCGAACGCGGCCACCGCCTCGCTGCGCACCCGGCCCGACGATGCCGAACGCTCGCTCGGCACCATCCGCGAGGCCGCGCGCACCGTGCTCGGCGAGATCGGGAGCCTGCTGACGGTGCTGCGCGCCGTCGACGGTCCGGATGCCGGCGCAGGCACGGGCACTGGCACGGGCACGGGCACGGGCGCAGGCAGCGGAGCGGGCGGGAACCCGGGCTCGACCGGCGGCACCGGGGCACCCGTGGTTCCGGTACCGGGACTCGGCGATCTCGACACGCTGCTCGCCGACTTCGCGCGCGGCGGCTTCCTCGTCGACGTGCGCACCGCGGGCGAGCGGGTGCCCCTGCCCGCGCCCGTGGACATCGTGGCGTTCCGGGTCATCCAGGAGGCCCTCACGAACGCCCTCAAACACGGCAGCGACGGCTCGGCCCTGCTGAGCCTCGACTACTCGCCGACCGCGGTGGAGATCATCGTCACGAACGTGGTGGAGACCGTGCCCGCAGTGGCCGGCTCCGCCCCGCTGGGCTCCGGCCACGGGCTCATCGGTGTCGCCGAACGCGTGGCCTCGGTGAGCGGAACGCTCGAGACCGGGGCCGGCCCTGGTCCCGTCTTCCGCTTCACGGCCCGGCTCCCCCTGGACGGCGCAACCGCCGCGGAGCAGGCATCGGCATCCGCATCCGTGTCGGCCCCGGGCGAGCCGCACACCTCCGGCCACGCGGCCGCGCGACCCCGCACGTGCGCCCCCGCCGATCGCACAGC
>SCNI01000025.1 GCA_005502775.1 Microbacteriaceae bacterium 3FA27C10
GGTGTGGCGGGTCGCAGCGCCGGTGTACGCATCCGGCGGTTCGTACACGGTATGCCTGACTGGCACTGAGTGTCAAGCAGGCATCTGGGCTACACTCGGCCCATGAGCACCGAATCGTCGCTGTGGCAGCGTTCGCGCCAGGCGGCCTACGCCGAGATCACCGTCGTCGCGATGCGGCTGTTCCTCGAGCACGGCTTCGAGCAGACGACGATCGACCAGATCGCCTCGACGGCGGGGATCTCCCGCCGCTCGTTCTTTCGCTACTTCGGAACGAAAGAAGACATCGTCCTCGGCGATCTGGCGAGCCAGGGAGTGCTCGTGCGGGATGCGCTCGAGGCCGTTCCGCTGTCGGTCGGGCCCTGGGAGGCCTTGCGCGAAGCGCTCGGCGCGGTCGATGCGCTCGAGGGGGAACCCGGTGCGACCCTGGCGATCGCGCGCATGATGTACGAGACGCCCTCGCTGCGTGCGCGCAGCATCGAGAAGCACCTGCATTGGCAGGCGCTGCTGGTGCCGAACATGCGGATGCGCCTGGGGCTCGCCCCCGACGACGTGACCGACCCGGCCCCCGCCGCTCTCGTCGCGAGTGCGATCGCGTGCCTCGACGCCGCGGGTGAACTGTGGACCCGCTCCGGCGGGGCGGGCGACCTCGCCGCGCTCTACGACCGGGCCGTCGCGTCGGTGCGCACCGCATCCTGATCGCGCTCCGGAGCGCGTCGAGCGGCACCCGGCTCGGGCCCCGCCGGGAGCGGCCCCGGCTCAGAGGAAGTCGTAGTCCACGAAGTCGCCGAGCCCGGCGCCGGGGTCGTCGTCGGCCGCCTCCGGCTCGTCGATCACGTCGATGCGCACCGGGGTCGCCGGCGTGATGAGCACCTGCGGCGCACGCTCCGAGCCCCCGACCGTCACGAATGCTCCGCCGGCGCGGGCGGCGCGCTCGATGTCCGAACGCACCCGCGAGATCACCTCGTCGTCGCGCAGCAGGAAGGAGTGGTTGTTCACCGACAACACGACGGGCATGCTGTGACCTCCTTCTTCCGCGTCCGACGCGGATGCCGTCAGCGAGGCCTGGGCCGACGCGAGCGAGCCTACCCCGTCACAGCCGGTTCGGGGGATGCGCGGAGCGCTCGCCCAGCCCGGCTTGCGAGACTGCGTCGATCATGATCCGCCTCCTCGCCGACGCCGTCTTCGACGCCGAGCTCGCCTTCGCGGCGGTGCTCGCTGTCGTCGGCGTCGCCGGGCTCCTGCTGGCCGGCGGGGCGCGCATCCGTCGCGGTGCCGCCGCCGTGTTCGCGCTGGTGTGGCTGGGCAGCGTGCTCTCCATGACGCTTCGCCCCGGTTCAGAGCTCGGCGTGCGGCTGAACCTCGTTCCGCTCGCCTTCGACGGCACGGGGTCGACGGTCGACGCCGTGCTCAACGTCTTCGTGTTCCTGCCGTTCGGGCTGCTGCTCGCCGCGGCGGGGGTGCGGTTCGCCCCCGCGTTCGCGAGCGGGCTCGCGCTGTCGCTTTTCATCGAGGTCACCCAGTACGTCACCGACCTCGGGCGCACGGCCGACGTCAACGACGTCATCACCAACTCTGCCGGCGCCGCCCTCGGCTGGGGACTCGGGTTCCTGGTGGTGCGCACGGCCGGCTGGGCGAGCCCGCGCATCCGGAGCGCGCGGATGCTGCGCGCCACGCCTTGACGGGGAGGCGCACGTCTCCCGCATCCGCAGCCGGCTAGACCGCCTCGAGGATGACGGCCGCGCCCTGGCCGCCGCCTCCGCAGATGCCGGCCGCGCCGAGCGCGCCCGAGCCCTCGATCCCGAGGCGGCGGGCGAGGGTGCCGACGATGCGGGTGCCGGAGGCGCCGATCGGGTGCCCCAGGGCGATCGCGCCGCCGTGGGTGTTGACGATGGCGGGATCGACGCCGAGCGCGCGGGTGGAGTGCACCGCGACGGCGGCGAAAGCCTCGTTGATCTCGACCGCCGCGAGCTCCGGGGCCTCGTGCGCGGTCTTCGCGAGCGCCGCCGCGATGGCGTTCGACGGCTGGGCGTGCAGCGAGACGTCGGGCCCGCTCACGAAGGCATGGGCCAGCACCCGGGCGAGCGCCGGGATGCCGCGGGCGGCGGCCTCCTCCTCGCTCATCAGCACGAGGGCTGCGGCGCCGTCCGTGATCTGGGACGAGTTGCCGGCCGTGATGGTCCCGGAGGAGCCGAAGGCCGGTCGCAGGCCCCCGAGAGACTCGACGGTGGTGTCGGCCCGCAGCCCGTCATCCGCGGAGACCACGGTCGGCCCGCGTCGTCCGGGCACCTCGAACGGTTCGATCTCCCCGGCCTGGAACGCGGTCGAGGCGGCCAGGCGCTGGTGCGATCCGGCGGCCCAGAGGTCCTGCGACGCGCGGTCGATCGCGAGTCCGGCGTTGCGCTCCTCGGTCGAGGAGCCCATCGACCGGTGCTCGAAGGCGTCGGTCAGGCCGTCGTGGTCGAGGGTGTCGATCAGTTCGATCGCGCCATAGCGCTGTCCGGCCCGCGAACCCGGCCAGACGTGGGGAGCGAGCGTCATCGACTCCTGGCCCACGGCCACGACGACGGATGCCTCGCCCGCGTCGATGAGGCGCGCCGCCGAGATCACGGCCTCCATGCCCGACAGGCACACGGCGTTCACCGTGACGGCCGGCGCCGTCAACGGGATGCCGGCGGCCACCGCGGACTGCCGTCCGGGGTTCTGACCGCTGCCGCCCTGCAGCACCTGTCCGGCATAGACGAAATCGACGTCGCCGCCCTCGAGCCCGCACCGCTGCAACGCCGAGCGGATGGCCGCGGCGCCGAGTTCGCTGGCGGGAACGGTGGCGAACTGGCCGGTGAACTTCACGAACGGGGTTCGGGCGTAGCCCACGATGACGGCGCTCACGCCGGCGCTCCTGCGGCGGCGGCCGAGGGTGCCGAGGGTGCCGAGGCTGCGGGATGCTCCGCCACCGCACTCGTCACGGCCGGGTCCAGCTCCACGGCGAAGGGGGCTCCCGTCGTGGCCTGCACCTCCTCGACCGTCACGCCGGGGGCGACCGCGCGCAGCACCAGCCCGCCGTCCTGCACGTCGAACACCGCGAGATCGCTGATGATCCGGTCGACCACACCGGCTCCGGTGAGCGGCAGTTCGCACTCGGCGACGATCTTGGGGGTGCCGTCCTTGGAGACGTGGTCGGTGATCACGATCACGCGCGGGGTGCCGGCCACCAGATCCATCGCGCCGCCCATGCCCTTGACGAGCTTGCCCGGGATGGTCCAGTTCGCGAGGTCGCCGTTGGCCGCCACCTGCAGCGCGCCGAGGATGGCCTTGGCCACATGGCCGCCGCGGATCATGCCGAAGCTCGTCGCGGAGTCGAAGTAGCTGCCGCCGGGCAGCAGGGTGACCGTCTGCTTGCCCGCATTGATGAGGTCGGCGTCCTCCTCGCCCTCGAAGGGGAACGGCCCCATGCCCAGCAGGCCGTTCTCGCTCAGCAGCGTGACGCGCACGCCGGCGGGCAGATGGTTGGCCACCAGCGTGGGGATGCCGATCCCCAGGTTGACGTACTCGCCGTCGCGGAGTTCGGAGGCGGCGATGGCCGCCATCTCGTCGCGGGTCCAGCTCATGATGCGATCCTCACTGTGCGCTGCTCGATGTCCTTCACCCGCGGGAGAGCCGTCACGAGCCGCTCCACGAAGATGCCGGGGGTGACGATGGTGTTCGGGTCCAGGTAGTCGTCGACCACCTCCTCGGCCTCGGCGACGGTGATGCGGCCCGCCGCGGCGACGAGCGGGTTGAAGTTGCGGGCCGTGTGCCGGTAGATCAGGTTGCCCTCGCAGTCCGCGCGCCAGGCGTGCACGAGCGCCACGTCGGCGACGATGCCGCGCTCCAGCAGGTAGGTCTCGCCGTCGAACTCCGCCGTGGGCTTGCCCTCGGCCACCTGGGTCCCGACCCCGGTCTTCGTGTAGAAGCCGGCGATGCCCGCCCCGCCGGCCCGCAGCCGCTCGGCCAGTGTGCCCTGAGGGGCGAACTCCACCTCGAGCTCGCCGTTCAGGTACTGCTCCGCGAACAGCTTGTTCTCGCCCACGTAGGAGGCGATCACCTTCGCGACCTGCCGGTTCTCGAGCAGCAGGCCGAGACCCTTGCCGTCGACGCCCATGTTGTTCGACACGATCGTGAGTCCCGTGGCGCCGCTGTCGCGCAGCGCCTCGATCAGATCGCTCGGGTTGCCGCTCAGACCGAAGCCCCCGACGGCGATGGTCGCCCCGTCGGTCACGATCTCGCGCAGTGCCTCGGCGGCGCCCGGCCACAGTTTCGACATGACTACTCCTTCGTATGTCACCTCGTCCACTTCGTGGGCTCGGTGCGGTGTCCTGCCCGACGCTAGGCCGTGGACGATGGCGAGTCAAAGGCCGCAATGACCGATTCGATGAGGATTATCGCCAGCTGGTCGCGGCCGGCGGTTATGCTCACGATATGGACAAGTCGGTACCCTCTCGTGGCTGATCCGGTGCGCGGGGCCCAGCTGGTGTCGCGGGTCAGCCGCATCCTGAAGGCCGTCTCCGAGCATCCGGACGGCCTCACCGCTGCCGCCGCCGCGCACGCCACCGGGCTCACCCGGCCCACCACCCACCGCCTGCTGGCCTCGCTCGCCGCCGAGGGCTTCGTCGACCACGACGTGGCCCGCGGTCGCTGGTTCCTCGGCCCCGAGCTGTACCTGCTCGGATCGCTCGCGGCCGACCGCTACGACATCCGGGATGCGGCCCGCGAGAGCGTGCGCCTGCTCGCGCGCGAGACCGGCGAGAGCGCCTTCTTCTCCGCCCGCCGCGGCGGCGAGACGGTCTGTCTGCTTCGAGAGGAGGGCAGCTTCCCGGTGCGGTCGTTCGTGCTGTACGAGGGGGTGCGCTTTCCGCTCGGCGTGGCGTCGGCGGGGCTCGCCATCCTCTCCTTCCTGCCCGAGGAGGAGGTGGACGCCTACCTCGAAGAGGTCGACCTCGAACGGAAGTGGGGTCCCCAGCACGGCGAGGGGCCGCTGCGCGAACGGATCGCGGCCACGCGGGAGACGGGCTACGCCGTGAACCCGGCTCTCATCCTCGAGGGCAGCTGGGGCATGGGAGCGGCGGTCTTCGACGCCGCCGGGCGGCCCGCGTGGGCGCTCTCGCTGACCGGCATCGAGTCCCGCTTCCGCCCCGAGCGCCGTCCTGAGCTCGGGCGTCTCCTGCTCGAGCAGGCGCACGAGGTGTCCAAGGCGTTCAGCCTCTAGGCCGGGCCGGAGCTGTCGGGCGCACCCTGGGTGTCGTCGGGCTCCTTGAGGTGACGAGGGGGCCGCGAAGGTCTCGCCGCCGTCTCCACGTCGTCGGGGTCGACGGCGGAGTCCGTCCGGGCATCCACGGAGCGGAGGGTCACGTAGGAACGGCCGGTCGGGTGATCGCTGCTCTCGACATGGCGCTTGAAGCCGCTCAGAGC
This sequence comes from Microbacteriaceae bacterium 3FA27C10, assembly GCA_005502775.1. Classification (GTDB taxonomy): domain Bacteria; phylum Actinomycetota; class Actinomycetes; order Actinomycetales; family Microbacteriaceae; genus Herbiconiux. Next base: position 5,446 of record SCNI01000025.1, read on the forward strand.
GACCCGGAGTGCGCGGTCATCGGCGCCGAGAGCCGCCGCCGCGCGCTCGGCTGCCGTCGTCGGGGTCCCGGTGACGCTCAGGGTCACGGTGGTGCGCAGGTCCGACGCGGCCTGGAACTCGGCGCGCCCCTCGAGGGCGAGGTCGCCGGTGATGGATCGCCAGCTGACGCGCTGCTCGGGCAGCTGCTCGACGATCTCGGCGTCGAAGGAGCGCGTCAGCCCCCCGATCGCGAGGGTCCACCGACTGTAGAAGTCGGAGGACGTCGTGACGCTGCGCACCGCGGGCATGAAGCTCGCGAACGACCCGACGTCGAGCCAATGCTGGTAGACGGCGGCGATCGGCGCGTCGATCGTCTCGGTGTGCCGCGCTTCGGTCATCGGTGGAGCCCTCTCGGTCGTGCGGGTCGGACGCTACTTGTCCTTGCCTTTTCCCTTGCCGTTTCCGTTCCCATTGCCGTTGTTCCCGTTCCCGTTCCCGGACCCGGCGGGCGGGTCGGTCGACGTGGCCCCGGTCGGCGCAGCGGTCGTCGCCGGGAGGACCGTGTCCGACGGCGCAGGAGTGGTGACCGGGGCCGGCTGCAGATCGGCGCGCACGAGGTCGATGGCGTCCTGGATGCCGGCGGCCCGAGCGGCGGACACGTCGCCGGAACCGATGGCGGCGTTCAGCTGCGCCTCGAGCGAGTTCAGGGTCGCGAGCGAACCCGCGGCATCGCCCGCTGCGGCCTGCTCTGCAGCGACGCCGATCGTCGACTGCATGAGCTCGCTCGTGCTCGCCGTGATGCCGGGCGAGGTCGGAGCGCATCCGCTCAGTCCGAGGGCCGCGGCGAGAACGATCGTGAGGGCGATCACGGGTGCGGTCCGGCTCATCGGGTCACCGAATCCAGGAGCTGCTGCATGTGGGCGCCCAGCGGACCGCTCAGCTGCGGGAGGGTCGGAGCAGAAGCCGGGCTCGAGGCTCCGAGCGCCCAGACCAGGATGCCCACGATCAGCACCACGACGACCAGCGCGACGACGGCGACGATCAGGTGCCGCCGCCGGCGCCCACGCCCACGCAAGGGTGCCGCCCCGGTCGCCGCCCCTGCCACCGTCCCGTCGCCGAGCGCAGCGGTCGCGACAGCCTGAACGAGAACGGCGGTCGGCGCGGAAGACGCGTCTGCCGCCTCGAGGATCTCGGTCGCAGCCACGGCAGCCCCGGTCGTCGGCCCGGCAGTCACGGCTCCCGTGGCGTCGAGCGAGTCGCCCACGGTCAGACTCCCCGCCGCCACGACGACGTCGAGCGCGCTCGGGCGCTGATGCGGGTCGCGCGCGGTCATCGCCGTCAGCAGCGACTTCCACGGGTAGCCCAGCTCGCCGGGGATGAGGGGATCGCGGGTCAGCCGGGCCAGCGCTGCTTCGTGCGTGGACGTCTGCGGAAAGGCCCGCTCCCCGGTGAGCGCCTCCAGCAGCACCAGGCCGAGCGCATAGATGTCGGATGCCGGGGCCGGGGCGGTGCCTCTGACCTGCTCCGGGCTGAGGTAAGCGGCGGTGCCGACGAGCGTTCCGGGGGCCGTGAGCCGGGTCGAGTCGACGAGGTAGGCGATGCCGAAGTCGGCGAGCTTGGCCCGGAACTCCTCTCCCGGCACGTGCGAGGTGCGCAGCAGCACGTTCGAGGGCTTGATGTCGCGGTGCACGATGCCGGCGTGGTGCACCACGTGCAGGGCTTCGGCCAGATCACGGGCCATGGTGGCCGTGTCGCCCGGCTCGATCGATCCTTCGGCCAGGCGCTCCCGCAACGTGGGGCCCTCGACGTACTCCATCACCAGGTAGTTCGGGTGGCCGGAGGCGGTCTGCGCGTCGAACAGGGTGACGAGCGACGAGTGGTTGAGCGAGGCCAGCAGCCGGGTCTCCGAGCTGCTCCGCGCCGCGTCGGCGGCGGACTCGCGGAAGACCTTCACCGCCACGATCCGGCCGAGCGTCTCGTCCCGTGCACGGTAGACCACGCCCATGCCGCCCGACCCGACCTTCTCCTCGAGGAGGTAGCGCCCGTCGAGGAGCTCGCCGGTGTTCGGCGAGCCCCCGGGCTCGAGGTCGGACATCGTCACCGCGCTCAGACCAGAGGGTCGTTGCTGTCGCGCGTGCTCCGGGTGACCTGCTCGCCGCTGGCCGGGTCGACCGCGGTGCGGGTGGTGGCCACCGTCTGGCGGCGGCGCAGCGAGAAGACGAGGCTGATCAGGAAGACCACCACGCCGGCGCCCATCAGGATGTAGCCGATGAGCGAGAGGTTCACGACCCCGCCGAGGTCGACGTTGACCGCGAACGCCAGGATGGCTCCGATCACGAACAGCGCGATGCCTGTGCCGATACCCATGATGTCCTCCGATTCCCGCGGCGAGATCTTCGCCGCGTCACGACGGCCGAGCCTGATAGTCACCCGATGATCAGGGGGCTCCGGTCGCCGTCTGGGGACATGCCTACCATGATTGAGTCAATAGCGATTGAGTCAAATTCGATGGGTGCGACGTCATGACCGATCTGAAGCGCCGAGTGGGCGTCTTCGCCGCCCTCGCCGATCCGACCCGGCTCCGTATCGTGGATCTGCTCACGCTCGGCGACCTGTCGTCCTCGGAGATCGAGCTGCTGTTGAAGCTCCGCTCGAACCTCGTCGCCCACCATCTCCGCGTTCTGGAGAAGGCGGAGATCGTCACCCGCACCCGCTCGGAGTTCGACAAGCGGCGCAGCTACATCGGGCTCCGGCCCGAGATCTTCGACACCCTGACACCGGGCAGCGTGGATGTCCCCGAACGCGTGGTCTTCGTCTGCACCGCGAACTCCGCCCGCTCGCAGCTGGCCGAGGCGATCTGGCGCGACTCGAACCCGATCCCGGCGGCGTCGGCCGGAGTGCGGCCGGGGGCGGTGATCAATCCCGGCGCGGTCGCGGCCGCAACCCGGCACGGCCTCCGCATCGACGAGGGCCGGAGTCCTCAGCACGTGAGCGAGGTCCTGGCCGAGCACGATCTGGTCATCACCGTCTGCGACAGCGCCCACGAGCAGATGACCGGCAGAGACGACCTGCACTGGTCGATTCCCGACCCGGCGCCGATCGGCACCCCGGAGGCGTTCGACCGGGCCATCGCCCTGATCACACAGCGCATCCGCGCGCTCTCCGTGCGGCTGAAGACCTAGACCGAGCACACGGGTGGATGCGCTCGCCGGCGCCTACAGTGGAGGTCTATGCCCCCACAAGCCCCGGGCCCCGGGAGGAGCCCCGTCGTCCGCATCGACACCCTCGCCGACCCCCGCCTGGCCGACTACGCCCACGCCACCGACGTGGCCCTCAAGAACGCGCGCCGCAGCGAGCCCGGGCGCGAGAACGGCCTCTACCTCGCCGAGTCCCTGCTCGTGCTCGAACGGGCGCTCCGAGCCGGCCACGTCCCGCGCTCCGTGCTCGCGCTCGGCACGAGCGAGCGCGAGGCCGTCGAGGCGCTCGTCGCAGCCGGCCACCCCGAGGTGCCGGTGTTCGTGGGGCCGGGCGAGCTGCTCGCCGAACTCACCGGCTACCTCCTGCATCGTGGCCTGATCGCCGCGATGAACCGCCCACCACTTCCCGACCCGGCCGCGCTGCTCGAGCGCGCCCACCGCGTCGTCGTGATCGAGAACGTCGTCGACCCCACCAACGTGGGCGCCATCTTCCGCTCCGCCGGGGCCATCGGGGCGGATGCAGTGCTCGTCACCCCGCGCTGCTCCGACCCCTTCTACCGCCGGGCCATCCGGGTGAGCATGGGCACGGTGCTGCAGGTGCCGTGGACGCGTACCGGCGAGTGGGCCGAGCTGTCGCCGCTGCTGCGCGAGCACGGCTTTCACACCGCAGCGCTGGCCCTGACTCCGGATGCGGTCAGCCTGCGCGACTTCGAGACGCGCGTTCCCGAGCGGCTCGCCCTCGTGCTCGGCGCCGAGGGCGACGGCCTCACCGCCGAGGCGATCGCCGCCGCCGACACCGTGGTGGAGATCCCGATGCTGCACGGCATCGACTCGCTCAACGTCGCCGCCGCGAGCGCGGTCGCGATGTGGGCGGTCTCCCGCTGACCGCCGGCTACTCGAGCCCGTCGAGGTAGCGCAGCAGGATGCCCTCGCGCAGCGCCCACGGCGACACCTCGAGCTCCTCCACGTCGTAGAGCTTCATCACCGAGTGCAGCACCACCGCGCCGGCCACGATCTGGAAGGTGCGGTCGGGCGTGATGCCGGGCAGCGCCTGGCGTGCCTCGGCGGGCAGCTGCCCGAGCCGCGGGATCCAGTCCTTGAGGTCGGCCCGCCGCAGCGTCACGGTCGGCTCGCCGGCGCCGGATGCGTGGGGCCGGCTCGACCCCGCCAGTCGCGCGAGCGAGCGGATGGTCTTCGAGGAGCCGACCACGTGCTGGAACGGCGGAAGGTGCTCGAACTGCGGCAGCGCATCCGCTCGCATCACCGCCCGCGAGTGCGCCCGCAGCTCGAGCATCTGCTCGGGAGTGGGCGGGTCCTCGGGAAAGAACTGCACCGTGGTGCGCCCCGCGCCGAGGGGCAGCGACACCGCCACCTCGGGGTATTCGTCGGAGCCCGCCGCGATCTCGAGCGAGCCGCCGCCGATGTCGAAGAGAAGGATGTTGCCCGACGACCAGCCGTACCAGCGGCGGATGGCGAGAAAGGTCAGCCGCCCCTCGTCCTCGCCCGTGAGCACCCGCAGTGCCACGCCGGTCTGCTCCTCGACGCGCGCGAGCACGGCCTCGCCGTTCGCCGCTTCGCGGAGCGCGGAGGTGGCCATGGGCAGCAGCTCGTCGATGCCCTCCCGGCGCGCCACCTCCATGGCCGCCGCGATGGCCCCGACGATCGCGGTCACGCCCTCCTCGCTGATGCTGCCGTCGGGCTCGAGGTAGCGCATCAGCCGCAGCACCGACTTGTGCGAGGCCTGCGGCACCGGCCGGGCCCCCGGATGCGCGTCGACGACGATCAGATGAACCGTGTTTGAACCCACATCGAGCACTCCGAGTCGCATCGTCCGACACTATCGCCTCCGCGGAGGGCGCCCGGCCGCCGGTGTCCGGCCATCGGACCCACCCGGCGGCCCTCCTCCGTAGACTGGAGCCGTGCCAGTGAATCCAGACCTCGTCGGCCGCGTCTTCGCGCCCACGAAGCCCTACCTGGTCGGCCGCGAGAAGGTGCGCGAGTTCGCGCGTGCCGTGTTCGCCTCCGACCCCAAGAACGTCGACGTCGAAGCGGCCGCCGCGGCCGGCTACCCCGACGTGGTGGCGCCGCCGACCTTCGCGATCGTGGTGCAGGAGCTCACTCTCGCCCAGCTCCTCGCGCAGGACGACGCGGGCATCGAGCTCACCCACGTGGTGCACGGCGAGCAGCGCTTCGACTACAGCCGGCCCATCGTGGCGGGCGACGAGCTCACCGCGCAGCTGAACGTCACGAGCGTGAAGACGCTCGGCGGCAACGCGATGGTCACGGCCGAGTCCGTGGTCACGGATGCCGCAGGCGAGCACGTGGTGACCGCGGTGTCGGTGCTGGTCGTGAGGGGAGACGCATGAGCGACGAGATCATCGTGCACGAGTACGCCGTCGGCGATGTCGTGGCCGAGGCGGCCTACCCGATCACGCGCGACTCGCTCGTGCGCTACGCGGGCGCCTCCGGCGACTTCAACGCCATCCACTACCGTGACGACGTGGCCGCCTCGGTCGGCCTGCCGGGCGTTCTCGCCCACGGGATGCTCACCATGGGCCTCGCGGTGCAGCCGGTCGTCGACTGGGTCGGCGACCCGGCCCGCATCACCGACTACCAGGTGCGGTTCACCCGCCCGGTGGTGGTCGACCCCGCCGACGGTGCCGTCATCTCGGTGCTCGCGAAGATCGGCCAGCTCGACGAGGAGGCCGGCACGGCGCGCGTCGACCTCACCGCGACGGTGAACGGCGAGACGGTGCTCGGCAAAGCCCAGGTGCGCGTCCTGCTGCCATGACCGACCTCACCGGAGCAGGCGGGGAGCCCGTGCCGGCCCTCGGTGCGGCGCATCCGGAATCCGGCCCACGGCACGCCGAGGCCGCGCCGGAGCCCGCCTTCGACGTGGCCCTCGCGCCGTTCACCACCTTGCGGGTGGGTGGCCCGGCGGAGCGCCTGCTGACGGCCACCACCGAGCAGGAGCTGCTCGACGCCGCGCGCGAGACCTGGGCCGAGGGCGGCGAGTGGGCCGTGCTCGGCGGCGGCTCGAACGTTGTCGTGGCCGACGAGGGTGTGGAGGGCACCGTCATCCGCGCCGCCACCCGCGGCATCGCGCCGGTGATGGCGAAGCTCGGGCACGTGCGCCTGCGCGTGCAGGCCGGCGAGCCGTGGGATGAGCTCGTGCGCCACACGGTGGAGCACGGGTGGAGCGGCATCGAGGCGCTCTCGGGCATTCCGGGCTCGGTCGGCGCTGCGCCCATCCAGAACATCGGCGCGTACGGGCAAGAGGTGGCCTCGGCCATCGTCTCGCTCGACTTCCTCGACGCCGCCACCGGGCGGGTGCGCCGCATGCCCGTGGAGGAGCTCGAGCTCTCCTACCGCTCGAGCGTCTTCAAGCGGGGCCTGCGCGGCGTGGTGCTCTCGGTGACCTTCGAGCTCGACGACACCCGGCGCGAGGGCGAGGGTGCCGTGGCCCTCAGCCGCCCGGTCGAATACGCCCAGCTGGCGTCGGCGCTCGGCATCGAGGTGGGCGAGCGGCTGCCCCTCGCCGAGGTGCGGCGGGCCGTGCTCTGGCTGCGCTCGTCGAAGGGCATGCTGCTGGCTGACGACGACCCCGACTCCGTGAGCGCGGGCTCGTTCTTCACCAACCCCATCGTCACCGAGCACTTCGCCCGCACGCTGCCCGCGTCGGCACCACGCTGGCAGATCGAGCCCGAGGAGCCCGACACCGTGGTGGCGCTCGAGGACGGCATGGAGATCGCGCTCGACGGCGACCGCAGCCCCGAGGCCCGGCCCGTCGAGTACCACGTGAAGCTCAGCGCCGCCTGGCTCATCGAGCACGCCGGCATCCGTCGCGGTTTCTCGCTGCCGGGTTCGACGGCCGCGGTGTCGTCGAAGCACACCCTGGCGCTCGTGAACACGGCGCCGGCCACGGGCGGCCTCGCCTCCGACGTCGCCGAACTCGCCCGCTACGTGCAGAACCGGGTGGCGGCGGAGTTCGGAGTGGTGCTCCAGCCGGAGCCGGTGTTCCTCGGCCACCAGCTCTGAGGCCGTGTCGGGCCGGCGCCGTGCCGGCTGTCCGAACGGCTCAGCGCGCCGCGTCGATCTGCGCCCGGTAGCGCTGCGACTCCCGCACCATCTGCCAGCCGGCGTCGTCGTCGGGCGGTGTCCAGGCCGGGTCGGCCTCGCCGGCGAACACGAGCCCTCCCGCCTCGATCGTGGCGAGGTACTCGGCGGCCCAGCTGCGCTCGGTCTCGACGAGGCGCAGCTCGAGCTCGAGGCTGTGCGCCACGTGCGGGGGAGCGAAGCCCCGGGCCACGAAGGCGATGCGCTCCAGCAGGGCGGCACTCGCCCGGCGGGCGTTGCCCTCACGCTCGTGGAGCGCCTCCAGCATCTCGGAGCGGGCGAGGAGCGGTGAGAGGCTGAGCGCCACCCGAAAGCTCGAGGGCTGCATCGGAGCCACCGTCACCACCGCTTCCCGCAGCAGCCGGTGCAGTTCGGCGCTGCCCGCCTCGGCCATCGTGTACACGGCCACCGTGCGATCGCCGTCGCCCTCGGGCAGGTCGTGGCGCTGGATGAAGCCCTGCTTCACGAAGGTGCTCAGCATCGAGTACACCGAGCCGGGCTTGATGTTGGCCCACTCCTCCACGCCCCAGGAGAGCAGTTCGCGGCGCAGCTGGTAGCCGTTGGCGGGCTCGAAGAGGCTCACCACTCCGAGCAGGAGCGCGCGAGTCGTCAGGGTCGCCATGAGCCGAGTATAGGAGCGCCGAGACCGGATGCGCCGGGGGGTTGACAGGGCGGTGTTCAAGTTTGAATAATGGAGGCTCCGCAACCGACCGAGGAGACCCGCGTGATTCATGCACGAGGCCTGGCGCGCACCTTCGCGGGGCGCGGCAAAGGCGCCGACAAGGTCGAGGTGAAGGCCGTCGCCGGCGTCGACATCGACGTCGAGGCGGGCGAGATCGTCGGCTTCCTCGGCCCCAACGGCGCCGGCAAGACCACGACGCTCCGGATGCTCACCACCCTCCTCAAGCCCACCGCCGGCTCGGCGACCGTGGCCGGCTTCGACGTCGCCACGCAGTCGCAGCAGGTGCGCCGGAGCATCGGCTACGTCTCGCAGAGCGGCTCCACCTCGCCCGAGGCGCGCGCCGGCGAGGAGATCATGGACCACGGGATGCTCTACGGCATCAGCAAGCAGCAGGCCGAGGCCCGCGGTCGCGAGCTCTTCGAGCAGCTCGACCTCGAGGGGTTGTGGACGCGGGAGCCCCGCGCCATGTCCGGCGGTCAACGTCGCCGGCTCGACATCGCGATGGGCCTCGTGCACGACCCCACCCTCGTGTTCCTCGACGAGCCCACGACGGGCCTCGACCCGCAGGCGCGGGCGAACCTCTGGACGCATATCTCCGAGCTCCGCACCAAGCGCGAGACCACGGTCTTCCTCACCACCCACTACCTCGACGAGGCCGATGCCCTGTGCGACCGCGTGCTCGTCATCGACCACGGCGTCATCGTGGCCAGCGACACCCCGGATGCGCTGAAGCGGCAGGTCTCGGGCGACCTGGTCGAACTCGTCCTGGCGGATGCCTCCCGCTCGGCCGAGACCGCCGCGCTGCTGGAGCGCGTGGCCGACTCCGACCTGGGTATCGACGGCGCCACCGTGAGCGCACGGGTGCGCGGCGCCGGCCACGAAGTGGCCGGGCTCATCCGCTCGCTCGACGCGGCCGGCATCGCCCTGGAGTCGATCGAGGTGCGGCGGCCCACCCTCGACGACGTCTTCCTCACCCTGACCGGCCGCTCCCTTCGAGAGGATGCCTAGGTCGTGGCTCCTAACTCAGCGCCTACTGCGCGGCCCAGCTCGCAGCGGGCTGCCGCGTTGTCATCGTCGGCCGCACCGCCGGTGCGACCTCCTCTTCCGCCTTGCATCCCACTACGATCTGCGCCGCTCGCTACGGCGCTGAGTTAGGAGCCACGACCTGATGTTCTGGCGCGAGACCTTCATCGTGTTCCGCCGGCAGCTGCGCATGGCGCTGCGCAACCCGGCCTGGGTCATCATCGGGCTGGTGCAGCCCATCCTCTACCTCTGCCTGTTCGGCCCGCTGCTCGAGCCGCTCGCCGGCACGCTCGGCGCCGAGAACGCCTACACGCTGTTCGTGCCCGGACTCCTGGTGCAACTCGGCCTCTTCGGTGCTCTCTTCGCGGGCTTCGGCCTGATCGCGGAGTGGCGGGCCGGCGTGATCGAGGCCGAGCGCGTCACCCCGGCGAGCCGCACGGCGCTGCTGCTGGGGCGCATCCTGCGCGACGTGCTGCAGTTGTTCGTGCAGGGCATCGTGCTGATCGGCCTCGCGTTCCTGTTCGGGCTCACCGGGTCGATCATCGGCATGGTCTTCGGCCTCATCCTCACGGTGCTGCTCGGTGCGGCCTGCGCAGCCGCCTCCAACGCCCTCGCCCTCACCACCAAGAGCGAAGACGTCATGGCGCCCGTCATCAACAGCATCGCGCTGCCCGTGCTGCTTCTCTCGGGCATCCTGCTGCCGATGACCATCGGCCCGCAGTGGCTCCAGGTGGTCTCCGACTTCATGCCCACGAAGTACATCGTGAACGCCATCCGCGAGCTGTTCACCGGTGACTTCTTCACCATCACCACGATGTGGGGCGTCATCTGGACCCTGGTGCTCTTCGCCGCCGGTCTCTACGTCGGCACCCGCACCTTCCGCAAAGAGAACGCGTAGCAGCCTCAGCTGTCCTTCCGGATCCACCGGAAGGTGACCCGGCACACCACGAGCCCGACCACGAGCCAGACGCCGAGCACGATCGCCACGCCCGCCAGGTTCCACGAGCCGCCCTGCTCGGCGGCCGCGAACGACTCGGGCAACAAGGCGGCGCGCATCCCCTGGGCGATCCACTTCAGCGGGAACACGCTCGCGACGTTCTGCAGCCAGTCCGGCAGCAGCGCGAAGTTGAGGTACACGCCCGAGATGAACTGCAGAATCAGCAGGGGTGGGATGATCACGGCCGACGCGCTCTTGCCGCTGCGGGGCAGTCGCGAGATCGCGATGCCGAGCACCGCCGCGGTGAAGATGCCCAGCAGATACACCCAGACGAAGGTCAGCCAGTGCTCGACATCGCTCGGCAGCGCCACGCCGAACACCACGCGGGCGAGCAGCAGCAACAGCACCACCTGCGCGGCCGAGGTCACGAGAACCTGCCCCATCTTGCCGATGAAGTACGACAGCACCGGCAGCGGCGTTCCGGCCAGCCGTTTGAGCGTGCCGTCGCCGCGCTCGACGGCGATGTCGACCCCGAGGTTCTGCACGCCGCTCAGCAGGATGCCGGCGGCCACCATCCCGGGCAGGTAGTAGGCCGCCTGCGAGATGCCGCCCGTGCCATCCGGGTTCGCGCCCACATCGCCGAGCCCGTCGAAGGCCACGGAGAAGATGGCGAGCAGCACCACGGGGAACAGGAAGGTGAAGAACACGGTGTCGCCCGCGCGGAAGTACACGCGCGCCTCATAGCCCACCCGGCCGAAGCCCAGGCGGAGCGCGCGGCCCACGCCGAACGAGGGGCTCCCGGATGCTCGGGGCCCGCCGCCGCGGCCGGCACCGGTTCCGGATGCGGTCGCCGCGGTCATGCGCGCACCTCGACGTCCCCGCGCGCGGCGGGGGCCTCCGCCTCGGCCGCGGCCACGAGCTCGAGGTAGATGTCCTCGAGCGAGGGCCGGATCACCTCGAGCTCGGGCGGCTCGCCACCTCGCGCGAGGAGGTCGGCCACGGCCCGCGCGGGTGCCGGGGTGCGCTGTTCGTGCCGGCCGTTCGCATCCGTCCACCGTACGATCGGGATGCGCGCCTCGGGCGAGCCGAGCTCATCGACCGGCCCGATGTCCACGAGCCGCCCGCCCGCGATCACGGCCGCGCGGTCGCTCAGCTGGGCGGCCTCGTCGAGGTAGTGCGTCGTGAGCACGATCGTGGTCCCCTCGCGGGAGAGCGAGCGGATGAGCTCCCAGAACTGCCGGCGCGCCTCGGGGTCGAAGCCGGTGGTGGGCTCGTCGAGAAAGAGGAGTTCGGGGCGGCCGATGACGCCCAGGGCCACATCGACCCGGCGGCGCTGCCCGCCGGAGAGCGCCTTGATGCGCGTCTTCGCCTTGAGCTCGAGGCCCACGGCCGCGATCACCTCATCGATGTCGCGCGGGTTCGGGTACAGGCTCGCGAAGTGCGTGAGCTGCTCGCGCACGGTCACGTTGCCGCTCTCGCCGGTCTGCTGCAGCACGATGCCGATGCGGGCCTTCCAGGCGAGGTTCGCGTGCCGTGGGTCGGTGCCGAGCACGCGCACCTCGCCACCCGAGCGCTCGCGGTAGCCCTCGAGGATCTCGACCGTGGTGCTCTTGCCCGCCCCGTTGGGGCCGAGCAGCGCGAAGGTCTCGCCGGCCGCGATGTCGAAGCTGATGCCGTCGACCGCGGTGAAGTCGCCGTAGCTCTTGCGCAGCCCGATCACGCTGACGGCCGGAGGCGGAGTTGTCATGGCTCCATGCTGGCCGTGATCGGGCGGTCATGCCAGCCGGGAAGGGGTGATATTCCTCTGACATCGCCGGCCCGCGCTGATGTGTCCTCAGTTTTGGAGGAGGGGGTGGCCATGAAGCTCTTCAGTCGCTCGGCGCACGAGGTCGAGGTTCCGCGCCTCAACGTGGCGGCCGTCTCCGGGAGCCCGCCCATGAGTTCATGAGCAAAACTCTACGCCGGATCAGCCCCTGAGTGATGATTTCTCGAGAAGCTGTGACGCTACGAGAACAGCTTCTGCAGCCGCGCCACGCCCTCGGCCAGCGCGTCGTCGCCGAGCGCGTAGGAGAGCCGCAGGAACCCGCTGGGCCCGAACGCCTCGCCCGGCACGGTCGCCACCTCCACCTGGTCGAGGATGAGGTCGGCGAGCTCCAGAGACGTCGTGGGCGTGACGCCGCCCCACTCGCGACCGAGCAGCCCCGTGACATCCGGGTACACGTAGAAGGCGCCCTCGGGCAGCGGGGTGTGCACGCCGGGGATCTTGTTCAGCTCCGCGACGATGAAACGGCGCCGCCGGTCGTAGGTGGCGCGCATCACGTCGACCGTGTCCTGCGGGCCGGTCAGCGCGGCGATGGCTGCGCGCTGCGAGACGTTCGCGACGTTCGAGCTGAGGTGCGACTGCAGGTTCGAGGCGGCCTTGATGGCATCGAGCGGCCCGACCATCCAGCCCACGCGCCATCCGGTCATCGCGTAGGTCTTGGCCACGCCGTTCACGAGCAGCGTGCGGTCGGCCAGCGCCGGCACGGCCTCCACGATCGACTGCGCGCGCAGCCCGTCGTAGACCAGGTTCTGGTAGATCTCGTCGCTGATCACCCAGAGGCCGTTCTCGAGCGCCCACTCGCCGATCGCCTTCGTCTGCTCGGGCGAGTACACGGCACCGGTGGGGTTCGACGGCGACACGAACAGCAGCACCTTCGAGCGTGGCGTGCGGGCGGCCTCGAGCTGCTCCACCGTCACCAGGTAGTCCTGGTCGCTGCCCGCGAACACCTGCACGGGAACGCCGCCGGCGAGGGCGATGGCCTCGGGATAGGTGGTCCAGAACGGGGTGGGCACGAGCACTTCGTCACCCGGGTCGAGCAGCGTGGCGAACGCCTCGTAGACCGCCTGCTTGCCGCCGTTGGTCACGATGACCTGCGAGGGCTCCACGGCGAGACCGCTGTCGCGCAGCGTCTTCTCGGCGATCGCCGCGCGCAGCTCGGGCAGCCCGGCGGCCGGCGTGTAGCGGTGGTTCCTGGGGTCGCGCACGGCCTCGGCCGCCGCCTCCACGATGTGCGCGGGCGTCGGGAAGTCGGGCTCGCCGGCGGCGTAGCTGACGACGGGCCGGCCGGCGGCCTGCAGCGCCTTCGCCTTGGCGTCGACCTTGAGGGTCGCGGACTCGGCGATGGCGGCGATACGGCGGGAGATGCGGGAGTGCTCGGTCACGGTAGTACAGCCTATCCGGCTCTACTTCGTGAGCACCGGGAATGCGTCGGAGAGTGCGCTGAGGATCGACTGCACCGCGATCGCCAGCAGCAACAGCCCGAAGATCCGCGTGACGATGCTCATGCCGGTCGGCTTGACGATGCGCGCCACCTGCGGCGCGAAATACAGCGCCACCGCGATGATCGCCGAGATGACGAGGATCATCAGGATTCCCATGCCGTAGTCGAACAGGCTCGAGTACGTCTCCTGGAAGGTGATGATCAGGCTGATGGCGCCGGGGCCGGCGATCACGGGGATGGCGAGGGGCACGACCACCGGCGACTCCGCATCCGTCACCGTCACGATGTTCGTCTTGGCGGTGAGCATCGCCCAGCCGATCGTGGCCACGAGCAGGTTGCCCGCGATGCGGAACGAGGTGAGGTCGATGCCGAAGGCCTGGAGCACGAAGCTCCCGGCGATCAGCGACACGGTGAGCACGGCGAACACCGCGAGCCCCACCAGCAGCCCGAGCCGCCTCTGCCGCGCCGGCTCGTAGCCCTTCGTGAGGTTCAGGAAGATCGGCAGGCTGCCGATCGGGTTCGTGATGGTGAGCAGGCCGATGGCGCTCGTCACCAGGGTGGGCGTGGAGATGTCGGTCAACGGATGCCTCTCACAGCTCCGCCTGGCGCGGCACGATCACCTGTTTGATGATGATCAGCATCGACGCCACCACGGGAACGGCGATGAGCGCTCCGAGCACGCCGAGCAGCGTGCCGCCCACCAGGGCGCCGATCACCACCAGGATGCCGGGCACGTCCACCGCCTTGTTCATCACGCGCGGGCTGAAGACGTATGCCTCCACCTGCATGTAGACGAGGAAGTAGATGCCGATGAAGATCGCCGTGGTCGGCGACACCGTCAGCGCGATGAAGGTGACGATCACGGCGCTGATGATGGTGCCGACCAGCGGGATGAGCGCGAGCAGGAAGCACACCACGGCCAGCGCCCCCGCGTAGGGCACCCCGATCAGCACCATCGCGATGAAGCCGAACACGCCGTTGGTGCCCGCGAGGATGACCTGCCCGCTCACGTACTTGCCGATCGACCGCACGATCTGGTCGGTGATCGAGATCACCCCGACCCGGCGCGACATCGGCACCAGCACGTAGAAGCTCGACTTCACGGCCTCGAGCGAACCGAGGAAGAACAGCGTGAGCACGAGCACGAGGATGGCGGCCGAGATGCCGTTCACCAGGGCGAGCCCGATCTTCAGCACGCCTCCGGTCAGGGTGGCCAGGTTGTTCGGGTCGGCCAGGTAGTTCTCGAGGTCCTGCACGAGCTTCTGCGTGTCGACCGAGTCGCCGAACACCTGGACGAACCACTGCTCGTGCGTCACCGACTTGACCGCGCCCGGCAGGTTCGTGATCAATTCGGTGGTCTGCGCGATCACCGCGGGGATCACGAGGAAGAACACCAGAACCGCGAACGCGATCACGATCACGAAGACGATCACGATCGACCAGCCCCGCGGGATGTGCCGCCGGGTCAGCCAGCGCACCAGCGGATCCAGGCCGAGCGCCAGGAAGAGCGAGGCCAGGATGCAGATCACCACGGTCGACAGCTGGGTGAAGGCGAAGCCCAGTGCGATGGCGACGAGACCGCCGAGCGTCGCCACGAAGCCGATCCGGAATGCGTTCGTGCTCATGGTGTTCCCCGTTTCACTGGCTTTGCGGTGCCGCCCGATGTGACTTACACTGGGTGTCGGTAGTTGAAATCTGCCAAGCTTTTCTATGCCTATTTTCTGGCGCTTATTCCTTGAAGTGAGTGTAGCGAAGCCGCGCGATTTCTCTCTCTAGGGCGGTGGCTCAATTGGTAGAGCAGCGGTCTCCAAAACCGCAGGTTGCAGGTTCGAGTCCTGTCCGCCCTGCTCCTGTTCGTGAAAGGTACTGACACGGTGGCAAGAAAAGTGATCGACGAGCCTTCTGAAGACGTCGTCGAGAATGCCAAGAAAGATCGGGCGGCCAGGCGCAACCCGTTCGCCCGTATCGTCCTGTTCATCCGGCAGGTCTTCACCGAACTGAAGAAGGTCGTCACCCCGACCCGGCGTGAGCTCGTGAGCTACACGCTGGTCGTGCTGGTGTTCGTCATCATCATGATGGCCATCGTCGTGGGGCTCGACACCCTGTTCGGCTGGCTGGCCCTCGTGGTGTTCGGCACGCCGGCCTGACGAGAGCGACCGATCGGTTCGCCGCATCCCGCGGCCCAAACAAGCTAAGAAGTGGAACGAATTCAGTGTCTGACGCAAAGCCCGAAGAAGCCGGTGTCCCGGCTGACCTCGACGCCCTCCTCGAGGCGATCGACGAGGCAGCCGACCCCGAAGCCGACGCGGTGGTCGACGACGCACTGAACATCGACGACTTCGACGAGGCCGCCGCTGTTCTCGAGGTGCTCGAAGACGACGAGGCCGAGGCCGCCGATCAGCCGGTCGCCGATCAGCCTGTCGAGGGCGAGGATGTCGCGGCCGAGCTGGCCGCAGACGCCGATGCCTCCGACGAGGAGGTCGTGGTCGACCCGTACGACGCCTTCCGCGCCGAGCTGCGTTCGCTGCCCGGCAAGTGGTACGTCATCCACTCCTACGCCGGCTTCGAGAAGCGCGTGAAGTCGAACATCGAGAGCCGCAAGACCTCGATGGGCATGGAGGACTTCGTCTTCCAGGTCGAGGTTCCGATGGAAGACGTGGTCGAGATCAAGAACGGCCAGCGCAAGCTCGTGACCCGCGTGCGCATCCCGGGCTACGTGCTCGTGCGCATGTTCCTCAACGAGGACAGCTGGTCGGTCGTGCGTCACACGCCGGGCGTCACCGGCTTCGTGGGCAACTCGCACAACCCCACGCCGCTGCGCTTCGAAGAGGCGTTCAACATGCTGAAGAGCCTCGTCGAGGTCGCCGAGGTCCCCACCGCCAAGGCGTCGGGCGGCAAGGGCGGCAAGGCCGTCGCACGCTCCATCCCGGCCGAGGTCGACTTCGAGATCGGCGAGACCATCACCATCAAGGAGGGCTCGTTCGCCGGGCTCCCCGGTTCGATCAGCGAGATCAAGCCCGAGAGCGGCAAGCTCACCGTGCTCGTCTCGCTCTTCGAGCGCGAGACCCCGGTCGAGCTCTCGTTCGATCAGGTCACGAAGCTGTAGGGCTTTCCGCCTTCATCAGCTAAGATTGTGCGGTTGCCCTTCGGGGCATCCGATCACCACCACTGCAGGGAGAAGCCCTGTGGTGGGAGAGCCGCCTTCGCGCGGCACGAAAGAGAAGAGAAGAAATGGCACCGAAAAAGAAGGTCACAGGTCTGATCAAGCTTCAGATCAACGCCGGCGCCGCCAACCCCGCACCGCCCATCGGGCCTGCGCTGGGTCAGCACGGCGTGAACATCATGGAGTTCTGCAAGGCCTACAACGCCGCGACCGAGTCGCAGCGCGGCAACGTCATCCCGGTCGAGATCACGGTCTACGAAGACCGCTCGTTCACCTTCATCCTGAAGACCCCGCCCGCGGCGGAGCTCATCAAGAAGGCCGCCGGAGTCGCCAAGGGCTCCTCCACCCCCCACACCGTCAAGGTCGCCAAGCTCACCAAGGAGCAGGTGCGTCAGATCGCCGAGCAGAAGCAGGCCGACCTGAACGCGAACGACGTCGACGCTGCAATGAAGATCATCGCCGGTACTGCCCGTTCCATGGGCATCACGGTCGAGGCATAAGGAGGAGGCTGGAAATGGCACAGAAGTCAAAGGCCTACCGGGCCGCGGCCGAGAAGATCGAAGCCGGCAAGTACTACACCCCGTCCGAAGCCGTGTCGCTCGCTCGCGAGACCGGCTCCGCCAAGTTCGACAGCACCGTCGAGGTCGCGCTCAAGCTCGGGGTCGACCCGCGCAAGGCCGACCAGATGGTCCGCGGAACCGTCATCCTGCCCCACGGCACCGGCAAGACCGCCCGCGTCATCGTGTTCGCGACGGGTCCGGCCGCTGAGGCCGCGATCGCCGCAGGCGCCGACGAGGTCGGTGGCGACGAGCTGATCGAGAAGGTGGCCGGCGGCTACACCTCGTTCGACTCCGCCGTCTCGACCCCGGAGCTCATGGGTAAGGTCGGCCGTCTCGGAAAGGTGCTCGGCCCCCGTGGCCTCATGCCCAACCCGAAGACCGGCACCGTGACCCCCAACGTGGCCAAGGCCGTCGAGGAGATCAAGGGCGGAAAGATCGAGTTCCGCGTCGACAAGCACGCCAACGTGCACTTCCCGGTGGGCAAGGCGGCGTTCACGCCCGAGCAGCTCAGCGAGAACATCAAGGCGGCGCTCGACGAGGTCATGCGCCTCAAGCCGTCCTCCTCGAAGGGCCGCTACGTGCAGAAGGGCGCCGTCTCGACGACCTTCGGCCCGGGCATCCCGCTCGACGTGAACTCGATCTGATCGTCTTCACCTGAACACCCGGAAAGGGCTCGCCTCGCGGCGGGCCCTTTCTGCGTTCCCGGGCACGGATGGCGGATGCGCGGATCGCGTCGCGTGAGTACCAACTGCTCATAACGTGGCCGGTCGCATGCCGGTGAACCTGAGAAGACCCAACTCAGTTTTCGAAAGGGAACACCATGCCCGTGTCGCTATCCGCTCTCCGCACGACTGTTCTCGGGGGTGTCGCGGCCCTGCTGCTCGCGGCACCGATCGCGCCGGCTCTCTCCGCGCAGGCAGAGGAGGTCATCGTGCCGGGCGTCGGCTGCCCGCAGGTCGTGGCCGTCGTCGGATTCCCCGTCGGGTTCGCGCAACTCGCCTCGGAGGGATCCACGATCGCCGTGACGGCCGGAGCGCTGCCCTCGGGTCTGACCATCAACCCCAGCGGGCCGGCGCTCATCGGACAGCCGGGAACCGTGGAGACCGCCCGTTTCACTCTGTCGGCGACCCGCCCCGGGAGCTCGGCGGCCGGGGTCGTCGATTGCACCATGACCGTGAAGAAGGCGCCGGCGGTGGCGCGCATCGGAGGGTCGGATCGATACGCTCAGGCCATTGCCGTCTCGAAGCTGAAGTTCGCCAAGACGGACACGGTGTTCATCGCCAGCGGTGAGAAGTACGCCGATGCGTTGAGCGCCACGGCCATCGCGGCGATATACCAGGGGCCGCTACTTCTCACGACGCAAGCATCCGTGCCTGCCGGACTTCTCGCAGAGATCACGCGCCTGGGCGCCAAGGACATCGTGGTGGTCGGAGGGCCCGCCTCCGTTTCGCCCGACGTCGTTCAAGCCCTGGCCGCGGGGGGAAATGGAGCGCGAGTCAAGCGCATCGGCGGCGCCGATCGCTATGAGGTCTCCCGCAACCTCATCGCCGACGAGGACTTCGGCATCCAAACGGCGACAGGCCTCTCCATCGCGACGGGGTCGAACTTCCCGGACGCTCTGACGGCCTCGCCCGCTGCGGCGCAGCACAGCCAGCCCGTCCTGCTCGTCAACGGCGCCGAGCCGGCTCTGACCGCTCCGGAATCGAACCTCCTGATGTCGCTCGGCGTGCGCGACGTGTTCATCGCCGGTGGCCCCGTCTCGGTCAGCGCTCCCCTCGAGGCATCGCTGAAGAACACGTTCGCCGTCACTCGGTATGCCGGGACCGACCGCTACGAGGCCGGAGCGTCGGTGAACCGCGCCTCGTTCCCGAACGGCGTCGGCAGCATCTATCTCGCCAGCGGAGCCGTCTTCCCCGACGCGCTGAGCGGGGGCGCGGCTGCTGGCGCGGAGAAGAGCCCGCTCTATGTCACCCAGCCCGACTGCCTGAGCTCCGCGGTGTATTTCGAGATCGGTCGCGTGGCGCCCGACACCGTCTACGTGCTCGGCGGCACGAATACGCTCAGCCGGGACATCGAATCGCTGACGCCCTGCGGGCTCGACTGACGGCATTCCGCTCCAAGCCGAACCCCGCACGTCCCTCGAAGCCCAGATCGAGGGGCGTTCGGTTTGGGCCCGCGGCCCCGAACGGGTGCCGCGGTTCTCGGGGGCCGCGTGTCCGAACGGGATTGCGGGTCTCAAACGCCTAGCGTGAAGACATGGTCACGAGAGTCCGCCGCGCACGCATCGAGGATGCGGGCATCGTCGCCGCGGTCGCCGCGGAGACGTTCGAACTCGCGTGCCCTCCGGGAACCGCGCCGGAGGCCATCGCCGCCTTCATCGCCGAGCACCTCTCCGAGCAGCGCTTCGCCGGCTACCTCGCGAGCCCCGAGCGCACGGTGCTGCTCGCCGACGTCGACGGAGAGATCGCGGGCTATTCCATGCTCGTGGCCGCCGACCCGGCCGACCCCGAGGTCGCCGCGGTCGTCACCGCCCGGCCCACGGCCGAGATCAGCAAGTGCTACGTGCGCGCCAACTTCCACGGCCTCGGCGTCTCGACGGCCCTCATGGAACGATCGATCGCCGCCGCGGACGAGGCCGGAGCGATCACGGTGTGGCTGGGCGTGAACCAGCGCAACTCCCGCGCCATCCGGTTCTACGAGAAGTCCGGGTTTCGCCGGGTGGGCACCAAGCACTTCCTCGTGGGCGACGAGCTGCACGACGATTTCGTGCTCGAGCGCCCGCTCTCGGCGACTGAGTAGCAACTGCTCATAACCTCGAACGAGCGTCCCCGGCGACGCTGGATCCCCAGCCAGGGAGTTCCATGTTCCACCTCAGCCGATCCGCCGCCTCGCTGAACGCTGCCGCCCTCGGACTGGTTCTCTTCGTGGCCTTCGTGGCCGCACCGCAGGCATCCCTCGCGGCGGTGGCCGGGCCAGTCGGCGCAGTGCCCGCGGCACCGCTGCCGGTCCCGATACGCCTGGCCGGGGCCGACCGCTACGAGCAGGCGGTTCTCGCCGCGCAGGCGGCCTTCACGACCTCCGACACCGTGTTCGTGGCGAGCGGCGAGAAGTTCCCGGATGCGCTCAGCGCGGTCTCCGTCGCCGCGCAGAACGACGCGGCCCTGCTGCTCACGCCGGCCGCTGCCCTGCTGCCGACGGTGGGCGACGAGATCGCCGCCCTGCGCCCGAGCGTCGTCGTGGTGGTGGGCGGGCCGGCCTCCGTGTCCGATGCGGTGCTCGAACAGCTCTCGCGTCGGGTGCGCCAGGCCATCGTGCTGCGCATCGGGGGCGCCGACCGCTTCGCGGTGTCGCGCGCCCTGATCGCCGATGCGAGTGTGGGTTTCGGAACGGCAGACGAGATCTTCGTCGCGAACGGAGGCGGGTTCGCCGACGCGCTGACCGCCTCGCCGGCAGCTGCGGCCGGCGCACGCGTGCATCCGGTGCTCCTCGTCGACGGTGCCGAGCCGGCTCCTTCTGCGGAGGAGACCATGGTGATCACGGGGCTCGGTGCGCGCTCGGCGCATCTCGTCGGCGGCCTCCACTCGATCGGCGCCGCCCTCGAGAGCTCGCTCCGGACAGGCGGGCTCGGTGGCCGGCGGTTCGCGGGCGCCGACCGATTCGAGGTGGGGGTGCTGGTCAATCAGCAGGCGTTCGGCTCCGCCCGGGTCGTCTACCTCGCGAGCGGCCTCGTGTTCCCTGATGCGCTGAGCGGCGGGGCCTTGGCGGCGCACGAGAAGGCGCCGCTGTATGTGGTTCCGCAGAACTGCGTGCCGCAGCCCGTGCTCGACGAACTCGTGCGCCTGGCTCCGTCGACGATCGTGGTGCTCGGAGGCCCCGCGACCCTCGGCCCCGGAGTCGACGCGCTGACGCCCTGCGCGTGACGATCGCGGCCGGAACCGCAGAGCCGCCGGAGGCGCCGCAGCCCCAGCCCGCCTAGAAGGGCAGCTCGCCGATCTGCAGCACCAGCTTGCCCCGGGTGTGGCCGCCCTCGATCGCGCGATGCGCGGCGGCGGCCTCGGCCAGTGGGAACACCTCGTCGACGTGCACACGCACGTCTCCCGAGTCGATCAGTCGCGAGATGACGGCCAGTGTCGAGGCATCCGGGGCCACCTTGAAGGTCGTGGCGCGCATCCCGGCCGCCGCAGCCTCCTCCTCGAACTCCGGCCAGCTGCCGGTCGGCGCGTTGATGATGAGCCCACCCGGGCGCAACACCTTCAGCGACCGCGACCCCGTCGAGGAGTGCGCGTTGCCGACGAGGTCGATCACGACGTCCAGGTCGGAGAGCTGTTCGTCGAAGGCCACCGCGGAGTAGTCGATGACGCTCGTGGCTCCCAGCTCGCGCAGCCAGCTCTGATTGCGCGACGAGCCCGTGGCCGTCACCCGGGCCCCGAAGTACGCCGCGAACTGCACCGCGAAGTGGCCGACGCCGCCTGAGGCCGCATGGATGAGCATCCGCTGCCCCTCGTGCGCTTTGGCGAGGTCGACGACCATGCCCCAGGCCGTGAGCGCCGCGAGCGGCACGGCCGCCGCCTCGGTGAGCGACAGGGTCTTGGGCTTGCGGGCCACCTGCAGACTCGGCGCCGAGACGTACTCGGCATAGGAGCCGTCGCCGCGCGGCACCGACATCATGCCGTAGACCTCGTCGCCCACGCTGAGCGGGTGGCCGGCGAACGGGGTCTCCACCACCACGCCCGCGAAGTCGTAGCCCAGGATGTAGGGGAAGCCGGGGATGGCGGCCGAGACGCCCTTGCCCGCCCGCGTCTTCGCGTCGATCGGGTTGATCCCGGCGGCGGCGACCTTCACGAGCACCTCGGCGTTGACGCGCAGAGGCGAGGCGACTTCGGCGACGGTGAGGACGTCCGGCGAGCCGGTCTCCGCGATGACGGATGCGCGCATCGTCTTCGGGTGGGTCAGAGTGGGGCTCGATGTGCCCGACGATCCACTCCACTGCTCGATCATCGTGTGCCTTCCGTCGATCTTCAGAACACGCAGGAACGGGCTCGGGCATCCCGCCTCGCTGCGTAGCCTCTTCGGCTGCTCCACACGCTATGCGGTGAATAATTCACCGGTGTTACGGCGAGGTCACTGTGGTGCAAACTCGAAGGCCGCACGTTAACATTCAAAGATGCTGTCGCCGTGGCCCCGCCTTCGCTCCGGGATGCTGTGGCTGGGGGCATTGTCGGCCGCGGCCGGTCTCGGGCTGATCTGGGCGGCGCGCCTCTCCGCCAGCCGTTTCCTCTACGTCAGCGAGCTCGGCGCCGACGGCGAGCCCACCGCGGCGACGTTCCGCTGGGCGCTCGTGCTGGTCTCGGTGGCCGCCGCCCTCGTGGCGCTGGCCGCCCCGCCGCTGACCCCGCGCATCCGCTGGCTCGCCGTGGTGCCGCCCGCGGTCGTGCTCGCGGGTGCCGCGGTCGCCTTCGGCATCGCTTCGCAGGTCACCTGCACCGCCTACTGCCCGCTGCCGGTGGGTGCGTCGTTCACCTGGCAGGACTTCATCCATACCGTCTCGGCGGTTCTCGGCTTCGCCGGGGCGGCCTTCGTCATGCTGCAGGTGGCCGCAGACAGGCGCTTCCGCCGGCTCGCACGTTTCTCGCTCGGCTCGGCGATCGCGGTGGCGCTCATCTCGGCGACCGGCGGGATGCTCTCGGTGCTGCGCTTCGGCACCCAGGTGGGTGGGGTGCTCGAGTTCGTGGCCACGTCGATCGCGCTCGTGTGGCTCGTGGGGCTCGCCGTGTTCTTGGCGGTGTCGGCGTGGGCCGAGCAGCGCGAGCGGTCGGCGCATCCCGAGGCGCCGGCGCTGCCGGCGGTCGTGCCCTCCGCCGGTTAGCGGCGCTCTCCGCGCATCCAGGCCAGCAGCTCGTCGGCCCGCCGCACGAGCAGCTCGATCTCGGACTCGTCGCGCTCCACCCACTGGCACCGGGGCTCCTCGGCCACCGGCACGAAGTCGAGGTGCTGCTCCCAGACCACGAGGGTGCGCTCGGCGCCGAGCACGTACTGCTGCCACCAAACCTGCCGCAGGTAGCTGCGCGGGATGCGCGACCACGGCTTCGAGGTCGTCTTGATCTCGGCGAGCTCGACCGAGCCGTCGTCGGCCACCCGGATGCCGTCGGGCGTGGCGAGGTGCCGCGCCTCGCGGGCGGCGTGGAACAGCGCGACGCTCGGCTCGATGGCGTACTCACGATGCACCCAGGCCGCGATCTCGGGCTCGCGGGCCCGGCCGTGATCGGTGAAGGCGTTGCCACCGAAGCCGGTGCCGTGCAGTTTGTCCCAGGCCACCGCGGCCACGGCGCGCGAGCTCGACAGGCGGGCGACGTCGGTGGCGGTCACGCCGCGGCTGCGGGCGCGCAGCCAGGCCACGCGATCGGTCGACTCGGCCACGATCCGCGCGAGATGCGGCGGCGGGGCGGGCTCCGCGGATGCCTCGTCCTCCTCCCAGGGGAAGAAGAGCATCGTGTCGGTCACCTCTCCATTCTCTCCTCCCGGGCCGACACCGCGGGATGAATCGCCGCCGCGTCGTCGCAGGCCGGGGCCGCCGGGGGTTCCGTTCAGCGCGTGCCGGAGGCGCCCCCTTCCGCCGTCGCCTGGGCGAAGAAGGCGTGCTCGTGTTCGCAGGACCGAATGAACGCCGTGCGCATGCTCTCGCGCGCCCCCGGGGACGCTGTGCGGGCCGCGAGATCGGTGATGCGGACGGCCGTCTCGGTGGCCTCGGCGAACCCCGGGTCGCCGTAGCTCTGCAGCCAATCGTCGAAAGGATGTCCCGGGTGGCGCCGGGCGGCGAGTCGCCGGCCGAGGTCGACATAGATCCAGAAGCAGGGGAGCAGCCCGGCGACCAGTGCGCCGTAGTCGCCGACGGCGGCGAGTGCGTGCAGGTGGTTCACGTAGCCCAGCGTCGTGGTGCTCGGCAGCGGGCGGCCGGCCCCGGCGCCGCGGGCGCGGTGCAGCCTCGCCTCTTCGGCCAGGGCGTCGGCGGCCGATCGCGCCCAGAAGATCTGCTCGTCGGCACTCGGCGCCAGCTGACTGGCGCGAGCCAGGCAGCGAGCGTATTCCGAGAGGTAGAGCAGGTCTTGCGTCAGATAGTGGTCGAAGGCTGCCGGTTCGAGGGAACCGTCTCCCAGGGCGCGCACGAAGTCGAGCTCGTCGATCCGCCCGCGGAGGGCGCGGGTCTGCGACCAGAGGCTGGCCGTGAACGACTCGGCATCGGCGTGGGTATCGGCGCCGTCGGCGTCCGGACCGGGTGCGCCGGCCCGTGCGTGCGCGGCGGCGAGGGCCGCTCGTGTGGCGTGAGCATGATCGATCGGGCCGTTGCCGTGCCCGACGTCGAGGGCGTCGGCGGCCCGCAGAGCACCCGTCAGCCAGTCCTTGGCCTCGCGGAGGGCCGACGACCAGGGTTCGCCGACCCCGC
This sequence comes from Microbacteriaceae bacterium 3FA27C10, assembly GCA_005502775.1. Classification (GTDB taxonomy): domain Bacteria; phylum Actinomycetota; class Actinomycetes; order Actinomycetales; family Microbacteriaceae; genus Herbiconiux. The sequence continues at coordinate 29,808 of SCNI01000025.1, forward strand.
CGTTCCCGTCGTCGTCTCCGGCCCCGCCGCCGGCTCCCGTGCCTCGACCCGCCCCGCGGATGCCGCCCGTCTGCGCGCCGAGCGTGGCCAGGGCCGACGAGAGCGAGCATCCGGTGCCGTGGGTATTGCTCGTGAGCACTCGGGTGCCGTCGAGCTCGGTGACGGATGTCCGCCCCTCGCGTACCCGCACGATCGCGTCGGGCGCGGAGTCCCCCACCAGGTGGCCGCCCTTGACGAGCACGGCGACGCCGGTGCGACGGGCGAGCTCCTCGCCCTGGCGGAGCGCGGCCGCCCAGTCCGTGGCGGGAGCGGTGTCGAGCAGGGCGCCCAGCTCGGCGAGGTTCGGCGTGATCAGATCGGCTTGGGTGCACAGCCGGCGCATCGACTCCTCGCCCTCGGGGGTCAAGAGCCGGTCGCCGCTCGTCGACACGATCACGGGGTCGAGAACCACGAGAGGCGGCTTGACCTCGGCGAGCCAGCGGGACACCTCGTCGGCGAGTTCGGCGGTGCCGAGCATCCCGATCTTCACCGCGTCGATCTCCACGTCGTCGGAGACCGCGTCGAGCTGCTCGCGCAGAAAGCCGACGGGGGAGAGGTGCACCGAGCGCACTCCGCGGGTGTTCTGCGCGACGAGCGCGGTGACCACCGCCATGCCGTAGCCACCGAGCGCGGCGATCGACTTGAGGTCGGCCTGGATGCCCGCGCCCCCGGTGGGATCGGTCCCGGCGATGCTCAGCACGCGCGGCACGACACGGCCGCGGGCGCCCAGAGATTTCGCGGACACGGCGCGGTCGGCGTGGGCCGCGGCGTCCGCGGTCGCCGCGGCCTCCCTCCAGCGGGCGGCGAAGCCGGCGGCGGCCGCGCGGGGCTCGGGCGCCGCGCAGATCGCCGAGACCACCGCGGCCCCCGCCGCCCCTGCGGCGACAAGAGCGGGCACGTCGGCCTCGACGATGCCGCCGATCGCCACGCAGGGAAGAGGGCTCCGGGAGGCGAACGCGGCGAAGCCGTCGATCCCGAGGGGTTCCGGATGGTCGGCCTTGGTGCTGGTGGGGCGGATGACGCCCACGCCGAGGTAGTCGATCGTCCCGGCGGGCAGGGCCGCGGCGGCGGCGAGGTGCTCCCGGGTGTTGGCGGTGAGCCCGACGATCGCGTCGGGCCCGAGCACTGCCCGCGCTGCCTCGACCGGCAGGTCGCTCTGGCCCAGGTGCACGCCGTCGACACGGGCGCCGGCTCGCCGGGCGGCGAGCACGACGTCGACGCGGTCGTCGATCACGAAGAGCGCCCGCCCGTCGATGACCGCCGAGAGCTCGATCGCCGCGGCGACGAGCGAGGCGGCGTCGGCCGCCGGGTCGCGCAGTTGCACGATCGTCGCGCCCCCGGTCACCGCCGCGTCGACCACCTCGGCCAGCGAGCGGCCCGCGGATCCTCCGCCGCGCTCCGCCAGGGCGCGATCGGTCACGAGATACACGCTCAGATCGAGCACTCGCGCGGTCACGACAGGCGCGCCTCGGCGCGCACGGCCGGCGCGTCGAGTGCCGCGAGCGCGTCGAGCAGACCCACGGCGAAGCTCCCCGGCCCGGCGGCCGAACGGGCGGCGTGCTCCGCCGCGATGCCGTAGACGCTCGAGGCGGCGACGGCGGCGTCGAGCGCTCGGGATGCGCGGGCCGAGCCATCCGTGTCGGGCCCGGATCCCGGCGCGATCGCGGTCGTCGCCCCGGCGAACGCGGCCATGACGGCACCGAGCGCGCATCCGCCACCGGTCACGCGCGTCAGCAGCGCGTGCCCGTTCGCCACGCGCACCACGGCCGTGCCGTCGGTCACGAGATCCACGGGGCCGGAGACCGCGACGGCCCCTCCCGTGAGGAGGGCGAGACTCCGCGCCGCCTCCTCGGCCGCCTCGGCGCTGTCGATGGCGTCGACACCGCGCCCGCCGGCGCCGGCACCGGCGAGGGCGAGGATCTCGGAGGCGTTGCCGCGCACGATCGTGGGCTTGTGCAGGAGGAGCTCCCGGGCGAGCGCGGTGCGCACCGGCAGGGCGCCGACGGCGACCGGATCGAGCACCCAGGGCACCCCCGCCTCGGCGGCAGCGGCCACCGCCGCCCGGGCCGCGTCGCGCTGCTCGCCGGTGGGGGTGCCGAGGTTCACCAGCACGCCGGAGGCGATCCGGGCGAATCCCCCGGCCTCGTCGGGGATGTCGACCATCGCGGGCGAGGCCCCCAGCGCGAGCAGCACATTGGCGGTGAACCCCGTCACCACGGCGTTCGTGATGCACTGCACGAGCGGTTGGCGCTCGCGCAGCAGGGTCAGCAGGTCGGACGGGTGGGCAGACGTGCGAAGGCTCATTCGCGACATCCCTTCGCTAGTACGAACTAGATCAGGTTCGACGGGTCTCATCTCAGCCCGCGAAGGGCACCCCGTGTCACTCCCGACGACAGTAGCAGCACTCGGTCGGCCCTCTCGAGGGGCGTCCGTGCCGCGTCTGTCAGGATTCTCAGGGTGCGCCTCGTCCGGTCATAGATTCCTCATAGGAAACTGCCAATACTGGAACTGTGACCATCGACGCCTCCCTCCTCTCCGGTGCCGGCAACGGCAACTCCTCCAACGCGGCCAAGCAGCCGCGGCTGCGGCGTGCCGACGGTTCGCCGGTGCGGGCGCTCGTCGTCGACGACGAGAACACCCTCACCGACCTGCTCTCGATGGCCCTGCGCTACGAGGGCTGGGAGGTCAAGACCGCGAGCGAGGGTCGCCAGGCCATCACCGTGGCGCGCGAGTTCCGCCCCGACGTGATCGTGCTCGACGTGATGCTCCCCGACATCGACGGCCTGCAGGTGCTGCAGCGCGTGCGCGCCGACGGCCACGAGACCCCCGTGCTCTTCCTCACCGCGAAGGATGCGCTGGACGACCGCATCGCCGGCCTCACCGCGGGCGGCGACGACTACGTCACCAAGCCCTTCTCGCTCGAGGAGCTGGTCGCGCGCCTGCGCGGCCTCATCCGCCGTTCCACCCTCGTGGTGGCCGACGCCGACGACCCGATCGTGACCGTGGGCGACCTCGAACTCAACGAGGACAGCCACGAGGTCTTCCGCGACGGCGAGTCGATCGAGCTCACCGCGACCGAGTTCGAGCTGCTGCGCTATCTCATGCGCAACCCCCGCCGCGTGCTCAGCAAGGCCCAGATCCTCGACCGGGTGTGGAGCTACGACTTCGGCGGCAAGTCGAGCGTCGTGGAGATCTACATCTCCTATCTGCGCAAGAAGGTCGACGCCGGCCACCCCGCCATGATCCACACGGTGCGCGGCGCGGGCTACATGCTGAAGCCCGCACTGTGAGCGCCGGCCACGGCGCGAACGGGATGGCACTATGACTCTGCGCCGCACGCTGATCCTGAGCGTGATCGGCCTCATCGCCGTCGCCGGCGCCATCATCGGCGTGCTCAGCACGGTGGCGCTCAACGGGTTCCTGGTCAACCAGCTCGATGCGCAGCTTCGCGAGGCCTCGAACCGCAGCATCCAGCAGGTCCTCCCGTCCGGCAACGGCGGCCCGCCCGGCTTCTCGCTCGGGCAGGCCTCCGGCACGTTGGTGGCCGCCGTCTCGAACGGCGTCGCCACGCAGGGCTTCGTGCTCGACTCGGCCGGGCAGGTCCAGCGGCTCACCGCCGATGAGCTGGCCTCGCTGGACGCGGTCACCCCCTCGCGCGCACCGGTGACGATCACCGTCGCCTCCCTCGGTTCCTACCGGATCGAAGCGCCGACGGTCACCACGGCCGGAGACATCCTCATCACCGGCCTCCCGCTCACCGACGTGACCGCCACGCTCTCGCAGCAGATCATCGTGATCGTGCTCGTGACCGTCGGCGCCATGGTGCTCGCCGGATTCGCCGGGCTCCTCATCATCCGCCTCGCGCTGCGCCCGCTCGACCGCGTGACCGTCACGGCGACGCGCGTGGCCGAGCTGCCGCTGGACCGCGGCGACGTCGCGCTGGCGGAACGCGTGCCCGTCACCGACCCGCGCTCCGAGGTGGGCCGCATGGGCCTGGCCTTCAACCGGATGCTCGAGCACGTCGCCTCCGCTCTCACCTCTCGCCAGCGCAGCGAGAACAAGGTGCGCCAGTTCGTGGCGGATGCGAGCCACGAGCTGCGTACGCCGCTCGCCTCGATCCGCGGCTACGCCGAGCTCACGCGACGCACGAGCACGGGCCTTCCCGACGACGTCACGCACTCCCTGGGGCGCATCGAGTCGGAGGCCACGCGCATGACGAGCCTCGTCGAGGACCTGCTGCTTCTGGCCCGCCTCGATGCGAAGCCGGAACTCGACACCACCGAGGTCGACCTCTCCCTCGTGCTCGTCGACGCCGTGAGCGACGCCCACGTGGCCGGCCCCGATCACGTGTGGGACCTCGACCTGCCCGAAGAGCCCGTGACCGTGGCCGGAGATCCGCACCGTCTGCACCAGGTGTTCGCCAACCTCCTCGCCAACGCGCGCGTGCACACGCCCGCGGGGAGCACGGTGCTCGTGTCGGCCCGGCCGGCGACCGCGAAGGACGGAACCCCCTCGGCCGTCGTCACCATCGCCGACGACGGCCCCGGCATCGACTCCGAGCTCGTGCCCGCGCTGTTCGAGCGCTTCGTGCGCGGGGACAGCTCCCGCTCCCGGCACGCCGGCAGCACGGGGCTCGGGCTCGCGATCGTGAAAGCGGTGGTGGATGCCCACGGCGGCGAGGTGAGCGTCGACACCCGGCCCGGCCGCACGGCCTTCACCGTGGTGATCCCGCTCGCGCCGCAAGAAGCGGAGGCGGAGAAGTCCGCTTTACCCCCGATCGGGGTACGGTGAAAATCACGGCCCACAGGCCGGAGGGGTTCGTCCCCGCTTCCCCGAAAGGTATAGGAGCTCAGAATGAATCTTCTCCTCATCATCATCGCCGTGATCGCTGTCATCCTGCTGTTCACCGGCGGTTTCGTACAGACGCTGAACTTCCTGCTCTGGATCGGCCTGATCCTGCTGGTGTTCGCGGTGATCGTGTTCATCGTGCGCGCCATCACGGGTAACCGGCGGGTCTAGATCGCCGGATGTTCCCCCTGCGGCCCCCGTCGTCGATGCGATTTGCATCGGAGGCGGGGGTCGCTTAGTCTTGACGGAGCCAAAGACCGCCGGTTATCGGCGTGCGCGCAGTTCTCGGACTGGGCATACGACGATCGAAGGTTCGCACGAGCGAAGACCTGCGCAGGTGTACGTAGTCAGTTTCAAGCGGTTCTGCCGCTTCTTCTCGCTCCGGCCTCCTGCGCCGGAGCTTTTTTTGTGCGCATCCCGTACGACGGTCGTCCCGGCTGACGACAATCATCATTAGGAGCGCCATGGCGAACAAGGAAGCCTCGGTTGCCGAACTCACGGAACTTTTCCAGAGCTCGACCGCCGTTCTGCTGACCGAGTATCGCGGTCTCACGGTCGCCCAGCTCAAGCAGCTGCGCGGCAACATCCGTGAGCACGCGTCATACGCCGTGGTGAAGAACACGCTGACCAAGATCGCGGCGAACAACGCCGGCATCTCGTCGTTCGACGACGAGCTCGCCGGTCCTTCCGCGATCGCCTTCGTCCACGGAGACCCCGTGGCCGTCGCCAAGTCGTTGCGTGACTTCGCCAAGGCAAACCCTCTTCTGGTCGTGAAGGGCGGTTACTTCGACGGTAACCCTCTGACCGCCGCTGAGGTCACCAAGCTCGCCGATCTCGAATCCCGTGAAGTCCTGCTGGCGAAGCTCGCCGGTGCCTTCAAGGCTTCGCTCTTCGGTGCCGCATATCTCTTCAACGCCCCGCTGTCGAAGGCCGTTCGCACGGTCGATGCGCTGCGTGAGAAGCAGGAGTCCGCTTCCTGAGCTTCGGCTTCGGATGCGGTTGAACTAACTACCAAACAAGGAGAACAACATGGCTAAGCTTTCCACCGCGGAACTGCTTGACGCTTTCAAGGAGCTCACGCTCATCGAGCTCAGCGAGTTCGTCAAGGCATTCGAGGAGACCTTCGAGGTCACCGCCGCTGCCCCCGTCGCCGTCGCCGGCGTTGCCGGCCCGGCCGCCGCTGCCGAGGAGGTCGAGGAGCAGACCGCTTTCGACGTCATCCTCGAAGCCGCCGGCGAGAAGAAGATCCAGGTCATCAAGGAGGTGCGCGCCCTCACCAGCCTCGGCCTCGGTGAGGCGAAGGCTCTCGTTGACGGCGCCCCCAAGGCCGTGCTCGAGGGCGCGACCAAGGAGGCCGCCGAGAAGGCCAAGGCTCAGCTCGAAGAGGCTGGCGCCACCGTCACCCTCAAGTAGTCTTCTCTACTTCGCAACGGATGCCCCGGGCCACTGGCTCGGGGCATCCGCCGTTAAGACGGTAGCCTCGAGGGGTGAGTCCGGGGGAAGACCGCGTGATCGCGGAGGCGCGTGAGGCGTTCGAGTACCGCTTCGCGGTGCCCCGGCGTTACGCGCAGCGCGCCGCCGCCGCGTTTCTCGGTGCCACGATCATGCGTCCTGGCCGCGTTGTGCTGATTGTCGTGGCTGTTCTCGTCTCATTGCTCGCCTGGGTTGCGATGAGTGTGCTCGAGGGCCTGACCGGCTCCGCGCCAGGGCTGCTCGGGCTCTCGCGATGGCAGACCATGAGCCTCCTCGTGGGATTCGTCGTCATGCTCTTCCTGCTGTACGTCCTCGTGCTGCCGCTCAGCTACCGTGCGGTGGTGCGTCAATTCCGCGCGGCCTTCCCGCCGGGTACGGAGATCGCTACCCGCTTCGGCTCGGAGTATCTCTCGACGAAAAGCCCGCAAGGCGAGTCCACGATGCGCTATGACGCCTTCGGCAAGCTCACGGTGCGCGACGACTTCGTCATCCTGCGGCTGCGCCGCGGTACCACGGCGGTCGTGTTGCCGCGGGAGCTGTTTCCCGAGCAGTGGCTCTCTTATATTCAGAACATCGTCCGCGTAGTCGGGCGCTGAGCCGAGTCAGCAGGAGAGGGAAGCGCATGACCCGCATCGCGCACGTCGCCATCGTCGACGACTGGGAGTCGGCGCGCAATCTCGGGGAGTACGAGGTCTCGACGCGCGGCATCAGCCTCGCCGATACGGGCTTCGTGCACGCGGTCGCGCTCGACGGCGTGGGCGGGGTGCTCGACGAGTTCTACTCCGACATCCGCTTCGCGCTGCTGCTCGTGGTGCTCGACACGACGGCCCTCGCCGAAGCCGGCCTCGAGGTCACCGAGGAGACGCCGGGGTTCCCGCACGTGCACGGCCCCATCCCGACCGACGGCCCCGTGGTGGTCGCCGAGCTGCCGATCGAGCGCTCCGGCGGCGCGTTCGTGCTGCCCGACCTCACGCGCTTCGCCTGACGGCCGGCCCGCGGGTCGCGTAGCCCTTCTCAGGCGCGCGGTCGAGGCGACGCCGTGGAGGAGCGCATCACCAGGCGTGCGGGGAGCACGGTGTGGCGGGCCGGGGGAGTCCAGCCGGGCTGCTCGAGCTGGCGGATGACCCAGTCCACCGCCTGCTCGCCCTGCAGGTCGGGCCGCTGCTCGATCGTGGTGAGCCCGAAGAGTTCGGCCAGGGGATGGTCGTCGATGCCGATCACCGAGAGCTCCTCCGGCACCGAGATGCCGAGTTCGCGTGCGGCCAGGATGACGCCGATCGCCACCTCGTCGGCCGCCGCGAAGATCGCCGTGGGGCGCCGCCGCGGATCGCCGAGGATCTGCTTGCCCACCCGGTAGCCGCCCGGGATGTCGAAGCGCGTCGCCACGTAGGAGTCGCGGTCGTAGGGGATGCCGGCGCCGGTGAGGGCCTCCATGTAGCCCTTGAGGCGCTTGGAGTGCACATGGAAGTCCATCTGCTCGTCGATGTCGCCGCCGACGTGCATGATGTCGCGATGGCCGAGCAGCAGCAGGTGCTCCGTGGCGAGCCGGGCGGCCGCGACGTCGTCGATGCTCAAGGTCGGGATGCCTTCGAGCGGCCCCCCGATGCCGGCGATCGGCTTGCCGAGGGCGAGCAGGGTCTTGGTCTCCTCTGGCGTGATCTCGAGGGTGACGGCGATCACCGCGTCGACGCGTTTGCGCACCAGGAAGTACTCGAACACGCGGGTGCGCTCTTCGTGCGACTTGGTGAGGTTGTAGAGCATGAGGTCGTAGCCGCGCTCGAGCAGGGCGCGCTCGACGCCCTCGATGATGCTGCCGAAGAACCACTGGTTGATGACCGGGATGATCACACCGACGTTGCTCGTGCGGCCCGTGACGAGGCTCGAGGCGCTGGAGGAGACGACGTAGCCGAGGCTCGCAGCGGCGGCGGAGACGCGCATCCGGGTCTCGGCGGAGACGTACCCGCGGCCACTGAGGGCGCGCGACACCGTGGCCTTGGAAACGCCGGCAAGGCTGGCGACGTCCTCGATTCCCGACACGGAAGACCTCCTCGTCTGCAAACGCTTCCAGAATCCTAGCGCCTGGGGGCGTCGGGTGCGGAAGTCGACGATTCCGCCAGGGCGTGCCCGGCGCAAGATGAGAGCGCTCTCTGCAACCGAATCGTTACCTTCTCGACTCGCCTTGGATGCGGGTTGTGATTTCCTGAGAGTTATGGAAAGGTTTCCCTACACACGCCACCGAAGGCACCACGACGGGGGCGTCCTGTCCTAGTCCGATCGAGAGATCGGGCGTGGTCGGGCCGCAACGGCCCGAGTCACATCTACTCAATGAGGAGGAGAAATGCGGTCTTTCCTGCACCGCCGGGTCGCAGCACCCATCGCCATCGCGGCGGGCCTCGGGCTCGCCCTCGTCGGTTGTTCCGGTGGAGCCGGTGGCTCCAGCGGCGGAACCACGACCGTCGGCAAGGCCGACGGGGTCGTCACCGTCTACGGCACCATCGCCGACACCGAAGCCAAGCTTCTCGAGCAGTCCTGGGCCGACTGGGAGAAGGCGAACAACATCGACATCCAGTACGAGTCGTCGAAGGAGTTCGAGTCCCAGATCGGCATCCGCGCCCAGGGCGGCAACCCGCCCGACCTCGCGATCTTCCCGCAGCCGGGCCTCCTGGCCGACCTCGCCTCGCGCGGCTTCATCCAGCCCGCCCCCTCGGGCGTCGAGGCCAACGTCGACCAGTACTGGTCGAAGGACTGGAAGGCCTACGGCACGGTCGACAACACCTTCTACGGCGCTCCGCTGATGGCGAGCGTCAAGGGCTTCGTCTGGTACTCGCCGAAGCAGTTCGCCGACAACGGCTGGACGGTTCCGACCACCTGGCAGGAGCTGCTCGACCTCACCGCCAAGATGCAGACCACTCTCGGCAAGCAGCCGTGGTGCGCGGGCTTCGGCTCGGGCGACGCGACCGGCTGGCCGGGCACGGACTGGGTCGAAGACCTGGTGCTCCGCCAGGCCGGCCCGGATGTCTACGACCAGTGGGTCAAGAACGACGTGAAGTTCACCGACCCCAAGATCGCCGACGCCTTCACCGCCGTGGGCAAGATCCTGCAGAACCCGGCCTACGTGAACGCCGGCTACGGTGACGTCAAGTCGATCAACTCCACAGCCTTCGGCGACGTGGCGACCGGCATGGCACAGGGCACCTGCTCGCTCACCCACCAGGCCTCGTTCTTCGACGGCTTCCTCACCGACGCCGGAGCGACGGTCGGCCCCGACCAGCAGATCTGGGCCTTCGTGACCCCGCCGGTCACCAAGGGCGACACCGCCGTCACCGGTGGTGGCGAGATCGTCGGCGCGTTCTCGAACGATGCCGACACCGTGAAGGTGCAGGAGTACCTGTCGAGCCCCGAGTGGGCCAACAGCCGGGTGGCGCTCGGTGGCGTCATCTCCGCGAACAAGGGTCTCGACCCGGCCAACGCGAAGAGCCCGATCCTGCAGCAGGCCATCAAGATCCTCCAGGACCCGAAGACCACGTTCCGCTTCGACGCATCCGACCTGATGCCCGGAGCCGTGGGAGCGGGAACCTTCTGGAAGGGCATGGTCGACTGGATCAACGGCACCCCGCAAGACCAGGTGCTGACACAGATCGAAGCCGGATGGCCCAGCTCCTGAGCTGAGGCCCTCCTGCACCGAGGCCGCCCGGAGAGATTCGGGCGGCCTCCGTGCACCCCGGCTGCTACGGTGTCTCCACGACGCCCGGCGCGCCGGACCGGTCCTGAGTTCAGAGTTGCACTCGAAAGGTTGTCATGTCGGAATTCCTCCTCTGGGTGGGAGGGCTGCCACCACTGGCCCAGATCCCCATCGTCGTCATCGCGTTCGGCATCGTCGTCGCGTTGATCCTGTTCTTCGTGGAGATCGCGCCCCGTACGGGGCGCAAGTACACGATCATCCGCCTCGCCGTCTGCATCATCGCGCCGTTCCTGGTGCTCGTGCTGATCGGCTCCGTCTGGTGGGCCGCGCTGATCGCCGCCGCACTGGGTCTGCTGTTCTTCTGGCTCGACCGCCGGTCGAAGCAGGGAGCGGGCTACCTCTTCCAGCTCTTCGGGTTCCTCGCCCCGGCGGTCATCCTGCTCCTCGTCGGCCTCATCTACCCGACGGTCAAGACCTTCATCGACTCGTTCTTCTCCAGCCGGGGCAACTTCGTCGGCGTCGAGAACTTCGTGTGGGTGCTGACGAGCCCCCAGAACCTGCGGGTCATCCTCAACACCATCATCTGGGTGCTCGTGGTGCCGACGCTGTCGACGGTCTTCGGCCTCGCCTACGCGGTGTTCATCGACAAGAGCCGCGGCGAGAAGTTCTTCAAGATCCTCGTCTTCATGCCGATGGCGATCTCCTTCGTCGGCGCCTCGATCATCTGGCGGTTCGTCTACACCTACCGCCCGGTCGACGAGACCCAGATCGGCCTGCTCAACCAGGTCGTGGTGTGGCTCGGCGGGCAGCCCGTGCAGTGGCTCCAGGAGTCGCCGTGGAACACCTTCTTCCTCATCGTGGTGCTGATCTGGATCCAGACCGGCTTCGCGATGGTCGTTCTCTCGGCCGCCATCAAGGGCGTTCCGACGGAGCAGCTGGAGGCCGCGGAGCTCGACGGGACCAACGCCTGGCAGCGGTTCATCAACGTCACCGTGCCGGGCATCCGCTCGTCGCTGGTCGTGGTGATCACCACGATCTCGATCGCCTCGCTCAAGGTGTTCGACATCGTGCGCACCATGACCGCCGGCGCGAACGACACGAGTGTCCTCGCGAACGAGATGTACACGCAGTTCAAGAACTTCGAATACGGGCGGTCGGCGGCCTTCGCCGTCATCCTGTTCATCCTGGTGATGCCGATCGTCATCTACAACGCCAGGCAGATCAAGAAGCAGAGGGAGATCCGATGAGCGCCGTGCAGCCGATCGACCTGCCGGTCGACCCAGAGTCCCGTCGCCGACTGCGCAGCGGCGAGAAGGAGATCGAGCGCGAGGAGACCGCGGTCAAGCGCACCAAGCGCCGGCTCACCAGCCGGGGTGCGACCATCGCGGCCCTCGTCATCGCCATCCTGTGGACCATCCCGACCTTCGGGCTGTTCATCTCCTCGTTCCGGGAGCGGAACGACATCCAGACCAGCGGCTGGTGGACGATCTTCAGCAACTGGGGCTTCACGCTCGACAACTACGCCTCGGTGCTGCAGGCCGGCAACTCCTCGGTGACGATCGCGTCGTCGTTCATCAACTCGATCGCCATCACCATCCCGGCCACGCTCATCCCGCTGGTCATCGCCTCGCTCGCGGCCTACGCCTTCGCGTGGATCGACTTCAAGGGCAAGGACTGGCTGTTCATCGGGGTGTTCGCCCTGCAGATCGTGCCCATCCAGATGGCGCTCGTGCCGCTCCTGTCGCTGTTCTCGCGCGGTATCGCGGTGGGGAACGACTGGATCTTCTCGGGTGTGCCGTCGGAAGGGACGTTCTCGCAGGTCTGGATCGCGCACACGATCTTCGCGCTGCCGCTGGCGATCTTCCTGCTGCACAACTTCGTGTCGGAGATCCCGCGCGAAGTGATCGAGGCGGCCCGGGTCGACGGTGCGGGGCACGGCCAGATCTTCTTCCGCATCATCCTGCCGCTCACCATGCCGGCGCTGGCCTCGTTCGCGATCTTCCAGTTCCTCTGGGTGTGGAACGACCTGCTGGTGGCGCTGATCTTCGCCGACGGTTCGGTGGCGCCGATCACCAAGCTGCTGGCCGAGATCACGGGCTCGCGCGGTCAGGACTGGTACCTGCTCACGGCGGGCGCGTTCGTGGCCATCGTGGTGCCGCTGATCGTGTTCTTCGCGCTGCAGCGCTTCTTCGTGCGCGGACTGCTCGCCGGCTCGACGAAGGGGTAGCCCGCCTCGCGAGCGCAGAAGAGCGCCCTGCTCCGTCTGGACAGGGCGCTCTTCTGCGCGTCGGGCGCAGCCGGATTCCGCCGTCGGAGATACCGGGCCGGGGCGTCGGGGGCCGGGCGTAGGGTCGAGGCATGAGTGGAATGGGCGGCGGCCGGATGGCGGCGGTGGCCGCGGCCGGTGGCGGCGGGCGAGGCGGCGGTGCCGGTGGGGGCGGAGGCCGCGTGTCCGGCGGCGACGCGGCGGCCCAGCGCGCGGCGAACGCCGAGGCGCCCAAGATCCCGCACCTGCTCCGGCGCATCGCCACCCTGTTCGAGCCCTACCGCGCGGCGCTCGTGGTCACCGGCATCCTCGTGCTCATCGGCGCCGCCCTCACCGTCGTGCCGCCGCTGCTGACCCAGCAGGCCTTCGACCTCGGGCTCTTCCCGGCGGGCGGAACCCCGAACATCCCGGTGCTCTTCGAGCTCGTGGGCTTGATGGTGCTCATCTGGATCGTGTCGGCGGCCCTCGGCGTGTGGCAGACCTACCTCACGGCCAAGGTGGGCAACCGCGTGATGGGCGATCTGCGCATCCGGCTGTTCTCGCACCTGCAGCGCATGGAACTCGCCTTCTTCACCCGCACGAAGACCGGCATCATCCAGTCGCGACTGCAGAACGACGTCGGCGGCGTGGCGAGCGTGCTCACCAACACGGTGTCGAGCGTGCTCGGCAACACCGTCACGGTGATCGCCGCGCTCGTGGCGATGCTGCTGCTGAGCTGGCAGCTCACCGTGGTGGCCGTGGTGCTCATGCCCCTCCTCGTGCTCGTGCAGCGGCGCGTGGGCCAGGTGCGGGCGCGCATCGCGTCGAAGACGCAGGAGTCGCTCTCCGACATGACGGCGATCACGCAGGAGGCCCTCAGCGTCTCGGGCATCCTGCTGGCCAAGAGCTTCAACCGCCAGGGCACCGAGGTGGCGCGCTACTCCGACGAGAACGACAACCAGATCTCGCTGCAGGTGCGGCAGCAGATGAGCGGCCAGTGGTTCTTCGCCATCGTGCAGATCGTGCTCTCGATCGTGCCCGCCGTGGTCTACCTCGTGTCGGCCTACCTCATCCAGGGCGGCGTCGACATCACCGCCGGAACGATCGTGGCGTTCACCACCGTGCAGGCACGGCTGATGTGGCCGCTGCTCGGGCTCATGCGCGTGGGCCTGGACCTCCAGACCTCGGGGGCGCTGTTCGCGCGCATCTTCGAATACCTCGACCTCACGCCCTCGATCACCGATGCTCCGGATGCAGTGACGCTGCCCGCCTCGAACCGTGCCGGCCGGGTGGAGTTCGATCATGTGAGCTTCGTGTACCCCGATGGCGAGCCGGAGCATCCGACGCTCGACGATGTGTCGTTCACTGTGGAGCCCGGGCAGTTCGCCGCGTTCGTGGGGCCCTCCGGCGCGGGGAAGACCACGGTCTCGTATCTCGTCCCCCGCCTCTACGAGGCCAGCGCCGGCAGCGTGCGGGTCGACGGGCTCGACGTGCGTGCGGTGCGGCAGGACTCCCTGATCGCGCGGCTCGGCATCGTGAGCCAGGAGACCTACCTCTTCCACGCCACCATCGCCGAGAACCTGCGGTATGCGAAGCCGGATGCGACGGGCGCCGAACTCGCCGAGGCGGCGCGCCGGGCGAACATCCACGAGCGCATCATGAGTTTTCCGGCCGGCTACGACACCGTGGTGGGGGAGCGCGGCTACCGCCTCTCCGGCGGCGAGAAGCAGCGCATCGCGATCGCCCGCGTTCTGCTGAAAGACCCGGCCGTGCTCATCCTGGACGAGGCCACGAGCGCCCTCGACTCCATCTCGGAGCGCGTGGTGCAGCAGGCCCTCGACGCCGCCGCGGACGGGCGCACCACGATCGCCATCGCCCACCGGCTCTCCACCATCGTCAACGCCGACGTCATCTTCGTGGTCGACCGCGGGCGCATCCTCGAGCGCGGCACGCATGACGAACTGCTCGCCCTGGGCGGCGTCTACGCGGCGCTCTACGCCGAGCAGCTCTCGACCGTGTGAGATCGGTGGTCCCCGGGCACGCCCGCCTGTGACTAGAGTTGTGCCGAGGCTCAGGATGGGGGAGCCGATTCCGGGGGGAAAACGTGACGGCAGTGCCGACAGACGCTTCGAGTTCGACCACCAGCACCGGCGCCGGAGACGGCGCGCCTCCGGCTCTCACGCCGGCGCGGCCCGCGCGACCGCCCCGGCGCCGACGGCGGAGCGGACTGAGCATCCAGTCGAAGTTGCTCATCATGCTGCTCTCGGTGAGCATCGGCAGCACTCTCGTGGTGGGCGCCGTGGGCTACGTCTCCGGCACCGACAGCCTGCGCAACGCGGCCTTCAGCGAACTCACCAATGTGCGCGAGTCGCGCACCCTGGCCTCGGCGACGCTGTTCAAGAACGTCACCAACACGCTCGTGCTCGAGAGCAAGGGCGCCACGGCGATCGGGGCGGCGAAGGACTTCACCGCCGGCTTCGACCAGCTCGCGAATACGACCCCCACGACGGCGCAGACGGCGGCGGTGAAGGACTACTACGACAAGACTTTCGTGCCCACCTACGAGCAGCACACGGGTGAGACCACCACGGCCGATCTGTTCCTGCCGAAGAATCCCGCCGAGACCTACCTCCAGTCGCAGTACACGGCGCCTTTTGACTCCTTCGACGCCGCTGCGGCGGTCGACGACGCGGGCGACGGCAGCGCGTGGAGCGCGGCCAACGCCGCCTACAACCCGTACTTCCGGGATGCGGCGACGCGCTTCGGCTACGAGGACATCCTGATCCTCGACACCCACGGCAACGTGGTCTACTCCGTCTACAAGGGCGTCGATCTCGGCACCAACATCGAGACCGGCCCCTATGCGGGCAGCGGTCTCGCGAGCGCCTACTCCGACGCCCTCAACGCGAACGCCGTCGACTACGTGGGGCTGAGCGACTTCGAGCGCTACCAGCCCTCCTACAACGTGCCCACGGCCTGGGGCGTCTCGCCGCTGGGCTCGGGCGACAACGTGGTGGGCGTGCTCGCGGTGCAGTTCCCGATCACCTCCATCAACGACACGATGACCGCCGGCGGCAACTGGGAGCAGGATGGCCTCGGCAGCACCGGAGAGACCTACCTCGTGGGGCCCGACCATCTGATGCGCTCGGTCTCCCGCGAACTGCTGCAGCATCCGGAGGACTACGCCGAAGAAGCCATCTCGGCCGGCACCCCGCCCGCGACTGCCCAGCGGATCGTCGACGTGAAGGGCACGGTTCTGCTGCAACCGGTGAACACCGACTCCGTCGACGCTGCTTTGAAGGGCGAGACGGGCACGGTGATCGAGAAGAACTACCTCGGTCACGAGGTGCTCACCGCCTATACGCCGGTGCCGATCAACGGCATCAACTGGGTGGTGATCTCGAGCATCGACACCTCGGAGGCCTTCGCCCCCGTGGCCGATTTCGCGCGCAACCTGGTGCTCACCATCGCGGGCATCCTGGTGCTCGTGTCGCTGCTGTCGCTCGTGCTCGCCCAGGTGTTCGCGCGCCCGGTTCGCGGCCTCGTGGGGGCGGTGCGCCGCGTGGCGGGCGGTGAGCTCGGGGTGGAGGTGCCGCAGGGCTCCCGAGACGAGTTCGGCGACCTCGCCTCGGCCTTCAACGACATGAGCCGCACGCTGCAGATCAAGCAGGACCTGCTCGATGAGCAGCGCAACGAGAACGAGAAGCTGCTGCGCACGGTGATGCCGGATGCCGTGGCCGCCCGGTACCGCGACGGCGAGGACAACATCGCCCAGGTGCACAACGACGTCGCGGTGGTGTTCGCCGACATCGTGGGTCTCGACGAGTTCTCGGGCACGCTCAGCCCCGACGCCGAGCTCCGGCACCTGAACGAGCTGCTGCGCGGCTTCGACGAGGCGGCCGAGCGCACGGGAATCGAGAAGGTGCGCACCCTGCGCGAGGGGTACCTCGCGAGTTGCGGCCTCGTGGTGCCGCGCGTCGACAACGTGCGCCGGGTGCTCGAGTTCACCCTCGAGATGCAGAAGGTGCTCGCGCGCTTCAACGCCACCAACGGCGCCGAACTGTCGCTGCGGGCCGGCGTCGACGCCGGAACCGTGACGAGCGGCCTGGTGGGCCGGGCCAACATCGCCTACGACATGTGGGGCGAGGCGGTCAGCCTCGCAAACCGCGTGCAGGGTGTCGGCGGCCGGCCGGGCGTTTTCGTGACCGATCGGGTGCGCGAGGTGATGGCCGACGCGATGGCCTTCACCGAGTCCGGCAGCATCGAGACGAGGGCCGGCACCGAGACGGTCTGGGAACTCGTTCAGGGCTAGGAGACGGCGATGCTCGAATTCTGGAAGGAACCCTGGTTCGTCGGAGCCGTCGTCGTGGCGATCGGCCTGCCGGTGCTGCTGGTGGTGCTCACCGAGATCCTCGGGGTGCTCGTGCGGCGGGGCAACCCGGCGGCGCAGCCCGTGCGGCTGCTGCGCAACCTCGTGCTGCCGGTCGGGGCGCTGCTCGCCCTGCTCTCGTTCGCCGACCACGTGACGGTGGAGTTCACCTGGGTGCGGGTGGTGGCCACGGTGTTCGGCTTCCTGCTGATCCTCCTGGTGCTCTCGGCGTTCAACGTGGTGCTCTTCGGCAACGCGAAGGCCGGAACCTGGCGCGACCGCCTGCCCTCGATCTTCATCGACCTGGCTCGCCTGCTGCTGATCGTGATCGGCCTCGCGATGCTGTTCTCCTGGGTGTGGGGAGCGGATGTCGGGGGTCTGTTCGCCGCCATCGGCGTCACCTCCGTGGTCATCGGCTTCGCCCTGCAGAGCGCCGTGGGCTCGGTGGTGTCGGGCCTGCTGCTGTTGTTCGAGCAGCCGTTCCGCCTCGGCGACTGGCTCGACGCCGGGAGCGTGCGCGGCCGGGTCGTCGAGGTCAACTGGCGCGCGGTGCACATCGAGACCGACGAGGGCGTGCAGATCGTGCCCAACGCCTCGCTCGCGGGCAGCTCCTTCACGAACCTCTCCCGTACGCCCGGGCCCTACTACGCGACGGCGACGGTGGCCTTCGCTCAGGATGACGCCCCGCACGCCGTGATGGCGGTGCTTCGACAGGTCGCGAGCGACCTTCCCTTCGCCGACCCGGCGGCCGCCCCCGCCATCTCGTACGCCGGCGGTGGCTCGTACTCGGTGGGCATCCCGGTGCTCGGACCCGCCGCCTCCGACGACGCGCTCGCCGTGTTCGCCAGCTGGCTCTGGTACGCCGCCCGGCGCGCCGGGCTCACGCTCAACGGCTCGAAGACCGACCCCGCGAACACGCCCGAGGCCGTGCGGGCCTCGCTCGTGCGGGTGGCCTCGACCCTGCGCATCCCGGTCGACGAGATCGACGACCTCGTCCCGCGCTGCAGCATCGAGCGCTTCGCCGCCGGCGAGGTGGTGCAGCGCGAGGGCGAGATCGCGACGGCCATCCGCCTGGTGGTCGAAGGCCGCATCGGACTCTCCGTGATCGTCGGGGGCGGCGCGGTGCCGCTCGCCTCGCTCGACCGCGGCGAGTACGTGGGGCAGACCGCGTTGACCCGCGAGCGCACGCTCTCGCGCGCCTCGGCCGAGACGCCGCTCACGGTGCTGCGCCTGCCGACCGACGTGATCGACGCACTCGTGCAGCAGCATCCCTCGCTCGCGAAGGAGATCGGCCAGACCATCGACCGCCGGCGCGCCATGGCGAAAGCCGCGCTGGCCGAGAACTCCCTGGTCGCGGGCGTCTACAAGATCGCGGGATAGGCGGCGTCGAGCCGTCAAAAGTACGTCCATGTCTCGCGGTTTGGACGTACTTTTGACGGCTCGATGAGGCGCGGGCCTCAGGCGGAGGCGGTCGACTCGCGGGGGACCAGGCGCACGGGCAGGCGGTGCAGTCCCGGGCGGGCCGCCTCGCCGCCGATGGCCGAGAAGAGCTCCCGTGCCGCCGCGCGGCCGAGGTCTTCGAGGTTCATGTCGATGCTCGTGAGGGGTGGGCGCGAGGCCGCGCTCAGCAGCTCCCAGTTGTCGAAGCCGATCACCGCGACGTCGTGCGGCGCCGAGCGCCCGCGCTCCCGCAGCTGGTCGAGCACGCCCCGGGCGATCTGGTCGCTGGCGGCGATGATGGCGTCGATCTCCGGATGCGCGTCGAGAAGCGTCTCGGTGCACTGGCGCCCCCAGCTCTCCGTCCACTGGCCGTAGAGCACGTCGCCGCCGAGCAGGCTGAGGCCGTGGGCGGCCAGCCCGTCGTTCACGCCCCGGGCGCGGTCGCGCGCCGCCGCGTAGCTCGGCTCGCCGTTCACGAGTGCGATGCGCCGGCGCCCGCGCTCGACCAGGTGGTCGGCGGCGAGGGTTCCCGCCATCACGTTGTCGGGAGTGAACGACGGGTCTGCCGGGTCTTCGGACGGGGCGTAGGCGTAGACCACCGGAACCGGGATGCCGGCCGAGATCGACCGGCGCGGATTGGTGGTGCGCCCGAGGATCACGATGCCGTCGACCCGCTTCGCGATGAGCGTGCGGATGTGGTGCTGCTCGCGGATGGAGTCGCCGCGGGCGTCGCAGAGCAGCACCGAGGTCGAACCGGCGCCGAAGGCGTCTTCGGCGCCGAGCAGCACGGGCAGCACGAAGCGGTTGTCGAGGTCGGCCGTGAGCATGCCGATGGTGCCCGTGCGGGTGGAGTTCAAGGCCTGCGCGAAGGGGTTGGGTGTGAACGACAGGGCACGCGCGGCCTCGAGCACGCGCTCGCGCGTCTCGGCCTTCACCTGGGAGCGCCCGTTGAGCGCCTTCGACGCGGTGGCGAGGGAGACCCCGGCCTCGCGGGCCACGTC
This sequence comes from Microbacteriaceae bacterium 3FA27C10, assembly GCA_005502775.1. Classification (GTDB taxonomy): domain Bacteria; phylum Actinomycetota; class Actinomycetes; order Actinomycetales; family Microbacteriaceae; genus Herbiconiux. The sequence continues at coordinate 48,905 of SCNI01000025.1, forward strand.
GGTCAGCGTCACCGTCGACTTCGTGCGCCGCCGCTGTTCTCGCTCCATGGTCTCCTCGCCCTGCTTTTCCATGATCATCGCACACGCGACCGAAAACCCGAAAACTTTTGGTGGCATGCTTGACGTGTTGTCTCTCCATCCATATCGTGAGAACGCAGAAAGTACTTTCGGTAACTTTCGGCCAACCGATCGGGATCTCACGAAGACGGACATCCCGGTCCAACGCACCAGATGATTCCAAGGAAGGAATGTCCGTGATGACGAAGAAGCACATGCGGGGGATGGCCGCCGTGATCGTGGCCGCCGCAACGGCCGCGACCCTCGCCGGTTGCGCAACGGGAGGCACCACGAGCAGCAGCTCGACCTCCGCCGCCGGAGGCACCTACACGTTCTGGGACCCGTACCCCCAGTTCGACGCGACCTCGGCCTGGGCGAAGCGCATCGACAGCTGCGGCACCGAGGCGGGTGTGACCATCGAGCGCACCGGCTACGACACCACCGACCTCACCAACAAGGCGCTGCTCGCCGGCCAGCAGGGCTCCTCGCCCGACCTGCTGCTCGTCGACAACCCGGTGGTCTCCACGCTCGCCGACGCGGGCATCCTGAACACCACGAAGGACCTGGGGCTCGACACCAGCGCGTTCGAGGCGAACATCCTCGCGGCCGGCCAGATCAACGGCGACACCTTCGGCGTGCCCATCGGCGCGAACACCCTCGCCCTCTACTACAACAAGTCCGTGCTCAGCGCAGCCGGTGTCGACATCGCCTCGGTGAAGGACTGGTCGAGCCTCACGGATGCCCTCACCAAGGTCGCCGCGGCCGGCAAGAAGGGCATCACCTTCTCCGCCATCGGCACCGAGGAAGGCAGCTTCCAGTTCCTGCCCTGGTTCTGGGGATCGGGCGCGAAGCTCACCGAGCTCAACTCCACGGCGGGCGTCGACGCGCTCACCCTCTGGACCGACTGGGTGAAGAACGGTCTGGCCCCGAACTCGGTGCTGAACAACACGCAGACCACGACCTGGCAGGAGTTCCTCACCGGCGAGTACGCCTTCGGTGAGAACGGCACCTGGCAGCTGCAGTCGGTGAAGGACTCCGGGATCGACTACGGCATCCTCACCATCCCGGCGAAGACGGGCGGCCCGGCTCCGGCGCCGACCGGCGGCGAGTTCCTCACCATCCCGGTGCAGAGCGACACCGCGCGCTACGGCACCTCGGTGAAGATCGCGAACTGCCTCACCTCCACGGCGGCTCTGGTCGACACCGACAACACGCTCTCCTACGTCGCCCCGACGAAGGAGGCGCAGGCCGCTCAGGTGGCCAAGACGCCCGATCTGCAGCCGTGGGTCGACGCGGTGGCCTCGGCGAAGGGCCGCACGAGCGACAACCTGGGAACGAAGTACCCGCTGATCTCCGAGCAACTCTGGGGCGCAGTGCAGCAGTCGCTGAGCGGGTCGCAGACCCCGCAGGCGGCGGCCGACCAGGCACAGAGCGCCGCGGCGACCGCCACGAAGTAACTGCGCCGCACGGCGCGACCGGAAACGCATCAAGACAGGTCGGATAACGATGGCGACAACCGAAACACTCTCGAGGCGCTCCGCGGGGAACGCGGGCGGGGAGGCATCCACCCCTCCGCCCGCGCCCACCCGGCGCAAGCGCCGGCGGCCCTCCACCGGGCAGCTGGCGGCCTGGGGCTTCCTCGCCCCGCTCATCGTGTACCTGCTCGTCTTCTACGCGTATCCGCTCTACCGCAACATCGAGCTGAGCCTGCACGACTACACCGTGCGCTCGTTCGTGCAGGGCGGGGCCGCCTTCGTCGGCTTCGACAACTACGTGTCGGTGTTCACCGACCCGACGTTCGGCCCCGCTCTGCTGCACACCGCCCTCTTCACCGTGATCTCGATCATCTTCCAGTTCTCGATCGGCATGGGGCTGGCGGTGTTCTTCCACCAGCACTTCAAGCTCTCCGCCACCCTGCGGGCCCTGTTCCTCGTGCCGTGGCTGCTGCCGCTGATCGTCTCGGCCTCGACCTGGGCCTGGATGCTCAACAGCGAGTCGGGCATCGTCAACTCGGTGATCGAGGGGCTCGGCGGCCAGCAGGTGAACTGGCTGACCTCGCCGCAGTGGGCGCTCACCTCGGTGATCATCGCGAACATCTGGATCGGCATCCCGTTCAACCTGGTGATCCTCTACAGCGGGCTGCAGAACATCCCGAACGACCTCTACGAGGCCGCCGCGCTCGACGGGGCGAACGGCTGGCAGAAGTTCTGGCGCATCACCTTCCCGCTGCTGCGCCCGGTGTCGGCCATCACCATCCTGCTCGGCCTGATCTACACCCTCAAGGTGTTCGACATCATCTGGATCATGACGCGCGGCGGGCCCGCCGACTCGTCCACGACGCTCGCGACCTGGTCGTACCAGATGGCCTTCGGCACCGCGCTGCCCGACTTCAGCCCGGCGGCGGCGGTGGGCAACGTGCTCATCATCATCGCGCTGATCTTCGGCTTCCTCTACATCGCCGCCCAGCGCCGGCAGGAGAAGAACTCATGACCGCCCGCAAGACCTGGTGGAAGACCACGATCGGTGTCGTCCTGACCGCCGTGATGCTCTTCCCGGTGTACTGGATGATCAACGTCTCGCTCACGAAGACCGGCGACATGCGCAAGGACCCGCCGAACTGGTTCCCCTTCGACCCCACCTTCGACGGCTACCGGGCCGTGCTGAGCGAGCAGCTCCCCTACCTCGGCACGAGCCTGATCGTCGGCTTCGGCACGGTGGCGCTCACCCTCGTGATCTCGGCGCCCGCCGCCTACTCGCTCGCGAAGCTGCGGCCGCGCGGTGGCACCCCGGTGAGCTTCGTGCTGCTGATCGCCCAGATGATCCCCGGGGTCATCATGGCGATGGGCTTCTACGCGATCTTCCTCAACATCGGGATGCTCAACTCGGTCTGGGGGCTCATCGTCGCCGACTCGACCATCGCGGTGCCGTTCGGCGTGCTGCTGTTCACCGCCTTCATGCAGGGCATCCCGAACGAGCTGATGAACGCCGCCACCATCGACGGCGCCGGCCGATGGCGCACCTTCCGCTCGGTGGTGCTGCCGATCAGCCGCAACTCCATCGTGACGGTGTCGCTGTTCGCCTTCCTCTGGGCCTGGTCGGATTTCGTGTTCGCCTCCACGCTCGACGCCGGCGGCAAGCTGCAGCCCATCACCCTCGGCATCTACAAGTACATCGGCAACAACAACCAGGAGTGGAACTCGATCATGGCGACCGCCGTCATCGCTTCCATCCCGGCGGCCGTGCTGCTCGTCATCGCCCAGCGCTACGTCGCTGCCGGCGTGACCGCGGGCGCCGTCAAGGACTGAGACAGAAAGAACCGCACCGACGATGACACTCTCTTCCGACACCTCGACCGCGACCAGCCGCGAGGTCCGGCAGGCCGGCGCCCTGGGCGGTCCGGTCGTGCCGAGCACGAGCATCCTTCGCCCGCTGACGCAGCAGGAGATCTCGGTCACCGGCGGCTTCTGGGGGCACCAGCAGGAGCTGAACGGCACCGTCGTGATCGAGCACTGCCTGAGCTGGATCGAACGCATCGGCTGGCTCGGCAACTTCGACCGCGCCGCCGCCGGGACGATCGGCTCCGATCACGCCGGCATCGAGTTCGTGGACTCCGAGGTCTACAAGCTGCTCGAGGCGATGGCCTGGGAGCTCGGCCGCGAGCCGAACCCGGAGCTCGAGCAGAGCTACCGCACGGTGGTGGCCCGCGTGGCCGCGGCCCAGGAGGCCGACGGCTACCTGCACACGAGCTTCGGCCGGTCCGGCCAGCCCCCGCGCTACTCCAACCTCGAGTTCGGTCACGAGCTCTACTCCTTCGGGCATCTGCTGCAGGCGGCCGTCGCGCGGCTGCGCACCGGCCACGACGACGAGCTCCCGGCGGTCGCGCGCCGGCTCGCCGATCACGTCTACCGCGAGTTCGGGCCCGACGGCCGGGCGGCCGTGTGCGGGCATCCGGAGATCGAGCCGGCGCTCGCCGAGTTCTCGCGGGCGACCGGCGACGCCCGCTACCTCGAACTGGCCCGCCTGTTCGTGGAGCGGCGCGGTACGGGCACGCTCGCGCCGATCCCGTTCGGAGCCGAGTACTTCCAGGACGACGTGCCCGTGCGCGACGCCACCATCCTGCGCGGTCACGCCGTGCGCGCGCTCTACCTCGCCGCAGGCGCCCTCGACGTGGCGGTCGAGGACGGCGACGGCGAGCTGCGGGATGCGGTGGCGGAGCAGTGGGAGAACACGGTCGCCCGCCGCACCTACATCACGGGCGGCATGGGCTCGCACCACCTCGACGAGGCCTTCGGCGCCGACTACGAGCTGCCGAGCGACCGGGCCTACTCGGAGACCTGCGCGGGCATCGCCTCGGTGATGCTCGGGTGGCGGCTGCTGCTGGAGACCGGCGACGAGAAGTACGCCGAGCTGATGGAGCGCACTCTGCTCAACAACATCCTGGCCTCGCCGCGCGAGGACGGCCGCGCCTTCTTCTACACCAACACGCTGCACCAGCGGGTGGCCGGCATCGAGCCCGACGAGAACGAGGTGAGCGTGCGTGCGCTGTCGAGCCTGCGCGCACCCTGGTTCGAGGTGTCGTGCTGCCCCACCAACGTGGCGCGAACGCTCGCGAGCGTCGACCTCTACTTCGCGACGGCGACGGATGCGGGGGTGCAGCTGCACCAGTACGGCGAGTACGCGCTCGACGTCGACCTCGTCTCGGGTGCCCGCCTTCGGGCTCACCTGACCTCGGGCTACCCCTTCGACAGCGCCGTGACGGTAACCTTCGACGCCGACACCGCGGGGGAGATCGAGCTCGGGCTGCGCATCCCGGCCTGGGCCCGCCTCGGGGCCACGGTCACGGCCGGCGGGTCGACCACCCCGGCGACCGAGCCCGTGCACACGGTACGAGGCCGCTTCGCCGCCGGCGACACGGTGCGGCTCGAGCTGCCGCTCGAGCCCCGGTTCACCACTGCTCACCCCCGGGTCGACGCCGTGCGCGGCCAGGTGGCTGTGGAGCGGGGGCCGCTCGTGCTCGCCGTGGAGTCGACCGATCTGCCTGGCGGTCTCGACACCGAGCACGTGGTGCTGCGAACCTCGGTGCCGCCGGTGGGAACCGAGCGTGGCGCGCGGGTGAGCGTGCGCGCCCGGCGTTCGGCGCTCGACGAGGCCGAATGGCCCTATTCGGGCGGCTCGGCCGAGGGCGAGCGCGAGGACGAGCCGCTCGAGGTCGAGCTCGTGCCGTACCACTCCTGGGGCAACCGCGGTCCCTCGACCATGCGGGTGTGGACACCCACGACCGCCGACTGACCCTCCACCCCCCCCACCTCCAC
>SCNI01000026.1 GCA_005502775.1 Microbacteriaceae bacterium 3FA27C10
CGGTGCACGTGCACCGTCTGCGCTTCCTGGATCATCGCCATGCCGGGCGAGCCGGCCGGGATGTCGGTGCCCTTGTGGAACACGAACACGTTCGACAGGCCGAGGCCGCGGGAGAGCTTCTGGTTCGCCCGGGCGAGCTGCGCCGAGGGGCCGGCGGCGATGTGCCAACCCTCTTCGTAGACGCAGTTCGTGGCCCAGCCGCGGTCCTCGCGGAGCCGGCCGAGGAGCCACATGTGCCCAATGGCCATGACCGCCGGCACCGCCGGCCCTTGATCGGGGAGCTGCGAGATATCAAACGCGGTGAGCTTGCCGCGGAGGTCGACGTTATTGGACGTCTCCCCGTCGAGGAGGCCACCGTAGTCCTGCAGCAGCGTGTTGAGGGTGAACCGGACAGAGAGGCCGGCCTGGTGCAGCGCGTCGATCGCCTGCGGTGAGAGGCCGGCGTAGTCGTCCATATCGGCCACCCGCGACAGGTTCGGCAGCACATCCGCCAACGTCGGCGTGCGGCCGTCCTGGTAGCCCGCAACGGTGCGGCGGAGAGCCGCGCGGAGGGCTTCTTCCTCCCACTCGTTCAGGGCCTCATCTTCGCGCGCGAGACGGGCAACGACGTTGAGGAGCTGCATCTGGCCGACCATGCCGGTGCCGCGGCTGATCATCGGGTCCAGGAGATTGAGGCGGGTGCCGGTCCCGTCGACGGCGAACTTGATCGGCTCGTGCCCGTAGGCGCGGGCCAGCTCGGCGTATTCGCCCTCTCCCCCGCGATCCTTCTTGTCGAACACCACCGCCCGCCGCTTGTTCAGCAGCAGCGGCCGGATCACGTACACGGTCTTCGTCAGCGACGACTTGCCGGAGCCGACGTCACCGATCACGACGACGTTCGGGCTCGACACCAGGCGCGGGGTCGCGTTGTAGGCGGTCACGGGGTCGTGGGCGATCATCGTTCGGGAGAGCACGTCTCGGCCGATCACCACCCCGTTGGTGCCGGTCGGTGCTCCAATGATGGCTGTGTTGAGGATCTCGGCCTGCCTCGTCGACGTCGGCGCCCCCGGCAACGCGGGCGCGTAGAAGCCGCGGCGGGCGGCGCCGAGCTTCGTGCGGAGCCGGGAACCGGGCATCGTCCACGGCACGATCTCGCGCGCCTCGCCGGTGACTTCGTCGACCTGCGCGACCGACTCCACTGGCGGCGCGAACGCGCGCAGCACCGGCATCGTGTGCCACACCTTCGAGCTCTTGGATGCGGCCTTCTCGGCGGCGTTTGCGCTCACAGCGCCTCCCTCTCGCTCTTGCCCGCGAGGGCATTGATGAACCTCGAACCGAACGACGACCGACCCGCGGTCAGGCCTCGACCGATCGGCCACGTGGTGCCAGATGCGGCCGCCTGGTAGGAGTCCTGCCACTCCAGCCGCTCAATCCCCAGCCCGGTCGCGCACGTCTCCTCCAACGCCCGAGAAGCCCGCATGAGGGCGTCCCGGTCCCGTTCGGAAATCGTCACGTAGCCGACCCACGCGCCGCCATGGTGGGGCGAGCCGTGGGCAAGGTCGATTGCACGCCGGCGAGCGGCGGAGAGGTTGGCGCCGGTTTCGTCGTTCTCGACGCGGCCCTTTTGGGCGTCGTCTAGCCGGTCAGCTCGGTCGCGGGTGACATCCTTCGCGGTCGCGGCTTTCGCCTCGCCCTTGGGCACCAGGTGTAGATGGAACGACAGGGTGCGAATGAAGCGGATATCGGAGCCGGTGAGGAGGTCGAGCGCCCAGAGCTGGCCGCGGGCGCCCATCGCCATGTTCTCCGACCGGATCGCCGCGGTACGGTGCCACCACTCCACGGGCGTGCCCATGATCGGGTCGACGTCGTCGACGATCTGTGCCGAGAACTCGTCATGTGAGGCGACACCGAGGCGGGCCGGGTCGACGCCCTTGACGAGATCGATCGGTCGGGACGGGTTCTGCTGGTGCAGCATCACCGCTGCCAGCCGCCGCGCGGTCAGCACGTCGACGTGGCCCACCTTGGCTTCGGTGAGGCCGCGCAGCGTCGAAGCAATCTCCTGCCGCATCAGGCCGCGCCATCCGTCGCGGCCCTCGCCGTACTTCGCGGCCGCGTCGTGGAACGCGGCCGTGATCGGCCACGAGACGGTGAAGAAATGGCGCTGCACCATCGCGTCTTCGCTGTTCAGGCGCAGCACGTTCTCGTAGGACCGCACGGCCTCGGCCGGAGCTTCGGGGTCGAGGGAGCTGAGCACCCAGAACTCCTGCATGGCCGAGTCCGCTGGCAGCACCCGGGTGGTGATCTGCACGTCGCTGACCAGGTTCATCGGAGTGGCCCTCGAGGCCAGAAACAGGCCGAACGCTTCGGCGGCGCGGCGGAGCTTCGCGGACGACTCGGACCCCGATACCTGCCCGGTGGCGGTGAACGTGACCGAGAGATACGGCTGTTCCCCGAGCGGGGCGTGCCAGGCAATCCCGGGCTCGTTGTGACCGCACTGCAGCCACCCCATGCCGTCGGCACCATCCGGATGGCTCCTCATGACCGTGAGCTGACGGGCCGCCTCCCACTTCTCAGTACGGCTACGCGCCTGCGCGGCGGCCTGCTCGCGCTGGTCCCACTCGGCAACCTCAAAGGGCTCGAACGCATCCGTTCCGCTCTTCACCCGGGACCGCCACCGCGCCCGGCGAGTGCGCCGGTCGAGGATCGAGCCGCGGTGCGTGCGCTGGGTCAGGAAGAACACCACCAGGCCCACGCCAAGCCCTAGCGCGAGGCCCCAGATGCCGAAGATCGGGGTGAACACGAGCATGGCCAGGAACGCCCCGACGAGGCCCACGATGCGGGTCCTGGAGACGGTCCCGCCGAAGAACGAACGATGCCCGCTCTCACCGCCGATGTGCCGAGCGGCGTCGCTATGCAGTTGCTCCGTGGTCACTGGCCCGCTCCCTCGTCATCCATCGTGTCCAGCGACTGCTGCGCGGCCGCGTCGGTGTACTCGACCGCCTTCTCCCCGACCTTCGCGCCCGCCGCGATCGCGCCAGCCGCCACCAGGGTAGGAACACCGATCACGGCACCGACGCCGGTCGCGGACTCCCCCGCCCCGGCCGCTGCGGTTCCCGCCGCGATGCCCTCGCCGGCTCCGGCCATGCCTGCTGCTGCACCGGACGCGCCGGCCCCTGCGCTCGACGCCGAGGCTGCTCCGGCGGTCGCACGGGCACCGCTCGTGGCTCCCGCACCGGCTCCGGTAGCTCGCTCCGCGGCAGCCGCCCCAAGGCCACCACCGCCGGAACCCACTGGCACAAGTTCACCCAGGTCGCCCGAGCTCGATTGTGACGAGGTCGTGGGAGAGCTGTGCTGCGTGACTTCCGGGTGCTGCTTCTCGGTGTGCTCGGTCATGCTTTTCGACCCCCAGGAGCCGGGGTCTTTGCCCGCCCCGTTGCTGCCTCCCGTGCCCATCGGGATCACGGGCGCGAAGCTCTTCAACAGCAGCGGCGAGAACGCTGCGATGAACAGCGCGATCACGGCGACGATGAGGCCGACGAGCGATTGCAGGGAGGCGTTGTTGCCGAAGGTGTTCACGCTCGACCCCATCATCTGGAACGCCACCCCGAGGAGCAGGAACAGTAGCGGGTGGGCGGCGAGGATGCCGACCCAGAGGCCAATGACGCGCATGCCGAACTTTCGGTGGTTCTCGTCGATGATCCACACGATGCCCAGAGGCACGATGACGCCCATGAAGTACAGGGCGACGAGCTGCACGATCAGGATGCACAGCACCAGCAGCAACCCGATGAGCATCAGAATCATCAAGATCGCGGCGACGGGCACTCCCCCAGCCATACCGACCGGGTCGGCCTCGTCGAGCATGGTCTGGAACCCGCTGATCGTATCGTCGATGCTGCCAGTGATGCCCCAGCTCATGAACACGCTCGACAACGAGTGGAAGAAGTTCACCAGCAGCAAGCCGATCAGCGGACCGAACATCGCCCCGCCGAGGAACAACGGCGTGTAGAGGCCTAGGGATTCGGCCAGGGCTCGACCGGACTGGTGACCGCGCGCGGTCCGGACGAGCTGCATGAGGAGGACGACGATCATGACGAGAATCGCTGTCGCGAACGAGATCGCGTAGGCGCTGAGGAACCAGTCGACGGACAGATCGGGCAGCGTTGCCGAGGTCAGCGCCGGCAGGAGGTCGTTGGCGAGGCTCTTCGATGCGTCTCGCATCGCCTCAAACGTCTTGCCCCACGGGTCTTGGAGGAACCCGAGCACCTGGCCGCCGCCGTTGATGATGTCGCCAATTCCATCCGAGGCGCACTCGAACGGATTGCTGCACCCGGGGTTCATCAGCACCCTCCTGTGAAGGTCGTTCCGATCGCGTAGAGGTCTTGGGTAGTGCGGGAGAGCGAGCCGCTTTCGAGCTTCCACGCGCCGTCCTGCCAGACAAGCACGAAGGTCGATGCAGAGCGAAGCTGCGGGCTCAGCTCTCCGTCAATCACGTAACCTGACCCGACTGAAACCTCGGTCCTGTCGGGCTCAGCGGATTCGACATGCCAGACCCCGGGCACGGTCGAAAGGTAGAACGGTGTCCCATCGGGAACCACACCTCTTGATGGATTCGGGTTGGCAGCCGCGGCCGCACTGAGGTTGGCGAATCCCGGTGTCGCCGACGAGGCGATCACTGACTCTCCCACCTGGTTCGCCTCATCGGCCCCCGGCCCCGGATAGCGGAACGTCCAGCGGACCATCGCGGCGGCCACTTCTACGGCGCCGTTGGTGGTGTGAGGCGCAGCTTCTTGTGCCGCAAGGAGCATCGCGGCGTCTCGCCCCGGTCCGCCGAGGCATCCCGTGGGTGCCTGGTCGGTCACGACGGTGGTGCTCGGTGTCGGGGTAGGCGCTGGCGCCGCGTCGACCTGGTTGCTCGAGGCGGGGCGGAGGGTGACCACGAGCACGACGACTGCTGCCGCGATCACGGCGACTCCGGCGATGAACCAAGGCCAGATGCGGCGCGGTGGGCGCGCTTCAGCTCGCATGGATTAGCTCCCGAAGACGGCCAGGATCGCGCCGACAATGACCGCGAGGGCGGCGAGAAGGCCGAGGGAGATTCCAGACACGAGTGCGCGGGTACGGCTGGTCTTGTACTCCATCGGATTGTTGCCGGCGGATGCGGTCGCCATCGAGGCGACGTTGACGATGAGGAACACAATCGCGGCGACGATCGCGAGTCCCCACAGGCCGGCGAGGAGTTTTTGCCAGAGGGCGGTGAACTCGGTGCCGAAGATCGCGAAGTCCGGGATGATGCCGTCGATCGGGTTGTCGATCGCCAGCACGCGGGTGGTGAGGCTCATGGTTGTCTCCTTCTGGCTTACTTGGTGTTCTTCTGGATGGTGTGGACGACCGCGGCCGCGGCCGCGGTGAACGCCGCCCGGGTGGCCGGCGATACCTTGCCGAGGGTGATCTGGCCGCGTTCGGCGATGTGGGGGTCGTAGGGGATGGTGAACACTCCCCCGACGTCGGCGCGGGCGATGATGTTGTCGAGCCGGGCGACGAGCTGCGGGTTCTCGGGGCGCCCGTCGACGAGTCGCACGATGATCGCCGTGTTCGCGAGCTGCGCACCCTTCGGACTTTCCGACCGCAGCCGATCGAGCATGGCCACTGCCTCCAGCACAACGTCGGCCGAGTTCAGCACCGGCACCACGAGCGCATCCGTCGTCTCGATCGCGCCCGCGAATGCCGAGCTGGTGGGCTGGTTGCCGGAGTCCATGACGCGGATCGCGTAGAACTCATCGATCACCCGGGCTGCTGACACGACGTCGTCGTGGGTCAGAGGCGCCCGGTTCCCGACGGAGCCGATTATGGAGGCGTAGCTGGTCTGTGGGGCGGTGTAGCCGGCGAGCTGGCCGGCGCTGCGGATGCTTCCCGCGTCGCGCACCAGCTCGGCCACGCCGCGTGAGGGGTTCCCTTCGGCGCGGAAGGAGAGCGTGCCGCGATCGTCGGAGACTTCGAGCACCGCTACCGATCCTCCACGGATCGTGGCGAGCAGGCCGCCGAGCACAATCGACGTCGGGGTCTTCCCGCTCGAGCCCTTTGGGTTCGCGACGAGCACGCCCACCGCCTCGGTGCCGACAAACTGTCGGATCACCGTCTCCCATCCGGCGAGCTGCGCGGCCGCCTGGAGCTGCTGCTTCTCCGACTCCCCCGGTTCCATCTTCATTCCGAGTCGGCTCATCAGTCCGCGCCACCCCTGCGTCGCTGTGGGTGCCTTCTCGATCGTGCTGATGACCGCCAGGTCGTCGAGCGGTTCCGGCGCGAGCTCCGCTTGGAACTCGGCATCGGTGATCGGCGCTGCGTGAGCACCGACGGCCCGTCCGGGCTCCTCGTTCGCCTCGACCGCGGTCACGACGTCGGCAGGCAGTGCGGCCGGCGCGATCTCCGTGGCCACTCCCCCGCCCACGGCTCGGAGGGCGGCCGGCGGGGCGGCATCCTCGACGTAGCCGGCGGCTTGATACGCCCCCGAGAAATGGGATGTGCGCGACTCATCGACAGGTTCTGAACTCATCTTTGGGACTCCCAGTCTCATTTGTGTGCATGAAAGTTGTAGCCGACCGAAAAGGCTGGCCCGCTACCGGTGCATTCTCGTGGCTCGCAGCGTTTTGCCCGATCATCAGCTTGACGCTCCCTGATTCCCGCCTGCACGCCACCGATGCGCGGAATTGAGACGATGTGAGCCATCATGCCCATACGCTCTTACCCCCCGAAGTGGTGACTTCTGACTAGGTTATGCCTAACTTGGGACATTAGACCGGAATTCCTTAGCTTGCAATTGGATTACAAGGTAGGTGTTTGATCCTGATGACCGCCGCAACGCCCGACCTTTCGGGCCACACGACGACGCTCCGAGAGCGGGGGCACAATGGAGCCATGCCGAGCCGTCGCGACCCGACCGACATGCCTGAGCGAGCCGAGGTGGCCTATCGCTCCATTTCGGGCAGCTCGCGCATGATGACGCTGCGCTTCCTGCTCGACCACCCCAAGTCGACGGTGGCCGCAATCGCTGACGCCACCGGCGTGAGCCCCGCATCAGCGCGCGTCTCTCTCACCGACCTCGAAGAAGCCGGCTACGTCACCGCTGACGTCGAAGGCCAGCGCAACGGGCGCACCGTCCGCTACTCCGCCGATCGCGGAAAATTCGTCGACGACCTGAGCTTGCTCTGGTCCTGGATGGTTCGCTGACTCCGTCAGCTCGAGCTGATTGACACCTAGGCGTCAACGCCCCTCCCCCGCTGCGCGGGCGTTACAGCGCCAAGACCGGCCGCCACATCGTAGTTCGCTCCCGGCGCTCCGTTCCGGAGTTCTCGAACGCGCCCCTGGCGGGGCTTACTTCGCCCGAGAACTCCGGCACTGCGCACCTCCCGCTCACCATCGATGCTCTTGCCGGTTTTGGCACTTCAAAACGTCTGGGAGGAACAGATCATGGTCACCGTCTATGGCCGAAGCAACTGCCCACAATGCACCGCCACCACGCGAACCCTCGAGATCAAGGATGTCGACCACGTCTACCTCGACGTGGAGCAATACCCCGATGCCAACGACTTCCTGCGCTCGCTTGGACACCAGCAGCTCCCCGTCGTCATCGCCGGTCCGACCCACTGGTCAGGCTTCCGCCCCGACCTCATCGTGGCGCTGGCGCGAGGCAACTGAACCTCGAATCACGTGGCAACTCTGTGAGTTACAGAGTTTGTGAGTTCGTCCTCTGTGGTGCCCTCAAGAGAATCGATATTCGCTAGAAGTAGGTCGATCGCTATGCGGATGAGGGTGTTCTCGGTGATGCGCTCTCCACCGGTGCCCTTTGCACGATTCAGGCGCCGCGCGTGCATGGTCAGGTTTGCGTACTGGTCCTCTCGCAGCCGCGCTTCTTTTCGTTCGAGCTGGCTGTAGTGGGAGTGCCCTTGCGGCGCTGAGAGCTTGGAGCTGGCTCGCTTGGGCGCCTTGGGCGCCTTGGTCGCCTCCTTGTTTGCGGGCGCGGGACGCTTCGTAATTGCAACCTTGGGAGCTTGTTCGCCGGCGGCCTTCGGCTGCGCCTGCACTTGCGAAATCGGCTCCGGGAGTCGCCCGAGCATTGTGCTCAGATCTGCGCGTGCCATCACTTGCTCCCCACTGTCGCTGGTTCATTGGCCCAGATAGCCATGAGTTCCATAGCCACGTGGGTGTAGTCAAAGATTGCGTTCGCGTTCTGACGAGTGTCGGGGTACTGCGTTACCACTCGACCTTGCAATGGCGCATCCGAATGGGCCGCATAGAGCCTGACGTACTGACGGAAGCGCGGAAGCTTCAAGCCGTCGTCGACGAGCTGCTCCCAGTCCTCGAGCTGACCGGGGCGACGACGGTCGATCTTGCTCAGAAGGATGCGGAACGGGAGGCCTCGCGGCTCAATGTGCGCTCTGATCGTCCTCACCAGTGCGGGCGTGTTCAATGGCTCCGGGTTCAGCGGAAGGATCACGTAGTCGGCGGCGTCGAGAACTGCCGACAGTACCGTGGTGTCTTCGAGGCTGCCGGGAGTGTCAACGAAGATCACGTCGTAGGGAAGCTCGCGCATCCGTGCCAGGTTATTGGGATCTACGTCGGCGGCGAAGTCGAACGGGAGCCCCTCCCCCGCATTTTCGGCCCACCAGGTCGTAGAACCTTGTGGGTCTACGTCAACGACGAGGACACGCGAGTGCTTGGCCATGACTGCCGCCAGATTCATGGTGGTGGTGGTCTTCCCGACTCCACCCTTCTGCCCAACCAGCGCAACGATTCTCATGAGAGCCAGTCTGCCCGGTAACGCCGTAACTTACAGAGTCACGAAGTCGGCGAGTCTGAAAGTTCGGTAGTTCGTATCTAACAGACTCCGTAACTCTGTATGTACGAGAGTTTGTGTATCTGTTACTGCGTAAGTTACAGACTCGATGGCTGGGCACACCCGGCCTGTGCCCTACGCCCCTACGCCTCCACGAAAACTACAAACATACGGACTTACAAAGTTACAAAGTTACAAAGTTACATGACAGGATGTCGATCCCGACAGGACTCGAGATGTCAATCGCCAGACTCATCAGTGAGGGGCGGGTAGCCACCGTCAGCGTGGGGGAGTGTCTCCATCCACAGCATGGCATCGAGAGCGAGTGCTAGCGCATTCGTAGCGGCTTCGAGCGCCTTCTGAGAGTCTGTCCAGTCGGGGTTGTATCGATCGCGTGTCATAACGATCCGTCCCTGCTTTTGCAAAACGGTGAGTTGCGTCAGTGACTCACGCACGTTGAGGCGGATGTCGTTGGCTCCGGCCGGTTCTGGGTTCATGTCAGCACATCCAGGGGACTAGATCATTTCAGCTATCGGGATAAAGGATTGCATGACCGATCAGGCCGACAATCAGTGGACCGATGATGAGGAGCAGACCGAGCGCGAAAGCGGCGAGGGCTGCGCGGTTGAAGCCGCGGCGGCCGCGGATCGGTAGCACGCGGGGGAGTACGAGGAGTACAGCGCCGCAGGCGAAGACAGCGAAGCCGGCCGTCTGGATCGCCTGCATCATGCACCTCTCTTCGCACACCTTCCCTCTTCAGCGTTGCACATACCTCGCATCCCAGCGGACGTGATCCGGGGGAGCGCGAGGGGGTAGCCCCCTCGCGGCCGGCCCGTGGAGGGCCGGCCGCTGCGCTTTTACGCCGGGCGCTGGTGGGCTTGGATCTCGACGTAGGGCGTGGTCATGGTGAATGCGTGTCCTTCGCGTTGGAGGGTGATGATGCTGATGGTCTTGAGGTTCGCTCGCGCGACTTCGTACCACTGGCCTCGGATGCGTACACGGTCGCCTTTCTGGATTGTTTCGCGGCTGTGGTTGCTGGTCTGGCCGGATTCGACCTGCTGCGCGTGGATGCCTTCCCAGTAGGCGAGCTGGTCGCGGAGTTCTGCCAGCTGTGGGGCGAGTCGGGCCGTGCGGGCCGCGATGAGCTCCTGGCCGGCCGGTACGTATCCGCGCTCGTCGTCGTAGCGGTCGGCGGTGATGCGTCGTTCGGTTCGGCGGATGTCGGCGCCGAGTTTTTCGATGCGGTTTGCGACGGTGACGGGGGAGTAGCGGCTGGCCGTGGTGGCACGGGCCGCTTCGGCGCGGTCGCGGGCGTGTTCGGTGGCGTTGGTGGCTTCGATGGCGCGGCGGGTGGCGGTGTCGGCTTTGCTGATCGCGTTGCGGTGTCTGGTTTCGGAGTGGTGGCCGATTTTGATGGGCTCGCCACCGTAGGGGAGGGCGTCGAGTGCGTGACGTTCGCGTTCCCAGGCGGCGTCTTCGGCGGAGCTCTTGCGCTCGGCCTTGTGCTCGAGCGCAGCTACTCGCTCGGCTTGCCGTGCGATCTTGCCAGCTTCGACGTCGGCGGTTGCGCGAGTGGTTTGGTCGATGGTCTCGGTGACGTCGAATCCGGCTTCTTCGAGTGCCTCGCGGGTGCGGCGGATGACGTGCCATTTTGGGAGGCGGTCGCGGGACTGGGGGACGTACCAACTGCTGATACTGCGGCCCCAGCGCCAGCCGGTGCGCTTGAGGACCTCGGCGGTGCCGTCTCCTCGGCTGGTTCCTTCGATCAGAGTTCCCTCTTCGTGGGTGTGGGTGATGGTGAGCATGAGTTGGGCCTTTCAGTGTTCGGTGATCGTGTAGCCGGGAAAGAGACCGTCGCCCATCAGCGCGAGCTCTTCGACGGTGGAGTGCATGAGGTCGTGCTCGTCGAACGGGGTGAGACCCTTCTCCCAGCCCGACCCGTACTGGTGATCCAGCCATCGGGAGGCCAGGTGCACGTCGTTGTCTCCGATGAGGGTGGTTCCGTCCGGGAGGGTGAGCGTGAGCACGGTGGTACTCCTAGTGATCGGCGACGGTGACGCCGCGCTCGGCGAGGAGTTCCCGGTTCGCGGGGGTGATGTTGGCCCATCCGGCGGGGGAGAGAACGGCCACAGGGTCGCCGTCGGCGTCGTTGAGAACGATGCAGGTGCGCACGTCGAGCAGCTGCCCGGTGCCGGGGCAGAAGATGGTTTTCTGGACGAGGTACTTGACCATCTCGGCGCGGAGGATTTCTTCGAGGTCGTTCATGGTGTCTCTCCCTGATCGCTGACAATTTTTTTGTGCCTTCCGGCGAGAGATTCGATTGCGAGCGGGAGCGCCTGGAGTGCCCGGAATCTCGGGCGAAATAAGCCCGCAGGGCGCGTCCGAGATTGTGGGCACGCAGGGTGCGGAGCGAGCTACGATCGGCCGCCGGAAAGCACAAACAAACCCCTATGGGGCAGTGCCGCGCAGCGGCTCCGATTCTCGGTCAGAGCTGACGCCGGCGGCGCCGGCGTTCCGTGTTCCCGGCAGGGAATGCTGTAAATGCAATAGTTTTTCGAGTCGGCCTCCGTGCCGACGCCGTGACGGGGCCCGGATCGGCAGGGGAGAGGGTGCTGCCGATCCGGGCCGGTCTAAGGGTTACTCGTCGAAGATTCCGTCGTCCTCACCCGTCATCTCGTCCTCATCCGTGGGTGCGGGCTCGATTTCGTCTGCCTGTGCTTCGTAGGCGGTTCGCTGGGCGGCGCGTGCTTCCTGCAGCTCGGCCTGCTTGTCGATGACAATCTGCTCGACCTCGGACAGCGGGTAGCCCCATGCCGCGATTTGCGCGAAGTAGGCAGCGGCCGCGCGGTCGGGGTTCCGCCAGGTGTTGACGCTGGTGCCACCCTCGATTGCGCCCAGCACCACGGCCAGGGATACGTGCACGGCTTTCGTGGGAGTGGCCTCGATGATCGCGGCCAACTTGTCGGGGGAGTAGTACCCGGACCGCTCGACGTCGAAGAACTCGTGCGCGAGCACGTTCCCGTTCTGCGTGCCCCGCGCTGCATCGGCGGCGAACTCGGTCAGGCCGCGCCCCACGAACCGGGCCGCGTCCTTCGGGAGGGTCTTCCGGTTCACCAGACCCGCGAGCCAGGCTCGGCGCACGGTCTCGGCGGATTTCCACGCCTTGTTGTTGGCGATCAGCACCTTCCGCTCAGCTTTCTCGTCCTCGGTCATCGGCTGCCGGACCTCACCGTTCGCCGCGACCTTCTTGAATCCAGCCTCCTTGAACCCGTCGGTGGGGAGGTAGTAGCGGGTCAGGACTTCGCCCTGCCAGTCGGTGCTCACGAACACCGCCCGTCCCTCGATGTCGGCGATGTCCTCGACGGTGGCGCGCTCACCCGCCGCGGTGGCAAGTTCCTGGATGCTGGTGTGGTCGTCCTTCTCCCACGTCGAGGGCTGACGCTCCAACACCACGAAGCCGCGCCCTGCCGCCTCGTCCTGTGCGGCGGTGATGGCCTGGGTGCGGGCGCGGTCGTCGCGGGCGCGCTGCGCCGCATGCTCGAACCCTCCGGGGTTCTCGGTCGCGACCTCGATCAGGTTCGCCACTGTGGCGTCGTCGCCCTCGAATTCAATCAGCACCGCCGCCTGATCCAGTGTCAGTTCGTGCTGGTGGATCGCGGTCGCGGCGGTCGCGTTCTCCGCCACAGCGATCCCAGCCTCGACGGTGGCTCGTTTCACACCGACCCGCTTCGCGATCGTCGCCACGCTCAGCCCTTCGAACGCCAGCTGCTGGTACGCCGCCGCGCGGTCGCCGTCGGTGATCGCTTTCCGCTGATCGTTCTCCACGATCTGCTCGATGATCCGCGCCGCAGTCTGATCATCCGCATTCGTGATGTACACCGGGATCGACGCCACACCCGCCTCCCGCGCACCGAGGGTACGGCGCTGACCCGCGCGCACGAGCACGTTGCCGTGCTCGTCCCGGCGAGCAAGCACCGGCATCAGCACGCCGAACTGCTTGATGGTGGCCACGAAGTCCTTGTCCACGGGGGCGCTCGGTCGCACGTTCGCCTCCAACACCAGCACGCTCGGGTCGATGTGCTCCAACGTTCCCAGCGCAGTAGTCGTGTCAGTCATTTCTCTCTCCGTTCAACTTTTTTTCGCCTGTCTGGCAAGCGCAGCGATGGAGAGCGGACGGCCTGGAGTGCGTGCCGTGTCGGGCGAAATAAGCCCGCCAGGGCGCGTCCGACACGGTGGGCACGGAAGGCAGGGAGCGAACTATCGTGGAGTGGCCAGGCAGACGAACAACCCACAGACGGTGCCGCGCAGCGGCTCCACCCAGGGAGCCGCCGGCGACTCACGAAGCTCCGCCAAGGGAGCCACTGGCGCGGATGGTTCGGTTGTGTGTTGACCAGGACGGTGCGATAATCGTTGTACGACGGACCGGTTACCGGGACGTTGCCAGCCGAAGGCCCCGCACGCGGGGCCTTCGTTCTTTAATCGCAGCTCACGGCACCCACGTCCAGTTATGGGTGGTGCTCGGATCGATCTGAGCGGTAAGCCGACGCATTGTTGCGGCGGCCGCAGGATGCTTCTCAACGACCGTGTTCCGGCGATGATGCACATACGCGGCGAGATCCGCGATCTGAAGACCACCGCTCGAGCGAGACGACGCGAAATTGATGGGCGCGGAGATCCGGGTCAGCTGACTCGACCGATACCCGGGGGTCCCGATGAGTTGGTAGCTCTCGAACTGCTTCTTGTGGACATCTTGTGTGGCGATCTCGTCGGCAACAACGATCACCGGATCGGTCTCGCCGGTTCGCCGCGCATAGTCGTCGATTCGCTCAAGGAGATGACTGAACACGATGCTGTGTGGCTGGTCCGGGTAGGAGTAGCGGGCATTGAGACGGTTGATGTCGAGGCCGCGGAACAGGTACACGACGCCCGCATCCTGGGCGACGTGGAGCGCTGCCCGGTAGATGCCGGCGGCCTCGCGGTGTTTCCCCCTGAGGGGCTTCCACTCACCCGACCCGCCCATGAGCTCGTGACCGTGGAATTCCGCGTCCGGGGGAGTGCCATGCAGCTGCGATGTGGTCTCCCGGATGCGGCTGAGCCCTTCGTCGACTCGATCCCACGCACTCTGCGGAGCCACCGCGGCCGCGATGTAGTAGTGGTCCTTGTTGTAGGACTCGTCGATATAGGCGATCAGCATCGGACCCATTCTCTCGCCTCGGCGACCCGTCACCGTTGTAGTCGCCCTAACGGCCAGGCCGCGGAATGGTCACGGCGGAGCGCCAGACCCACGCCTGGTGGATGGCGCCGCCCTGGGTTTCCCACAGCGGCCGTTCACGGCCGGCCTGACCGGCTGTAATCCGGATCGCCTCTCGATCGAACGGTATAGTCCCGAACAGGCGGGAACGACGAGCGGGGAGCAGTGGACACAGTCGCCCAGGGAAGCGTGCAGAGCACCAGAGACGTAGTCGTCGTTGTGCCCGGCGCCCAAGACCTCTCCGGAGAAGCGCTCGCCTACTTCACGAGTAGCACGCAAAAATATGCCGAAAAGCTGTTGGACGAGGCGTCAAAGATCGAGGAAGGGCATCGAGATCAATCCTCGACCGTTGCGCAATACACGACAGGGCATATCGCCCAGGCCGAAACGTTCTTGCGAACACGCGGGTATGGGATCGCTCGCAAGAGGTCAAAGTGGGTGGGACCTCTACGAATACTCCAATACGTTCTCACCGCCATCGTCGGTGTGACCTCAAACCTGATGCTCGCCAGCTCCCCTTGGTTACTTACACAGTCCGCCTGGAGCACGGTCTTTGCCGTATCCCTAGCAGTCGGAATCATCGTGGTCATCATCACTGAAGTGATCGAGAGAGCGGAGAGCGCGCGATGAGCTCCAAAGTTCTACGTCCGGATGCAGAAGAGATGCTCACGAGAGTGCTGCGCGCCGAAAGAGACCGACTGATTGCATCTGCGGAGGCGTCTAACGGAGGGGGGCGCCTCGACGCATTGGACATAGTCCGCGCCTATTACGAGCCTGACGAAAAGCTCATCCAGCTTTCGTTGGAGGCCCAAGCCCGACAGGCGCAGATTCAGCGCCGCAATAGTGCCCTCTCGCTAGGCGTCGCTTTGCTCGGTATCGCACTGCTCATCTTGGCGTTTGTGAGCCTGCTGGCCGGCAAGACCGATCTGAACTTCTTTGCAAGCAACTCGTACGTCGTACCCGTAATTTTTGCCGTGTTCGGTCTAGCAGCTGGCAGCATTCCGATCTACCTGATGAGAACTTGGAACCGGCGCGATGCGGGCATCCAGCGGCTGCTTTACGAGCAGTCTCGACGGCGATACGACGACCTATCTAATGCGTTGCAACAGGGCGAGGCAACAATAAGCGAGCGTCTAAATTCGGATCTCGCGCTCATAGAGCAGATGTCGGACCGGGGGCCCCTGCCGAGCGCCGCGCTCTTCCTCGTTCGCTGGGGACGTATCGAACGAGAAATTGTCAGACTGTCCGCTTCGTTTGCTCCAGATCAACGCCAACCGTTTGGCCGACAGGTGGGGTCCCTCCTCGAAGCAGGGGTTCTCCCCGAAGAAGTAGTCGACGAGTTGCGTCGACTACTTCGAGTGCGGAATGCGCTAGCCCACGGGGGTTCAGCTTCACACTCAGAAATTATCCGGGCGGTTGGCCGGTCTGCGCTCTTGCTGGACGAGTTGAAGAAGATTGAGACCCCTACAAGGGAGTCGGACAGCAGCGATTGAGGTCCCACCTCT
Organism: Microbacteriaceae bacterium 3FA27C10; assembly: GCA_005502775.1. Lineage (GTDB taxonomy): Bacteria > Actinomycetota > Actinomycetes > Actinomycetales > Microbacteriaceae > Herbiconiux. Next base: position 15,569 of record SCNI01000026.1, read on the forward strand.
CACTGGCCCGAAACCCCCGCATCATGTTCTTGGCCGGCCACGCTTAGGGATCGTCACAGCGGAGCGCCAGACCCACGCCTGATGGATGGCGCCGCCCTGGGTTTCCCACTCGACGAGCACCATCCGGTCGTTGTAAGCGAGCACCTTCCCGGTGACCTGCACCGTCCATTCGGGGTAGCGCACCCATGCGCGAACTCGGGGGGCTTCCTCGGGCGCCGGCTGCTCGACGGCGTCGCCGGTGGACTTCTTCTCTTCCTCCGACAGCGAGAGCGGGGTGGGGCGCACCAGGAACGCGTTGATCGCCTTGTCGGTCATGTCTGACCCGTAGCGGCGATTGCTTCCCATGCCGCCAGATTAGAACATATATTCGAATGTCGGCTACGGGGTCAGGCCGTAGCTGGTGGCCGGCTAGTCGTCGACGGCGGTCTTCTCAGTCGTGGCCACGGCCGCGGGCGCGGGCTCGTCGACGGCCTCGAGTTCGATGGCCGGGGGAGTGGCCGGCGGGGGAGTGGTCGCAGCTCGTCGGGTGGGGAGCGCGCGGAAGGGGGCGATCCCGCCGGCCTGGATGATCCAGAACGCGCCGTCGGCGGCTTCGCGGACGTCTTGGGGCGGGACGAGGAAGGTGTGTTGTGCACGGCCGGAGCGCAGCTCCTCGCCGGTGGCGGCGCCGGAGGCTTCCATCTGCATGATGGTGCCGGCGTATTGCACGACGTCTTCGGGGTCTTTGGAGCGCCCGAAGATGAGTGCGGCGCCAGAGGAGAGGGCGCGGCGGCGGGAGATCTCATCGCGGGAGAGGCCGGCGACGGACTGGGCGGCGAGGATGAGGCCCATGCCGGCGCTGCGGGCCGTCTCGAACAGGCTCGTGGCGGTGTCGCCGGGGTCGGTGGTGCCGGTGACTAGCTGGGGGAACTCGTCGACGACCACGAGCGTGGGCGTCTTGTCGCGGCGTTCGAGCCGGGTGGAGAGGTAGTTCCGGAGGTCGAGCAGCAGCAGGTCGCCGAGCCGCGCCTGGGTGTCGCTGATGGGGGAGAGGGGCACGATCCGCAAATCGGCTTGGGGATCACCGTAGGACCAGCCTTCGGGGCCGATCCACTGCTGCAAGGGGCGCAGCTCCACGAGCAGGCTGGAGAGGGCGCGTTCGCCTGCGGTCGTGCCGTCCCGGTCGACCTTGTGGAGCACGATGCCGAGGTCGACACGATCGTCGATGAAGTTCTCCGGACGGGTGAGGCGTTCCCGGAGATCATCGACGCTGCTGAGCGGCGATGACGCCTGCACGACCTGGAGCACGCCCCGGATTTCGTTGAGGTAATACTGGTTCGCGCCATCCGGGGGTGGCATGAGCCGCATCAGCTTCGACGTCACCTGGTCGGCGGTGCCGGTGAACAGGTTCCACGGGCCGCCGACCTCGGCGGTGCGGCCGAACGATCGGGCGATCGCCTGCAGCTTTTCGGCGTCGGCAGGGTCGCCCTTCGCGTCAATGAACACCACCGGCCACCCGTACATCAGCGCACACAGCATCATGTCCGACAGCAGCACCGTCTTGCCGGTGCCTGACTCTGCGATCAGCAGCGCTCGGACGGATGCGGCGTCGGCGGGGAGCATCATCAGCTTGCCATCCTCGTCGGTCCAGTCGCGCACGCGGCGCACGTCGTAGAACCGTTCCGCGAGGTTCTTCACGGTCGCTCGTGACACGAACCCGAATCCCTGCCGCCCGTGTGGGCCGGGCAGGGGAGCGGTAAGAGCTTTGTCGGAGGTGCTGGCGATGGCGCCGGTTTCGGCGTCGAGCTGCACACCCACCCGGCGCGCTGCGGTCGCATCCGCGGCGCGCTTCCGCGCTTGCTCGATCTGGGTCTGCCGCAGCACGTCAGAAATCCGCCGCGTGCGCACGCGGCGCGCGATCCGGCGCCGGTGAGCAGAGAGGGCGACGGGGATCAGGAGCACACCGGATGCGAGGTTGGCGATCGCCCACGGCAGGAACGTCGGGAGAATCTGGTCGCCCCAGTCGGGGGAGCTGCGGAACGCCTCGGCCTGCCCGGAACTGAACCACCCCGCCAGCAGCAGCCCCTCGACCATGAGGAGTGCGACGACGGCGAGCACGCCAACGGTGTTGAGTACCCATCGCCAGGGCGAGACGATCCAGAACCGGGTCTTGGTCGCCACGATCTCGCCCGATACCGCGACGACGACGACCGGGATCAGCAGCGGCAGCAGCACGAGCGCGAGCACCACTTTGAAAGCGAGCGCGACGACCGCCGTGAGCGCGTCACCCCCGGGGTCACCCTGGGTCTGGTCGGGCTGCTGCGGGTTGCTCATCCTCGTATCCCCTTCACTGCCTCAGCGGTACGCTGTCGCCGACGTTGACACCTAGGTGTCAACGGCTCGAGCGGGCACCTTCCAGCTCGACGGCCACGGCCTGATCCGCGATCGCCTGCCAGGCCGCGTCGTCGTCCCTCGGCCACTGCCCTCGGGCATCCAGAATCGGCTGCCACACGAACCGGGTGCGCAGCGATCCGAGCGCTCTCGTGTGCTCGTCGGCGCCGGCCGCGCGCAGCGCCGCCGGGGTGCCGAAATAGATCACCCGGCCGAAGCCCTCGCGCTCCAGCCGGCGGGCGTGATCGTCGATGATCTTCCCGTACCGGGCACCCGTCTTCGGCGTCAGCTCCACCTCAACCAGCTCACGCACACCATCCCGAGTAGCGACACCGTCGGCCTGGTGATCGTTCCGGTTAGCCGGCTTCCGGTCCCGCTCCCACGAGTACCCCCGACACAAGAACCGGGCCGCGGCCGACGCCACCACGATCTCGTGCCGCGTCGTCTGCCGGTAGAGGTTCGGCGCCGCTTTCCCGGTCGCCTGATGCGTCGCCCACACAATCGACCCATCCCGGAACGTGAGCCGCTGCCGGTCAACCAGACCGACCTCCGCAAGCCGCGCAACCCACTGCTGCGCCTTCCGCAGACTCACCGGCTCACCCGCCCCCGACAAGCCCCCGAGCGCGAACCTGATCGCATCCATGTCACACAGCCGAACCATGTCCAGCCAGGCCAACATCTGCTCGTCCCGCTCGGTCAACCGCATGCGCACCCCCTAGAGCCTTTCAATTCGACCCTACGTTGCACCCACGACAACCGCTAGACCAAAAACCCCCTAAATGAGTCACAACCCAAAATCACAACCGCGCCTCACCTTCGTTCCGGCATCAGCTCACGGCCCTCATCGGTCACCCTTCACCGCACCAAGAATCGACTACTCCACCATCCCCACCACTACCTATTCACCATCACTTTCTCTTCTCTCTTTCTCTCTGTTTTCCCCCACCACTCCACCACCCCTTTACTTCCCAACCTCCATCAAATCTGCATCGCTGAGTTGGGGGAGGTTGGGAAGCGGGCGTAGCCCGGGGGTGGTGGAATGGTGGGGGAAAACAGGCTCTAACCGTTCGCCAACCTATTCGCGCTCGGTGAATAGGTTTACGAACCGCCCTGCTGGGGGAGTGTGGCCGGCGCGGTCAGGCGCGGACTCGGCATTCAGAAGCCGTTCCCTGCACGATAGGCGCTACGACGCCGGATGCAAACCCCTCACCGCATCGCTCGCCTCGGCATCGACGTAGCGCCGGCACTGGCGTTACGTCCTCAGCTCGACGTCGACGCATCCGGTAACCACCCCTGGCATCCGGCCGCGGCATCGGCGCCCGGTGCAGCTCGCCTGCTGGCAACCTTGTAACTGAGATGAAAGCTTGTGTGGTCACTGGGCTGCTCCTCTCGACTGCCGGCGGGCGCGTTCCCACGCTCGCTGCTGCTCGTGCATCGCGGCGATCGCCTCGTCGATCGCCGCCTGGTCGCGGCTGGCCCATCGGGCCTCCTCGGCCTCCCGCTCACGCCGGCGGGCCTCCAGCTCGGCCCGAGCCTGGAGCGCGCGGAGCTGAGCTTCCTCGGCCGGCGTTGGCTCGGCCGGGTCGATCGCGTTCCGGATTTGCCACCCCAGATACGCCACCGGATCACGCTGGCCACCAGGCTCCGCCACCGTCAAACCGGCCCGTTTGTTGCCGCGGGCGAGCGCATCCATGAACGCGTCAATCGTCCACCTGTCGGGGTCGACCGCACAGCGCTCCAGCATCGCGCACACCTGGCCGATGTGCCGGCCATCGGCCAACCACCGCATCCTCGCCACGAGCCCCGCCGCAAAGCGCTGCACCCCGATCGCCCTTGGCCGACCAGAACCCGGGGAGCCCTGGCGGTGTGTTCTCTTCTTCATTGCTGGAGGTCGCGGAGCGGCCGACTCGCGCGCGCTTGCGCGCGTTGGTTTAACTTCTAGATCAGGAGCTTTAACACCAAGATCACCCCTACGGGGTAGATGGACATTTTCAACAGCCCACCGTTTCGGCATCGTGAGCGCACGCACGGATGCGGCCTTGATCTGCCGGCCACCGTGTGCGCTCTCAGCGGCCTCCCGCTCGGCCACGGTGAGGTAGCGGCCCTCCACGATCGTCACCGCCAACCCGAGCGCTTCCAGCAGCCCCCGGGCACGCTGCACGGTCTTCTTACACACCCCCGTCACCTCGGCCACCGTCTCGTGCGCGGTGCTCACACCGCGACCCGTATCGGCGTCGGCCGAGAGCATGTCGGCGTGCGCGATCCGCAGCAGCGTGTCCGGCGCGATCGACACCGCCCGGCGCAGCTCCTCACCCTCTGGGGTCCGCAGAGCATCCATCACCGCATCGAACCACGCGGCGCCGCTCTTCCAGGCCGGCACGGCCGCATAGGCCCCCGGGGGAGCCTCCAGGCTCCAAGAGCCCGACCGCTTCGAGATCGTCGATCCTGCGGAATCCTGTGGCCCCGAAATCAGGTCGTCGAAGCGATCCGACACACCGGTAGGCGTGCTTAGGCGCGAAAAGGGGACATCAAGTCCCAGATGAGGTACTATGGCCTCGTCTCCTCAAAGAGAACGCGGCAGAGCCTCCCGGCTCTACCGGGCACTTGAACAGGAACCGCTCCAAACCTCGATCTGTCGCCAAACAAGTAGCGAGGTTGGGAGCCAGAGCTTCGGGCCCGCCCTAGTGGCGGGCCTCTCTCGTTAAGCCGCCGGAATAGGCAGCTCCATACGAGTGGGATCTGCGGGGGAGGGGACGTACTCGGGACGTCCCAGGTCTTCGGCGAGCAGGCGGAGAAGGTAGTCGTTGATCGACAGCCCCAGTTCGTCAGCCCTCAACCGCGCTTCAGCGGCGAGATCAACCGGGGGGCGCGTGCCGAGCAGCTCTCGAGCACCTTTGGACTTCCGTCCGGGCTTTCCGTAGGCCATGCTGACACTCAAGCGTTAAATCTGTAACTGCTACTGGCATGGGTGCGGCGTGTCCTCATTCCACTGCGCGATAGGCACGGGTGAACGACCCGGAGCTCTATCGTCTCTTCATGACCCTTTCTCCTGCCCCCGCGTGTCCTTGCGCAAACGCGCACCGACGCCTCATGGATCTACATGAGGACATTCACCGGGCGATCGAGAACTACCTCGATGAAAACGAGTTCCGACGCTGGCTGAACTCGGCAATCCAAAACTCGCGAGGAGTCACCTTTCTGCTCCAGAAACAGAAAGCAAAGTGGGGCGACTTCGATGCGTGGTACGGCGAGTGGCAAGAACGTGCCCGCCACAACCCGGTGCTGTCCTGGGGAGTCACGGCTCGAAATCGGATCGTCAAGGAGGAAGATCTCGCAACTCTCAGCCAAGCGGTGATCGGAGTGTATGACACCCGACGACGCGGCTACCAAGATGCGTTCTCAGTCCCGCCGGTAACGCCACCGGAAGCGATCCTCGCGTCTTTTCTCAAAGCAGCCGCTAAGGATGGCAAAGAGCGTCACGGATGGATTCGCGTGTCCAGGCGATGGATCGACGACCAGTTGCCAGATTATGAACTGACAGCAGCTCTGCGCGAAATGTATCGCGCAGTCTCGGAAGTGGTGGAACGAGCCCACGCAGCGAGCCGCGTAACAACATGCGCAGTTACGCCGTTCGCCCGCGAGTGCGTTGATAGCCATATCGATCCGGAATTGGATTGTCTCGGCTCCGACAGTCCCATTCCGACGATGCTGCTCGATATGGCTACGGGCAAGGTCTCGGGTGTGGAATTCGTGCCCATCGAGCGGGACGAAGCGTTAGCTGAGGTTGGTAGGGAGCGATACGGGAGCCCTCCATTGCTGAACTGGACCGACCCCATCGAGCACGTGGTCCAGCGGATGGAACTCTCCAAGCAGTTTCTCCAATCTGACGGATACGCAGGTCCGATGCTCGTTCTACTCGGCGGCGGCCGGCGGAGGATGTTTCCCCTCCCTTTCAGCGACAGCGAGCCGCGAGCCGCGAAGGTCGCCGCTGCCGTCGACAGCGTCGGCGCCTGGCCGTTCGACGGCGCTGTGTACTCATCAGAGACATGGTTGGGCTTACCTGGCTCCCAGGGCGAACTGCTCGGAGTGCCCGCCGCCCGTCTCCTCCCCAGCAACCGGGAGTTTTTCGACAGTGATCCCCGAGGTCGCCGCGACGAGGCACTGATCGTGGTCGGCATCTCAGCTGACGGCCGAAGCCTGATCCTGTACCAGCCGTTCGGACGAGTTGTCGGCGGATATCTATTCGGAGAAATGGCAAACGATGACTCGGGTACAGCCATCCCAGACTTCCTCCGACCCGTCTTTGACCGTTGGTCTTAGCTCCAACAATCTCGGAGCGGCCCCGGGGGATCTTCACCAGGCGGCTCGGAGTCGGCAGCGCAACGCTCATGTAACCCAAGAAGCCCCCGATCCCATATAGGGATCGAGGGCTTCCGCTGTTCACCAGTCGTCAGACGCGCTGGCTGATCGTTCCTCCCGGGTTGCCGTCGGCTGCCCGCTTGGTCACGAACTGACCGGTCGAGGCCGACCGGTGCACAGTGGTGTTGTTACTGGTTCCGGACCCGACGCGTTCGGTCGTGGTCTTCCCCGGCCACCGGGCGGCTGCGGCGTTGCTGACGAAGCGGCCGCTCGAGGCGGAGCGATTAACAGTGCGACCCATGGTCATCACCTTTCTCTGGAGAGTTGAGTTGGAACCGGGCTCCTGGCGAGGCGGGGCATCGCCGGCCAAGAGGCGGCTGTCGGTGTCTACTTGGCGCGCTGCGAGAGCGCGCTAGCAGCCACGCTCTTGTTGCGCGCCGAGGAGCGGCCGTCGCGCAGAACGGCAGATGCCTTGCGTGCGACGCCCTTGCTCGTGACGCGGCTCGAGGACCGGGACTTAGCCATAGGACTCTTCTCCTTCCCCGTTCGCGTGAGGTACGCTGGGGGCTTCACCCGCAAAGTGAGCACCCGTGCCCTTCCGAATGACCTCGGAGGGGCACACCTGTTCCGGTTGTCTGTGCTGCCGCGATCGACGCAGCACAGCTGACGGGCCGAACGCCCGTACATCTCTGACGGTGCCCGGCCGACGTCGCTGTCGGCTACGCATCGTTCTCTTCTTGGAAGACAAGAAATCCGCCAAGGCCGCGTTCGGGCATGACGTCTTCGACGAGATCGGCCGGCATCTCCATGATGGCCAATGACGTGCGCGTCTCAGCGAGCTCGTCCTCCTGCACATCCATCGCCTCGATGGTGAACTTCATCCTCGCCACGCCGTTACGCGACATGTACTGCAGCGCGGACGTGAGATCGATGTCCGGAAACTCATCATCCGGATCGTCGTTGCGGTCCATCGGGCCATCCAATCTTCCATGCTCTAAGCCATGCCTTGATCGTAACCCAGAACCACCGACAATGCCCATTTTGTGTGTAAATAATGTGTTACAGGGGTGCACTACGTGGGCGTAATGGGGATAGAGTAAGGGCATAAACCGCCCCCACCACACCCCTCGGCGACCAAAAAGAGCGAAGGCGCTGCTCCGCCCGCCGAGGGCAAGGCACCCGAAATTCGACAGATCTCGGGAACCCGTCAGAGAGAAAATGCGCTTAATCGAAGGAATCGACAGTGGCCACCGGAAGCAAGACACGTGAGAACACGAGCACAGTCCGTCTCAACGTAAACCTCAACGAGGAAGCCGCCGCGGCAATCAAGCAGATCGCGGATGAGCGCGACATTTCCGTCACAGAAGCGATTCGGCGAGCCATTTCACTCTTCAGCTACGTCGACGACGAGACCCGCAAGGGCAGGCGCCTGCAGACCACCGACCCTGACCGCACCGACGTCAGAGAGATCGTACTTATTTGACGAGACGGGAGAGGCGAGTGCCAGTGAGCGCTCGCCTCTCCCGTTCGACGGACAAAGTCGTCGAACCACGCTCACACATCCGTCAGGAGTTTTCACATGGGCCGCGACCAGGTCACGAACTGCTACATCGAAGAGTACGAGAACGACCACGGCCAACCGAGCGCGCGACTTCGCGAAAAGGTCACTGGAAGGAAGGTTGATCTGGGCACGACCAACGATTCAGAGGCGCAGCACTTCCTCAATTTCCTTCGCGCAGCTCAGGCCAACCGAGAACTGCTACCTGACGTCTTCTCCAAAAGCGGAGAGGATGATTGCGTCGCCGTCTCAGGTGATGTCGACTTCGACGCCCCAGACGAAATCAGGTTCCTCCACAACGCAAACCTCTCATACCACTTTGCGTGAGCTGCATCCCAGATGCCGGAAACGTGTCGTTAACGACTGTTCTTAGAACAGTCGCGATATAGCGGATAATGGACGTTATGTCAATAGCGACGGACTAGCCCTCCGCGGGCGCCTGGTTTCCGAGGTCGTGCAGGAACTCCCCCCAGCGCGTGTCAGCGTCAGCTCCTGAGTCGAATTTGCCCAGCCACGCGTCGAAGGCTGGCGTGCCGACGAGCTTGATCTCGACCCGCAGGATGTGGTGGGTGCCGTCTCGGTGGACTTTCGGAACGAGCGACACGATGTGCTCGGGGTTGATCCACATCCGGGCACTGCCGGCAGGGCCATCCCTATCTGGCAGAGCGACGAAGCGCGGCATAGGCCCTACTGTGCCGGTGCCCGGCACCTTCTCGCAATACATCCGGCTCCAGCGGCGGCCAGAAAGGCAAGCCCTCTATTGCTGATCTCGTGCCTACCGGTTGTCCCCTGGCTGATACGTTCCCTCCGCAACGCACTGGATTAAGGTCAGCATTCGCTGTATGGTCAGCGAGTGCTGACTATTGCTTCTCAACTTGACGTCATGAACCGTCTCGGGCGCGCGATGGCTGATCCCACACGTTCGCGGATTCTCATGAGTCTGATCGAGCAGCCCGGATATCCTGCCGAACTCGCGCACGATCTGGAGCTGACGCGGTCGAACGTGTCGAATCATTTGACCTGCTTGCGCGGGTGCGGCATCGTAGCCGCGATCCCGGAGGGCCGGCAGACCCGTTACGAGATCGCCGACCCCCATCTCACGCGCGCGCTCCTTGGCCTCGTCGATGTGGTGCTGGCTGTGGAGGACGGCACAGGGTGTATCGACGCAGACTGTGATGTTCCACTGTGTTGCGGCCCGGGGGCGAAAGCGTGAGCAAGGAATGCTGCGGGCCCGACGAACCGCTTTCTCTGTCGATCGGCAACCGAACTTCCCTGAGCGTCGGATCACCGTCCACGAGTGCATCTCGCACAGCCGAACCTGACGCGTGCGCACACGATGCGCACGGTGACCACGAGCATGACTCCGACGAGCACGAGCATGGCGAGGCTGAAGAGTTGACGGCCTGGTGGAAAGATCGGCACCTGCTAATACCGATCGCCGCCGGCCTTCTTCTCGCAGTCGGCTACACACTCGAATGGACCGGATTCGATCTCGCTGGCAAGATCATTCTCGCCTTGAGCTTGATCGCTGGCGCGTCGACGTTCGTTCCCGGGGCAATCCGCCGCCTCATCCGTCGTCGACTTGGTGTCGGATTACTCATGACGATCGCCGCGCTGGGCGCCGTACTTCTCGGTTACGTTGGCGAGGCAGCCGCACTGGCCTTTCTTTTCTCCATTGCCGAGGCGCTAGAGGATCGGGCGATGGATCGCGCACGTCACGGACTTCGTTCCTTGCTCGCCCTAGTACCCGAAACCGCGACGGTCTCGCGGCTCACCGGCGCGATCGAGGTACCGACGGCCGACATTCAGGAACTCGACATCCTGCTCGTCAAGGCGGGTGAACGCGTGGCCACCGACGGGATCGTGACCTCGGGGCGAAGCAGCATCGATGCCTCCGCGATCACGGGAGAATCCATCCCCGTCGAAGTCGGTCCGGGCGACTCGGTTCCCGCCGGCGCCATCAACGGCGGTGGCAGCCTCCAAATCGAGGCCACAGCGAACGGCCGCGACAACTCCCTCACCACGATCGTGCGCCTCGTCGAACAAGCACAGGCTCGTAAGGGCGAGCGTGCCCGATTGGCTGACCGTATTGCCCGGCCGCTCGTGCCGATCGTGCTGGTGGTCGCCGCGCTGGTCGCCCTGTTCGGACTTCTGATCGGAGATCCTCTGACGTGGACCGAGCGGGCCTTAGTCGTTCTCGTCGCCGCATCACCATGCGCCCTGGCGATCGCAGTCCCCGTAACCGTCATTTCCGCAATCGGCGCGGCGAGCCGCTTCGGGGTGGTGATCAAGTCCGGAGAAGCCTTCGAGCAGCTCGGCACCGTGACCACTGTCGCATTCGACAAGACCGGAACGCTCACGCGCAACAAGCCAGAGGTCGTCGCCATCGAGACCGCAACAGGTGTCGAGCGCTCTCGTGTTCTGGAGATTGCAGCAGCCCTCGAAGCCCATTCCACACACCCTCTGGCAACCGCAATCCTCGCCGAGCAGCCACACCCGCCGCTCGTCGCTGATGTTGTCGAAAACCCGGGACATGGGATTTCGGGTTCGCTCGACGGAATAACAGTCAGGGTCGGCAGCCCCCGCTGGGTCTCCCCGGGCGCACTGCAGAATCGCTGCGTCGCATTGGAGACGGACGGGATGACCGTGATCGTTGTCGAGATCGATGGCACCACCGCAGGCCTCATCGGAATCCGCGACGAACTCAAGCCGGACGCCGCGGCCTCGATAGCCGAACTCAACGCCATGGGCGTGACAACCATCATGCTCACGGGCGACAATTCACGAACGGCAGCCGCACTCGCCCAGCAGGTCGGTATCACCGACTACCGCGCCGAACAGCTGCCCGCCAACAAAGCGGCAGCGATCGAGCAGCTCCGGTCCGGCACTCGCACGGCAATGATCGGCGACGGCATCAACGACGCACCCGCTCTCGCGGCCGCCGATGTGGGGATAGCCATGGGTGCCACGGGATCGGCCGCAGCCATCGAGTCAGCAGATGTCGCGTTCACCGGAACAGACCTTCGGCTCATCCCACAGGCAATCGCCCATGCTCGCCGCGGCCGGCGCATCATGACCGGCAACATAGTGCTCGCACTGGCTATCATCATCGCGCTGTTCCCACTGGCCCTGTTCGGTGTACTCGGGCTCGCCGGGGTGGTACTCGTGCACGAGATCGCCGAAGTCATCGTCATCGCAAATGGCCTGCGGGCAGCTCGAGGGCGGGCTGTCCTGCCCGCACTCCCCCAGCCTGATCGAGCGCTAGTCAACGCGCCCTAACCATGCGGAAGAAGACATGCGACCAAACGGGCTCCGACTCGCGTACCTGACCCTAGTGCTGCTGGGTCTCTCTTGCGTCGTCCTCATAGTCGCAGCGAGCACCACTGGCCTTGCACGTAGCATCTCGACGTGGGTGGCAGGGGGTCTTCTCCTCTCGGGCTGGGTATCAGGTAACCGAATTCGAACTTCACGAAGAGGTCGATGAACAGCCCGGCGATTGTACAGATTTGGCTTGATAGTTTGTAGACGAAATATCGACAGTTCGCCGATTGCAGAGGCCCATGACCCGACTACTTCGTACATGGCCTCTGGTCGTTCCCGCCATCGCCCTCAGCGGGCTCGTCCTAACGTGGGGGCGCGATCTGCCCACGGTTGCGGTGATCGTGGTGGCGATCCTCCTTATCGGCGCCGTGCTTGCCGCGGTTCATCACGCCGAGGTGATCGCTCACCGAGTCGGTGAGCCGTTCGGCTCGCTGGTGCTCGCCGTGGCCGTCACGGTCATCGAGGTGGCCCTGATCATCACCCTGATGACCAGCGGAAAGGCAGGCACCGAGTCACTCGCACGGGACACGGCTTTCGCCGCTGTGATGATCACGTGCAACGGGATCCTCGGGCTATCACTTCTTCTCGGCGCAACCAAGCACCGACTTGTCCGGTTTAACCCGGAAGGGGCGGGCGCAGCCCTCGCGGTCGTCGCCACCCTCACGACCCTCACCCTGGTGCTTCCGACGTTCACCGAAGCGGCCCCGGACGGCCGATTCAGTGGGGCACAACTGGCGTTCATCGCCGTCGTGGCGCTGGTGCTCTACGGCGTGTTCGTCCAGACCCAGACGAACCGGCACCGAGACTTCTTCCTTCCTGTCGACAGCGCCGGCAAGAAACTGCCGGAAACAGCGCACGCCACACCGCCTCCCACGCGAACCGCTCTGATAAGCCTCGTTCTGTTGATCGCCGCGCTCGTGTCGGTAGTTGGCCTCGCCAAGGGGGTATCCCCCGCCATCGAGGACGGCGTGCGGGCGGTCGGGATACCGAGCTCTTTCGTCGGCGTCGTCATCGCACTGTTGGTTCTCCTGCCGGAGGGAATCTCCGCCTCCCGCGCTGCGCTCCGGAACCGGATGCAGGTGAGTTTGAATCTGGGGCTGGGTTCGGCGATGGCCACGATCGGGCTGACCATCCCAGCGATCGCAGTCGCGTCGATTTGGTTGCCCACTCCCCTGCAGCTCGGACTGGGACCGGTGCAGATCGTCCTGTTCGCGTTGACCATGATCGTCACGACTCTGACCGTCGTACCCGGACGAGCGACGCGCCTGCAGGGGGTCGTTCACCTCACACTGCTCGCGGCGTTCATCTTTCTCGCCATCAGCCCCTGATCGGTGGGCTAGCCGACGATCCGCACGAAGTAGTAGCTGCCCCAGAGAGGGCGATGCTCCACGTAACGCCCCCAGTCGGGCGAGTCGATGCTTTGACCGTTTCCGTCGTAGATGCCGATATGAGTTCCTGGCCAGACCACGAGATCCCCGGCCCGTGCATCGGCAGGCGCGATCGGGATGCCCATTGCGGCCTGGTTCGAAACCATTCTGGGCAGGTAGATCCCGAAGGCTGCGAACACGTACTGAGTGAGACCGTCGCAGCTAAAGCTTGTGTCGGGTGTGGCACCGGTGCCGTAGGGAACGACGCCCACGAATTGTTGCGCATAGGCGACGATTGCGTCGCCGCTATACGGGCCTGAGGGCGGGTTGACCGTGAAGGGGGTGGCTGCCGGGCTGGCTGCCTTGGCCGCTGCAGCAGCTTCTGCCGCCTGGGTGGCCGCGACAGCAGCAGCAGCGGCCTGTCGGGACGCTTCGAGTTCTTCACGGGTCGGGGCGGTGTAATTATCGCGGCTCACGGCGAGGGCGGCCGACGCATCTGGCACGATGAGTGTTTGGTCACCGGCGATCGCGAGGTCCGACTGCTGGGTGCCGAAGTTTCCGCCGCCTCCAAAGGCATAGGCAGGAAGCGCCATTGTCGCGATCAACCCAGCCGTGAACGTCATGACAACGACGGTGGCGGCTCGGCGACGCCGAGAGACCGAGGGCCTCTTCAGAGGTCGAGGTGCGGCCAGCTGCCGGGGCGCTGGGGTGCGCCTTTGTCGCGCTTGGAGTTCGCGGACCTCTCGTCGTGTCTGCGGCTGCGGGGCGTTGTCTTCTGGGGGCACGAATGTCCTTGGGTTCCTCTTCGGAGCTTGGCACCGAATCGCCTTCCCGGTCTTGATTCGTTCACCAGCCGAGAGGCGATAGGAATGTCTTGGCCGGGTCCGCCAGCCTCGGGTGCACGGCGGATTCTTCGACGGTACGCGACGATGCAGCGCATGTCGAGTACATCCAAACATTTACTAACAGATGGATAACGGGCAGCGAGCGCTCTGCACCCAGCAAGGGGTCAATGGGTGAGCAGGATGATGATCCAGGCCAGCGAGCCGGCTAGAGGCAGGAGCACGGTGCAGATGAGCCACGCGCCCTTCTGGCTGTCCGTGAGAGCACGGGTGTGAGCGACAGTGGCGGCGCCGAGCGCAAGAATTCCGATGCTGATGAACGGCAGCAGGTACTGCAGGAGCGCGGGACTGGAGGAGTACGCCACCGCGTGGTCCCAGGCGTCATTCACCGCGCCGCACGCGTCGGGTACGCGCTGCGGGGGTACTTCCGACGGGTGGGCACGGGGTCAGGGTATGGGCGATAGTTCAGAATTTTCTGAATAGTCGCTGCGTGGCCCGCAGGCTTTCTGACCGCACCGCCATCTCCTGTTCGGATTGAGCGCCGCCGCCGAGCTCGAGGGATGTTCGCCGGTCGCATCATCAGCCCCTGTGCGGGCGATGAGCTGTCGCGAGATTTCGCTTGTCGAGCGCCATTTCGATTCTGCGCCGCAATCTCACCGCCGGACGTTCCACGATCCAGTAGACGAGTTGCGCGGCCGCGATCGAGAGCAGCACTGAGACGCTGTCGGTCAGTAGAGGGAAATCGATCGTCGGGCCGACGAGTGCGAGAACGATTTTGTGGAGAAGGTAGATCGAAAACGACAGGACACCCATGCGGACCGCGACGCGGCTGTTGAACAGTCGACCGACGGCGCTCTCTGGGCGGGTGATGAGAAACCAGAAGATGGCGATGAGGCTGATCCCCTGGATCGTGTCCGCGATGCTCAGTTCGAACGCCATCGAGGGCACGATCGACGTCGCGGCCACCACGACAGCCGCGACGCCGGCGACGATCGGAAGGTGTGCGGCTACCCACCGCGTGACGCGATTTGGTCGACGGAGACGGTCGCCCATGACGGGGTTGAGGAGCAGAGCAAGCGCTGCACCCCAAAGGATGGAATCGATGCGGGTGTCAGTGCCGCTGTAGAGGCGGTCGAAGACTGCCCCGTTCAGCCCCAGCACGATCCTCCAGACCGGCACGACCAGGGCGATGGCGATGCAGATGCGGCCGATGAGGTGCCGGTTCGCGCCGGCTTTGTAGGCCAGAAGCAGGGCGAGCGGCACCACAAGGTAGTACTGCTCTTCGACGGCCAGCGTCCACATCTGACTGGTCTCCGGGGGGAGGCCGGCATCGCCTACTTCGATGATGTAGTAGTTGGTGACGTTGAGAAGCTCGGCGACCACACCCCACCCATCGATCTGTGCTGGCAGGATGCCCGCTCCTGCCAGCGCGATTGCAAGGAAGACGGTGAAGTATGCAGCGGGGAGGATGCGGAAGGACCGCCTGAGGTAGAACCGGCCGAGTCGGATGGATGATGTGGTTTCGATCTCACGCCGCAGCAGGGTCGTGATGAGGTAGCCGCTCAAGAAGAAGAAGATGGTCACGCCGAGATGGCCTGGCCAGAATCCTTGGTCTGTTCGGCCATGACCGATGAAAACGATCAGTACGGCGAGAGCGCGTAGACCGTCAAGTGAGGGTATGCGGGAGTTCACGAGTTGTCCTAGAACAATCGCCCGGCGCTTGACGCGCGAGGGGGCAAAGTGGTGACCGCTCAAACGGTGCGAGCGCACGCGTCCGGCAGCAGGAAGTCAGGCGGGATGGCTCCGCGGACTCACCTGGTTCTAGGTTCTGCTGACGGATAGCTCTTCAAGCGTGCGGGGCGTTCGTGGCAACTCCAGGGCCGTGACGGTCCGCGGCGCAGCATCGACGGGGTCGTGGTTTGCGACCCAGGGTGGTGCCGCGCCGTCTGCGACGTCCTCTGGTTCGCCCAGACGGGGGCGCGGGACTGTTTCGTGCTCGGTCTCGGCCGCGCGAATATCTGGCTCTGAGACCTGGGTTGCGTCGTTGACGATGCCGGCCGGCGTCACATGGGCGGCTGCAGTCGCGGGGGATGCCTCGGCGGTCGCTGCGTGCGCGAGGAGCATTGTGATAGCCAGCGCCAACGCGATCGCTGCCGCCACGATGGGCCGCGCCAGCTTGGATGGCCGGCCGGTGAGAAGAGCTTGCGCGGAGCGGATCAGCACACTCCGATCGTGCCCGTGAGAGCTTGGGCGAGTTGTGCGCTGAGGTCGTCGACCTTCGTTTGGTCGAGGCGCTGGCCCAGCTGCACCGATTGCGCTTGTGAGATGAGAGCGTCGATCGTGGTTCTCGCAGTGTCCACGGATTCGGATTGTCCGGGCAGGGTGCTGAGTAGCACGTTCGCGGCTTGGAGGGTATCAATGGCGGCCGCTGGATCGACGGGGATCTGTGAGACTGCGGTCTCGACGTCGGCGGTGACCCGGTCGACGACTGGGGTGATCGCGGAACACGCGGTGTCGGACGCCTGCTGCGTCACGAATTCGCCGACGGATGAGCATCCGGTGAGCAAGCCCACCGTCAAGGTGGCAGCACCCACACCGATGACGAGGCTGAGGGGTCTGGATCGCTTGCGCATGGCCATCATCCGAAGAGGTCACCGAGCCAGGATTCGCGGCCTCGCTTTTTCTGGCCACCGTGCGAGCTGCCGTCGTAGCCGTGTCCGCTCGAGCGCTTCCGGTCGTGGTCGCTTCCGTGGCCGTCGCGCCCGTAGCTACCTCTGGTTTGCTCGGCGACGGCGGGGGCGGATCGCTCGACGATCTTGTCGAGCTCTCCACGGTCGAGCCAGACCCCTCTGCACTGGGGGCAGTAGTCGATCTCGATTCCTTCGCGATTTGAGATCAGCAGCGTTGTGTCATCGATGGGGCATTTCATTCTTCTTCTCCTTTTCGGGTGGGGATTTGGGCTGAGGGTGATGGCGTTCCGGCGGGGTCTCCGCCGAGACAGCGGATGAGCTCGTTAGGGTGCCTGGTGGAGACCAGCCAATAGGGCACCGGGTCGCCGGGGTCGGTGATGGCGATTTTCACGACGGGCTTCACCCATCCCCGGATGCAGAGCCACGCTCGAGCGTCGAGTTTCGGTCCTCGCTGCTGGGTCGCCGCGTCACCGTCGTAGCCCCGGATCTCACCGAGGAGTGCGCGAGGGATCACGGCTCGGCCGACACGTAAGGTGTCGGCCGAGACCTCGATGACGGGCGCCGTTAAAACGAAGAGAGCGATGACGCCGGTGTACAGGACCACCCCGACGGTGATACCGACCAGAAATCCTGGCACCGCGGTGATCGGCAGGAAGACGATGAGACTGGCGGGGATGACGAGCCCGATGTAGAGGAACATCGATAGGGCCGGGCGAAGTCGTTCGCGATACTGCATCACTGATTGCTACCCCGCCGTTCGAGTTGATCGGTCAGGCCGGTCAGTAGTTGCTCCGCCTGTTCGGTGGGGATCGCGCCGTTATCGACCTGATCAGTGATATCGATCAGACGAAGCTTGGTCGACGCCGCGGCGCTGTCGATCGGGGCGGCGTCGAGAACCCGGAGCAGCCGAAGGCGCGCGATCAGCGCCGGCGCGCTCCATTTGGTGGTCATGGGCACAGAGTAAGGCAAATAGTTCAGGAAATTCTGTATAGTCGTCGGGTGAGTGATGTACGAGCCGACCTTGCCCGCCGTCGCCTTGTCGGCGGCCTGTTCGTGCTTCTGGTGGTGGCGGCCGGTGTGATCATCGATCAGCTCGTGAAGCAGTGGGCGCTCAGCGATCTCGCGGACGGCCGCGTCATTGAAGTACTTCCGACGTTCGATCTGCGGCTGGTCTTCAACCCGGGTGTCGCATTCGGCATGGGTGCGGGTCTCGGCCCGATCGTGGCGATCGTCCTGATCGGTGTGCTGGCAGCGCTGACCGGATGGGTGGCGGTCAAGGTGTGGCGCGGTGACGTGGTGGATGCTGTTCTCCTTTCGGTGGTGTTGGCAGGCGGCTTGGGAAACGTGATCGACCGGGTGTTCCGGGCACCGGCGGATGCGCCTCTCACGGGTGAGGTCGTCGACTATCTGGCGGTGTCGTGGTTCGCCATCTTCAACCTCGCCGACGTCTTCGCGGTGGGAGGCGTCCTCGTGTGGCTTCTCGTGATCACGCTCCGCTCCCGTCGCCGTCTTCCGTCCACTTGAGCGCCGCCCGGTGCTTGTTCCGGAAGTCGTTGACGGCGTCCTCGAGCCGCGGGTCGTCGCCTCGTGCGAGGCCGGCGTACTCGACGGTGACGCTGCCATCTCGCCCGGTGGTTACCTTCACCCAGAGGCGGCGGCGCGCGATGAACAATGACGTCAAGAGGCCGGCGGTGGCGAGGATGGAGAACACCAAGACGACGTCCTGAGCCGGGTCGTAGCTGAGGTCGAATGAGGCGAACCGGCTGATGCCATCGAGCGTGATGGTTCCGAGCCCGTTCGGGAGCTCAGCCGTGTCACCTGGACGGAGTTGAAGTGAGTCCACTCCAGTATTGCCACCGGTGAGCTGGGTGAGCGTGCTGGTGTCGAGCGAGTACACCGAGGTGGGTACGCCGCCATCGAGCCCGAGATCCCCCTGGAAGACGTTGAGGGTCACCGTGGGGTAGATGAGGTCGGGGTAGGAGGAGTATTTGGCCCCGGAGTCCGCGGTTTCCTCGGTTGGGTAGAGGAATCCGAGAAGCCCGAGCTGCTCGCTGAGCCCGTCGGGAATCTTGATCACGCCGAGTGAGGTCAGATTGGAGTCCTGTGGCAGGAACGGGATGGCGCTCGAGAAGACGGTGTCGCCGGCGGGGTTCCGGATGGTGATGCGGGGTGCGTAGCCGTTTCCGAGGAGGAAGATGTCGGCGCCGGCGAGTTCCAGGGGCCGATTGACCTTGATGACGTCGCTGCGCACCGAGTCGGTGCCTGGTTCGGTGATCGACACGGACGCGGTGTAATCCAACGGTTGGCCCAGCGCGCCCCTGTCGACCCCTTCATATGTGACTTCGAACGTGTCGAGGGTGATGCGGTAGGGGCTGAGCACTTCGGGGGTGAACAGGCGTCCGGGGTTGAAGGTGTCGTAGGAGCTCTGCACGTTCGCGAATCCCTCACCTTCCACAACGACCCGTTGCCCGGCGTAGCCGAAGAGTCCACCGATCGCCACGGCGACGAGAAGTCCGACGAGTGAGAGGTGGAAGACGAGGTTGCCGGTTTCGCGGAGGTACCCGCGCTCGGCCGATAGTGAGGTCGTGGCCCCGTCGGTGTAGCGTGCCACGCGATATCGCGCAGCTTTGAGCACCCGTTCGGCCTCGCGCAGCGCCAGGGCGTCGTCGACGGGCTGTGGGTAGGTATCGGTCCGGTGAGCAGGCAGCCTGCTCAGCCGCGCCGGCGTCCGTGGTGGGCGTGCCCGGAGAGCGTCCCAGTGATGCTTGGCGCGCGGGACGACGCACCCGATCAAGGAGATGAACAGCAGAATGTAGATGCTCGAGTACCAGAACGAACCGTAGGAGTCGAACGCTTGGACGGCCTCGAGAAACGGGGTGATGCCGGGGTTGTTGTCGATGTATTGCACGACCCCGTTGGGGTCGGAGCTGCGCTGTGGGAGCAATGATCCGGGGATCGAGGCGAGGGCGAGCAGAAGAAGCAGGAACAGGGCGGTTCGCATGCTCGTGAGCTGGCGCCACGCCCATCGGGCCCAGGTGACGCTCGAGGATGTGCGCGGCAGTTCGGCGTCGACGTGGTCGGCGGGGCGGCGAGGGTCGGTGTCGGACGTATCCGAGCGGGTCGGTGAGGTCATCCGAGTGCGGCGCCGCGTGCGGCCATGAATGGTTGGGGGTCGATGCGGGTGCCGTCGACGGTGACTTCGTAGTGCAGGTGGCAGCCGGTGGACACACCGGTGGTGCCGGCGAGTGATATCAGTTGCCCTGCGGCGACGGACTCTCCCGGGCTCACGACGAGTTGGCTGTTGTGGGCGTAGCTGGTTTGCACTCCTGCACCGTGGCTGATCTGTACCCAGTTGCCGAGGCCGCCGAACCAGCCCGCATAGTTGACGGTGCCGGCGGAGGCGGCGTACACGGGCGTGCCGCATCCGGCGCCGAGATCGACGCCGCGGTGATAGCTGCTCGCTCCTGCTGTCGGGGCGACACGGGGACCGAATCCGTCGGAGATCCGGCCACCCACTGGGCGCGCCCAGCCCTGGTCGGAGAGCTGTCCCGCATCCAGTTGTGGGGAGCTCCCGTTTCCGGCGGCCGCGGCCGCTGCTGCTGCGGCCGCGGCCGCCGCCGCTCGTCGGACTTCTTCTCCGCGGGCGTAGTCAGCCTCGGTGGCTTGCCGGTTCTCGGAGAGAACGGCGAGCTGTGCTTTGAGTGTCTCGGAGTTCGCGAGCTGGAGGCCAAGTTGCTCCTCAACGGCCTGGGAGGCGGCGATGGCTGCTTGCATCGCAGCTTCGGCTTCGACCGCGAGGCGCTCGCGCTCGGTTTTTGCCACGATCGCCTGGTCGGTGAGCGCCTGGGCGGTGTTGCTGGTAGTCTCAGCCTGCCGGTAGAGCTGGTCGATATTTTCGGAGAGCCGCGACGTGGTCGCCAACCGGTTGAGGAAGTTGTCGCTGTCGGATCCCGAAAGCAGAAGTTGTGCGGTGAGCTGATCGCTTCCGCCCGTGCGCGCGAGGGAGCTCACGAGCCGGCCGACAGTGAGTCGTGCCGCGCCGGCGGCCTGTTCGGCCGATGCGGCTTGCGCCTCGAGGTCGCGGGCTCGTTCACCCGCGCGGTCGCGGGCATCCTGTGCGACGTCCCACTCGTCGGTGAGGGCTACCGCTTGCTGCTGAGCAGCCGCGAGGTCGGCTTCGATCTGGCTGATGAGCGCGGTGAGCTCGCCGATCTGGGCCTGTTTGGTGGACTCGTCGGCGCGGGCGGCCTCGACCTCTGCCCAGGTGGGATATTCCTCCGCTGAGGCGGCGTAGGGCGTTGATGCCAGGCCGATCGTGACGAGCGCCGTCAGGACGATCGAGATCGTGGTGCGAGATCGGCGCCGTGGCGTGCGGCGACCGACCCCCGGGGTCGAGGGGATCATGATTCTGCTTTCCGATGCGGTGATGTGATGGCGCGCGAAAGCGCCCAGGGCATGGAAGGCGGAATCTAGATGCGGAGGGGGCCCGCTGACTGCAGCGCGGAAAGCGCCGGTAGGCGAAGGGTCACCGCTGCCGGCGGAGCATTTGCCCATGAGGGCGGACCGAAGGCCGTGGATGCGCGACGTGCTTGAGCGGTCACCAAGACGACAGAGCCGATAGCCGCGACGCAGATCATGGCGGCGCCGAGGCACTCGGCCACGCCGCCGCCGTCATCTGGCGTGTGGACGGTGACGTTCGAGTCGAGAACGACGATGGCGGCGGCCGCCGCGTCGGTGTCGTGGTTGGTGGAAGCCGCGTGCAGGACGGTGGTCGTCACGGCGGCCACGCAGATCAGGAGGGCCAGAAATGCGACGCGGAGCAGTCGGGCCAGTGCGCGGGAACTCAGCTGCATAAGTCTCCTCGCCTCCTGGTGCTCCGCGACTCCGTCTCAGCGATTGTAAACGAGATCATGTACTCTCGAAGGCGCCTGGCCGCCACTGCATTGAACGGAACGTCGTGTCTTCTCCTGGTTCTCCTTCCCCGGAACGTCGACGCTGGACATCGGCGCAGTTCGCCTACCTTGCGTTGGCGCTGAACGGGCTGTGCCTGGTCGTGCTGTTCGCGAACCTCCTGACGGGGAACACCTGGTGGGAGATTGCGGTGCCGATCGCGATCGGCTTCCTCGTGCTGGGAGGCCTCAGTGGTTTCCAGACCCGTCGGCTGCGTGTGAAGGAGCGGAGCCAGCACCGGTAACGTCACCGGCGCCGCCGGTGAGGGGGTGGCTCGCTGGTATCGATCACTCGGAACACCACACCGGTAGCGATGAACACCGCGGACCCGATGAGCACGAGTACCTGCCACAGCTCCTCCTCGAATCCGAAGGGCCAGGCGGGGTTCCAGATCACCGCCAGGGGTACCATCGGCAGTCCCCACCACCACTTTCTGTGCTGGATGGCGATGACGACGACGATCAATGCCAGGATGCTCACCGCGTAGCGCACATACAGGTAGAAGTCGGTGTGGATGATACCGATGGTCGCCAGGAGCACGATCGCGCCGAGGACCGCGGGGAGCATGCCCGGGCGGATGTATCGCGTTCGCGTTGCCCGGGCGGTCACGACGCTGAGTCCTGAGCGTTGGCGCGACGCTTGGCACGGGTTGAGGCGATGATCGCGATGACCACAATGAGAAGGACGACGACGATGCCGCCGATGAGCGCGATGGGGAACAACGAATCATAAGCGTCTCCGCTAGAGACGGCTGTCGGGGTGGGCGCCGGAGTTTCGGTGCTCGCGGTGGCGGGCGCGGTCGCCGTCGGGGTGGGCGTCGGTGTCGCGGTGGGTGTGGGTGTGGGTGTCGGTTCGACGGTGTAGCTGAACGCATATTGGCCCGAGATGGGGTGGCCGTCAGCTGAAACGGTCTGCCAGAGCACCTGGTAGCTGCCGGCTGTCGTGGGTGAGACGGCTTTGGTGAGCGTGCTGGCGTCAATGGTGACGTCGCCGGTCGAGATGTCCGTTCCTGCCGGATCGATGACGGCGATGGCGATGCCCGTGTCGAAGCCGGCGAGCGGTTCTTCGTTGAAGGTGAGTTGCACCTGCGTGAGCGGGGTGCTGATGACCTCATCGGCGGCGGGGGTGGATGACGCGAGAGCGTCATGGGCGTTGGCGGCAGCGGGTGCGGTGAAAAGCATCGCCGTGGCGGCGAGGGTGGCGATGGCGCCGGCGAGTGCGCGGCGGCGGAGGGTGTTCGTCATGGTGCTTCTTTCGTGTCTCGGGTGTTGAGGCGGTGGAGGTAGTCGTTGTAGGCATCGAGATCGGCGTCACCGTGTTTGTCGTGGCGGCGATCAGCGGCGCGGGCTCGGCGGGTGTCATCGCGGTGCCATCTGGATAGGAGCACGAGCACGATGATCAGGGTGGGTAGCTCCCCGTAGGACCAGGCGAGGGCGCCGGCGACGAGCTGGTCTTGCAGGGGGTCGATGCCCCAGCTCGCAGGTGGGGAAGCGAAGTAGGCGATGAGCGGCACCGAGGCGAGCATGATGATGACGCCGAAGAAGGCGTGCAGGGGCATTTCGGCGAAGACGTCGAGGAGGCGTCCGAGATGGGATTGTCGTGCGGGGAGCGGGTCGGCGGAGATCAAGGGGATGGTGAAGAGAATGCCGCTGGCAAGGAACAGCAGCTCGAGCCCGATGTGACCGGTCCAGCTTCCGAGGAGGGCGTTGGCGATGCCGCTGAGGTACAGGCCGTAGAAGGTGAACAGGAACAAGGGGATCATGACTGCCGGGTGCAACAGCAGTTTCGCGGCACGGGACCGGAGCCCGGTCAGCGCAGCACGTTGCACAAGGATGCCGAGCCCCCGATGGGGCACTGCCTTCAGCAGCAGAGTTCCCGGTGAGCCGAGCACAAGCAGGGGCGGCACGGCCATCATCAGGGTGAGCTGCTGGAACATGAACACCGAGAACATGCGGTAGCCGTATCCTTCGAGACCGGCACCCATCGTGATGATGAGGATGAGGCAGCCGGCGACGAAACAGACGGTCCGCGTGACCGACCAGCGCCGACCCGTGAGCCAGAGGCGTGCAGCACCGATGCTGTAGGCGACGAGCAAAACGAGTGCGATGGCGGGGATGAGCGGGATCGGTTGCAGGTTAGGGGCGAGGAACTGTGTGAGGTCAGGGGGTGCGGCCGGCACCCAGACCGGCCCTGTGGGGTCTCCGGTCATTTCGGTGTTTTCCGCTCGCTCATCGCACGGAGCATCGCGTTGTACTCGTTCAGGTCACGGTCACCGGTTCGGTCGGCGTTCCTGTCGATTCGCCTGGTTTCTCGGGCGTCGGAGCGAGACCACAGGGTGACCATCGTGATGGCGAGGACCAGGGTGGGGATCTCTCCGACGCTCCATGCCACTCCCCCGGCCGCCTGCTGATCAGCGAGGGGATCGACCGCCCATCCTTGGGTGATGACGCCGTACCAGTCCGGCAGGAACAGCTCAGTTGAGGTGATGATGCTGAGTCCGAAGAAGGCGTGTGATGCCATGACGACGAGCAGGGTCACCAGCCGCATCGGGTAAGGGAGTCGGTAGGGAATCGGGTCGGTGCCGATCATGGAGAGAGCAAAGAGGTAACCGACGATCAGGAAGTGCGCGATCATCCACTGATGACCGATCGGATCGGCGAGCGACCAGCCGAACAGCGGCGAGTAGTAGAAGACCAGGGTCGATCCGACGAACAGCACGGCCACCACCAGAGGGTGTGTGATCGCCGCGGTGACGCGTGATCGGGTGATGGCCATGATCCACTCCCGGGGCCCGCGGCTTCCGTCTTTTCGCGGGTGAATCGCTCGGAGCGCCAGCGTGACGGGCGCGCCCAGCACGAGGAAGATCGGCACCATCATGCTGAGGGTCATGTGCTCGAGCATGTGTTGGCTGAACAGGTACGTTCCATACACGGCGGGAGCGCCGTTGGTGACGTAGACGAGCACGGCGAGACCGACGATCCAGCTCACGGTTCGCAGGATCGGCCAGGGGTCGCCGCGGTGGCGGAGCCGGCGCACGCCGGCGAGGTACAGAACGAGCGCGAACCCGGCGCCGATCGCCCAGATCGGGTCGATCGTCCAGCTGTCGAAGAAGCGTCCGAGCGACAGGGGTGCCGGCAGCGATTGTCCGGTGAGGATCTGTGAGGGTGTCACGGCTAGGTCTTCACCGACCGGTGGCGCGGTGCGGGCGAGAACCACGGCCGCGCCCGAGGCGACTCCCATCAGGAGGGTTTCGGAAACGATCAGCCACGCGATGATCCGGCGTGCCCCGGCGGAGCTGTCGAATCGGCCGATCAGGTATCGGCGGTGCGCCGCTCCAGCCACGCCGAGGGCGAGGAGAGCGACGATCTTGATCAGGAGGATCTTCCCGTAGCCTGTGCTCCAGAGTTGGTCGGGCTGGTCGAATCGGAGCGCGGCCGAGATGGTGCCCGAGGCGGCGACGACGACGAAGCAGATCAGCGCGATGGTGGAGTAGCGGCGCAGAAGCATGCCGGCGGGTCCGTGGTCGGTGCGGCTCATCAGTACCGCGGCGACGAGGAGTCCGCCGATCCAGGTGGCGGCGCCGCCGGCGTGCAGCCAGAGCGCGGTGGAGGCGGCGGAGTGGCTGCCAGCGCCCGCGGCATGTCCTTGCAGCGCGATCGGGATGAGGGTGGCGAATGCGGCGACGAGCGCCGTCGCCACGAGGGCGGGTGCGCGTACCGCGAAGCAGAACACCGCGAGGAACGCTGCGGCGATGGTGGTGGTCAGCCAGCCCTGCCCCAGGCTGACTTCGGTGAGGAATTGCCCGAAGCTGGCCGGGAAGATATCGAATGGGACGGGGCCGGCGAGGGAGAAATACGCCAGCACGGATGTGCCGAAGGAGAGGGCGGCCCAGGCGCAGGCACCTCCGGCGGCGATGTCCATCGCGGTGCTGTATCCGGCCGTCTCTGTGGGCAGCGCGAAGACGGCGAGCACCAGTGCCCCGATGGTCAACGCGGAGGCGATGTTCACGAGACTCTTCGCGATGGGCAGCCCGATATCGACGACCGGACCGGCGTCGAGCAAGAGTGTGGGCTGCTGCAGCCACGCTGAAACGGCCAGGCTTCCTCCGACCGCGACGGTGGCCAGGAGAAGCGCTGCAGGGGCGAAGATGACGAGCACTCGCCGGGTGGCCATGCTCGTCATGAGGGGTTCTCGTCGCGGTTCTCGGTGGCGAGGCGCGCGGCGAGCTTTTTCCGCTCTTCGGCTTCGATCTTGGCTCGCGCTTTGCGTTCATGGCTGTCGGCTTTGATGATCGACCGCACGATGATGACGAAGATCCCGCCGACGAGAATCGTGGGGGTGACGGAATAGATGGCGTTGAACCAATAATTGTCCATGCCCATAGGGCGCTCCTGATACGGACGGACGTCCCAGGCAGGCGCGTGGGAGTCAATGACGGACGGATGAGCGCGACGACGTCGCGGCGAAGTCCGTCGGTATCAGATGCGGGAGATGCCTAGTAGAGCAAGGGTCGGCACGAGGGGGGTCACCGTTGAATGTGGGGCGCTCTCGGGGCGGGGTGGGGCCGGGCTTGGCAGCAGCCGGATGCCTCCGGCCCGCAGCAGTGCGAGGACCGCGAGGAGACATCCGATTCCCAAGGCGAGGCAGAGCGCAGCGCAGCCGGCTACGAGCAGTGCCGCCGAGTTTCCGGAGGTGGAACTCGGTTCGTCGGGGACCGCGACGGTCTCGTGGTCCTGCACGACGCTCGCGACCGTGGCCGACGATGCGGCCTGGGCGGTGGCGGAATCAGCGAGATGACCGAAGAGTAGAGCCAGCATCGCGGTGAGGATCGAGAACCCTGCGATCATTGCCCAGCGCGCCCGGCGGGGTGCGGTGCGGGTGCGGATCACGGGTGTGCTCTCGATGCGGGGACGGATGGTGTCGTTCCAGGGTAGCAACATCGTTTGTGAGCTCGGCGCGGGGTATTTCACGGACTCGCCCCCTAGGGTCGCATTCTGTGACCCCTGCCTCTCGCCCGTTGCCGCTGTGGCTGGCGTTGCTCGTCGCTGTCCTCGCCGGGCCCATGCTCGATGCCGGATTCCCCGGGCAAGACCTGTGGCCGTTGACACTGGCGGGCGTGGCGATGGTTCTGATCGCGCTCCGCGGACAATCGGTGCTGCGCGGTCTGCTGCTCGGATTCATCGCCGGCGTTGCGTTCTACCTGCTCCAGATTTCGTGGGCGGCCGAATACCTAGGTCCTGTTCCGTGGCTAGCGCTCACGGTGACGGAGTCGCTGTTCTGGGCCGGTTTCGGTGCTCTGACGGCGCTGGCCTACCGCTTCGTCCCTGCTGCGTGGCCGGGGCGGTGGGGTCGCCTTGTGGTGACGCCGCTCGTGGTCGCCGGCCTCTGGGTGGCTCGAGAAGAACTGTCCGGCGCATGGCCTTACGGCGGTTTCTCGTGGGGCCGGGTGGCGATGTCTCAGTCGATGAGCCCGTTCGCTCCGATCGTGTCGTGGGGCGGGATGGCGGCGCTCTCCTTCGCACTCGTGGCTATCGTCGCGGTGATCGTGTCGCTCACGGCCGAGCGATCCCGGCTGCTGCCGGCGACCGGCGCTGTGGTGGCCACGACGACGATGCTGCTGCTTGTCCCGGTGTTCCCGGTCGAGAGCACCGGAACATTTCGGATCGGTGCGGTGCAGGGCAACGGGCCTGCGGGGTATTTCTCCGAGCGTTCTCGCGGCGATCTGCTTGCTGCGCAGCTCGCGGCGAGTGCGCCGCTGCGTGACGCGGATGTCGATGCGGTGATCTGGCCCGAGAACGCGAGCGAGTTCGATCCTCTTTCCTCTGCTGAGGAAGACGCGCGCCTCACGGCCATAGCGGCCTGGTTGGGCGCACCTCTCACCTTGGGCACGATCACCGAAAGGGATGGACTGTTCTACAATTCGACACTCGCTATCGACCCGGCTGCCGGGGTGCTCGACGTCTATGACAAGAAGCATCCGGTGCCGTTCGGGGAGTATGTGCCGGATCGACAGTTCTGGGAGAAGCTGGCGCCTGACCTGATCGGTTTAATTCAGCGCGAGTACGTGCCCGGGCAGCGCGACGGCGTGCTGCAGTTGGGCGCGATGGTGGCTGGTTCGGCGATCTGCTTCGACATCACGGATGATCGGGTGATGCGCTCGCTCATCGCTGATGGCGCGGAGATCATCCTCGCGCAATCGAACAATGCCGATTTCGGAAGGACCGATGAGAGCGTGCAGCAGCTCGCGATCGCTCGCCTTCGGGCAATCGAACTCGGCCGGACGGTGGTGAACATCTCGACCGTCGGCACGAGCGCCATCATCGCGCCGGATGGTGCGACGGTCGCTCAGCTCGAACCGTTCACCGCCGGCGTGATGGTTGCGGACGTCACCACGACGCGAGACGTCACCCCGGCCGCACGCTGGGGAGGCTCGTTTGCGCTGGTAATCAGTCTTTGGCCGCTGATGGTGCTCGCGGCCGCAGCCACGGCGTCTGTCGGTCTCAGACGCTCTCGTCGCCCATTTCGTGCTCGGGATCGGTGACGAGGACAACCCCGAGAAGATCGCTCAGCGCGTGTGCCATCCGCTTGTCGGCGAGCTCGTACCGCACCCGCCGGCCTTCGTGCGCGACGACGACTAGGCCGCAGCCACGGAGGCAGGCAAGATGGTTCGACATGCGTTGGCGGGTCACGTCCAGCATCTCGGAGAGCTCAGCGGGATACGCCGGGCCCGATGAAAGCTCCACGAGAATCCGTGAGCGGATCGGGTCGGAGAGGGCGTGCCCGAAGCGGGCGAGCGCGTCGACCGCGGTCAGAGTTTCCATACGGGAATGATATCCGTTCTCAACTGTCTCAAGGCTCAGCAATAGTTCATCCAACTGTGTACCATTCACGGTATGGGAACGAATCATTCGCACGCGCCCGCCACGCCCTCGAGGAGCCATGTCAAGCGGCTGGCGATCGCCTTGTCGATCACCGCCACGATCTTCGTGGCGGAGGTTTTCGGATCGATCCTCACCGGCAGCCTTGCCCTCCTCATCGATGCGGCACACATGCTCACCGACGTCTTGGGGCTCAGCGTCGCGCTGGTCGCCGCTCACTTGATGACCAGGCCCACGACCGCCAAGCGCACGTGGGGATTCGCCCGGGCTGAAGTTCTCGCCGCACTGGGGCAAGCCATTGTGCTGCTCGGTGTGGGCGTGTTCGTGTTCGTTGAAGGCATCCAACGGCTATTTGCTCCTCCCGAAATCGCTTCCGGCGAACTCATCATCTTCGGCGCTATCGGTCTTGCGGCGAACATCGCGTCGATCATCGTGCTGCTCGGTGACCGGTCCACGAACTTCAACCTGCGCGCCGCGTTCCTCGAGGTCGTGAATGACGCGCTCGGGTCCGTGGCAGTCATCGTCAGCGCGATCATCATCGGCCTGACCGGCTTCTATCAGGCCGACGCCATCGTGGCGATGCTGATCGGCACCCTGATCATTCCCCGCACCCTCAAGCTGCTTCGGGAGACGATCAGCGTGCTGCTGGAGACCACCCCTGCAGGGCTGGATCTCGATGAGGTCCGTGCGCACATTCTCCAGCTGCCCAGCGTTCTTGAGGTGCATGACCTCCACGCCAGCCGGGTCGCTTCCAACCTGCCAGTGATCACCGCTCACGTCGTCATCGAGGAGAGCTGCTTCCGCGACGGCAGCGCCCCGAAGCTGCTCGATGATCTGCAGAGCTGTGTGGCGAGTCATTTCTCGGTGTCGATCGAGCACTCGACGTTCCAGCTCGAGCCCGCCGCTCACTCCGAGCATGAGGATGCCGTTCACCGGTGATCCTCCCGCGCCGTCGACGAGCTCATCAGATCGGAGTCACGAATCCGCCGATCAGCCCTTGCAGCTGATAGATGATGGCGGTCCAGATGCCGCTCACCATCAAGGCGCCGAGGAGGATCAGCAACACTCCCCCGGCGATGTTCAGCGGCCGAATGAATCGGCGCAAGAGCATGGTGGCCCGCAGCGCGAAGGTGAAGCCCCACGCCAGCAGTAGAAATGGGATGCCGAGCCCGATGCAGTAGACGAACCCGAGAAGGGCACCCCGGCCGGCGGAGCCGCTGCCGAGGCTGAGCGCTGAGATCGCCACCAAGGTCGGGCCGAAGCAGGGTGTCCAGCCGAGCCCGAAGACGATCCCTAACAGCGGCGCTCCACCGATCCCGACAGCCGGCTTGACGGACAGACGTGCCGTGCGCTGCAGCCCGGGGATGAAGCCGATGAACACGATCCCCATCACGATGACGGCGACCCCGAGGATGCGCGTGATGACGTCCTGCCATTGCACCAGCCACGTCCCGAGAGCGCCGAACAGCACTCCGTAGGCGATGAAGACGACTGCGAAGCCGAGCACGAAGAGCGAGGCGCCGAGAAGCACTCTGCTGCGTGAGCGTGCGATGTCGGCCGATCCCCCGACGTAGGCGAGGTATCCCGGCACGAGGGGCAGCACACAGGGTGAGGCGAATGACACGAGGCCGGCGAGGAGGGCGAACGGAATCGCGATCAGGAGCTGCCCGTTGAAGACGAGCTCGGGGATCACGCCGGCTCCTCCAGCACCCGGTCGATGAGTGATTCCAGGATCGATACCTCGGTGACACGGCCGAGGATGCGAGCGGCCACTCGCCCTTGCCGGTCCAGCACCAAGGTGGTCGGCACGGCGTTCGGTGCGACCTGCCCGGCGAAGCTCAGCTGCACGCCGGCATCGGTGTCGATGATCGAGGGGTAGGTGACTCCGAACGTGGTGGCGAACTCTTGTGCGGTCGCGGCCTGGTCCCTGACGTTAACGCCGAGGAATCCGACGTTCTGTGCGAGGTACTGCTGGTAGACCGCTTCGAGATCGGGCGCTTCCAGGCGGCAGGGTGCGCAGGCGGCGTACCAGAAGTTCACTACGAGCACTTCGCCGGCGTAATCCGATGAGCTGATCTGCTCCCCGTTCTCGCCGGTGCCGGCGAAGGTGATCGGGGCTGTTCGTTGGGTTTCGGTGAGCTCGAGGACCGATCCGTCGCCGGCGACGTAACCGCTGTCGGTGACGCTGTTGGTCAGCTCGTCGGTCCCACCGGCCGCGCAGCCGGAGAGGACGAGGAGGAGGATGGCAGCGGCACCCGAAACCGCTGCCATCCGGCTATTGGGCGATCGCGGCATCAAGTTGCGCCTTGAAGCCGTCGAGACTGTCGATGGTCATCTTCTCCCCGTTGAGGAAGAAGGTGGGGGTCGAATCGACGCCGAGCGCGACGCCCTCGTCGTAGTCCTGCAGGACGCGTTCGAGGGTGGCCGGGTCGGCGACTGCCGCATCGTAGGCGGCCATGTCGAGGCCGAGCTTTTCCGCATAGGTGCGGAACATCGGCGATAGATCCTGTTGGCTCTCTCCCCATGACTTCTGCGTCTCGAACATCATCTTGTACATCTCCTCGAACGCGCCCTGCTGTGACGCCGCCTCGACCGCTACTGCGGCGTTGCGGGAATTGAAGTGCGAGGGAATCGGGAAGTAGCGGGTGACGAAGGTGATTTGGCCTTTGTATTCCTCGCGGAACTGCTCCACATAGGGGTAGAACGCACCGCAGGCTTCGCATTCGAAGTCGAGGAACTCCACCAGGGTGACTTTCCCGTCGGGAGCTTCGTCGAGAACGTGACTGTTGTCTCGCACGACGGATGCGCTTTGGGCGGCTTCGGCGGTGCGGCTGACGCTCTGGGTGACGCTGACAGCGATGATCGAGATTCCGACGGCGATCACGGCGAAGACCGCGATGAGGACGACGATCACGAGGGTGCGTTTGGGCTTTCGCTGTGCAGCCAGTTGTTCCGCCGTGGCGCGCGCGGCTTGGGTGCGAGCAGAGGGCGTTTTCTTCTGATTCATGGGTCCGGTTCCGTTTCGTCAGTTTCGTGCGGAGATCCAGGCGAATGGATCGACAGGGGTGTCTTCGACATGGATCTCGAGGTGCGTGTGCGCACCGGTGGAGACCCCGGTGTTACCGACGGCGCCGATCTGCTGGCCGGCGACCACGAGCTGTCCTTCGGTCACCACCGGTGATCCCGTGAGCATGTGGCCGTACCAGCTGCTGACGTTCACCCCGTCGATGACGTGGTCGATGACGACGTAGACGCCGAGGCCGCCCTGATCGGTTTCTTGGACCAGTCGGACGACTCCGGCGGCAACAGCGTTCACTGGCGTGCCCTGTCCCGGGGTGAAGTCGACACCCTTGTGGTTGGAGCTCGCGCCAGCCGTTGGGGCGACACGAGGACCGAACCCGTCGCTGATGGGCACACCGACCGGGAATGGCCACTGCACGGCGCTGGTCGGGTTGTTGGTGAAGGTGTTAGCGGTGCGGTATCCGGCAACTGCAGCCTTCTTCTCAGCGATCACCTCCGCCTCGGTGACGGAATACCCGTCTCGGCTGATTGGCTGGCCGGGGGCCGCCGCGACGGTAAGGAGCTCCTGCGGTTGGAGTTCGGTGGCTGATGGAGTGGAGGCGAAGGATAGGGACGAGTTGGTGGCCGAAAGCGAGGTGGCTGCGACCAGAAGTGCGGAGAACGACAGCGCCATCAAAGCCCGCGCGCCGGGTGCTCGGCGCTTCGCACGCACTGGCACGGATGTCGCGGGTGACGGAGTCGCGAGAGGAACGTGGCGCCGAGGCGGTGCCGCGCGCCCTCGTGGTGCAACTGGTGTGATGTCAGCAACCCATGCGGTCGCGACGACTGGAGCCGTGGCCAGAATCTCATTGGAAGTAACGACCTTGAGCGATTCTGATGCCGTGCTGCGGCCTGGGTCCTTGACGCTCCGCGCATCGTCGGGATCGGCGTCTCGTTCCTCGGCTGGTGCTTGTCGGGGCGGCGAGCCTCGGCCCGCTGAGGCCGACTGCTGTTCTTCTGCGATCCGCTCGAGTTGGCGTATCTCACGGCGCGTGAGAGCGACCGGAGGCCCCGGTTCGAGAGCGTGGCGGCCGCGCGCGTTCTGGGTTGGGGTTGGAAGTTCTGAGCGCTCTCGTTCACGCAGCGCTCGACGGCTGGGAAGAGCGCCGTCTTGGTCGGGTGTTTGCGTCACAAATCGTGCTTTCGTACTGCACCAGCAACTCAGGGACGGCCATTTTCGAAGCGTGAACGCGGGAATTGTCCCGTGCGTGACGTCGAATCCGTCCGGAGAGCCGCTAGCGGCGGGTCTGGCGGTCGGTAGGACGCTCGGAGGCGTCCGCGGATCGCCTAGGTACGGATGACTGTCAGTGCGAAAAGTGATGGTGCGGTGCGCGGGATG
The DNA here is from genome assembly GCA_005502775.1 of Microbacteriaceae bacterium 3FA27C10. Taxonomy (GTDB): domain Bacteria; phylum Actinomycetota; class Actinomycetes; order Actinomycetales; family Microbacteriaceae; genus Herbiconiux. Next base: position 48,303 of record SCNI01000026.1, read on the forward strand.
GCGCGCGCAACGGCAAGGCGATGCCTCTGCGGAGGAGTCGCTGCCGGTTCGCCCGGCGAAGGTTCTCGGGCTCTCACGGCTCGTTTCACCAACGCGAGAACGCCGAGTGCGCACAACACCCCTGCAGCAGCACATCCGATCAGACCGGCGGCCGCGATCATCACGTCGGATGACGTAGCTGTGGCGATCGAATCGACATGGTCAGTGCTATCGACAAGCACATCCGCCATGAGCACGGAGGGCTGGCCTGAGTGACTGACCGTGGTGTCGAGCGCGTGCATCGACAACAGACCCATGACGACGGCGAGCAGGGCAACCAGCCCCACAACGACCTTGGTCAACGTCGCGACTGCGGGTCGGGAGGAGGGTCGCGATACAGATCGCACGTCTCCTCCTAGCCGATTGGTTCCGGTCACGAATTCATTGCCGGTCGTTCGCAACGCGTTCCGGTGCGGGTGGCTGCGGACGGATCAATGATACAGACCCCGCTTAATACAGGAAAACTTGAACTATTGCCGGTAGGTTACACGAGCGAACAGCCGCAGTAGCTGGGAGCCCCAACAGACAGGAGAATGAACACCAAAGTGGAACTCTCGTTCGCTTTTACCCCGGATCTACTCGTCGCATTCCTCACCCTCTTCGTCCTCGAGATCGTGCTGGGTGTCGACAACGTCATCTTCATCTCGATCCTCGCGAGCAGACTTCCCGCCGCACAACAGGCCAAAGCTCGTGTGCTCGGTCTCACCCTGGCCATGCTGGCCCGGATCGCTTTACTCTTCGGGGCTTCCTGGATTATCACCCTGACAACCGATCTGTTCAGCGTGTTCGGCAAAGGGTTCTCGGGCCGCGATCTCATCTTGATCGGCGGCGGATTGTTCCTCGTCTACAAAGCGGTTCGTGAGATTCACGACAAGCTGGAGGGGCGGAGTGAGGCCGCTGCAGGCGCCGGCAAGGCTGCATCGTTCCGTGCCGTGATCGTGCAGATTGTTCTTCTGGACATCGTCTTCTCGTTCGACTCCGTGATTACAGCGGTCGGGATGGTCGACAATCTCGTCGTCATCATTACCGCGGTCGTGCTGTCCTTCGGTGTGATGATCCTGAGCTCGAAGTACATCTTCGCGTTCGTGAACCGGCATCCGACCGTGAAGATGTTGGCCCTGGCATTCCTGGTGCTGATCGGTGCGTTCCTGATCGCTGATGGGTTCGAAGTGAAGATCGATAAGGCGCTCATCTACGGACCGATCGCGTTCGCTATCGTCGTGGAGGCTTTGAATCTGGCGTACAAGCGACGCCAGCACAAGCGTGGCGAAGTGACGCCCGCACCGGTTGATCTGCATGAGAGGTAGCCAGCTGGAGTCCTCTCGCGGTTCTATCGAGTCGCGACGCCGCGATAGTGCTGTTTCGCGCTCCCAGCGCGCGGACGGGCCTGTCGCGGTGTACGACACAGTCACGGAAGGCATGACGGGCTGGCGTTTCCTGCGCACGTGGCGGTGGTTCGGGTACATCGCCGCAACCGCGGTTTTCGCGATCGTCTGCGTAGCGCTTTCCTCCTGGCAGTACGGTCGCGGTCAGCAGACCTCGGCAGAGAACACCATCGTCGCTGCCAATTTCTCGGCGTCTCCCATCCCGCTCGAGGTGGCGCTGCCTACCCGCTCGTCATATGACGAGAGCCAGAATTGGCAGCGGGTCAGCCTCAGCGGGGTCTACCTCCCCGATGACGAGCTCTCAATCCGCAATCGTCCGCTCGCCGGCGCGAACGGATTCGAGGTTGTCACGCCCATCCGGCTCGACGATGGCTCCACCTTCTTCATCGACCGCGGTTGGGTGGCACCGTCACCCGACGACGCACTCTCCCCCGATCTCATCCCATCTGCTCCCTCCGACCGGGTCGATGTCGTCGTGCGTCTGCGACCGAGCGAGGCACCACGCGGAACCGGAACGGTATCGGACGGACAGATCGGATCGGTGAACCTTCCCGCCATGCAGCAGGAAATCGACGCCCCCACATACTCAGGAGCGTACGGCGTGCTCGACAGCCAATCCCCCGCCGGCGCATCCGGGCTGGAGCCACTTCAAACGTCTGTGCCTCTCAAGGACGTCGGCACTCACTACTCCTACACCCTTCAATGGCTCCTTTTTGGAATCCTTGGTTTCGTTGCTCTCGGCCTGGGTGCCCGCCGAGAATATCGACGCCTCAACGTCGATGAGCCTGACGAGAAAGCTCGCGCATCCCAGCGACAGCGCAAGCGCGCCAGGAAACCGTTCAGCGAGGAGGAGCTCGAAGACGAGGCAATCGATGGCTACATCCCACTCAGCCGGTGGGGCTCACCGCAGAGCACCTCCCCAATTGCCCGTCCAGCGCTTCGACCGCTCGCTCAAAGAACCGGCAGTATTGAGCCAACAAGCAGTTCGGATGAACCGACCGTCTATGTCATCTACACCGACCCGGATGCGGATGGAGAGCAACCCTGACGTCTGACTATGTCGCGTCTGGCTTCCGATGCCGCACGATGAGCGCGTCGGTCTCGGCGGCGGGGGCGATAATCGCGGCATGCTCTTCATCGCGCGCGGCATCGAGAATGACCACTACTGGGTGGTCCGGGAACTTGACGGTGCGCTCGTGGAGACGCCCTGGCGGGTTGAGCACGAGCAGGATGGTTACCGGCTGAGCCACGCTGACGACGCCAGCGAGACGGTGCGCGGCTACGCGCTGGGCGCGTTTGCGACGCCAGAGTCAGCAGTGGGGGCGCTTCGCGCATCCTTTAGCTCTGGCGCCAGCGATACCGCGTAGGTTTTGCCGATAGGTCGCGGCGGAACCTACGCGGTGTGCTCTGCTACTTCCCGTCGTCCTCACGAGTGACGCGACGCACTTGCGCTACAGCCCGGCTGAGGTCGACGCCGATGGTGTCGGCAGCGATGACGCGTCCATAGGCTTTGGAGTCCTCGGGCCCCCAGCTACTGGTGTGTTCCCGACCGACGACGATGACGGCGTCGCCTTTGTGGAGGGTGGCAGCCGCGTTCTCGCCGAGCTCGAACTTGGCTTCCACGAAATGGGTGGTGGGATCGGCGTGCTCGATGTACTTCCCGCCCCGGTACTCCCCCGTGTTTTCGATCACCCGGAACTTCGTGATGCTGATACTGCCCGCCTGAACGACTTCGACGTCAGCGGCGAGGTTTCCGGTGATTGTGCGTGGTGTGGACATGATGGTTCTCCTTCGATGGTGGTGTGTGGCTAGGTGAGTTTGCTGATGAGGTCGGGGCGGAAGCCGGACCAGTGGTTGTGATCGTCGGCGACGACGACGGGGGCTTGGCTGTAGCCGAGATCCTCGGTGACGTACTCGAGTGCCGCGTCGCTGGTGGTGAGGTCGATCTCCTCGTACCGGATGCTTTTGCTGTCGAGTGCTCGCTTGGTGGCGGTGCACTGCACGCAGGCGGGTTTGGAGTAGACCGTCACCGTTGTCTCAGCCATGACTTCCTCTCCCTCATCAACATTTTTCTGCCTGTCTGGCAAGGGGAATCGGTTGCGAGCGGGAGGCGTGGAGTGCTGGCGTTGTCGGGCGAAATCAGCCTCTTGAGGCGCGTTCGGGAACGTCGGAACGGAGAGCCGGGAGCGAGTTACGGTGAATCGCCAGACAGGTGAAAAACCACGTCTTTCTCTTGCCGTGTAGCGGCGCGGGTTGACGGTCATTGCGACCCGAAATGCCACTTCGCAGACTGCCGCGCGCGGGGCGCTTGCCATCGATGAAGTGGGGTCACTCGTGAGGCGCATCGATGGCTCCGGTAGGCCCAGGCGGGAGGTTGTTACGAACGTCGAGCCAGATCTGGTGTCGGCGGAGTGCACTACCGACGGCGGAGCGGATGACCCAGTAGAGGGCTGCGAGCAGGATTGCCGCGGGGACGGCGTAGATGAGGATGCCGGCGCCACTGATGCCGCTGGAGATCATGGGGTTCTCTTTCTGCTCGAGCTGGTTGACACCCAGGTGTCAACGGGCGGTGAGTTGGCCGTCGGTGAATCCGACGTCGATGTGGAGGTGGTTGCAGGTGTCGTCGAATTGGGTGAAGTGGCTGGTGGCGATCGTGGTGCCGGCTTTTGCTCGGCATTCGATTTGGCCGACGCGGGCGCCGTCGGGCATGACGGGGTCGAGGGCGGTGATGAGGCGGAGGGAGTTCCCGTCGGCGCCGGTCAGAGATTGCCCGTTGAGGCGGTAGAAGTCGACGGCGAGTCCGCCGCCGTTGAAGTAGTGCGAGGAGGCGGTGCCGGCGCCCTCGATCTGGCCGGTGCATTTCCGGTTGATGTCGGAGACGCCGACCTGATCGAAGACCTGGAGGGAGAGCACGAGCACCTGGAGAATGCGGACGTCGACGCCGCAATCAGGTACGGCCTGGCCTTGGGCGATCCAGCGGATCTCTTTGATGTGGTCGGGGGTGGAGCCGATGAGTCGGCCTTGGTCGGCGGCGTCGGCGAGCTGCTGCGCGAGTTGCACCGCGTCACCGCTGATCGCGCACGCTCCGGCTCCCCCGGTCGAAATCAGTCCCTGCACGATCGCGGTCGCCGGCGCATAAAAGGGTGTGTAGAAGTTCGGGTCGGCGTTGATCTGCACTGCGTGCGCGGCCAGGGTGGGCTCCATCGTCTGCCAGCCCTCGACGCCCATGAGGCGGGTGAAGAACGCGGTGGCCGCCTTGAACGGGTCCATCCGGTCCGCCAGCGGCCCGTAGCCGCGCTCCTGCTGTTGGAATAGGCCGACGGAGTCGGCCACGGTGCCATCGGGGTTGATGGCGTTGTCGCCGTGGTCGAGGTTCCGGAGCGTCGATTCTCCGATCGCGGTCATGACCCCGATCGTCTGCGCCGCGGTCGGGAGTTGCAGTTCGGCGGCCGCGTTCATGATCTGCGCCGCGTTCTCCAGTTGCTCGCCCGAGAATCCGGCGATCGACTGGCTGCCGGCAGCACCTGCGTCGACAACGCCGCTGCCGCACCCTGCGCGAGCGTCCGGCGCCAAACCGAACAGCACGGCTGTGGCCGTGAACGCGACGACGGTAGCGGCGGCGACCGCGGGGAGCTTCCAGCCCATGAGGTCAGTCCTGGATGCCGGCGGCGGCCTTGAATGCTTCGTCGGTGTCGGTGATCTGCGTCTCCCACGGTGACCGGATGTGTTGCACCAGCGTCTCCGGCCGCGAGCTGTACTTGAAGATGTGGTGCCCGTCGGCCAGCCGCTCGATCTGCTGCGCGGTGTCGGTCCCGAACGCGAACGTGCGGGCCGCCCAGAGCGCGTCTTCGCGGAGGGTCTGCCGGTGCACGTGCACCGTCTGCGCTTCCTGGATCATCGCCATGCCGGGCGAGCCGGCCGGGATGTCGGTGCCCTTGTGGAACACGAACACGTTCGACAGGCCGAGGCCGCGGGA
>SCNI01000027.1 GCA_005502775.1 Microbacteriaceae bacterium 3FA27C10
CCCCCTCCCCCAGGCCGGCAGCGCCCCCGCGCTGACGGCCCACGGGCTCAGCCCTACCCCTCGAAGCGGTAGCCGAGCCCGCGCACCGTCACGAGGAGCGTCGGCTCCGACGGAGCCTTCTCGATCTTCGAGCGGATGCGCTTGATGTGCACGTCGAGCGTCTTGGTGTCGCCGAAGTAGTCGGAGCCCCACACCCGGTCGATCAGCTGGCCGCGGGTCAGCACGCGCCCCGCGTTCCGCAGCAGCAACTCGAGCAGCTCGAATTCCTTGAGCGGCATGGCCACCTCCTTGCCGTTCACGGCGACCGTGTGGCGCTCGACGTCCATCGACACGGGGCCGGCCTTCAGCAGCGGCTCCGCGGCGTCGAGCACCTCGAGCTGGCGCCGCATCACGGCCCGGATGCGTGCGAGCAGCTCGCGCGTGGAGTAGGGCTTGGTGACGTAGTCGTCGGCACCCAGCTCGAGGCCCACGACGATGTCGATCTCGGAGTCCTTGGCGGTGAGCATGATGATGGGCACCGAGGAGCGGGTGCGGATCTCGCGGCACACCTCGGTGCCGGGGATGCCGGGGATCATGAGGTCGAGCAGGATGATGTCGACCCCGCCGCGGTCGAACTCGCTGATGGCGCTCGGGCCGTCGGGCGCGACGGTGACGCCGTAGCCCTCACGACGCAGCAGGTAGCTGAGCGGTTCGCTCAGCGCGGCTTCGTCTTCGACCAGCAGGATGTGGGTCATCGCTTCTCTCCTTGTGAGACCGGCGTGGCGCGATTCGCCTCGGGAAGCCGGATGGTGAACGTGGAGCCCTGGCCGATCTGGGACCAGGCACGGATGTCGCCGCCGTGATTCTGCACGACGTGCTTGACGATGCTGAGGCCGAGGCCGGTGCCGCCGGTGTTGCGGGAGCGCGCCTGGTCGACCCGGAAGAACCGCTCGAACACGCGCGGCAGGTCTTCCTCGGGGATGCCGATGCCCTGGTCGGTGATCACGAGCTCCACGACGCCCTCGTCGTGGTGCACGCCGATGCCGATGCGCGAGCCGTCGGGCGAGTACTGCACGGCGTTCGCGATGAGGTTGTTCACGGCGAGGGTGAGCAGGGCCTCGTCGCCGATCACCTCCACGTGCTTGGCGCCGCCGACGGCGAGCGTCATGCCCCGCGCATCCGCCACCACGTGGTTCTGGTCGACGGCGGTGGAGATGATGCCGTCGATGTCGATGAGCTTGGCCGAGGCGAGGATGTCGGTGGCCTGCAGGCGCGAGAGCTCGATGATCTCGCGGGTGATCTGGGCGAGCCGCGTGGCCTCGGTGCCCATCCGCTTCGCGAAGCGGCGCACCTGATCGGGGTCGTCGGAGGCCGGCTCGAGCGCCTCGGCGAGCAGCGCGATGGCGCCGATCGGCGTCTTCAGCTCGTGGCTGATGTTGGCGATGAAGTCGCGGCGCACCTCTTCGAGGCGGTAGGCATCCGTTCGGTCCTCCGCGAGCACGAGCACGTAGCGGCTGCCGAGCCTCGCCACCCGAACCTCGAGGTGGATGCTCGCCTCGCCGAACGGGCCGCGCGCGAGCGTGACCTCCTCGTTGCGCGAGTCGCCGTCGCGGCGCACGGCGGCGACGATCTCGAGGATGTCGTCGTGCACGAGCAGCTGATTCACCACGAGACCGTAGGTGTAGGCCATCTCCGAGGCCTTGACCACGTTGTTCGACGGGTCGAGTACGAGGCCGGCGGAGTCGAGCGCATCGATCACCTGGTCGACGCCGTCGGGCACCGAAGCGGCGACGACGGTGACCGCGTTGTTTCCCCGCCGTTCAGCCATGTGGAGCAAGAGCACGAACCCCGCTCCCACGAAGAGGCCGAGTGCCACAGACAACAGCACCAACCAGCCTGTTTCCATAGCCACTACACTAATGAGTCCGCCAGGGCTCGGGTTCGCGGATGCGCTTTGCGGCCCATTGGTTGGCAGAGTGTTCAGATGCCCGGCACTTCGCGTTAACCTGGCCCGGTTTGGATGGCTTTACCAAAGAAAGGACCCCACACGCATGCGTGAGGTATTCCAGCAAGAGCTTCGCGAGGTTCAGGAGCGTCTCGTCGAGATCTCCGAGCTCGTCACCGTGGCCATCACGAACGCGACCACGGCGTTCAACGAGTCGAACGTCTCGCTCGCCGAGGCGGTCATCGCCGAAGACCCCAAGATCGACGCCCTCGCGGCCGGTCTCGACGAGTTGGCCATCAACATCCTGGCCCTGCAGCAGCCGGTGGCCCGTGACCTGCGCATCGTGGTGACGGCCCTGCGGGTGAGCGCGTCACTCGAGCGGATGGGCGACATCGCCGAGCACATCGCCCAGCTGGCCCGCTACCGCTACCCCGACAAGGTCGTGAAGAAGAGCCTGCGCCAGACCTTCGCCGAGATGGGTCGCCTCGACGTCGAGCTCGCCAAGAAGCTCACGGTCCTGCTGCAGACCGAAGACGTGGCCCTCGCCGACGAGATGCGCAACGACGACGACCGCATCGACGAGCTGCACGTGAGCGTGTTCGACGCCGTCCTCGGCTCGCACTGGAAGGGTGAGGCGGTCGACACGGTCGACGTCACGCTCGCCAGCCGCTACCACGAGCGCTTCGCCGACCACGCGGTCTCGATCGCCAAGAAGGTGCAGTACCTGGCCACCGGAGAGTGGCCCGGCAGCACCACCAACCCGTAACCGGGCGTTCACCCCGGCAACGGGAAAGCCCCCGCTCCTCTTTCGAGGACGGGGGCTTTCTCGTGCGCCTGAGCGCTACTTCTTGCCCTGGGCGGCCACGGCGGCGGCGCCGGCGGCAGCGGCCTCGGGGTCGAGGTACTCCCCCGGGCCGAGCGGCGCGAACGAGGCGTCGAGCTTGTAGACCAGCGGGATGCCGGTGGGGATGTTGAGCTCGGCGATCTCCTCGTCGGAGATGCCGTCGAGGTGCTTCACGAGCGCACGCAGGGAGTTGCCGTGCGCGGTGACGAGCACGGTCTTGCCGAGCGCGAGATCGCCCTGGATGTCGCTCTCCCAGTAGGGCAGCATCCGCTCGATGACGTCTTTCAGGCACTCGGTGCGCGGCACCGCGTCGCCGAGGTCGGCGTAGCGCGGGTCGCCCACCTGCGAGTACTGGTCGTCGTCGGCGATGGGGGGCGGCGGCACGTCGAAGCTGCGGCGCCAGGTCTGGAACTGCTCGGGGCCGTACTCGGCGAGGGTCTGCGCCTTGTCCTTGCCCTGCAGGGCGCCATAGTGGCGCTCGTTCAAGCGCCAGGAGCGCTTGACGTCGATCCACAGGCGATCGGCCTCGGCGAGCGCGAGGTTCGCGGTCTGGATGGCGCGGGTGAGGCGCGAGGTGTACAGCACGTCGGGCAGGAGGCCCGATTCGGCCAGCAGTTCGCCGGCGCGCTTGGCCTCGCCGACGCCCTGCTCCGAGAGCGGCACGTCGACCCAGCCGGTGAACAGGTTCTTCTGGTTCCACTCGCTGTTTCCGTGGCGCAGCAGGATCAGGGTGTAAGGCTCAGTTGGCATGCCCCAATCCTATTGCGGCGACGCCCCATGATTGGATGGGAGCCATGCCGATCGGTGCCGTCACCCGGGGAACCACGAACACCAATCGGCTGCGCCGGGTCGACCGGTGGATCCAGACCCTGCCGATTCTGCGCTCGAGCGGCGATCCGCTCGTGGTCGACCTCGGCTACGGGGCGAGCGGCGTCACCGCGTTCGAGTTGCAGGCACGTCTCGCCGCTGTACGGCCGGATGCGGAGGTGCTCGGCCTCGAGATCGCCCCCGAGCGTGTGGCGACCGCGACCGCCCAGCTGAAGGACGTGCGCGACGGCCGCACCGGATTCGCCCCGGATGCCCGGGTCGGGTTCGCGGTCGGCGGCTTCGAGGTGCCGTTGCCGGCCGCCCGCCGGGCCGCCGTCATCCGGGCCTTCAACGTGCTGCGGCAGTACGACGAGACCGAGGTCGCTGGCGCCTGGAGCCTCATGGTGGGCCGCCTCCAGCCCGGCGGCGTGCTCGTGGAGGGCACCTGCAACGAGGTGGGCCGGGTGAGCAGCTGGGTGGCGGTGGAGCACGCGGGGCCGGTCTCGTTCACGGTGTCGCTGCGACTGAGCGGCCTCGAGCATCCGTCGATCGTGGCGGAGCGCCTGCCCAAGGCCCTCATCCACCGCAACGTGCCCGGCGAACCGGTGCACCGCTTCCTCGTCGAGCTCGACCGCTTCTGGCAGCACAACGCCGCCCTCGGCACCTATGGGCCGGTGCAGCGCTGGGTGGCGACGGTCGACGGGATGCGCGAGGCCGGCTGGGGTGTGTCGACCCCCCGGCGGCGCATCCGGCTCGGCGAGATCACCGTGCCGTGGAGCCAGGTGGCGCCCGCCGCCTGAGTGCCGGCCGCCTGAGCGCCCGCGCTGGGCCCGAACCTTCGGTGGCCGGGGCTACTTGACGGGCAGCGTGACCGACTGGCCGTTCACCTGCACCACGAGCGGCTCGGCCACGCTCACGCTGTTCGGGGTCCAGAACACGGTGGTGTGCGGCACGTAGTCCATGGTGCAGATCTGGTCGGCGGCGAGCGGGACGGTGTCGATCGACACCGTGTTGCCCTGACCGGCGGGCTCGACGACGTTGATGCGGCTGCCGATCACGGGGCAGGTGGAGCTGCCGGAGACCGCGACGGCGAGCGCCGCGCCGTCTTCGACCCAGAAGGCCTGCACTCCCGAGTCGTCGGCCGGCGACTCCTGCGAGACCGCGTGCTCGTCAGGAACCCCCGAGAAGCTGGTGGTGGCGCCGGTGACCGTGCATCCGGTCAGCACGAACGCGGCGGCGACGGCGGCGATCGTGAACGGGACGAGCTTTCGCATCTTCATGGGCCTAACGCTAGCGAATGGAGGGGTCCCGAGGCCATTCGGCACCCCCGATCATCGCGTCGGGGGGAATTCTGCCCGGATCGCCTCCAAGGAGGTACCGAGCGCATCGGCACTCTCCTGGTATTTCGCAAGCATTCGCAGCCGCACAGGATCGTCGAGCAGCCTGAGCCGGCGCTCGTCGGAATTGTGGCGGATGTCGGCTCTCTTCACCCGCAGGGCTCGGCCCCCACGCGAGAGGATTCGGGACAGGTAGTCCGCGCGCGGCTCTCCTGCGCGGTGGGTGAGCGCGAGCACGTCGTCGAGCACCTCGGAACCGAACAGCGCGGCGATGAGCTGCGGCGGGCAGTCCGTGTCTTCCAGTATGTCGTGCAGCACGGCGACGATCTTGTCGCCCTCGCCGCTCAGGAATCCGGCGACGGCGAGCGGATGCTCGATGTACGGCCGGCCCGCCTTGTCGCGCTGCCCGGCGTGCCGATCGCGCGCCAACGAGACCGCTCGCTCAAATTGGGTCGCGGGCACCGCCGATGTACCGGCCATCTGGGCCTCCATTCCGTGAGCCACTTCATGTCGATATGAGCTAAGCTCGCTTTCCATGGTAACCCCCGTTGGCGCCTACTGGCTGCGTGTCGACCTCGACAATGGCTTCATCGAATATCTGCTCGGCACCGATGTCGTCGACATCGAGAGGATCGTCGACGCGTCTGCGATGCTGACGCTGAACGATGGTCGCCGTTGGCAGATTCGCGTGACTACGGCGGATGCGCTCATCGCCGAGCTCGGGCGATGGCGGCAGACCGCCGGCGCCGACCATCTGATGTCGTTCACCGATCTGTTCGTCGTTCTGGAGCCCGGACTGGAGGCGATGACTGCGGCGATCGCCACGGCGACCGCGACGCTCTGAACGTCGGCGTGGCATAGGGATCAGCTGGTGATATCGGGCAGCGCGCGGCGGGCCTCGTCGATCGCCATGCCGCTCGCGGCGAGCAGATCGAGCACGAGCGGCCGCACCGAGACGACGAGCGAGGCCTCCGACACCGGCTGGCCGGGGATGAGCGTGCGCGGGTCGAGCGTGATGGCGATGAGGATGAGGCTCTGGCGCACGATGGGCCGGAGCTCGGGATGGTCGATCGACTGCGCGAGCATCGAGGCGGCGCTCTGCAGGCCGGCGAAGAGCTCGGCCAGCTCGGGGCGCGGCCGGTCGTCGGACAGCACACTCAGTCGCCGGGCGACCACGCGGAGGTTCCTCGCCGCGTGGTCCATGTGCTGCTGCATCACCTGCAGTCCGGCGAGCTCGTGGCGGTGCTTGCGGAGAAACGGCGAGATGCGCGAGATCGCGGCCGCGGAGTCGAGCGACGACTTCCACTGTTCGAGCAGGCCGTGCGTCTCGCGTGCCCGTCCGAGCACGAGCTCGGCGGTCTCCTTGTCGCCGAGGCGCACCACCGCGACGAGCGACGACAGGATGGACGTGAAGGCCGAGAAGAACTTCAGCGCCTCCCGCCGCGCGGCCCGGCGCGGGTCTCGCGGCAGCAGTGCCGTGCTGGCGAGGGCCACGATGCCGCCCAGTACCGCGTCCTCGGTGCGGGTGAACGGCCCGCCGGGTGGAACCGGCAGCAGGGTCACGAGCCCCGCCTGCACGGCGGCGACGATCGGGAGTCCGGGCACCGGCGACAGCAGCCGAGTCAGCACGAGCGCCGCGAAGACGGTGAGCGAGAACTGCCAGAGTCCCTGACCGGCCACGAGCAGGATGAGCTCGCTCAGGATGATGCCGATCGTCATCGCGATCGCCGTCTCCAGCACCCGACGGGGCCGGGCGTCGAGCACGAGGCCGAGACTCGAGAGCGTCACGGTGACCGCCACGATCGGATAGGGATGCCCGAGCAGGAAGTGCGCGAGCGCGTAGGCCACGGTGACGGCCACCACGAGCTGCACGATCGACGGCAGACTCGCGCCGGTGCGCTCGAAGCCGGCTCGCGCCTCCGCCCTCACGCGGGCCGCGAAGGATGCCCGCTCGCCGTCCTCCGGGCGGAGCGGCGCGGTCACGGGGCGGCCCCGGGCATCCGCGGCGCTCAGCGGCGGCGGGCGCCGAGCCGGGGAAGGCGCGGAACCCGGCCGACGGCAGCGCCGGCCTCGGGCGAGACGATCGACTCCGCGGTCGCGGCGACGTCGCCGTCGGCGGTGCGCACCACGAGGCGGGCCTCGGGGTCGAGCTGGCGCTTCACCACGGCCAGGGCGACCGGGCCCCACTCGTGGTGGATCGCGACGGAGGTCGCGTGGCCCACCGCATCCGGGGCCCCGGCCTCGCCGGCCGGCCCCTCGGCCCCGGTGGGGGCGAGGAACACCTCGTCACCCGCGGCCGGGAGCACGGCGTCGGAGCCGTCGAGCTGCAGGAACACCAGTCGCCGCGGCGGGTGGCCGAGGTTGTGCACCTTCGCCACCGTCTCCTGCCCGCGGTAGCAGCCCTTGTTCAGGTGCACGGCCGAGCGCATCCAGTCGAGCTCGTGCGGAATCGACTTCTCGTCGACCTCGGTGGAGAGCCGCGGGCGCCACGCGGCGACGCGCAGCGCCTCTGCCGCGAGCAGCCCGGCCACGGCGAGCTCACCGCTCTGCACGGCGGCCACGAGCTCGGGGAGCTTCTCGCGCGGCACGAGGGTCTCACGCCAGAACCAGTCGGCACCGGGGTGATCGTCGACCTGGGCGTACTGCACGCCACCGGCGACGACCTCGGGCCACGGGTCGGCCCAGGTGAGCGGATGCCCGTTGCCCGCGGCCGCGACGGCGGCGAGCGCGGGCGAAGCGGGGGCGTCGGGCGCCTCGGCCAGCCACCCGACGGTGGCGAATTCGGCCGAGCGGTCGGCGATCTCCACGCGCAGCATGAAGCGCATCCGCTGCAGCCAGGCCTCGAGCGGCTCGGTCTCGGCCGCGTCGACGAGCAGCCACGCCGTCTCGCCGTCGTCGAACACGCGGAGGGCGTGTTCGATGCGGCCGTTCACGGAGAGCAGCAGGGTCTCGGCCGAGTCTCCCGGAGCGAGACCGCGGAGGCTCTGGCTCGTGACGGAGTCGAGCCAGCTCAGGCGATCGGGGCCCGCGACGGAGACCACCCCGCGGTGCGAGAGATCGACGATGACGGGAGCCGAGGGAACGACGCCCGCGAGCATCCGCTGTTCGACCAGCGGATTGCCGTAGTGCGAGGGGATGCCCGCGTCGGCGCCCGAAGCGGCCACGGCGCCCGGGAGCGACAGGAACGCGGAGACGGGAGCGGCGACCTCGGCCACGGCCATCAGTCGACCTTCGCGAGGCGCGCCGAGGCGTGGGTGCGCAAGCTCTGACCGAGCGCCGCGATGTCCCAGGCCCAGAGCAGGTGGTTGTCGACGAGACCGTAGATGCGGGTGGCCGCGGTGTACTCCTTCGCCGAGCGCGAGCGCACGACGGCGTCGGTGGCGAGGTCTATGCGGGGGCCCTTGACCTGACCGAGGTAGAGCTCGCTGATGCCGCTCGGGTGCACGATCGACACCTCGATGTCGAAACCCTCGGCGGAATTGCGCAGGGTCTCGACCGACTGCGCCGTATTGAAGGGGCGCGGGCCGACGCCGGGCAGCAGGCCAGGGCCCGCGTCGCCCTCGATGTGCAGGCGGCTGAGGCGCCAGAATCCCGTCTCGGCCGTGAGCGGGGTGGGCGCGCCGGTGTTGGCGTCCTGGTCGGCGGCGTCGGCGTCTGCCCCGGTGGACCCGTCATCCGGCTCGCCGGTGCCGGCCACCGCTCCGCGGGCAAGGATCTCGGCCGGGTCGGCGGGCGCCGGGCCGTCGCCGAGCAGCCAGGTGTAGGAGCTGTAGTTCAGGTACGGCAACCCGTCATGGCTGAAGCTGACTCTCTGGCCGAACTCGCGCGAGACGTTCTCGTCGCCGATCGTGTAGTCGATGACGCCCGTGCCCTCCCACACGCCGATCAGCCACGAGAGCGGCACGAGTTCGGCGGGAAGGTCGGTGGGGATCTCGATCACAGCGGCGAACTCAGCGCTGGCCGCGGAAGAGCTTGTAGATGACGACCCCCGCGGTCCAGGCGATGGCGAGGCTCGCAAGCCCGAGAAGGCCGATGAACAGGAGTTCTAGCGCGACGTAGGATTGCATGCTCTACAGCTTAGCGCCCGCGGCGAACGCGAGCGGGGCGAGCACCACCGTGGCCAGCGCCAGGATGACGACCGTGCCACCCAGGCTCGCCGAGACGCGGTTCACGTAGCCCTTGCGCACGGGCACCAGCATCTGGATGCCGAAGGTCACCAGCAGGGCCAGCCCCAGGATGACGGGCATGAACACCAGGTAGCTCCCCGGTGAGACGAAGACGCCCACGGCGATCACGGCGAGCACGGCCAGGATCCAGACCGGGACTACGCTTCTCATGAGCAGACTCATACCCGCCATTCTGCCCGATAGGATGTACCGCAGGCGTTCTCTGGAGGAACTTACGTGGCGCAGTTGTTGATACTGACCTCTGCGGTCGACCGAGAGGTGTTGCCCGCACTGTCTCTGCTCAGCCACCGCACGCGTCAGATCCCTGCCGAGCCCTCCCAGTTGGTGAACACCCCCAACAGCGATCTCATCTTCGTCGACGCCCGGCACGACCTCGCCTCGGCCCGCTCGCTCTGCAAGATCCTCAGCACCACCGGCATCGGTGTTCCCGTCGTGCTCATCCTCACCGAGGGCGGGCTCACCGCCGTCAGCGCCGAGTGGGGGGCGGCGGATGTCGTGCTCGAGTCGGCGGGGCCGGCCGAGGTCGACACGCGCATCCGGCTCGCCATCGGGCGCCAGGTGCAAGACCAGTCGACCTCGAAGATCCAGGCCTCCGGCGTCGTCATCGACGAGGCCAGCTACTCGGCCCGGGTGCACGGCCGCCCGCTCGACCTCACCTTCAAGGAGTTCGAGCTGCTGCGGTTCTTCGCCATGCATCCCTCGCGCGTGTTCACCCGCGAGCAGCTGCTCAGTGAGGTGTGGGGCTACGACTACTTCGGCGGCACCCGCACGGTCGACGTGCACGTGCGGCGGCTGCGCGCCAAACTGGGCGACCTCGAATCGTTGATCGGCACCGTGCGCAACGTGGGGTACCGCTTCAACTTCTTCGAGGACGACAATGAGCGACTCGCTCACACTCTCGGTCAGTAGCCCCGACGAGGCGCGCGAGCCCTTCCTGCGGCTCGTGGCGAGAGCCGCACTGGTCGACGGTCAGCCGCCGTTCAACGACCAGGCGCTCGTGGACATCGGCAAGGGCACACGCTCACTGCTGCTCGCCGAGCGCACCTCCACCGTCGTGGGGGCCGCCATCGTGGGGCAGGGCGAGCTCGAGTTCGTGATCGACCCGGAGTGGCGCGAGGAGGGCCTCGGTCGGCAGCTGCTCGAGATCCTGCTCCGGAACTCGGAACCCGGGCTGCTCGCCTGGGCCCACGGCGACCATCCGGCCAGCCGCCGACTGGCCGCGAGCCACGGCTTCCGGGCCGTGCGCACCCTGCTGCAGCTGCGCCGCGAACTGGCCGCCTCGGCCGGCCCCGGCACCGAGCTCCCGCCCGGCATCAGCCTCTCCACCTTCCGCGGCGGAGCGGACGTCGACGACTGGGTCGAGCTGAACGCCCGCGTCTTCGCCGACCACGCCGAGCAGGGCGGGATGACCGCCGAAGACCTGCGCTTCCGCATGTCGGAGGCGTGGTTCGAGCCCGACGACTTCCTGCTGCTGCGCGACACCGAGGGCCGCATGATCGGGTACAACTGGCTGAAGATCGAGCCCGACGACGACCGCGTGGGCGAGATCTACGTGGTGGGCGTCGACGAGGCGCACGCCGGCCAGGGCCTCGGCCGGTTCCTGATGAACCGCGGGCTCGCGCGGCTGATCGAGCGCGGCTGCGCGCAGGCGGCGCTCTACGTCGACGGGGAGAACACCCGTGCGGTGGCGCTCTACCGCTCGCTCGGCTTCACCGACCACACCATCGACGTGCAGTACCGTCAGGTGCTCACCGGGCGGCCACGCGACTGAGGTATCCTCGACGGCATCCGCCTGAACGAAGGAGTGCCGGATGCGCGTGCGCCAGAGCCCCCGCAAGGCCGCCGTCTCGGCGCTGCTCGCCGGCGCGGTCATGCTCTCCGCGCTCGTCGCGGCGCCGGCCGTGGCCGCACCGTCGGCCCCCATCCCCTCGGCCTCCGCCGACACCGCGGCCGCCTACTCCCGCTGGAAGGCAGACTATCTCGTAGCCGGCTGCGGGACGGGCCGCTACTACGTCGACGCCTCGACCGCGACCTCGTCGATGGTGGTCTCCGAGGGCCAGGGCTACGGGATGCTCGTCACAGCTCTCATGGCCCCCTCCGACTCCGCCGCCCGCACCACTTTCGACGGCCTCTACGCCTACGTGCGCGACCACCCGAGCGAGACCGATCCGGCGCTCATGGCCTGGCATCAGAACGCGAACTGCGCGAGCATCCCCGGAGACGCCTCCTCGGCGAGCGACGGCGACCTCGACATCGCCTTCGCCCTCCTGCTCGCCGACGAGCAGTGGGGCTCGGCGGGAGCCGTCGACTACCACGCCGCCGCCCTCGAGCTGATCGCCGCGATCGGCCGCAGCGAGATCAACAGCCAGACGCACCTGCCCCTGCTCGGCGACTGGGCGGGCACGAACAGCTCCTACCGCTTCGGAACCCGCACCTCCGACCTGATGATCGACCACTTCCGCGCCGTCGGCCAGGCCACGGGCGACCCTCTGTGGAAGCAGGTGGTCACCGCCTCGAGCTCGCTCGTCACGACGATGCAGGCGAGCTGGGCGCCGGGCACCGGCCTCCTCCCCGATTTCGTGGTGGGCACGGATGCGACGCCCCGGCCCGCGCCCACCGGCTACCTCGAGTCGCCGAACGACGGCGACTTCTCGTGGAACGCGTGCCGCACGCCCTGGCGGCTCGCCGCATCCGCGCTCACCGACCCCGGCGACGCCGCCTCCCGCCAGGCGGCGCTCACGATGGCGGCCTGGGCCGCGGGCACGACCGGAGGCGACCCCGCGGCGCTGCGCGCGGGTTACCGCCTCAACGGCACGGAGCTCGTCGCCTACGGCGCCCCGGCCTTCCTCGCGCCGATGGTGACGGCGGCCTCGCTCGACGCAGGCGCGCATCCGGCGCTCACCGCGTTCACGAACGCGGGGTGGGCGGCCCTGCGGAGCGCGCCCGTGGCCGGCTACTACTCCGACTCGCTCCGGCTGCTCGGCATGATGCTCGTGGCGGGCGACTACCGTGCGCCGCTCCCGCACCCGGCGCCGTCGTTCCAGCGCCTCGCCGGCGCCGACCGCTTCGAGGTGTCGGCGGCGATCTCGGCGGCGACCTTCCCGCCAGGAGCGGCCACGGCGTACGTCGCGTCGGGCGAGGTGTTCCCCGACGCCCTCTCCGCTTCGGCCGCGGCCGGCGCAGAGGGGAGCCCCGTGCTGCTCGTCACGAAGGGCGCCGTTCCCCCGTCGGTCGCGAGCGAGCTCGGACGCCTGCATCCGCAGCGCATCGTCGTGCTGGGCGGCCCGAACACCGTCGGCGACGGGGTGATCGCCGCGCTGGGGGCCTACTCGGACACGGTGAGCCGCCTGGGAGGCGCTGACCGCTTCGCGCTCTCGGCCGCCATCTCGGCCTCGGTCTTCTCGCCAGGGCGCCCGGTGGCCTACGTCGCCTCCGGCGAGGTGTTCACGGATGCCCTGGCCGGCTCCCCGGCGGCGGGCCTGGCCGGCGGCCCCATGCTGCTCACCCGCAGGGACGGCGTGCCCTCGGCCGTCGCGGCCGAGCTGCGACGGCTCGCCCCTGCACGCATCGTGCTGCTCGGCGGCGTCAACACGGTCTCCGTGGCGACGCAGACGGAGCTGGCCGCGATCGCCCCGGTCGAGCGGGTGGCCGGCGCCGATCGTTTCGCCGTGGCCGCGTCGATCTCGGCCGGGGCCTTCGCCACCGGCTCACGAACCGTCTACATCGCGTCGGGCGAGAAGTTCCCCGATGCGCTCTCGGGGGCCGCGGCCGCCATCCGCGACCGCGCCCCGGTGCTGCTCGTGACCCGGGACACCCTGCCCGCCACGATCGCCGCCGAGCTGGCACGGCTGCAGCCTTCGGCCGTCGTGGTGCTCGGCGGCACGGCCTCGGTCTCCGACGCGGTCGCCGGCGCGGTGGCCGGCTACCTTCCGGGGTGAGAGCCCTGCGCCGTGACGGCCCTCTGCGGCAGCGGATCAGGCCGTGCGCCGGGGCGCCGGCTGCGCCTCGCGGGCCCGGATGAGGTCGCCCGCCGTCACGCCGTGCGTCCGTTCGGGCAGCATGTCGGCCGTCATCCCCTGCAGCAGCACGCCCGGGTCGAGTTCGAGCGCGCTCGCGATGCGCACGATCGTGTCGAGGTTCGGATTGGCCTGCCCGCGCTCGATGCGCCCCAGGTTCGTGAAATGCAGTGACGCCAGGTCGGCGAGATCCATCTGGCTGAGCGCGAAGCGCTGACGCTCGTTCCGGATGCGCGCGCCCAGCAATCGCGCGGCGGCGGAATCGAGAGGGCTCACATCTCATGCTCACGTGCCGCACGTCCCGGCCACCAGAGCGCTCGGAGTGCATGTGTTCATGCCACACGCGATTCCGTGGTCCGATCGCCGGAGGCGATGTTCTCCCGACTCCCGCAAGTGACATGATGGCTGCATGGACGACGACATGATCTCGCTCGATGCCGGCGTCGTCACGGACTTCGACGACGACTACGACGAGCTGACCGTGACGACCGATGGCCCGCCGCTGCCGGAGGGCCGTTATCTCGACCGCGAGCTGAGCTGGCTCGCCTTCAACACCCGCGTGCTCGAGCTCGCCGAAGACCCGGCCCTGCCGGTGCTCGAACGCGCGAACTTCCTCGCGATCTTCGCCTCGAACCTCGACGAGTTCTTCATGGTGCGCGTCGCCGGACTCAAGCGGCGCATCCTCACCGACCTCGCCGTGCCCACCAACGTCGGCCGCCGGCCCACGGATGTGCTCGAAGACATCTCCGTGAAGGCCCACGAGCTGCAGGCCCGCCACGCCGCGGCCTACAAAGACCTCGTGCGCCCCGCCCTCGCGAGCGAGGGCATCCGCATCGTCACCTGGGCCGAGCTCGACGACGCCGACCGGGTGAACCTGCACGACATCTTCTCCTCGCAGATCTTCCCGGTGCTCATGCCGCTCGCGGTCGACCCCGCGCATCCGTTCCCGTACATCTCAGGGCTCTCGCTCAACCTCTCGGTGCGCGTGCGCAACTCGAAGACCGGCAAGGAGGAGTTCGCGCGCCTCAAGGTGCCGCAGGTGCTCAACCGCTTCATCCGCGTCGACCAGCGCGAGAGCGCCAACGAGCTGCGGTTCATCCCGCTCGAGGACCTCATCGCCAACCACCTCGGCGACCTCTTCCCGGGCATGGAGATCGTGGAGCACCACGTGTTCCGGGTCACCCGCAACGAAGACGTCGAGGTCGAGGAGGACGAGACCGAGAACCTGCTGCAGGCGCTCGAGAAGGAGCTGCTGCGCCGCCGCTTCGGCCCGCCCATCCGCCTCGAGATCACCGACGACATGGACCCGGTGACCCTCGAGCTGATCGTGCGCGAGCTCGACATCACGGAGCAGGAGGTCTACCGCCTGCCGGCGCCGCTCGACCTGGGCGGCCTGTTCGACCTCACGCGCATCCCGCGGCCCGACCTGAAGTACCCCAAGCACGTGCCCACCACGGCCGCCGCACTGCTGCCCCCGGAGCCCAACGCGAAACCCGACATCTTCAAGGCCATCTCGCGCGGCGACATCCTGCTGCACCACCCCTACGAGTCGTTCGCCACGAGCGTGCAGGCCTTCCTCGAGCAGGCCGCCGCCGACCCGCACGTGCTCGCCATCAAGCAGACGCTGTACCGCACCTCGGGCGACTCCCCCATCGTGGAGGCGCTCATCGACGCGGCCGAGGCCGGCAAGCAGGTGCTGGCGCTGGTGGAGATCAAAGCGCGCTTCGACGAGCAGGCCAACATCTCCTGGGCGCGCAAGCTCGAGAAGGCCGGAGTGCACGTGGTCTACGGACTCGTCGGGCTGAAGACGCACTGCAAGCTCGCCCTCGTCATCCGCCAGGAGAAGGGGCGCCTGAAGAGCTACAGCCACATCGGCACCGGCAACTACAACCCCAAGACCTCGCGCATCTACGAAGACCTGGGGCTGCTGACCGCCGACGACCAGGTGGGCAAAGACCTCACCCGCCTGTTCAACGAGCTCTCCGGCTACGCCATCGAGAAGAAGTTCAAGCGCCTGCTCGTGGCCCCGCTGCACCTGCGCAAGGGGCTGCTCAAGCGCATCGCCGTCGAGGCGGAGAACGCGCGGGCCGGAAAGCCCTCGGGCATCAAGATCAAGCTCAACTCCATCGTCGACGAGGCCATCATCGACGGCCTCTACCGGGCCAGCCAGGCCGGTGTGCCGATCGACATCTGGGTGCGCGGCATCTGCGCGATCAAGCCCGGGCAGGAGGGTCTCAGCGAGACCATCCGGGTGCGGTCGATCCTCGGGCGCTACCTCGAGCACTCGCGCATCTTCTCCTTCGTCAACGACGGCGACCCGCAGGTGTACATCGGCTCGGCCGACATGATGCACCGCAACCTCGACCGCCGCGTCGAGGCGCTCGTGCGGCTCGTCGAGCCCGACCATCTCAAGGAGATCGAGGGCTTGTTCGACCTCGCCATGTCGGACACCGTCTCCTCCTGGAGCCTCGACGGCTCCGGAGCGTGGACGCGCAACGACCTGGATGCGCACGGCGCTCACCGGATCGACCTGCAAGACGAGCTGATGCAGCAGATCAGCCGCCGCAAGCGACCCGGAACGACGCGGTGACCGTCTTCGCAGCCGGCGCCGTGCTCTGGCGCGTGATCGACGGCAAGACGATGGTGCTCGTCATCCATCGCACCGTGCACCGCGATGTCTCCCTGCCCAAGGGCAAGGTCGACCCGGGCGAGACGCTGCCCGAGACGGCCGTGCGCGAGATCGCGGAGGAGACCGGCCTCGCTGTCACGCTGGGAATCCCGCTCGGCACCACCAACTACACGATGCCGAACGGGCGCGAGAAGGTCGTGCACTACTGGGCCGCGGAGGCCACCGACGAGGCCGTCAAGGCCTCGACCTTCCTGCCCAACGGGGAGGTCGCCGCCCTCGAGTGGCTGCCCGTGAAGAAGGCGATGGCCGCCCTCACCTACGAGCGCGACGCCGAGATCGTCGAGCGCTTCCGGATGCTCGCCGCCGAGGGCGTGACCCGCACCTTCGCGATCATCGCCCTGCGTCACGCGAAGGCGACTCCGCCGTTCCAGTTCGTCGGCCCCGACGCCGACCGCCCGATCACCGAGCGCGGGCGCAACGAGGCACGGTCGATCGTGCCCAGCATCACGGCCTTCGGTCCGGAGAAGATCATCAGCTCGACCGCGCGGCGCTGCCGCCAGACGGTGGAGCCGCTCGCGAAGTCCCTTCGGCTGCCGGTGAAGGCCACCGAGCTGATCAGCCAGGACGCCTTCGAGGCCGGGGACAGCGCCATCCGCGACGTCGTGGGCAAGCGGGTACGCAAGCGCATCACGACCGTGCTCTGCAGCCACGGACCCGTGCTGCCCGAGATCGTGCGGGAGATCGCCCTGGCGACCGGCACCGCCCCGGCCGCGACGGTGTCGCGGGCCGGAGACCTGCCCGTCGCCGGTTTCTCGGTTCTTCACCTCTCGGTCGACCGGCCGGGCTCCGGGATCATCGCCATCGAGACGCACGTTCCCCACGTCTGAGCTCGCGGACGCGCACTTCGGCCCTGGTCGTTAACCTGCCGTTCACCTTGGAGCGGGTAGCTCGTTAAACGTGCCGCCTAGTGTCGCTGACGGGTCAGCACCGACCCGACCCTCGCGCGCCTGTGTCGATCCGTCGAAATTCACTGCGGGCGCCGTGGAAACACCCGATTCGAAGGGAACACAGTGAAGCTCAAGAACGTGGCAGCGGTGGGGTCCATCGCGCTCGTCAGCGCCCTCGCACTTTCCGCCTGCGCCAGCGGCAGCACCACCGGCGGCACCAGCACCGGTGCGGCCTCGGCCACCCCGACCAGCTCCGCGGTCTCCGTGACCGTCGACAGCAGCCTCTCCGGCACCATCACCGCCGGCGGCTCGTCCGCACAGGCCAACGCCGAGGCCGCGTGGATCACGGCCTTCACCGCCCAGGCCAAGGGCGTCACCATCAACTACGACAAGTCGCAGGGCTCGGGCGGTGGCGTCACCAACTGGCTCGCCGGCAGCTACGACTTCGCGGGCTCCGACTCGCCCCTCAAGGCCGACCAGCAGACCTCCTCGCAGGCCATCTGCGGCGCCGGTGGCGCGCTGAACCTCCCCATCTACCTCGATGGCGTCGCGATCATCTACAACCTCCCCGGCACCACGAACCTGCAGCTCTCGTCGGCCACGCTGGCCAAGATCTTCAAGCTCGAGATCACCGACTGGTCCGACCCCGCGATCACGGCCGACAACGGCGGCAAGGCCCTCGCAGCCGGCCCGATCACCACGGTCACCCGCTCCGACGGATCCGGCACCACGCAGAACTTCACCAACTACCTCAGCGCCGTGCAGCCCTCGATCTGGACCGACGCGCCGAGCAACAAGTGGCCGGTCGCCGGTTCCTCCGCTCAGCAGGGCGGCTCCGGCGTCGTGAACACGGTCAAGTCGGGTGCGGGCACCATCGGCTACGCCGACCACTCCGCCATCGGTGACCTGACCTCCGCGAAGATCCAGGTCGGCACCGGCAAGGACTACGTCGCCTTCAGCCCCGAGGGCGCGACCGCTGCCTTCGCCGCCGCCGCGGCCACGCAGAGCACCGGCGTGAAGGGTGACCTCTCGCAGAAGATCGACTACACCAAGCTCACCACGGCCGACGTGTACCCGATCCCGCTGATCTCCTACCAGATCATCTGCACCACGTTCAAGAGCCCGGCTCAGGGCACCCTGACCAAGGCCTTCGTCGGCTACGTGGCCAGCACCCAGGGCCAGCAGATCGCGGTCAAGAACGCCGGCTCGGCCCCCATCCCGGACGCGACGCTCGCCGAGATCCAGACCAGCCTCGAGCTCGTCAAGTAATTCCCTTCCGATCCGGTAGCCGTCTGTCTCGTCGACGCCCATAACCTTGAGAAAGAATGCAGTGAGCGAAAACACAGCTGTTCAATCTGACGCAAGGAGTACCAGCGTGGGCGACCAGGCGGCTACCGGGACGAAAACACCGGGTTCCGGCCCCTCCGGCAGCAGCCGGGGGGCCCGGACCATGCGGGCGAAGGCCCGTCCGGCCGACCGGATCTTCAAGGGCCTGAGCACCGGCTCCGCCGCCTCGATCATGGTGATCCTGGCCGGTGTCGCGCTGTTCCTGATCATCCAGGCCGTGCCCGCCATCTTCGCCGACTGGCAGAACAACCCCGACCTCAACACGGGCCCCACCGGCGGCTACGCCAGCTTCTGGACCTATGTCGGTCCGCTCATCTGGGGAACGCTCTTCGCCTCGGCCATCGCGCTGGTCATCGGCGCCCCGATCGCCATCGGCATCGCGCTGTTCATCTCGCACTACGCACCGCGCCGGCTCGCCGGCATCCTGGGCTACCTGGTCGACCTGCTCGCCGCGGTGCCCTCCATCGTCTTCGGCCTCTGGGGCATCATCGTCATCCGCCCCTTCCTGCTGCCGCTGTCCGACTGGCTCAACACCTACCTCGGCTGGATCCCGCTGTTCGGCGGGCAGGTCTCCACCACCGGGTCCACCATCCTCGCCGGCGCCGTGGTGCTGGCCGTGATGATCCTGCCGATCATCACCTCGATCTCCCGCGAGATCTTCCTGCAGACCCCGCGCCTGCACGAAGAGGCCGCGCTGGCGCTCGGCGCCACCAAGTGGGAGATGATCAAGCTCGCTGTCTTCCCCTACGGACGCTCCGGCGTCATCAGCGCCACGCTGCTCGGCCTCGGCCGAGCGCTCGGCGAGACGATGGCCATCGCGCTGATCATCTCGCCCGCGATCCTGGTGTCGGTGCGGATGCTCACCGAGGGTGAGAACTCGCAGACCATCGCCGCGAACATCGCCCTGAACTTCCCGATCGCCACCACGCTGCAGCGCGAGGCCCTGATCGGCACCGGCCTGCTGCTGTTCGTCATCTCGCTGGCCGTCAACATGCTGGCGCGCGTGATCGCGAGCCGCGCCGGCGCCGGCACGAAGCGCAAGCGTCAGAAGATCAACGCTCAGCTGCCGCCGTCCGACCCGAGCACCGTGCTCGCCGTCGACGACGTGCTAGCCCGCAAGGCCGCGAAGTCGCACGCCGAAGGCGCCGACGACGAGGAACCCGAGATCGACAAGGAAGAGCGAGAGGGAAAAGACGCGTGAGCGCCACCATCAGCCCCAGCCGCCAGCCCAGCGGGCGCGTCGCCAATGCCCTGACCTCGGGTCAGCTCCCCCGGTTCGTCGAGTGGTACGTGCTCGGCGGATCCCTCGCGCTGAGCGCCGCCCTGCTGCTGCTCATGGGCTTCAACATCGCGGGCTGGCTCGTGCTGACCGCGGTGATCTACCTGCTCGCCCTCGGCATCCTGTCGTCCGTCGTCGAGAACCGCCGTAAGGCGACCGACCGCGTGATCCGCGGGCTCGTCACCGTGGCCTTCCTGCTCGCGCTCGCGCCGCTCATCTCCACGCTCATCACGGTGGTGGCCAACGGCATCGGCTCGATCAACTGGAACTTCATCACCCAGACGTCGAGTTCGGTGTTCAACGCGGACACCCTCGAGGTGACGACGCAGGTGGGCGCCTGGCAGGCCATCGTCGGAACGCTCATCATCACGGGCATCGCCGCCCTGATCTCCATCCCGATCGGCATCCTGACGGCGATCTACCTCGTCGAATACGCGCAGCCGAAGCAGTGGATGGCCCGCACGGTGACCTTCCTGGTCGACGTCATGACGGGCATCCCGTCGATCGTCGCCGGTCTGTTCGCGTTCTCGCTGTTCTCGCTCATCGTAGGGCCCAAGGCCTTCAGCGGCTTCTCCGCCTCGATCGCCCTCGCGGTGCTGATGATCCCGATCGTGGTGCGCTCTTGCGAGGAGATGCTGCGCCTCGTGCCCGGCGACCTGCGCGAGGCCTCCTACGCCCTGGGCGTGTCGAAGTTCTCCACCATCACCAAGATCGTGCTCCCCACCGCCATCGCCGGCATCGTGACGGGCGTCATGCTCGCCATCGCCCGCGTGATCGGCGAGACCGCGCCGATCTTCATGGCGGCGAGCTTCACCGACAACTTCAACGCCAACCCGTTCGACGGTCCGATGCAGACGCTCCCCGTGATGGCGTACACCGGCTACAAGTTCCCGGGCCAGGACATCGCGGCTTCGAACGCCTCCGCCTGGGGCGCGGCGCTGCTGCTGGTGATCCTCGTCGTCATCCTCAACCTCATCGCCCGTGTCGTCGCCAAGGTCTTCGCGCCCAAGGGCTCGCGGTAACCCGAACCATCAACTGAAGAAGGAAACTGACGTGTCCAAGCGCATCGAAGTCAACGACCTCAACGTCTACTACAGCGACTTCCTCGCCGTCGAAGGCGTGAACATCAACATCGAGCCTCGCACCGTGACCGCCTTCATCGGCCCCTCCGGCTGCGGCAAGTCGACGTTCCTGCGCACGCTCAACCGCATGCACGAGGTCATCCCCGGCGCCCATGTGAAGGGTGAGGTGCTGATCGACGGCAACGACCTCTACGCACCCGGCGTCGACCCGGTGCTCGTGCGCCGCCAGGTGGGCATGGTGTTCCAGCGGGCCAACCCGTTCCCCACCATGTCGATCCGCGACAACGTGCTCGCCGGCGTGCGGCTGAACAACAAGCGCCTTTCGAAGGGCGACGGCGACGCGCTCGTGGAGAAGTCACTGAAGGGCGCCAACCTCTGGGAAGAGGTGAAGGACCGCCTCAACCTCCCCGGCTCCGGCCTCTCGGGCGGCCAGCAGCAGCGACTCTGCATCGCCCGCGCGATCGCCGTCTCCCCAGACGTGCTGCTGATGGACGAGCCCTGCTCGGCCCTGGACCCGATCTCGACCCTGGCGATCGAGGACCTGATCGAGGAGCTCAAGCAGGAGTACACGATCGTGATCGTGACCCACAACATGCAGCAGGCCTCGCGGGTGTCGGACAAGACCGCGTTCTTCAACATCGCCGGCACGGGCAAGCCCGGCAAGCTGATCGAGTTCGACGACACCACCACGATCTTCTCGAACCCGACGGTCCAGGCCACCGAGGACTACGTCTCCGGCCGCTTCGGATAGCCCGCACGACGACGAAGGCCCCTCCTGGATTCAGGAGGGGCCTTCGTCGTCGCGGGCCTTCGTGGTTACGGGCTTCGTCGTTACGGGGTTCAGGCCGCCTGCACCACGAGGATGGGATCGGTGGTGGGGGCCGGTGATCCACCGGCCGGCTCGACCGTGACTCCCACGGCATCCCCGGCCGCCATCGTGCCGTTGAGCACGTGCCAGGAGGTCCCGGAGCCGGCCGCGGTGAAGGTTCCGGCGGGCGTGGCGCCGCTGGAGTCGATGTACCAGGCCTCGTAGACCTTGCCGTCGGGCAGAGTCGGCAGGCCGTCGGCGAGCACCGCCGAGCGGCCGAGCTCGGCCGACCAGACCACGGTCGCGGTTCCACCCCCGGCGAGCGGAACGGTGGAGCGCTGAGTGTCTCCGGCGGCGGCGATGGCCGCGAGGCCCGACGCGGAGGCGTCGGTCGCCACGCTCGAGCCGCTGCCGTTGAGCGCGCTGCCGACCAGTC
Source organism: Microbacteriaceae bacterium 3FA27C10 (assembly GCA_005502775.1). Lineage (GTDB taxonomy): Bacteria > Actinomycetota > Actinomycetes > Actinomycetales > Microbacteriaceae > Herbiconiux. The sequence continues at coordinate 21,644 of SCNI01000027.1, forward strand.
CACCGCCGACGAAGAGGGCCGCTGCGGCGGCCGCGGCGGCCAGGATGGCGGCGGGGCGGGTGTACCAGCGCTGGGCGGCACGGCGTTCGGCGGGTCCGACCGCGACGAGGGGCGCATCCACGTCGGCAGGGGCGGCGTCGGGGGCGATGACCGCCGGAGCGACGGTGGGCTGCACGGCCGGCGCGGTGCGGGCATCCGGAGCCGGCGTGGGCGCATCCGTCGGCGCATCCGCCGTGGAGGTGCGCGCGAGCTGCGGAGTGGTGGCCAGCTTCGCCATCAGCTCGGCCCTCATGCGCTCGGACGGGGTCACCGGCTGGGCTGCCAGGCCGAGGCGCGACGCGGTTTCGCGCAGCTCCTCCGCCTCGTCGCGCAGCGAGTCGGACGCGGAGGCGGCCCGCTCGAAGCGTTCGGCCTCCTCGGCCGAGGTCGCGTCGAGCGCATAGGCGCCGCTCAGCAGGCGGGGATCGACGTCGTCGCCGTGTGTGCGGTCGGTCACGATGCCACCCCCAATGCGTCTCGAAGTCTGATCATTCCGTCACGCAGCCGTGTCTTCACGGTGCCGACGGGGATCGCCAGGATACCGGCGATCTCTGTGTGGCTGTAGCCGCCGTAGTACGCGAGGGAGATCGCTTCGCGCTGGAAGTCGGTCAACTGCGCCATGGCTCTCTTCACTCTCTCGTGCTCGATGCGGATCTCGACGGACTCGGCCACGTGATCGTAGGCCGGCTCGATGTCCCGGATGCCGATGCGCTCGTCGCGGTCGTGGCCCGACTGCGAGGAACGCACCCGGTCCACGGCCCGGCGGTGCGTCATCGTGAGGATCCACGACATCGCGCTGCCCCGCATCGCCTCGAACTTCGGGGCGGTGCGCCAGATCTCCAGGAAGATCTCCTGCGTGACCTCTTCGGATTGGGCGTGGTCGACGAGCACGCGCTTCACCAGTCCGAGGACTCGCGAGGCGGTGCGGTCGTACAGTTCGCCGAAGGCCTGCTGGTCGCCCGCGGCGACCTGCTCGAGCAGGCTCTCGAGAGCTGCTGCCGTGGATTCGGCACTCTCCGTGTCGGTCGGCCCGCGGTGTGATGTCACGAGGCTAAGCATGGCACTGCTCGCTCGCTGATGAGCTTCTCGGGGACTTCCGGTCGACCTTCACGGAAGTTGTTCGGAACGGCGTCTCATCCGGATTGGGCGGGGTGCGCATCCGGATCGCCGTTCGGGCGAGAGGAGCCGGGTCGCGGAAACGCCTCTCGGCGGAAGGCCGCTCGTAGCGGCGAATTTTGGAGCCCGGGGTTACCGCGACCCGGCTCGAACAGTTTACCCGGTCAGTCGAGGGTGTCGTTGCGCCAGAGCGACGCCGACTGGCTCAGCTCGGCGCCGATGGTCTCGAACCGCAGGGCTCGCGTGGTGAGAGTGCTGGCCGTCTCCGGGGCGCCGATCTCGGCGTCGTCGGCGATCGCGGCACATCCCTGCGCCATGATGCGGCAGAAGGCGGCCGCCCGCTCGAGGGCGATCGCAAAGTCTCCTGTGAACAGTCCGCGGAGGATCTGGTCGGCGAGTTCGATGATCTCCCTCGGCCCCGTCGGCGACTCGGCGCCGGCCACCACCGGGTCGATGCTGCGGATGACCTCGGTGCCGCGTTCGAAGAAGTAGCTGGCCTGCTCCGGGTCCTGCCGGATGAGCACGCGCAGCAGGTAGATGCGCCACAGACTCCCGGGCAGGCTGTGGGCGCTCGCGCGCGACCAGAGTTCGGCGACCGCGTCGATGCCGTGCTCGTCGGTGAAGGTGAGCAGACGGTCGATCACCTCCGGCTGCGGGTCGTCGCGCACCCGGCTCAGCAGGGCGCCCGCGGTCTCGTGGGCCACCCGGTTGATCTTCGCCGGGTCTTCACCGCCCTGGAAGGCCTCGAAGGCCGATCCGTCGAAGAACACCGGCTTGCGGAATTCGTTGCTCATGCCGTCCATCCTGCCCCGCCCGGTCGTGGTCTGGTTCGCGGGGCGCTTCTGCATCAACGCACGACGGGGCGCATCCGTTCCCCGGGGGTGCGATAGATTGGGGGCATCGGGCCTGTAGCTCAGTTGGCAGAGCATCGGACTTTTAATCCGCGGGTCGAGGGTTCGAGCCCCTCCGGGCCCACCACGTTCACCTCAGCACACGTTCGAAGTGCGCCGTGCTACGGCGTGCTACAGTGCTCGCATGGAAACCGTGACTCATCGCGAGATGCGAAACCGCAGCGGCGAAATCCTGCGGCGGGTGGAGGCCGGCGAATCCCTGCTCGTGAGCAACAACGGCCGTATCGCTGCCCTGATCGCTCCGGCCGATGGCGATCTCCTTGATGGACTCGTCGCCCGGGGCGAGGCACGCGCAGCCCGCACGGATGCCTCGGCGCTCGCGAAGATCACTCGCGCGACGTCGCCCGTGAGCACCGAAGAGATGATCCGAGACAGCCGCGGCCGCTGGTGACGACCACCTACATCGACACCTCGGCCGCGATGAAGTTGCTGGTGGAAGAAGCCGAGTCGCAAGCCCTGGTGATCGAACTGCTCGAGTCGGGCCGTCGCCTGGTGGCATCCTGGCTCCTGCACACCGAGTTGCACTGCGCAGCCGGCCGGAACCCGGCGATCATCTCGGGCGCATCGATCACCGAGGTGATCGATGCGATCACCCTGGTCGATGTCACTCGCGGCGACCTGCTCGCGGCCGGCACGCACGCACCATTGCGGTCGAACGACGCGGTGCACCTCGCCACCGCCCTGCGCATCGGGGCCGACGAGTTCATCACGTACGACGCCGAGCTGGCTCACGCGGCGAGGTCGGCGGGGATCCGCGTGCTGACTCCCTCGGCAGGCGACGATCTCCGGGGCTAGGACTCGGAGGCGGGCGGGCGCGGCGGCTTCGTCGCGGGGCCGTTCCAGCGCACCCAAGCGGCCACGTAGATGCCGAGGCCGGTGACGAGCGCGACGATCACCCACAGCACGACGAGGAAGTCGATCCAGGATCCGATCGGCGGCGAACCGGGCAGGAAGGTGCGCAGCGGGATGGTGGCGAAGAGCATCGCACCCATCCAGCTCATGAGCGTGGCCTCGACCTTGCGCTTGCCCGTGAACGCGAGGATGGCGACGATGAGCACGAGCGTCGGCATCACCACGAGCAGCCCCAGCAACAGGAACCCGAACGCGAGCGTGCTGCCCGAGCGATACGCTTCGACCGAGACGACCGTGACCGGAACCTTCTCCCCGGCTTGAGTGGTCGTTTCGCCGAGTTCGGGAGACTTCTCCGCGACGGCATTGAAGTTCCACCCGGAGACGTTGCCTCCCATGGCGATCCTCACCGGCAGACCATGCCGCACGCCGTCAACGGTCTTGTAGGCCACGACCGCGACCGCCGCCTGATAGCGATCGAAAGGCCACGTCTCCACCGCTCCGGAAGCGACGATCGGAACCGAGACCGTGAAGGGTGTTGACCCCTTCGGTAGATCGAACAGCTGCTTCCCGTCTACGGGCGTGACGATCACCGATACGTTCTCCGCCATCGTGATGCCATCGGCATCCATCAGGTCTTCCGCAGGATTGATCCGCATGTCCATGGTCAGACGCTCGGTTGCGCCCAGCACCGCCTGCGTCGTGAACACGACCTCAACCGTTCCATCCGGCACGTCGGAGGCATCGCCGAAGGCTGGCCCCCGCCCGCTCGAGGCATAAAGAGCCACGACCCCAAGGTACGCGGCCAACACCACCACGACGATGCCCACCACGAGCCAGCGCGTGCGGATCCGCCCCCGCCGCTTCCCCGCGACCGCCTGTCCCTGCTCGTCTGCGCTCACGCTCCGAGCATACCGAGAGCCCGCCGTACCGCTTGCGAGTGAGTGCTCACTCAGCTACCATCGACGCCGTGACGACCCAGCAGGACGCCCCCGGGAGAGCCCCCGCGCTCTCCCTCGAAGACCGCCGCGAGATGATCCTCGCCGCGGTCGTTCCGCTGCTCGTCGAGCACGGCTCCGACATCACTTCCAAGCAGATCGCCGAGGCCGCCGGCATCGCCGAGGGCACCGTGTTCCGTGCTTTCGGCGACAAGGAGTCGCTCATCCACGCCGCCGCCGAGAAGTTCTTCGACCCCGACACCGTGCGCAACGGCCTGCGCGCCATCGATCCCGACGACCCGCTCGAGGCGAAAGTGGCCCAGATCATCGCCGTGCTCCGCACCCGGTTCACCGGCGCCCTGCGCGTGATGGCCGCGGTCGGCCGGGAGAACCCTCCACGCCGCACCCACGTCGACAACTCCGACATCATCGAGCGCATCTTCGCCCCGGATGCCACGCGCCTCGCCTGGCCCTCCGAGCGCATCGTGCACCTCCTCCGCCTGCTCTCCTTCGCCTCGTCGATCCCCCCCATCAACGAGGCCGCCGCCCCCTTCACGAACGACGAACTCGCCCAGCTCGTGGTGCACGGCATCACCGGCACGAACGGAGTACCCGCATGACCCTCCTCCGACTGCTCGGCACGTACCTCAAGCCGCACTGGCAGCCCATCGTGGCGGTCGTCGTGTTCCAGCTCATCCAGGCCATCGCCTCGCTCTACCTCCCCACCCTCAACGCCGACATCATCGACAACGGCGTGGCCAGAGGCGACACGGCCTACATCCTCTCCACGGGCGCCTGGATGCTCGGCATCACGGTCGTGCAGGTCGCCGCCGCCATCACCGCGGTCTACTTCGGCGCCCGCGTGGCGATGGCCCTCGGCCGCGACCTGCGGGCCGCCGTGTTCTCCCGCGTCAGCGGCTTCAGCGAGCGCGAGGTCTCGCAGTTCGGCGCCCCCTCTCTCATCACCCGATCCACGAACGACGTGCAGCAGGTGCAGATGCTCGCGCTGATGACCTTCACCATGCTCGTCTCGGCGCCGATCCTGGCGGTCGGCGGAGTCATCCTGGCCCTGCAGCAAGACCTGCAGCTCTCCTGGATCATCGCGGTCAGCGTTCCCGTGCTCCTCATCTCGCTGGGCGCGATCATCGTGCGGATGGTTCCCCAGTTCCGCCGGATGCAGGCCCGCATCGACACCATCAACCGCGTTCTGCGCGAACAGCTCACGGGCATCCGGGTGGTGCGCGCCTTCGTGCGCGAAGACGTGGAGACCGCCCGCTTCGACCGCGCGAACCGCGACGTCACCGACTCGGCCCTGCGCGCCGGCCGCCTGATGGCCCTGATGTTCCCGGTCGTGATGCTCGTGCTCAACGTCTCGAGCGTCGCCGTGATCTGGTTCGGCGCCTTCCGCATCGACGACGGCTCGATGCAGGTCGGCACGCTCATCGCCTTCCTCAGCTACCTCATGCAGATCCTGATGGCGGTGATGATGGCCACCTTCATGGCGATGATGATCCCCCGCGCCTCGGTCTGCGCCGACCGCATCACCGAGGTGCTCGAGACCGACTCCACGGTGGTGATGCCGGCGAACCCCGTGCGGGAACTGCGCCGCCACGGAACGGTCGAGCTCCGCGACGCCACCTTCTCCTACCCCGGCGCCGAGCAGCCCGTGCTCCGGAGCCTCGACGTCACGGTCGCCGCCGGCGAGACGCTCGCGGTGATCGGCAGCACCGGTTCGGGCAAGACCACCTTCGTGAACCTGCTCCCCCGCCTCTTCGACGTCACCGGCGGCGCCGTGCTCGTCGACGGCGTCGACGTGCGAGAACTCGACCCCGACCTGCTCTGGAGCCGCATCGGGCTGGTGCCGCAGAAGCCCTACCTCTTCTCCGGCACGGTCGCCTCGAACCTCCGCTACGGCAAGCCCGACGCCACCGACGACGAGCTCTGGCAGGCCCTGGAGACCGCCCAGGCCGCCGACTTCGTGCGGGCGATGGAGGGTGGCCTCGAGGCTCCGATCGCCCAGGGAGGCACCACCGTCTCGGGCGGGCAACGACAACGGCTCGCCATCGCGAGAGCCCTGGTGAAGCGCCCCGAGATCTACGTGTTCGACGACTCGTTCTCGGCTCTCGACCTGGCGACGGATGCGCGGCTGCGGCGAGCGCTGCGGGCCGACATGGCGGGCGCCACCATGATCATCGTCGCCCAGCGGGTGTCGACCATCATCGACGCCGACCAGATCATCGTGCTCGAAGACGGCGAGATCGTCGGCAAGGGCACGCACGACGAGCTGCTCGAGACCTCGGCGACCTACGCCGAGATCGTCTCCTCGCAGCTCACCGCGGAGGAGGCGGCATGAGCGCCACGAGACCAGCCCCGGCACGACCGGCCGCGCCGGCGGCTCCCGGCGGCCCCGGGGGGATGCGCCCGGGCGGCGGCCGCCCCGGCGGCGGGCCCTTCGGCGGCGCCGGCATGCCCGTGCAGAAGTCGCTCGACTTCGGCCCCTCCGCGAAACGTCTGATCGGCCGCCTGCGCCCGCACCGGGCCGGCGTGCTGATCGTCATCGCGCTCGGCGTGGTGAGCGTCTTCTTCACGGTCCTCGGCCCGTGGCTCCTGGGCAAGGCCACCAACCTCATCTTCGCGGGCGCCATCTCGAAGACCCTCCCCTCCGGCGTCTCGAAGCAGCAGATCCTCGACAACCTGCGGGCGAGCGGCCAGGGCTCACAGGCCGACCTGCTGTCCGGCATCGCTCTCACCCCGGGTCAGGGCATCGACTTCGACGCCCTCGCGCTCATCCTGGGCACCGTCCTCGTTCTCTACGTGGTCGCCTCCGTGTTCTCGTGGCTGCAGGGCCGCGTGCTCAACACCGTGGTGCAGAAGACGGTGTTCCGCCTGCGCGAAGAGGTCGAGACCAAGATCAACAGCCTCCCGCTCGGCTACTTCGACCGGATGCAGCGCGGCGAGCTGCTGAGCCGCGTCACCAACGACATGGACAACGTGGCGCAGAGCCTGCAGCAGACCCTGAGCCAGATGCTCACGTCGATCCTCACCGTCATCGGTGTGATCGTGATGATGTTCATCACCTCCCCCCTGCTCGCCGTGATCTCGCTCGTGACCATCCCGCTCACCATCGGCATCACCGCGGTGATCGCGAAACGCTCGCAGAAGCTCTTCGTGGCGCAGTGGGCGCACACCGGCGCCCTCAACGGCCAGATCGAGGAGAACTTCACCGGCCACGCCCTCGTGAAGGTGTTCGGCCGTCAGCGCGAGGTCGAGCAGACCTTCACCGCCAAGAACGAGGAGCTCTACAAGGCCAGCTTCGGCGCCCAGTTCGTGTCGGGCATCATCATGCCCTCGATGATGTTCGTGGGGAACCTCATCTACGTGGTGATCGCCGTCGTCGGCGGCCTGCAGGTCGCATCCGGAGCGCTCAGCATCGGCTCGGTGCAGGCCTTCATCCAGTACTCGCGCCAGTTCACGCAGCCGCTCACCCAGCTCGGCTCGATGGTGAACCTGCTGCAGTCGGGTGTGGCCTCCGCCGAGCGCGTGTTCGAGCTGCTCGACGCCGAGGAGCAGACTCCGGATGCCTCGCCCGCCCAGACCCCGGCCGGCACCCGCGGCCGCCTGGTGTTCGACGACGTCTCGTTCAGCTACTCGCCCGAGAAGCCGCTCATCCAGCACCTCTCGCTGACGGCCGAGCCGGGGCAGACGGTGGCCATCGTGGGGCCAACCGGCGCCGGTAAGACCACGCTGGTGAACCTCATCATGCGGTTCTACGAGCTGGACGGCGGCCGCATCACCCTCGACGGCGTCGACATCGCCCAGATGACGCGCCGCGACCTGCGCTCCCGCACCGGAATGGTGCTGCAGGACACCTGGCTGTTCGGCGGCACCATCCGCGACAACATCGCCTACGGCCGGCCGGAGGCGAGCGAAGAGGAGATCCTCGAGGCCGCCCGCGCCACCTACGTCGACCGGTTCGTGCACTCGCTCCCCGAGGGCTACGACACCGTGCTCGACGACGAGGCCTCGAACGTCTCCGCCGGGGAGAAGCAGCTGCTCACCATCGCCCGCGCGTTCCTGGCGAAACCGAGCGTGCTCATCCTCGACGAGGCCACCAGCTCGGTCGACACCCGCACCGAGCAGCTCGTGCAGAAGGCCATGTCGGCCCTCCGCGCCGACCGCACGAGCTTCGTCATCGCGCACCGGCTGTCCACCATCCGCGACGCCGACCTCATCCTCGTGATGGAGTCGGGCAGTATCGTCGAGCAGGGCACCCATGCCGAGCTGCTGGCCGCCGGCGGCGCCTACTACTCGCTCTACAACTCGCAGTTCGCGGGCGCTCTCGTCGACGAGTGAGCCGGCCGGCCCCGGGGCGACGGATGCGGTGCGAACGCGCGGCGCATCCGCATCCGTCCCCCAGCTGCGCGAGGTAGGTTCGACCGCATGAGCCTCCTCCCACCGTCGGGCCGGATCCCGCCCGGGTGGTACCCCGATCCGGAGGCCAGCGACGTGCTGCGCTGGTGGGACGGTTACCGCTTCACCGACGACTTCGCGCCGCGCATCAGCGACCCGGCTGACAGCCGCAACGGCTACGCCACGGCCTCGCTCGTCTTCGGCATCGTGTCGGTCGGGCTCAACGTGCTGTTCCTCCCGAGCGTCGCGGGCATCGCGTTCGGCGCGGCCGGGCTCGCCAAGGCGAAGCGGATGGGGATGGGCCGGCCCTCGTCGATCGCCGGGCTAGTGCTCTCGGTCGTGGGCATCCTGACCCAGGTGGCGCTGATCGCGATCGTCGTGGCGGCGCGCGTGCTGCTGCGCTGAGCGAGCGCCCAGAGCGCCGCGGGCCGGGTGCCTTCGCGGCCGGCATCCGCGTGATCCCGCCCGTCACGAGCCCGTAGCACCACCGAAACACCGGCCTGCAATACTCGCTCCATGACGCAGGACGCGTGGAAGCGGATGAGCGAATGGCCGCTCTCGATCGCGGCCGTGGTCTTCTTGATCGCCTATGCCTGGTCGGTCATCGCCGACGTGCACGAGGGCGTGCTCTACGACGTGCTCGAGACGGTGATGTGGATCGTCTGGGGCCTGTTCGTGATCGACTACGTCATGAACCTCTCCCTCGCCCGGCCGCGGTGGCGGTGGTTCTACCGGCACATCCCCGAGCTGCTCGTGGTGGTGCTGCCGTTCCTGCGGCCACTGCGGCTGCTGCGGCTGGTGGCGCTGGTCTCGGTGCTGCAGCGCACGGCCGGAACCGCGCTCCGCGGGCGGGTGATGCTCTACGTGGCGTGCTCGGCCTCGATCGTCATCCTGGTCGGCGGGCTCGCCGTGCTCGACGCCGAGCAGAACGTGCCCACGGCCAACATCCACAACTTCTGGGATGCGCTCTGGTGGGCCTTCGTGACCATCACCACGGTCGGCTACGGCGACTACACCCCCGTCACGCACACCGGGCGGCTGATCGCGCTCGGGCTCATGATCTCGGGCATCGCCCTGCTCGGCGTGGTCACCGCGAGCCTCGCCTCCTGGTTCGTCGAGCGCGCGCAGAGCGCCGAGGCGAAGGAGCAGCAGATCACCCGCTCGCAGATCTCCGCGCTCACCGAGCAGGTGATGGCGCTCCGCGAGGAGCTGGCCGCGTTCGAGCACGCGCGCGAACAGAACTGAGAACCCGCGGCGCTACGCCTGTAGCACAAATCGATGTTTTCTGCGCGTGAACCTTCTGTTTCGCCTTCGTTTCGCGAGGCCTTCGATCCTGTACGGATTCCTAGTGTCTTAAGCGTCGCTTCTCAGCTACGCACCTGGGCACCCACTTCCGCCACCCGATCCTCACGTCGGCGGAGGAGTGTCCTGAACCCATTCCGTTCGTTCGATCCCTAGGAGAACTGTGTCTTCACGCACATCCGCGAGGCGGTGGATCGCGGGCGCGGTCGCCGTCGCGCTCGCACCGGCGATGGCGGTGTCGGCGGCATCCATGGCCGCCGCCGCACCGACGCCAGACCCGACCGTCGCATCCGGCAGTGACTGGTCCGTGACCACCACCCCGGGTGGTTACCTCATCAACCTGCAGCTCGATGAGCCGCTGCCCATGGTCGATGACGCACCGACCCTGGTCGTCGACGGCGAGCCGATCGGCCTCGCCACCGAGTCCCCCGACGGCCTCTCGCTCAGCGTCGTCACCAGCGACCCCGCCGTCGCCGATGCGAGCGAGGTGACCAAGGGCTGGTCCAGTGGCGAGGAGAGCAAGGCGGCAGAGTCGACCGAGGCACCCGTCACCGAGGAATCACCGCAGAGCCGGATGATGACCGAGCAACTGGATGCGCTGGCCGCCGTGGCCGCCGTCCCCGACCCGTCGACGCCCGGCCAGTACCACGTCACCGAAGCCGAGTACGACTTCGGCGACCAGGCGATTCCGCTCGCCGCCATCGGCGGGATCCGGGGCGAGATGACCGGCAAGATGTATCTCACCGACGCGAGCGGCGAGCGACCCACCGTGGTGCTGCTGCACGGTCGTCACACCTCGTGCTCCGGTACCGGCGCGAACCCACTGCGCTGGCCGTGCGGACCGACGCAGATGAACATCCGCTCATATCTCGGCTACGAGGGAACCGCACGGGCGCTGGCGTCGCAGGGCTACAACGTGCTCTCGATCGCGGCCAACTCGGTGAACTCCAATGACAACCAGCTCGCGCTCGACTACGGCGCGCAGGCTCGCGGCCAGCTCATCCTCGACACCCTCGGCATGCTCGAGAAGGCCAACGCCGGTGAGGCCGTCACCTACGACGACATCACCACAGCCACGAGCACCGTGCCCAGCACCACGACCACCCGCACCCTCGACGAGGCGCTCGTGCGCGCCACCACGCGCACCGACCAGCCCGCCGTCGCCTCCGGCACCACCGCCGCGTCACTGAAGGGCCGGTTCGACCTCGACCATGTCGGCATCATGGGCCACTCCCGCGGTGGCGAGGGCGTGGTCTCGGCCGCGACCCTCAACCAGGGTCTGGCCAAGCCGTTCGGCATCGAGTCGGTGCTGCCACTGGCACCCGTCGACTTCGGGCGCATGACGCTCCCCGACGTGCCCACCGCGGTGTTCCTGCCCTACTGCGACGGCGACGTCTCCAACCAGCAGGGCCAGCACTTCATCGACGACTCGCGTCACGCCTTCGGCGACGACGTGCTGCGATCGGCGGTCTGGGTCATGGGCGCCAACCACAACTTCTTCAACACGGTGTGGACGCCGGGCCTGTACCCGGCCGCGACCGGCGACGACTGGAGCACCCGGGACACCACGTCCAGCTGCGCGACCAACGACGCCACCCGGCTCACCGCCGCCCAGGAGTACCAGGTCGGCGTGAGCTACATGACCGGCTTCTTCCGCCTCACCATGGGTGGCGAGACGCAGTTCCAGCCGCTGTTCGACGGATCTATCAAGCCCTCCACCACCTCCACGAGCTACGCGGACGTTCGCGTGATGGCCGCACAGCCGGCCTCGAGCACCTCGCTCATCACCGACTTCACCACGACGAACTCGCTCATCCGGGTGTCGGGAGGCGCGACCGCGACGGTCTGCACCAACCTCACCGGCCGCACGGTCTCGCAGTCGCTGCCCTTCTGCGCCGTCTCCAAGGGGTCGTCGCAGGTGCCGCACTGGACGCCCGGCTCGTTCGCCCCGAACGTGCCCGAGTTCCCCGTGACCAAGTTCCTGTGGACCGGTTCCTCCACCACCAACCCGGCCGCCCCGAGCACCGGACAGCTGCGGATCACCGTTCCGGCCGAGGACCGCAACCTCAGCACCCGGTCGCAGATCACCCTCAAGACCGCTCCCGATGAGACGGTGCCGAGCGGCACCGACTTCACGATCGCCGTGGTCGACCGGGCCGGTCAGAGCTACCAGGTGGCCGCGTCCGCACTCAACCCGCTGGCCATCAACCGGATGCCCGGCGGCACGAACGCGACGCTCAACAAGATCGTGCTGCAACAGCTGACGATCCCGACGTCGACGATCACCGGCATCGACCTCACCGATGTGCGCGAGATCCGCCTCTCGGCGGGTGTGGGAGCCGACGGCACCGGAACCGGTGGCGTCTACCTGTCCGACCTCGCATTCGACACCCCCTCGCTGGGCACGGCCGTGGTGCAGACCCGCACCACGGTGAACATCGCGCCGACCATCGTGGAGGAGGGCTCCGGCCCGGGCACGGCCGAAGTGGCCGCGTACCTGAGCCGCCCTGACACGGCACCGATCACCGCGTACGTCAGCGTGATCGGATCCGCCACGGGCGCCGTCGGCATCGGCATGGAGCAGGTCACCTTCCAGCCGGGAGAGACCTGCAAGGTCGTCACCGTCGCCACCCTCGGGAACAGCGCCGCGTCTGCCAGCGGCAGCTCGAACTTCAAGGTCAGCGCCACCAACACGAGCAACGCGGTCATGGGGGCGAAGGCCTTCAACAACCTCGTCGTGCGTGAAGACGACGGCGTCACCGGCGCCGGAACGGAGATTCCGCCGGTCGGCATCCAGGGTGACGCGTGCGCCGAGTACGAGGCATCGCTGACTCCGCAGCCCTTGGTAGCGGACGCGGAGACCGTTGCACCCCGCGGATCGTTCTCCGTCACGGCATCGGGCTATCGTGCGGGTGAGACTGTGCTGTTCGGCTTCGGTGGCATCCCGCTCGGAAGTGCCGTCGCCGACGAGACCGGAACGGCCACCCACGCCGTGACGGTGCCGGAGGACTCGGAGCTCGGGCCGCTCGAGGCGACCGCGCTCGGCGCGGGCTCGGCCCGCGACGCCCGCGTCACCGTCTCGGTGCTCGCGCCGACGACGACGACGCTCACCGCGCCGCCGACCTCGACCGAGGGCGACGAGATCGCGCTGGAGGCCAGTGTGACCCCTGCCGACGTCTCGGGTTCGGTGCCTCCGCTCGCCGCAGGCGGCACACTGAAGGCCACAGCCGACGTCCTCGAAGTGACCGGTTCGGTCTCGTTCACCGACGGTGACACCGTCCTCGGCACGGCCGAGCTCGTCGACGGCGTCGCCACGCTCCGCTATGCAGGCCTCGCGGCCGGCGAGCACAGTGTGATCGCGTCGTTCGTGCAGAGCGCGACCGCGTCGGCCTCCTCGTCGGACCCGATCGCGATCTCGGTCGCCGCGGCTCCGACGCCCACGCCGACCCCCACCCCGACGCCCACGGACACTCCGGCGCCGACTCCGACGCCCACCACCACCCCGGGTGTCGCGGGCTCCGGCGGAGAGTCGGTCCCGGCAGCGTCGAGCTCGTCGACGGGTGACCTCGCGTCGACCGGCCTGAACGTGACGCTCTGGGTGCTCGGCGCGGTGCTCGTCCTGGGTGCCGGCGGGATCGTGCTCGTCGTCTCCCGTCGCCGCCGTCGCGTGACGGAGTAACCGGCAGAGCATCTGGCCGCGTGCGGTTCGAGCCGTTCACCAGCTCGAGCCGCACGCGGCCTCTTGTGCGATCTGCCGCCGTTCTACACGCCTCGGAAGCGGATGCCCCAGGCCAGCGTCCAGGTCTCGCCCGGCTCCAGCCAGCGCAGTCCCTCCCCCGAGTTGAACGCGTTCGCCGGGGCCGTCATGGGCTCGATCGCCACCGCCTGACGCGCACCCTCGGGCGCCGCGAAGTTCTGGGGCGTGAACACCTGCACGAAGCGGAAGTCCTCGTCGGCCCACAGCTCGACGCGGCGGCCGTCGGGTGCCTCCAGCGACTGCGTGCTGCGTCCATCCGTGGTGCGAACGCCTCCGAAGCCGTGGTCGATCTCGAGTCCGCCCACGCGGCGGCCCTGCGTGAGGTCGAAGTCGGTGCCGGCCACGGCCTCCTCCGACACGGGGATCTGCTTGTCGTCGGTGAGGAAGCGCGTCGCGGCGTCGATGGTGAGCACCAGCTCTTCGGTGCGAACGCCGCCGAGCGCGAGATAGGGATGCGCGCCCACGGCCGCCGGGGCGGAAACGGCGGAGTCGTTGCGCAGCGTGTGCGTCACCGTCATCCCCTCGGGCGTGAGGGCATGCTCCACCGTCGTCTCGAGGAGGAAGGGGTAGCCGTGCTGCGGGAAGATCGTCGCCCCCTGCTTCACCCGGTGGCGTTCCTGTTCGAGCAGCCGGTAGCCGGTGTTGCGCAGCAGACCGTGGATGGCGTTGCCCGTCTTCGGCTCGGTGACGTCGAGCTGCTGGCGGGCGCCGTCGAGCATCCAGGCGCCTCCCGCCACCCGGTTGGGCCAGGGCACGAGCACGATGCCGGCGGCCCCGGGCGGGGTCGCCGACTCCGGGAAGCTCTCGACCAGGGCGACGCCGTCGACCTCGAGCGAGCGGATGCCGGCGGCCACCTGGGTGACGACGGCCGAGACCGCACGCCCTTCGATCGTCAGGCTCAGCGGATACTGTTCTCCCGTGGGTGCGCGCACCCCTTCAGCCTAGCGAGCGCGGCGCTCGGCCTCGTCGACCACGTTCGCAAGCAGCATCGCTCGCGTCATCGGGCCGACTCCGCCGGGAACAGGCGAGAGGAAGCCCGCGACCTCGGCCACAGCCGGGTCGACGTCGCCGATCAGCCGCGCCTTGCCGGTCTCCTCGTTCACCACTCGGGTGATGCCCACGTCGAGCACGGCGGCCCCGGGCTTCACCCAGTCGGCCTTGATGAGGCCGGGCACGCCCACGGCGGCGACCACGACATCCGCCCGCCGCACCTCGGCGGCGAGGTCGACCGTGCGCGAGTGCGTGAGCGTGACGGTGGCGTCGACGCCCTTGCGGGTGAGGAGCAGCCCGAGCGGGCGGCCCACGGTGAGGCCGCGGCCGACCACCACCACGTGCTTGCCCGCGAGGGTGATGCCGTAGCGGGTGAGCATCTCGACGATGCCGGCGGGGGTGCACGGCAGGGGCGAGTGCAACTCGCCCTCGACGCCGAGCACGAGGCGCCCGAGGTTGGTGGGGTGCAGGCCGTCGCTGTCCTTCGCGGGGTCGATCAGCTCGAGCATCGCGTTCTCGTCGATGCCGGCGGGCAACGGCAGCTGCACGATGTAGCCCGTGACGGCCTCGTTGGCGTTGAGGCCCTCGATGGCGTCGCGCACATCCTGCTCGGTGGCGTCGGCGGGCAGGTCGACGCGCACCGACTCGATGCCCACTTCGGCGCAGTCGCGGTGCTTGCCGGCCACGTACGAGACCGAGCCGGGGTCGCTTCCCACGAGCAGCGTGCCGAGGCCGGGCACCACGCCCTGCGCGCGCAGGGCGGCGACGCGCTCGGCCACCTCCGCCTTGATGGCGGCGGCTGTGGCCACGCCGTCGAGCCGCACGGCTACCACTGCTCGAGGCCCGGGTAGAGCGGGAAGGCGTCGGTGAGGGCCACCACGCGGGCGCGCAGCGCGGCCACGTCGGGCGCCGGCTGCAGCGCGGCGGCGATGATCTCGGCCACCTCGGTGAACTCGACGTCGCCGAAGCCACGGGTGGCGAGAGCCGGGGTGCCGATGCGCAGGCCGGAGGTCACCATCGGGGGGCGCGGGTCGAAGGGGACCGAGTTGCGGTTCACGGTGATGCCCACCTCGTGCAGGATGTCCTCGGCCTGCTGGCCGTCGAGCTCCGAGGTGCGCAGGTCGGCGAGCACGAGGTGTACGTCGGTTCCGCCGGTGAGCACGTCGACGCCGGCCGCGCGGGAGTCGGCGGCGGTGAGGCGGTCGGCGAGGATGCGAGCACCGCTCAGGGTGCGCTCCTGGCGATCGCGGAACTCGGGCTCGGCCGCGAGCTTGAACGCGGTGGCCTTGGCGGCGATGACGTGCATCAGGGGCCCGCCCTGCTGGCCGGGGAACACGTTCGAGTTCAGCTTCTTGGCGAGCTCCATGTCGCGGCTCACGATGAAGCCGGAGCGGGGGCCGCCGATGGTCTTGTGCACGGTGGAGGAGACCACGTCGGCGAAGGGCACGGGCGAGGGATGCAAGCCCGCGGCCACCAGACCGGCGAAGTGCGCCATGTCGACCCAGAGCTTGGCGCCCACCTCGTCGGCGATGGCACGGAACGCGGCGAAGTCGAGGTGGCGGGGGTAGGCCGACCAGCCGGCGATGATGACCTGCGGCTTGTGCTCGAGGGCCTTGTCGCGCACGACGTTCATGTCGACGAGGAAGGTCTCGGGGTCGACACCGTAGGACACGGCGTTGTAGAGCTTGCCCGAGAAGTTGAGCTTCATGCCGTGGGTGAGGTGGCCGCCGTGCGAGAGCTCGAGGCCGAGGATGGTGTCGCCGGGCGTGGCGATGGCGCTCAGCACGGCCGCGTTGGCGGTGGCGCCGGAGTGCGGCTGCACGTTGGCGTACTCCGCCCCGAACAGCGACTTGGCGCGGGCGATCGCCAGCTCCTCCGCGATGTCGACGAACTCGCATCCGCCGTAGTACCGGCGGCCGGGGTAGCCCTCGGCGTACTTGTTGGTGAGCACCGAGCCCTGCGACTCGAGCACCGCACGGGGCACGAAGTTCTCGGAGGCGATCATCTCGAGGGTGCCGCGCTGGCGGCCCAGCTCGAGCTTCAGCACCTCGGCGATCTCGGGATCGACCTCGCTGAGCGGCGCGTTGAAGATGTCGGACATGACGGGCTCCTTTTCGGCGTGACGGACTACGTGTGTCGGGATCCGTATCGACCCAGGCGCGCGGCCGAATCCCTGTCCGTCGCTTCCCGATGGTGACCATCTGAACGCCAGTTGCGACCCCGTCAGCTTACCTCAGCCGGGCCCTGCGCACAGCGGCGATTCAGCTGCGCTGGGCGCGGCGGGTGAGCGCCGGGGTCACGGCGAGCAGCGCGATGCCGAGGGCGAGGGCGAGCAGGTAGATCCAGGGCAGCGAGCCGAGGCCCAGCGCGTCCAGGAAGAACCCGCCCACGAGCGCCCCGACGCCGATGCCGGCGTTGAACGCGGTGGAGTAGAAGGCGCTGGCAGAATCGCGGATGGCCGGTGAAGCCGCGTGCATCAGCCGCGTCGGCAGGAGCGTCGGGATGACCCCGAAGGCGATGCCCCAGACGAAGAACGCGCCGATCGCGATCACGGGGTTCGCGGCGAACACGGCGAGCAGCAGCACGGATGCGCCGGTCGCGGCGAGCGAGATCATCAGGCCCGTCGCGGGGCGGCGCCCGAAGAGCGCCCCGGCGGTGAACACGCCGATCGCGCCGGCGAGGCCGTAGATGAGCAGCAGCAGGCCCACCTGGCCCTCGGGCACTCCCATCGAGCCGATCAGGAACGGCGCGATGTAGGTGTAGAAGGAATAGTTGCCGATCATCACCACGGCCACGAGCATGCAGATCAGCGCCACCACGGGAACGGTGGGGTCGAGCTTTCCACGACGGCGTTCGCGCCGGAGGGCGGCCGTGTCGGTGGACACCTCGAGGTGCTTGCGGTGATCGACGCGCGGCAGCAGCATCCAGATCATCACGGAGCCGAGCAGCGCGAGCGCGCCGATGCCGAGGAACGGTGCCCGCCAGCCGAGCGCGTGCCCGACGGTCGTGGCGAGCGGAACACCCAGCACGAAGGCGAGCGTGCCGCCGCCGGTGGTGATCGCGACGGCGCGGCCGATCTGCTCCTTGGGCACGAGGTGCGCCGAGTAGGCGCCCACGACGCCCCAGAAGACGCCGTGCGCCATGCCGCTCACGATGCGCGCACCCGCGAGCACCTCGAAGTTCGGGGCGAGACCGCCCACCACGCTGCCGAGGGCGATGACGATCAGCACGAACATCAGCAGCAGGTGCCTGGGCACGCGGCGGAACAGGAAGGTGAGCGGAACGCTCGTGAGCACCACCGCGAAGGCGAAGAAGCTGATCAGGAGGCCGGTCTGCGATTCGGAGACGCCGAGGCCGGCGCTCATCTCCGGCAGGAGACCGGTGGGGATCATCTCGGCGGTCACCGAGAGGAACACGGCGAGGGAGAGGACGATCAGTCCGCCCCAGGGGAAGGGTTTCACGACGGGAAGCGCTCCCGTCTTCGGCAAAAGTGTGGTCACGGAGTGCGCACCATTCGAAAACAACTCGAAATTCGGCGGACAGAGGAGGCTCGAGTGCCTGTCCTGACGACCTGAAGCACCGTGTCTGCTCGCGTCGGCCGGAGCGGCCCCGCGAGACGGTGACGACTTCGTACATGCCCGTGGCCGAACGATGACCGCTCGACCAATGACTATTGTAGCTGAGGGGCACCTGTGGGCAAGAGGAGAATCGGTATGGCACTGCCGCACAATCATTGGGTTCTGACCTTCGTCTGCCCCGACCTGCCGGGCATCGTGCACGCGGTGAGCGGTGCGGTGGTCGAATCCGGTGGCAACATCACGGAGTCGCAGCAGTTCTCCTCGGCCGACACGGGCCGCTTCTTCATGCGGCTGCAGGTGGAGTCCGACGCGAGCCGCGCCTCCTTCGAGGCGTCCCTGGCCCCGGTGGTGGAGCACTTCGGCATGACGTGGCGCATCGACGAGGTGGGGCGTCCGCTCCGCACCCTCGTGCTCGTGTCCACCGCAGCGCACTGCCTCAACGACCTGCTGTTCCGCCGGCGCGCCGGTCAGCTGCCGGTCGAAGTCCCGCTCGTGCTCTCGAACCACGGCTCGCTGCGCGAGCTCGCCGGGTTCTACGACGTGCCCTTCGAGTCGCTACCGGTGACGGATGCCGCGTCGAAGGCCGCCTTCGAGCAGCGCGTCATCGAGGCGGTCGAGGAGCACGACATCGAGCTCGTGGTGCTCGCGCGATACATGCAGATCATCTCCCCCGAGCTCTGCGAGCGCCTCGCCGGCCGGCTGATCAACATCCACCACTCCTTCCTGCCCGGATTCAAGGGCGCCAACCCCTACAAGCAGGCGCACGCCCGGGGGGTGAAGCTCATCGGGGCGACAGCGCATTTCGTGACGAGCGATCTCGACGAGGGGCCGATCATCGAGCAGAACGTGGTTCGGGTCGACCATTCGCGCACGCCCGCGCAGCTGGTGGCGATCGGACAGGACGAGGAGAGCCGCACGCTCACGCAGGCCGTCAAATGGTTCGCCGAGGACCGCGTGCTGCTCGACGGCGCGCGCACGATCATCTTCCGGTAGCTGAGTAAGGTCAGAACATGTGCACCCGCATCTTCTGGAACGACAACGCCGTGGCCAAGACCGTCAGCCGCTGCATGGACTGGTCGGTCAGCGACGAGCCCGAGCTGTGGTTCGTTCCGCGCGGCACCGCACGCTCCGGCAACGCCGGTGAGGGCTCGCTCGAGTGGACCTCGAGCTACTCGAGCGTCTCGGTGAGCATGTGGGGCCTCGGCACGGTCGACGGCCTCAACGAGAAGGGGCTCGGCGCGCACGCACTCTACCTCGACGTCGACGAGGTCGAGTTCCCGCCGGCCGACGAGCGCCCCGCGATCTCGCTCGCCGTGTGGGTGCAGTACCTGCTCGACGGCTTCGCCACGGTCGCGGAGGCGGTGGCGGCGATCGATGCCGTGCGCATCCATTCCCAGCCCTTGCGCGGGCAGCAGATGGGCATCCACATCGCCCTCGAGGACGCCTCGGGCGACTCGGCGATCATCGAGCCGATCGGCGGCCGCCTCGTCGTGCATCACGGCTCGGAGTACACCGTGATGGCGAACTCGCCGTCACTCGACAAGCAACTCGCGAACCTCGCGAACTACCGCCCGTTCGGCGGGGAGCTGCCGCCTCCCGGCGACATCTCGAGCATCGACCGCTTCGTGCGCGCCAGCTACTTCTTGCACTACCTGCCGGAACCCGAGAACGCCGAGCAGGCGGTGGCCGGGGTCTTCCAGCTGATCGAGAACGTGTCGGTGCCCTACGGCGCCCCCTACTCCGACGGCGGGGCCTACCCCACCTGGTGGCACTCCGGCGCCGACCTCACGAACCGCGTCTACTACTTCGGGTCGACGCGCAGCCCGAGCATCTTCTGGATCCCGCTGGACGGGCTCGCCGAGGGCACAGAGGTGCTGCGCCTCGACCCGCGCGACCAGTCGCTCGTGGGCGACTCGACCGGCCGCCTGGCGCCCGCGGCCCTCGCCTTCTGAGTCGGCCGCGCGCGTCGGCGCGACCAGCTGGCCTCAGGATGCGGCCGACGCCAGGCGCTCCCCGACGGCACCGAGCCGCTTCCAGCTCACCGGGTCGGTGAGGTCGAGAACCTCCGTCAGATAGGCGACACGGTGATCGCCGAGCTCGTGCAGCCGATAGGTGGTGACGAGCGGCGGAGTGCCGGCCGTCGCCTCGGGAAGGGCCTCGATCGCGTCGACGACCGCGACCACCGGATGCCCGGCCCGGAGCAGAGTGGGACGCTGCACCACGAAGTAGAGCACGGTCACGGTTTTGTCGTCGCCGGCGGGCGACGGTTCCGGGCCCGAACGCACCCCGATCTCGACGTCGGCGCCGTCGCGACACCGGCCGCGCATTCGGATGCCGGTCACGGCCTTCGGATGCGTGCAGAACAGCAACTCGGGCCGCGAAGCCTCCAGCGCTTCATCCGTGACGTCGAACTCCACGGTGAAGCGGTTGCTCTGCGCGAAGCGCTCGAGGCGCACCCGCTCACGACGGTGCCTGCCGGCCGTGCGCCACAGCACGAACCAGCCCGCCACCCAGAGCACGCCGACACCGACGATGAACCATGGCACCAGATCGAGATCGCCGTCGGTCACGTAGACGGCGAGGAACACCACCAGCAGGCAGCTACCGAGGAAAGCCGCGATGCGCGGCCACAGCCGGCGAGCGTGCACGTCTTCCGTGCGCAGCCGGAACGCCCGCACCGCCTTCCGGTCGACGGCCTCGGTCAGTGCATCGAATCGCAGATCGTCGAACATGAGCCCTCCTCGTCATTGAAGACGAGAATAGCTCATTCCGTCAGAGGATGACCGGGTCCCAGGTGGGCTTGTTCTCGAATGCGTCCCGGTAGTACTCGAGCTCGCCGAGCATGCTCGCCGCCTCCTCGTCGACCACCACGGTGGCGCGCGGATGCAGCTGGATGGCCGAGGCCGGCACGCTCGCAGTGAGCGGGCCCTCCACGGCGGCCGCCACGGCGTGCGCCTTGGCCGCTCCGAAGGCGAGAAGCACGAGCCGCCTCGCCCGCAGGATGGTGCCGAGCCCCTGCGTGATGGAGTGCACAGGCACCTCGTCGACCGAGTCGAAGAAGCGCGCGTTGTCCTCTCGCGTCTGCCGGGTGAGGGTCTTCACGCGCGTGAGCGAAGCGAACGACGAACCCGGCTCGTTGAAGCCGATGTGCCCGTCGGTGCCGATGCCGAGGATCTGCAGGTCGATGCCTCCGGAAGCGAGGATGGCGGCCTCGTAGCGCTCCCCCGCGGTCTCGATGCCGAGGGAGCGGCCGTCGGGCACGTGCACCGCAGCCGGATTCAGGCCGAGCGGCACCACGACCTCGGCGTCGATCACCGAGTGGTAGCTCTGCGGGTGACCGACCGGGATGCCCACGTACTCGTCGAGGGCGAATCCACGTACGGCCGAGAGGTCGAGCCCGGCCCGCACCCGCTCCGCGAGAGCGCGATAGACCGGCACCGGGGTGTCGCCCGTCGCGAGGCCGAGCACCG
The DNA here is from genome assembly GCA_005502775.1 of Microbacteriaceae bacterium 3FA27C10. Classification (GTDB taxonomy): domain Bacteria; phylum Actinomycetota; class Actinomycetes; order Actinomycetales; family Microbacteriaceae; genus Herbiconiux. The sequence continues at coordinate 43,004 of SCNI01000027.1, forward strand.
CATCCGGCTGCACCGCCACCAGCCGTTCGATGGCCTCGGCCACGAGAGCGCCCGCAGCCTTGCGCGAGCCGACGACGATCACTTCTGCCACGTGGACACCCTCTGTTCCTCATCGTCGACGGCACTGGCGGCCGCTTGTTCGCCGGGGCGCGGCGCCCCGACCAGGGCGGCCCCGACGGCAGCCGCCGGGAACCCGGCGGGCACCAGCAGCACCCGGCTCTCGAGCCCGAGCGAGGCCAGGAACGGCGACTCCACCGCCCAGGATGCCAGAACCCGCCGCACCTCGTCGAGCAGCCAGTCTCCCAGGTTGCTGAGTCCGCCGCCGATCATCACGATCTCGACGTCGACCGTCAGCACGAGAACCCGCACGGCGGCGGCCACGTTGTCGACGAGCAGGGAGCGGATGGCCTGGGCCGTACGGTCGCCGGCCTCGGCCGCGGCCAGCAGCGAGCGCGCCGGGATGGGGTCGTCGGTCGCCCACTGCCGCGCGATGGCGGAACCCGACGCCACGGTCTCGAGACAGCCCCGCTGCCCGCACGGGCAGAGCACACCCTGCGGGTCGACCGGGATGTGCCCGATCTCGCCGGCCGTGCCCCGCGCCCCGCGCCAGAGCGCCCCGTCGATCACGAGCCCGGCGGCGAGGCCGGTGCCGAGGTTGAGATAGGCCATCGAGCGCGCGGTGTGCCCGCTCTCCGCCGTCATCAGGTGGTAGGCGCCGAGGGCGGCCGCCTTCACGTCGTTCTCGACCTTCACAGCCCGGCCCAGCGCATCCGCGAGCCGCCGGCCGAGGTCGAGCTCGTCGAAGCCGAGGTTCACGGCGTGCGAGACGCTTCCGGTGGCGATGTCGACCTGCCCGGGGATCCCCACTCCGATGGAGCGGAAGTCGAGCGGCCGCCGGCCCGTGGCTCCGGCCACGCGCGCGATGCCGTCGAGCGCGGTGGCGACCACCGCCTCGGCGCCGAAGCCCGTGGCGAGACGCACGCGTTCCACGATGGCGCCGTCGGCGCCGACCGCCACCACGTCGGTCTTGGTGCCGCCGATGTCGAGCCCGAGTCTCATGAGCGCACCCCCCGGTCGGCGAGGAACCCGGCCAGAGCCGAGCCCACCAGTGCGGATGCGCCGTACGTCGCCACCTGCGCGTAGCCACTGTCGTGGCCCGGCCAGCCCATGTCGACCGTGACGACCACCGGATGCCGGCGCCGCAGCTCGTCGACGAGCGCCACCACCTCGGGTCGCCGCTGGTTGTCTTTGCCGATCACGAGCACGTATGCCGAATCGGGAATGTCATCGATCCAGTTCCGCCAGTCGGCCTCGGTGACCTCGTGGCCGACGAGGTGCACGCCTGCATCATGGAGAGCCCGGAAGGGCCCCCACGGCACGACACCCACGGCGATGTTGGCCACGGTCTCGACGCGCACGAACTGCCAGCCGGGCCCACGGAGCAGGGCGTCCGCTTCGGGGTCGACGGCGAAGGTGGCGGCGACCCGGCGCAGGTCCTGGCCCTCCGCCGGCTCCGCGGTCGGTGAGGGCGAGAGCGGTGCGGATCCCACCGTGGGGCCGGCCCCTGCAAGCCAGGCGACCAGTCGCGCGAGCCGCTCCTGCGCCTCCACGAGCCGCGCCGGCTCCAGCTCGCCGCCGGCGAGCGCCGCCTCGACCCGGGCCACGATCTCCTCGAGCTGCTCCTCGGTGTTCTTCGTTCCGATGCAGAGCAGGTCGCAGCCCGCGGCGAGCGCGTGCACGGCCGCCGCCGGGATGCCGATCGTCCCGCTCGCGCCCACCATGTCGAGGGCGTCGCTCACGATCACCCCGTCGAAACCGAGCTCACCGCGGAGCAGTCCTTGCAGGATGACCGAGGAGAAGGTCGCGGGATGCTCCGCGTCGAGCTGCGGCAGCAGGATGTGACTGGTCATCACCGTGAGCGCCCCGGCGTCCACCGCGGCCGCGAAGGGCAGCAGCTCGCGCGAGCGCAGCACCTCGAGCGGCACGTCGACGCTGGGCAGCGCGAGGTGCGAGTCCTGCGCGGTGTCGCCGTGGCCGGGAAAGTGCTTGATGCTCGCCGCCACGCCCTGCGACTGCAGTCCCCGCACCCAGGCGGCACTGTGGCGCGCCACGGCAGCGGGCTCGGTGCCGAAGCTCCGGATGCCGATGACGGGGTTGAGCGGGTTCGAGTTGATGTCGACGTCGGGTGCGAAATCGAGGTTCACTCCCGCCGCCCGCAGCTCCGCCCCGACCCGCGCAGCCACGGCGCCGGTCGCGGCGAGCTCGTCGAGCCGGCCGAGCACGGCGTTCCCCGGGTAGGGCGCTCCCCGGTCGTAGTGGAGGCGGGTGACGTCGCCGCCCTCCTCGTCGATCGCGATGAGCGCGCGGGGGTTCGCGGCGAGGATCGCGGAGGTGAGTGAGCGCAGCTGCGCCGCCGAGACGATGTTCTCGCCGAACAGGCACACGCCGCCGAGGCCCTCGCGGAGCATCCGCTCCACCCAGCCGGGCAGAGCGGTTCCCACGAACCCGGGCAGGAGCGTGCCGAGCACGGTGCGGCGCACCGAAGTGGCGGCGCTCATCCCTTCACCGCCCCGCCGACCAGACCCGAGGTCATGCGGCCCTGCACGAGCAGGAAGAACACGATCACGGGAATGGCCATGAGCGTGGAGCCGGCCATGATGGCGGCCCAGTCGGTGGTGCCGGTGGTCTGCTGAAAGGTGCGCAGCCACACCGGCAAGGTCATCATCTCGGGCCGGGAATTCACCACGAGAGCGAGCAGGAACTCGTTCCAGGCCTGGATGAACCCGAACACGCCCGTGGCCACGAGGCCGGGGGCGAGCAGCGGGAAGGTGATGCGCCAGAACGCACCCGACCGTGAGCATCCGTCGATCATGGCGGCCTCCTCGAGCTCCACCGGCACGCCGTTGACGAAGCCGCGGAGGGTCCAGATGGTGAAGGGCAGCACCGTGGCCACGTAGACGAGGGTGAGGCCGGCGATGGTGTTGAGCAGTCCCCAGCCGTCGAGCACGCGGTAGGTCGACACGATCATGGCCTCGGCCGGGATCATCTGGATGATCAGGATGACGAAGATGAACGTCTTGCGGCTCTTGAAGCGGTAGCGCGTGACGGCGAGCGAGGCGAGGAACGCGAAGACGAGGGCGATCACCACGGTGGAGACCGTCACCATGAGCGAGTTGCCGAGCGCGGGGAGAAAGGGCGCCCGGGAGGGCTCGAACAGCACCGTGACGTAGTTCGAGGTGGTGAGGTTCTGCGGCACGAAATTCGGCACGCTCCCGCGGATCTCGTTGTTCGGCTGCAGCGAGGTGTTGACCATCCAGTAGACCGGGAACACCGAGAACAGGAACACGACGACCGAGGCGGCGCCGAGCAGGATGCCGGTGGTGCGCTTGCGGGCGCTCGGCCGGCGCGCGGGCCGGCGCGCGCTGACGACGGCGCTCATGACTCCTCCTGCTTCAGGCTCCGGCGCACGTAGACGAGCGAGATGCTCACCATGAGGATCACCATGATCACCGCGATCGCGCCGCCGGTTCCGTAGTCACCCTTGCCGAGCGAGGTCTGATAGATGTACACCCCGAGGGTGGAGGTCTCCTCCTTGATGCCCCCGATGCCCTGCAAGGCGAAGATCTGCGTGAACACCCGCAGATCCCAGATCACCTGGAGGATGATCACCACCACGAAGATCGAGCGCAGGTACGGAAAGACGATGAGGCGGAAGCGCTTCCAGCCCCCGGCCCCGTCGAGCTGGGCGGCCTCGAGCACCTCTTCGGGCACCTGGGTGAGCCCGGCGAAGATCGTGAAGGCCACGAAGGGCACGGCGCCCCAGGTCACGATGATGGTGGCCACCACGAAGAACGAGAACGGGTCGATCAGCCAGGAGTGGTTCGTGAAGTCCTGCCCGGTGACCGCCTCGAGGAGGTAGTTCACCACGCCGTACTGGGTGTCGAACATCCAGCCCCAGACGATGGTGGCAGTGAGGGCGGGCATCGCCCAGGCCAGCAGGAGGCCCACCGAGACGAGCACCTTGAAGAAGCGGTTGACGCGGTTCATCAGCAGCGCCACGAGCGTGCCGAGCACCATCGCGGTGATGACGTTGGCGAGGCAGAAGAGCACGCTGCGCAGCAGCACGGCCCAGAACTGCGGGTCGCTGAGCACCTTCGTGTAGTTGTCGAAGCCCACGAAGGGAGCGGGGGCGCCGAACACCTGGGCCCGGCCGAACTCCTGGAACGACATGACGAAGAGCTGCACGAGCGGCCATCCGATCACCACGGCGAGGATGACGAGCGCCGGCAGCAACAGCACGCCCGGGGTGAACCGCCCCGCCTTGGCGCGCGAGGGGCCGCGCTTCTTCTTCGGCCCCGGCCTGAGCGGAAGCTCCTGCACGCCTCCGGATTCATGCTCCCGGACGAGCATCACTGACGAACTCATGTGACGGTACTCCCATTACGATTGCGGTGTGCCTCTCACCTCCTAGGGCGATGGGCATCTGGGCTGACGGTGGCCGTGTTCGCGCACGGCCACCGTCACTTCTCTTCCCGGGGCTCCTAGGAGTTCAGGATGCCGTCGATCTTCTGGTCGAGCGCCTGCGCCAGTGCCGTCACGTCTCCGCCTTGGCCGATGGCCACGAAGAAGTCCTGCAGGGCGCCGGAGGCCTCCACGTCGGCCCACTTGGGCGAGGCCGGAGTGAGCTTCGCGTTGGCGGCGGCCTCGGCGGTGGCCTTGGCGACGTCATCCGTTCCGATGGTCGAGGCGAGCGACACCTTGGCCGGCACGAGGCCGGCTTTGCCGAGGATCGTCTGGTAGTCGTCGCTGAGCATGATCGCCAGCGCGTCCTTCGCGAGCTCGGGATGCGCCGACTTCGCCGAGACGGCGATGTTCGATCCGCCGGCGAACACGTGCGCCGCACCGCCGGACTTGCCGGGCAGGGCGTACACGCCGAGGTTGGCCTCCTGGTCGGGGCATCCGGGCGCCTTCGCGTCGGCGGGGGCGAGGATCGAGCCCTTCACCCAGCTCGGAGCCGAGAGGTTCGCGATCACTCCCTCGCAGAACGGCACCTGCGGGTCGGTCTCGTTGCCGTCCTTCGGCGCGACGGAAGCCTTGGTCATGACCTCCTGCACCTGCTTGAGGCCGGCGATCGACTCGGGGCTCGAGAAGCTCGAGGTCCAGGTGGCGCCGGACTGCGTGGCGATCTCGCCGCCGTTCTCCCAGATGTAGGGAAGGGCGTTGTACCAGTCCTGGCCGGGGAAGTAGATGCCCGAGACGCCGGGGTTGGCCGCGGCGAGCGCGACGCCGTTCGAGATGTACTGGTCGAGCGTGGTGGGAACGGTCAGACCCGCCTTCGCGAGCAGGTCCTTCTTGTAGAACACCAGGCGGGCACCCGAGTAGTAGGGCGCGGCGAAGAACTTGCCGTCGTAGGAGCCGGCCTCCACGAAGCCCGGGAGCAGGTCGCTGCCGCCGAGGGCGTCGTACTGGTCGGTCAGGTCCAGGAACGCGCCGGCCGAGGTGAACGCGGCGGCCTGCGTGTTGCCGACCTCCACCACGTCGGGGCTGTCGGAGCCGGAGAGGTTCGTGGTGAGCTTGTCCACGAGCCCGGTCCAGGCCTGCTCCTCGATGGTGAGGGTCGAGCCCGGGTGCTCACTCTCGAAGGTCGTCTTCAAGTAATCTCGCGCGGCCTGCGGGGTGTCGGTGCCGTTCAGCCAGACGCGGATGTCGCCGGTGGCGGCCGCATCGGTGTTGCCGCCGGACGAGCTGCCGCCGGCGCATCCGGCGAGCGCGAGCGCTGCCGTGACGCCGAGGGCGGTGACAGCGAGTGTCGTCTTCCTCATGGTGTTCATACCTTCCTAGGGCGATGGATGCCGGCTGGGAACCGGCTCTTCTGGTGCAGAGGTGGTGCGAAGGGTCGCGGAGCGGGTGCTACGAGACCCCGAGTTGTCCGGAGAGGACCATCACGGCCGCGCCGCGCAGAACGATGTCCTGCCCGAGCGTGGTCATCCGCAACGTCAGAGAGCCGTGGAATTCGGCCATCGTCCGTGCGCGGAGCGTCTCGACGGTGGCCGCGGCGAGCGGTCCGTCGAGAAGTTCGGTAGGGCCGCTCAGAATGACCTCGCTGAGGTCGAGCGCACCCACGACGGGAGCCAGCGCGATGCCGAGCCGCTCTCCCGCCTCGCGCAGCACGGCGTCGCGTTCGCGCGCGTCGGCCGGCTGCACGCCGTCCAGTCGTTCGATCAGGTTCGGGATGCTGAGCCAGGTCTCGAGGCAGCCCCGCTTTCCGCAGGCGCAGACCTCGCCGCCGTCGGTGCCCACCACGACGTGCCCGATCTCGCCCGCGGCGAAGCGGCTGCCGAAGAGCGGGGTTCCGCCCAGCAGCAGGCCCGCGCCGACGCCGTGACCGATCTTGATGAGCATCGCGTCGCTGTCGGCGCCGCCGAAGCTGTGCTCGGCGAGCACCGCGGCGTTGGCGTCGTTCGCCACCACCACGGGAACACCGAAGCGGTCGTTCAGGATGCTCTGGAGCGGCATCCCGTTCCAGCCGAGGTTCGGCGCGGAGAGCACGACCCCGCCGAGGTCCACCACGCCCGGCGAGCCCACGCCGATGCCGAGGATGGGGGCGGTGGCCCGGTCGACGAGCTCCGCGGCGAGCGCGATGACCTTGTCGACCGCATCCTGGCCGGTGCTTCCGGCGAGTGCGACCTCGGCACGTGCGCTGATGGCGCCGTCGAGGTCGAGCAGGGCGCCGGAGAAGGTGGAGTGCTCGGAGAGGTCCAGGCCCACGATCACGAAGGCGCTGCGGTCGAGGTCGAGGAGGGTGGCGGGCTTGCCGGGGCGGGTCTCCTCGCGCTGGCCGAGCTCCACCACGAGGCCGTCGGCGATCAGCTCGGCCACGAGGGCGCTGATCGTGACCCGCGTGAGGCCGGTCTCCCGGGCGATGTCGGCCCGGCTGCGGCTGCCCTCACGGTAGAGCGTCTGCAGCACGAGAGAGCGGTTGTGGCCGCGGGCGTGCTCGGGAAGCACCTTCGCGCTGGGCCTGAGAACCCGGCCCTGGGGGGCTTTTCCGTGTGCGAAGCCCGGGCCGGTCGCCGGCAGGGCCGACGATTCGGTGCGGGAAGAGCTTCGCTGCACTTCCGATGCAGTCATGTTTGTTAGTAAAGCTTACGAACATACTCACCGCAAGATCTTCGCGGATTTTGCGAGCATCCTTTACAAACTCGTAACATTCGGGCTGCCCTACCATTGGAGGGTGCAACCCGAACCCCGCGACATCCGACTCGGCTTCAACGACGTACTCCGGTTCGTGATCGAGCTGTTCACCTTCTTCACCTTCGGTTTCTGGGGATTCGTGGCGTGGCCGTTCCCCTGGAACATCGCCTTCGGCATCGCGACGCCGATCTTCGCCATGGTGATCTGGGCGCTGTTCCGCTCACCCAAAGCCGTGTTCCACTTCGACTCCTTCGGCAAGGCACTGGTCGAGATCGTCGTCATCGGCTCGGCAGCACTGGCCTGGATCATGCTCGGCCAGCCGCTCATCGCGCTCGTCTTCGGACTCGTCGCCGTGGTCAGCGGCGTCATCCAGGGGCGCAAGGAATTCGGATGACCTCCCTCCTCATCCACGGAGCACGCAAGCTCGACGCCGACGGCGTCGTCGACGGCTTCTGGATGCACGCCTCAGGCGACCGCATCGAGGCGGTCGGCACGGGCGACGGGTGGCGCGAGCGGATCGACGCCGTCGAGGCCGTGCAGCCCGGAGAGGCCGTGGCAGGGGGCGCTGCGGGGCCGGATGCCGCCGGCGCGGTGATCGACGCGGCCGGCCGCTGGCTCACCCCCGGCTTCATCGACCTGCACGGCCACGGCGGTGGCGGCCACTCCTTCGACGACGGGCCCGAGGCGATCGCCGGAGCCCTGGCCCTGCACCGCCGCCACGGCACGACCCGTTCGGTGCTGTCCCTCGTCGCCAATCCGGTGCCGTCGCTCCTGGTGGCGCTCGAGACGATCGCCGTGCTCGCCGACACCGATCCGCTCGTGCTCGGCGCCCACCTCGAGGGCCCCTACCTCGCGCGCAACCACCGCGGCGCGCACAACCCCGACTTCCTGCGCTCCCCCACCCCCGAGGAGGTCGCGCTGCTGGTCGCGCGCGGGCGCGGGCACCTCGTGCAGATCACCATCGCCCCCGAGCTGCCCGGCGCGCTCGAGGCGATCACCGCGTTCGTCGACGCCGGCGTCGTGGTGGCGGTCGGCCACACCGCCGCCGACCTCGCCCTCACCAAGGAGGCCTTCGACCGCGGGGCCACCCTGCTCACGCACGCCTTCAACGCCATGCCCGGCATCAAGCACCGCGAGCCGGGCCCCGTGGTCGCCGCGTTCGACGACCCGCGCGTCGGCCTCGAGCTGATCGTCGACGGCTTCCACGTGCATCCGGATGTGGTGAAGATGGCGTTCCTCGCCGCCCCCCACCGCATCGCGATGATCACGGATGCGATGGCCGCCGCCGGTTCGGCCGACGGCCACTACCGCCTCGGCACGCTCAACGTGAGCGTCACCGAGGGGCGCGCGATGCTCTCGGGCACCGCCACCATCGCCGGTTCCACGCTCACGCAGGACGCCGCTCTGCGCTGGGCGATCGAGGAGTCGGGCGTCGATCCGGTGCTCGCCGTCGAGGCGCTCACCGCCACACCCGCGCGCACGATCGGCCGGGCCGACGAGCTCGGCCTCCTGCGCCCCGGCTTCGCCGCCGACGCCGTGCTCCTCGACCCCGACTGGGCGGTCACCGCCGTCTACGCCGCCGGTCGCCCCCTCCTCTGAGCCCTCCTCGCTCC
>SCNI01000028.1 GCA_005502775.1 Microbacteriaceae bacterium 3FA27C10
CCCCACCTCCACCCCCCACCTCGACGGAGCGCGCCGAGTACGAAGCCGAGAGCGCCGTGCTCGCCGGCACCGGCACGGCCACACCGCTGTCGCGGATCGGTGGCGTCGACCGCTACGCGGCCTCGCGGGCCATCACGGCGCGCTCGGCGCCACGAAGGTCACCCTCCTGGGCGGCCCGAACACTCTGGCGGAGGGGACGGAAGCCCTCGCCGCCTGCCGCTGGCCGCAGCGCGCGGCGTCCCGCGTCTCAGGACCGGTCGCGATGCGGCCCGGGTGGGCTAGGCTGGGGGCGTGTTCGTGAATCCCTGTTGTCGCCGCTAGAGCGACCTTCTCCCTCACCAGTCGGATTCGCCACGCCCCAGCCGCCGCTCACGCAGCGCGCCGTGCGACACAGGCACGTGATCGCTGCGGGCCCCAGTCAAGGACACAAGACATGAAGTACGCGAACAGCGTCATCGACCTCGTCGGCAACACCCCGCTCGTCAAGCTCAACAGCGTGACCGACGGCATCCAGGCCACGGTCCTCGCCAAGATCGAATACCTGAACCCCGGTGGCTCGTCGAAAGACCGCATCGCCACCAACATCATCGACGCGGCCGAGCGCGAGGGCCTCTTGAAGCCCGGCGGCACGATCGTGGAGCCCACCTCGGGCAACACCGGCATCGGCCTCGCCCTCGTGGCGCAGCAGCGCGGCTACCGCTGCATCTTCGTGCTGCCCGACAAGGTGGGCGAGGACAAGCGCAACGTTCTCACGGCCTACGGCGCCGAGATCGTCGTGACGCCCACCGCCGTGGCTCCCGAAGACCCCGACTCCTACTACTCGGTCTCCGACCGGCTGGCGCGCGAGATCCCGGGCGCCTTCAAGCCGAACCAGTACTCCAACCCCAACGGCCCGCTCAGCCACTACCAGACCACCGGCCCCGAGATCTGGCGTGACACCGAGGGCCTCATCACCCACTTCGTGGCGGGCGTCGGCACCGGCGGCACCATCAGCGGAACCGGCAAGTACCTCAAGGAGGTCTCCGACGGAGCCGTGCAGGTGATCGGCGCCGACCCCGAGGGCTCGGTCTACTCCGGCGGAACCGGCCGCCCCTACCTCGTGGAGGGCGTGGGCGAGGACTTCTGGCCCACCGCGTACGACCCCACCGTGGTCGACGAGATCATCGCCTCGACCGACGCCGAGTCGTTCGAGATGACCCGGCGGCTCGCCCGCGAAGAGGGCCTGCTGGTCGGCGGCTCGAGCGGCCTCGCCGTCTCCGTGGCCCTGAAGGCCGCCCGCGACCTCCCGGCCGACGCGGTGGTCGTGGTACTCCTCCCCGACGGCGGCCGCGGCTACCTCGGCAAGATCTTCAACGACAAATGGATGCGCTCCTACGGCTTCGCCTCCGAGAGCGAGGGGTCGACGGTGCGCGAGCTGCTCGGCGGCAAGAACGGCGGCCTTCCCGCCCTCGTGCACGTGCATCCGAGCGACACCGTTCACGACGCCATCGGCATCATGACGGAGTACGGCGTCTCGCAGGTGCCCGTGCTCTCGGCCGAGCCGCCCGTGGTGATGGGCGAGGTGATCGGCTCGCTCGACGAGCAGACGCTGCTCGACCAGGTGTTCGGCGGCCGCGCCGCCATGACCGACAAGGTCGGCGACTTCGTCGCGCCCGCCCTGCCGCTGATCGGCATCAACGAGCCGGTGTCGGCGGCCCGCCAGGCCCTCACGACGGCGCCCGCGTTGCTCGTCTCCGACGACGGCAAGCCCGTCACCGTCATCACCCGTCAAGACCTCCTCACCTTCCTCAGCGAAGCGTGACTCCCGACCTCACGAAAGACACGATCATGGCTTCCAAGAAGAACGAGAGCTTCGAGACCCGCGCCATCCACGCCGGCCAGGAGTTCGACCCCACCACGGGCGCGATCATCCCGCCCGTCTACCTCACCAGCACCTTCGTGCAGGACGGCATCGGCGGCTTCCGCGGAGGCTACGAGTACGCGCGCGGCGGCAACCCGACCCGCACCTCGCTCGAGACGCTGATCGCCTCGCTCGAGGGCGCCAAGCACGGCCTCTCCTTCGCCTCCGGCCTCGCGGCCGAGGATGCGCTGCTGCGGGCCGTGCTCGAACCGGGCGACCGCATCGTGCTCGGCAACGACGTCTACGGCGGAACCCATCGCCTGATCAATCGCATCCACGGCAAGTGGGGCGTCGAGAACGTCGTGGTCGAGATGGGCGACCTCTCCGCGGTGGCGAAGGCCGTCGCCGGCGGCAAGACCAAGCTGCTCTGGCTCGAGACCCCTTCGAACCCGCTGATGAAGATCAGCGACGTGGCCGAGCTGGCCGAGATCGGCCACGCGGCCGGCGCCCTCGTGGTGGTGGACAACACCTTCGCCTCGCCCTACCTGCAGCAGCCGCTCTCGCTGGGCGCCGATATCGTGGTGCACTCCACCACGAAGTACCTCGGCGGCCACTCCGATGTGCTCGGCGGCGCCGTGGTGCTGAACGACGACGCGCTCGAGGAGAAGGTGCGCTTTCTGCAGTTCGCCTCCGGCGGCGTCTCGGGGCCGATGGATGCGTGGCTCACCGTGCGCGGCATCAAGACCCTCGCCGTGCGCATGGACCGGCACTCGAGCAACGCGCAGACGATCGCCGAGCACCTCGTGGGCCACCCGGCGCTCGACGCCGTCTACTACCCGGGCCTGCCCACGCATCCGGGCCACGAGCTCGCGAAGCGTCAGATGAAGTCGTTCGGCGGCATGATCTCGCTCGCTTTGAAGGGCGGACCGAAGGCGGCCCGCAAGTTCGCGGAGTCGACGCAGCTGTTCCAGCTCGCCGAGTCGCTCGGCGGGGTCGAGTCGCTCATCGGCTACCCCTCGGAGATGACCCACGCCTCCGTGAAGGGAACGCCGCTCGAGGTGCCGGAGAACGTCATCCGCCTCTCCGTGGGCATCGAAGCGGTCGACGACCTGCTCGCCGACCTCGAGCGAGCACTGCCGCGCAAGTAGCGGAGCAGGCATGACCACCCGCGCTCTCGGCCCTCGGGGTCTGGAGCCTGGCCGCGGGCCATCGTGCTGCTCGCCGAGGCGGTGCTCGCGCTCGCGGTGATCGGACTAGAGCTGCTCGCGCACGGCTGAGTTCTGCTCGGGCGCCGGGGATTCGCCGTCCTCCGAGGGCAGCGGCTGCTGGATGCGCGCGGCGGCGATCGCCGCACGCCCCGACGGCAATGCGATGGCGACCGTGATCACGAGCACGGTCGCGATGCCCGCGAGCACGAGCAGCAGCTGCACGCTCACGACGTCGGCCAGCGGCCCGAACACGGTCATGCCGATGGGGGTCGCGAGCGCCATCACGATGCTCACGTAGCTGAACACGCGGCCGTGCATCTCGGGCTGCACGGTCTCCTGCACGAGCGTCATGAACGGCGTGGAGAACAGCGGAACCAGCAATCCGAACGCGAACATGAAGGCGTAGAACACCACGAGGTTCGGGCTCAGGCCGAGGCCCACGGTGAACACGGCGAAGCCGAAGGTGGACACCAGGATGAGACCGATGCGGCTGCTCTTGGCCAGCACGGTCGACACGAGCACCCCGCCGAGCAGCATGCCCGCGCTGAAGGCGAGTTCGAGAACGGTCACCATCCACACCTCGGGCCCGAAGGTGCGCGCCACCATGAGCGGGGTGATGAAGGAGGGCGCCACGGTGAGCAGGAACAGGATGGCGAAGACCACCAGCAGCCAGCGCACCACCCGATGGCCGCCGATGTAGCGCATCCCGGCGGCGAGGTCGGCGAAGTAGCCACTGGTCCTCTCCGAGACGGCGGCGAGCGTGGGCACGCGAACCACGAGCATCAGACCGATGCCGATGGCGGCCGTCACCACGTCGATGAAGAACACCGGCACGATGCCGAAGAGACCGAACACGGCTCCGGCCGCCGCGGGGGCGAGCAGGGCCATCGCCGACTGCACCGTCTGGTACATGCCGTTCACCCGCATGAGCTGATCGGGCGGGGCGATCTGCGGGATCATCGCCTGCACCGCGGGGGACTGGAAGCCCGCACCCACCGAGCGTACGCCGACCGCGAGGAGGATGATCCAGAGCTCGGTCACCCCGCTCAGCATCAGGAGTGCGAGAGCGAGCGTCACGATCGCGATCGTGCCGTCGGACACGATCACCAGCACCTTGCGGTTCATGCGGTCGGCGAGCGTGCCGCCGAAGATCGACACGATGCCCTGCGGGGCGAAGGCGGCGAGGGCGTAGAGGGCCACGGCGAAGCCCGACTTGGTCTCGAAGGTCACCCACCACATCACGGCGTACTGCACGACCATCGAGCCGAAGAGCGAGATGGTCTGGCCCGTCAGGAAGAGGCCCGCGTTGCGCTTCCAGTGCACAGGAATCCTCTCTGGTGATCGCCGGGCGGGGATGTGAACAGCGTACACATCCTGGGAGGGGTGGTCGAGGTCGGGTCGTCGCTCAGTGGCCGGAGCCGAGCTCCACGAGGAGCACGCCCAGCATGATGAGGGCGATCCCGCCCGCCATCAGCCGGGTGAACGGCTCCGTGAAGAACACCCGGCTGAGCACGGCGGTGAGCGCCACCCCGACCGCGGCCCAGATGCCGTAGGCCACGCCGAGTGGGAGCCCGGCCCCGAGAGCGAGCGAGAGCAGGGCGAAGGCGGCGAGGTAGCCGGCCGCCACCGGAACATACCAGAGCTTCGAGCCGTGCACGGAGGCGCGAAGCGACAGGGTGGCCGTGACCTCGGTGAGGATGGCGCCGGCGAGCAGGAGCCAGGCCATCAGAGGGCCCCGGTCTCGCTCGGAGGGGCTTCGGCCTCGGAAGCCGCCGTCTGCGCGGCGCGCCGCGCCGCGAGCGCGCGCTGCGAGCCGAGCTCGACGCACAGCACCCCGCCGATGATCACCAGGATGCCGAGCATCATCAACGGAGTCAGCGGCTCGCCGAAGATCGCGGCGGCGAGCACCGCGGTCAGCGCCACGCCGAGCGCGCCCCAGATGCCGTAGGCGACCCCGAGCGACATGCCCGCGCGCAGCACGAGTGACAGGAACAGGAAGGCGGCGAGGTAGCCCGCCACCACGAGCGCGTACCAGACGGGATGCTCGAGGGCCGCCTTGAGCGAGAGTGACGCGGTGACCTCGCTCGCGATGGCGCCGGCGAGCAGGAGCCAGGAAGTCATGGCTCGAATCTATCCTGCGGTGCGCACCGTCCTCTCCGCGCGCGGGCCGGCGCAGGCGCGGGTGCGAGCCCGGCCGAGCATCACGCCGCCGAGCACGAGCGCGGTGCCCAGGGCCTGCGCCGGGCCGAAGACCTCGCCGGCCACGAGGGTGCCGAGCAGCACCCCGGTCACCGGGTTGAGCAGGCCGATCAGCCCGACCGTGGAGGCCGGCAGGTGGCGCAGGCCGGAGAACCAGGCGACGAAGGCGAGCGCGGTCGCGACCACGGTGACGTAGGCGAAGCCGGCGACGGCGGGCGCATCCAGCGCAGGAGGAGCGCCCTCGACGAGGGCGGCGAACGGCAGCAGGAGCAGGCCGCCGGCCACGAGCTGCCACGAGGTGGTGGCGAGGGTGCTCTCACGGCCGGTGCTCCACTTCTTGGACAGCACGAAGCCCAGCGAGGAGAGCAGCATCGCCGCGAGGGAGGCGAGCACGCCGAGGGGCCGGATGCCGGCATCCGCGCCGGCGCTGCCGCCTCCGCCGAGCAGCATGACGCACACCCCGCCGAAGCCGAGGGCAGCACCGGCGATCGCGAAGCCGCCGGGCCGCTCCGCCAGCAGCGGCCACGCGAGGAGCATCAGCGCGGCCGCCGAGCTCGCCATGATGGTCGAGGCCACGCTCGAGGGCAGAAGCTGTGAGGCCAGGTAGATCAGCACGAAGAACGCGCTCACGTTCAGTGCGCCGAGCACGAGCGACTTCCACCACCACGCCCCGCGGGGCCGCGAGCGTGCCACGGCGACGAGCAGGATGCCCGCGGGCAGCGCCCGGAGGGCGGCGCCCCAGAGTGGATGGTCCAGTGGCAGGAACTGGCGGGTGACGAAGTAGTTCGAGCCCCAGGCGATCGGTGCGATCGCCGTGACCAGCAGCCAGGGCCAGGTGCGCCGGGCACGAATAGTTTCCATGGAAGTTACTATAACTTCCGAGGAAGCTATAGTCGAGATCATGGAGAACGCCGACCACGTCGCCCGCATCCAGGAGGAGTGGCGCCGCGAGCGCCCCGAGCTCGATGTGTCGCCGCAGGGCGTCATCGGCCGGCTGCACCGGCTGGCCGGGCACCTCACCGGTGAGCTCACCGCGGTCTACGCCCGGCACGGCCTCGGCGAGGGCGAGTTCGACGTGCTCGCCACGCTCCGGCGCTCCGGGCCGCCCTACGAGCGGGCGCCGGGCGAGCTCGCCGAACACACCATGGTCACCACCGGGGCCGTCACCAAGCGCCTCGACCGGCTCGTGGATGCGGGGCTCGTGACCCGCAGACCGGCCGGTGGCGACGGCCGGCGCCGGGTCGTGGCCCTCACGCCGAAGGGCGTGGAACTCATCGACGCGGCCTTCGCCGAGCACATGGCGAACGAGCGGCGGCTCGTGGACCAGCTGAGCGCAGCCGACCGGGCCGCCCTCGAACGCATCCTCACCGGCTGGCTCGCCGCGTTCGAGGGCTGACGGCCCGCCCGGTCACTCCTCGAGTTCGCGGAGGTGGCGATACTTGCCCTTGAAGTAGAGCAGCGGCTCCTCCTTGTGCCAGGAGGCGGGGCTCATCTCGTTGACCTGGCCGATGACGATGTAGTGGTCGCCCGCTTCGTACTCGGCCCAGATGTCGCAGTCGAGCCACATCAGGGTGCCGTCGATGACGGGGTTGCCGGCATCCGTCGGAGTCCAGTCGATTCCCGCCCACTTGTCGGTGCCCTTGCGGGCGAACTGGTTCGACACGGTGTGCTGGTCGTGGGCGAGCACGTTGACGGCGAACCTGCCGGTCTCGCGCACCCGCGGGTAGGTGGTGGAGTTCGTCATCACGCTGAACGACACGAGCGGCGGCTCGGTGGAGACGGAGTAGAACGACTGGCAGGTGAAGCCGATTGGTCCGTCGTCGTCGACGCCGCTGATGATGGTGATGCCGGAGGCGTAGTGTCCCAGCGTGTCGCGGAAGACCCGCGGATCCAGCGCGATCGTCACGAGCGCACCGCCTCGGCCACGACGGCAAGCCGGCCGAGGTTGGCGGCGTACTCCGCGGCGGCCTGCTCGACGAGTTCGTCGAGGCGATCCATCTGGCCGGCCACGAAATAGAAGCCGCGGCCGGGCACGACCGCACCCAGCTCCACGAGCAGCGGTGCGAGGTTGACCGTCGGGCCCATGGCGTGGGTGAGGTCACCGCCCGTGTGCACCGGGATCGCCGTCACGCCGGAGAGGCCGTTCGCCGGATACCGGTCGAGGAAGGCCTTCAGAAGGCCCGTGTAGGTGGCCTTGTAGGTGGGTGAGGCGAACACCGCGAGGTCGCTCTCCGCGACCCGGGCGTTCAGTGCCGCCATCTCGTCCGAGGGCCACGCGAAGATCTCGGCCGTGTGGTCGGCCAGATCGATGATCTCGAGCTCGTAGCTGCCCGGGACGAGGAGCTTCTCGACCAGGGTCTCGGCGACCTTGAGGGTGCGCGACCTCGGCTTGGGATTGCCGACGACGATCGTTGCCTTCAGAACCATTGCTTCTCACTTCATACCGATTGACAGGAAATGAGGATGCCGTGGTCACCACCCAGCACGACGAACGATCCGGAACCGCGAGCCGGGCATGGAGACACCGACATCTCTCACACACCACCGAGATTTTTTGGCCCGGTGGGCCCGCAACGGCTTACGTTGCCTTTCAATTATGCGCGTACCGCATTTCCCGCGTGTTACATGACGTTGCGTGACGGTATCTCGCGGCAAGCTGGCCGTTCTTCGCTTCACAGACCCCCGGGTGCGCGTCAGGCTGGGGGCATGTCCTCCGGCGGCTCGGTCGGGCTCGCCCAGGGGGCGGCCCTCTACATCGCGGCCGTGCTCGGCACCGGCATCCTGGTGCTGCCGGCGCTGGCTGCCTCTGCGGCGGGGCCCGGCTCGATCATCGCCGTCCTGGCGCTCATCGTGCTCTCGGTGCCGCTCGCCGGCACCTTCGCCGCGCTCGCCGCCCGATACCCGGATGCCGGGGGCGTCGCGACCTTCGTGCGGCGAGCGCTCGGTCCGACGCCGGCTCGAATGGCCGGCTACTGGTTCTTCTTCGGCGTGAGCGTCGGCACGCCCGTGGTCGCGCTCCTCGGAGCGGAGTACATCGTGGCGGTGCTCGGCGTCGACCCCGGGCTCGCCTTCGTGATCGCGCCGGCGCTGCTGGTGCCGCCCTTCGTGCTCAACCTCGTCGGCCTGCGCTTCTCGGGCCGGGTGCAGCTCGTGCTCTCGGGACTGCTCGTGGCGATCGTGGTCGGCGTGGTCGTGGTGGCCGCCCCGGCGACGGATGCGCGGAACTTCGCTCCGCTGCTGCCGCACGGCTGGGCCGGCGTCGGCGTGGCCGTCAGCCTCTTCGTCTGGGCCTTCGCCGGCTGGGAGGCCGTCACCCACATCGCGGGCGAGTTCCGTCGGCCGCGCCGCACCATCCCGCTCGCCACGGCCATCGCGATCGTCGTGGTGGGCGCCTGCTACCTCGGTCTCCAGCTCGTCACCGTGGGAGTGCTCGGCGATCGGTCGGGGTCCAGCGCCGTTCCCCTGCTCGACCTCGTGGCCGCCACCGCGCCCGCCTGGGGCCGGTGGGCCGTCGCCTCCGTCGCCGGAGTGGTCGCCCTCGGGGTGCTGAACGCCTACGTGGCCGCCTTCGCCAAGCTCGGCGCCTCGCTCGGGCGCGACGGCGACCTGCCCCGGATGCTCGGGGCCGGCGCCGAGAGCGGCGGAACGCCCCGCCGGGCGCTCGGCCTCGTGGCCGTGCTGGCGGCCGTCTACTACGCCGCCATGGTGATGACCGGGGGAGCGCTGACGCCGTTCATCCTCATCCACACCTCCGACATGGTGGCGGTCTACGCGCTCGGGGTGGTGGCGGCGTTGCGGCTGCTGCCGCGCTTCGGTGCGGGGTGGTGGCTCGCAGTGGTCTCGGTGGTGCTCGTCGCCGGGCTCGTGGCGCTCGCCGGGGTGACGCTCGTGGTGCCGGCGGTGCTCGCGGTCGCCGCGGTCGCGGTTGGGCTGGTGCGGCGCGCGCGCGGCGCGCGACACGCCCGGCGCGTCTGATGTCGGTGGGTGGATTTATCCTCAGGTGAATCGGCCTCCACTCTCCACAGGGTGCTCGGAAAGGGCGGATTTCCGCCCTTCCGGCTGTGGATGGATTGGGGGCACGGCTGTGCAGAGTTGTGGATTACCTGTGGATAATTACACGCGTGTAACACTTCATCTAGGGGTCCTCGATATCCCCGACAACTAGATGTAGTATTGAACTCCCGGCGCTGAGAAGCCCCTGAAAGTCTTTATCCACACCAGAAAGGTGCATTCCTTATGGCAATCACGGTCTACACGAAGCCCTCCTGTGTCCAGTGCACTGCGACCTACCGCGCTCTCGAGAACAAGGGGCTGGAGTTCGAGATCTTCGACCTCTCGGTCGACGAGAAGGCGCTCGAGACGGTCAAGGAGCTGGGCTACCTGCAGGCCCCCGTCGTCATGACCTCCGAGGGCGACCACTGGTCGGGCTTCCGCCCCGACAAGATCGCCGAGCTGGCCGCGCGCGCCGCGAGCTAAGGCGATGTCCGACGACCTCGTCTACTTCTCGAGCGTCTCCGGAAACACCCGCCGCTTCGTCGAGTCGCTCGGCCGACCGGCGTCGCGCATCCCGATCTACTCCCGAGAAGATCGGCTCACGGCCACCAAGCCCTACGTTCTCGTCCTCCCCACCTACGGCGGGGGCGGGATGGGCGGGGCCGTTCCCAAGCAAGTGATCCAGTTCCTCAACGACGAGCGGAACCGATCGCTCATCCGAGGCGTCATCGCCGCGGGCAACACCAATTTCGGCGAGGCCTACTGCCTTGCGGGCGACATCGTCGCGCGCAAATGCACGGTCCCGTTGCTCTATCGATTCGAAGTATTCGGAACCCCGGATGACCGTGAGGCCGTCCAGATTGGATTGGACACACTGTGGAAGCAACTCTGATCGACGCGCCCACCGCCGCGCCGGCGCTCGACTACCACTCGCTCAACGCGATGCTGAACCTCTATGACGAGAACGGACTGATCCAGTTCGACAAAGACAAAGAGGCCGCGAAGCAGTACTTCCTGCAGCACGTCAACCAGAACACCGTCTTCTTCCACAACCTGCGCGAGCGCCTCGACTACCTGGTCGAGAAGGAGTATTACGAGAAGGCCGTTCTCGACCAGTACTCGTTCGAGTTCATCCAGCAGCTCAACGACCTGGCCTACTCGAAAAAGTTCCGCTTCGACACCTTCCTCGGCGCCTTCAAGTACTACACGAGCTACACACTGAAGACCTTCGACGGCAAGCGCTACCTCGAGCGCTTCGAGGACCGCGTGGTCATGACGGCCCTCGGGCTCGCCCAGGGCGACGAGAAGCTCGCCACCAACCTCGTCGAGGAGATCATCGGCGGCCGCTTCCAGCCGGCCACCCCCACCTTCCTCAACACGGGCAAGGCCCAGCGCGGCGAGCTCGTCTCCTGCTTCCTGCTGCGCATCGAAGACAACATGGAGTCGATCGCCCGTGGCATCAACTCGGCGCTGCAGCTCTCCAAGCGCGGCGGCGGCGTGGCCCTGCTGCTGTCGAACATCCGTGAGGCCGGCGCCCCGATCAAGCAGATCGAGAACCAGTCCTCGGGCATCATCCCCGTGATGAAGCTCCTCGAAGACAGCTTCAGCTACGCCAACCAGCTCGGTGCGCGTCAGGGCGCGGGCGCGGTGTACCTCTCGGCGCACCACCCCGACATCATGAAGTTCCTCGACACCAAGCGCGAGAACGCGGATGAGAAGATCCGCATCAAGACGCTGTCGCTCGGCGTCGTGGTGCCCGACATCACCTTCGAGCTCGCCAAGAACGACGAGGACATGTACCTCTTCTCGCCGTACGACGTCGAGAAGGTCTACGGCCTGCCCTTCGGCGACATCTCGGTGACCGAGAAATACCGCGAGATGGTCGACGACCCGCGCATCCGCAAGACCAAGATCAAGGCGCGCGAGTTCTTCCAGACCCTCGCCGAGATCCAGTTCGAGTCGGGCTACCCGTACATCATGTACGAAGACACCGTCAACAAGGCGAACCCCATCAAGGGCCGCATCAACATGTCGAACCTGTGCTCGGAGATCCTGCAGGTCAACACGCCGACGACGTACAACGAAGACCTGTCGTACGACAACATCGGCAAGGACATCTCCTGCAACCTGGGTTCGCTGAACATCGCGCTCACCATGGACTCTCCCGACTTCGGCCGCACCGTCGAGACCGCCATCCGCGGCCTCACCTCGGTGTCGAACCAGTCGCACATCACCTCGGTGCGCTCGATCGAGGACGGCAACGACAAGTCGCACGCCATCGGCCTCGGCCAGATGAACCTGCACGGCTACCTCGCCCGTGAGCGCGTCTTCTACGGCTCGGAGGAGGGTGTCGACTTCACGAACATCTACTTCTACACCGTGCTGTTCCACGCCCTGCGCGCCTCGAACGCGATCGCCATCGAGCGCAGCGAGAAGTTCGACGGCTTCGAGGACTCGACGTACGCCTCGGGCGAGTTCTTCGACAAGTACACGGATGCCGCGTGGGCGCCCGCCACGGCCCGCGTCGCCGAGCTGTTCGAGACCTCGAACATCCACATCCCGACGCAGGCCGACTGGCTCGAGCTCAAGGCCTCCATCCAGGCCCACGGCATCTACAACCAGAACCTGCAGGCCGTGCCGCCCACCGGCTCGATCTCGTACATCAACAACTCCACCTCGTCGATCCACCCGGTGGCCTCGAAGATCGAGATCCGCAAAGAGGGCAAGATCGGCCGCGTCTACTACCCGGCGCCGTTCCTCACGAACGACAACCTCGAGTACTACGACGACGCCTACGAGATCGGTGCCGAGAAGATCATCGACACCTACGCCGCGGCCACGCAGCACGTCGACCAGGGTCTCTCGCTGACGCTCTTCTTCAAGGACACCGCCACCACGCGCGACATCAACAAGGCCCAGATCTACGCCTGGCGCAAGGGCATCAAGACCATCTACTACATCCGTCTCCGCCAGCTCGCCCTCGAGGGCACGGAGATCGATGGCTGCGTCAGCTGCATGCTGTAGCCGATCCCCGTTCATTAGCCTTCTGAATCGAGAATGAGACGATGACCCCTCCTCCCTCCGAGCCGCTGAAGCTGCTCAACAAGGTGCAGGCGATCAACTGGAACCGCATCCAGGACGAGAAAGACGTCGAGGTGTGGAACCGGCTGGTCAACAACTTCTGGCTGCCCGAGAAGGTGCCGTTGTCGAACGACGTCCAGTCGTGGGCCACGCTCACGCCGGCGGAGCAGACGCTCACCATGCGCGTGTTCACGGGGCTCACGCTGCTCGACACGATCCAGGGCACGGTGGGCGCCGTCTCGCTGATTCCGGATGCGCTGACCCCGCACGAGGAGGCCGTGTACACGAACATCGCGTTCATGGAGTCGGTGCACGCCAAGTCGTATTCGTCGATCTTCTCGACGCTGTCGAACACCAAGGACATCGACGAGGCGTTCCGCTGGTCGACCGAGAACCCGAACCTGCAGAAGAAGGCCTCGATCGTTCTCGACTACTACCACGGCGACGACCCGCTGAAGCGGAAGGTGGCCTCGACCCTGCTCGAGAGCTTCCTGTTCTACTCGGGCTTCTACCTGCCGATGTACTGGTCGTCGCGGGCGAAGCTCACGAACACGGCCGACCTCATCCGCCTCATCATCCGGGATGAAGCGGTGCACGGCTACTACATCGGCTACAAGTTCCAGCGCGGGCTCGAGCTCGTCGACCAGGCGAAGCGCGACGAGATCAAGGACTACACCTTCTCGTTGCTCTACGACCTCTACGAGAACGAGGCTCAGTACACGCAGGACCTCTACGACGAGGTCGGTCTCACCGAAGACGTCAAGAAGTTCCTGCACTACAACGCGAACAAGGCCCTGATGAACCTCGGCTACGAGCCGATGTTCCCGAAGTCGGTGACGGATGTGAACCCCGCCATCCTCTCGGCCCTCTCGCCGAACGCCGACGAGAACCACGACTTCTTCTCGGGGTCGGGCTCGTCGTACGTCATCGGCAAGGCCGTGAACACCGAAGACGAGGACTGGGACTTCTAAGCGCTTCCACCCCTCGTCCTTGCTCTTTCGGCGCCCTCCGCCGCCTGCCCGTCAGGCGTCGGAGGGCGCCGTCTATTTGAGTATGAGTACTTCGGGATGAAAGACGTGACCTCTGCTAGTTTCTGAGGTTATGTCAACTATGAATCGAAGGCTCGCTGCGACCATCGCAGCGAGCGCTCTCCTCACCGGAATCGTCGTCCCGCTCGGCGGACAGAGCGCGCAGGCGCTGCCGCCGAAGTGCACTATCGAAGAGACCTGGCACGGCGGCACGTCCTATTACAACGAGGACGACAACACATACGTCGAGACCGGCATCCATGCCACCAGGAACGTGGTCTGCGGTCCGACCACCGATTGGACTCCGGGCGGCGATCCGTCGACCGGCGGTGGCCCGACGGCGCCTCCGGGGGCGCCCCCGGCGCCTCCCGGGCCGACGCTCCCCAAGCCCCCGGACTCCGTTCCGCCGAGCGCGGCGCCGCCGTGCGTCGCCGGTGCGAACAATGCCACCTCTCCTGGCAAGGGTGGTGCCAACCAGACGGGAACCGGCAAGACGATCAAGGACCTGGTGACGGCGGCGCTCGCGACCGGAGATCTGACGATCGAATCGACCACGCCGTCGCGGATCGTCTCGATGGACGTGAACATCGGCGAGTCGATGAGCGGCGACCGCGGCGTCAACCCGTTCGAGGGTGTCGACCCCGACGCCGTTCCCAACGCGATGTACTGGCCGAACGGCGTCGATCCGACTGTCACCGACGTGAGCTGGACACTCCAGTTCCTGAAGCGAACCGCGCAGCAGATGATCAGGGCGGTCACCCACGGCGACCTGGCGGCCAACAGCGCGTGGCGGGCGACGTGGGGCCGCCTCCCGCGAGACAAACGGCAGATCGTCATCGACATTCTGAAGGAGCGCATCATGACGACGCAGAGCGCGTGGAAGAACGACGTTCCCGAGCAGGTCAAATGGGTCATCGAAGGCATCTGGGAGATCATCGAGCTCGCAGCGGAGATCCCGTTCCCCGTCTCCGGCACCCCCGCCGTCGACGCCCCTCAGCTGTACATTGCGGCGTCCACGGCACCCCGGTTCTTCGGTGATGGCTCCAGCGACAACGACGGTGCATGCGGTCAGGTCGCCAAGGCAACGGTGAGTGCTCCGACCTTGGCGGGACTGTCGCCGAGCGGCACCTGGGTGCATGTGTCTCTCGAAGGAACCGTGAACGGCACCCTGGTCGACAGTCTCAAGGCTCTCGCAGCCCCCGGCGTTCACTGCCCGCGTGTCGAGGTCGACGCGATCGCGAACCAGGAGAACCTGCTCGGCGTCACGAGCGGATGTTCAGGCACCGTCACCGCGAGCCGCATTCTCACCCGCAACGAGATCGCTAAGCTCTCCAGCGCCGACAGGGCGATCCTGATGGCGGGCTCGGAAGACGACCCCATGGCGGGGTCCGTCTTCGTCTCCGATTCGGGGCGCTGGGACCATGTGCCCCCACGCCCCTGGGGCGAATCGACCTCGGGCGCTGGAGTGGACACGATCAACTTCGTCGGCGACAGCAAGGACGGCACGATGTCATACACCTCGCTCAAGCCGTACCTGGCGCAGGACTACGTGGTGGTGGCGGCAAAGGACTCGGCCGGCGCCGAGCACCCGTTCCTGGTGAAGATCAACATCAAGACACCGCCGAACTGCTCCAAGGTCGACAAGGTGGTCGGTCCGGGCGCTGACGGCTTCCGGGCGGTGATCCTGGGCGGCTCGTTGCAGCTGGCGCGGAACGTGCCTTTCACCCTGGACCTCAACGAGTTCTGCAGCACGGACTATCGCGACAGCTATCGAGTGATTCTGGAGAGGGCCGTTCCGGGCACCACGGGCACGGTCAACCCGGACGGGACGATCAGGTTCACCTGGACCGACCCCGACGTCGTGATCGACGAGTCGCATCCCGAGGTTCTGACGGTGACACCCTGGGATGAGACCACCGGTGCCCCCGGTGAGCCATGGGAGGTCCCGGTGGTGGTGCGTGACGCGCCGGCGTCCTGCGACGATCTCGAGGTCGACTACGACATGAAGGCGCTGAAGGGTGCCCCACTGGTGATCCCGATGCAGTGCGGGATGGAGGGGGGACTGAAGGTGCTCGCACCGCCGTTCCTCGCCTTCAACGTGCCCGGCCCCGACCTCTCGACCCAGGTGGTCGACGGAGGGACGTTCAAGACCGACGGCACGACGCTCACGTTCACGCCGAGCGCGGCGGGGGCCGAAGTGTCCACGGCGCACGTCGTGCCGTGGACGGTCGATCCGGGTACCTACACGCCCTACAAGGTGCACGGCAAGGTGTTCGACATTGATGTGAGGATCTCGGACTGAGCGCTGCGGGTCCCGCTCGGCATCGTGCCGGGCGGGACCCGTGCTCTTGACAGGGGCGCCGTCGCGTGAGGGGATGGGCCCATGAGCCGTCGTGTCGTGGTTGCGCCCGACTCGTTCAAGGGGAGCTCGAGCGCCGCGCAGGCGGCCGCCGCCATCGCCGCGGGGTGGCGGGAGGTGCATCCGCGCGACGAGGTGGTGTGCGTGCCGCTGGCCGACGGCGGCGAGGGGACCCTCGATGCGTTCGAAGCCGCGCACCCCGCGGCCGAACGGATGCCCGTGCTCGTCACCGGACCGGACGACCGGGTCGTCGAGGCGTGCTGGCTGCTGCTCCCTGAGCCGGCCGGAACCGGCGGCGGCGCGGAGCGCACCGCCGTCGTCGAGCTGGCGAACACGAGCGGCATCACCCTGCTGCATCCCTTGCGTCCGCTCGAGGCCCACACGCTCGGGTTCGGCCAGGCCGTGCGGGCGGCGCTCGACCACGGGGTCGGGCGGCTCGTGCTCGCCCTCGGCGGCAGCTCCTCGAGCGACGGCGGTGCGGGGCTGCTCACCGCGCTCGGGGCACGATTCGTCGACGCGAGCGGCGCATCCGTCTCCCCGGGCAACGGGGGGCTCGCGCACGTGGTCGCGGCTGACCTCAGTGGCCTCGTTCCGGCGCCTCCGGGAGGGGCGGTGGTGCTGAGCGACGTCACGAATCCCCTGCTCGGCCCTGACGGCGCCGTGGCGGTGTTCGGTGCGCAGAAGGGCGTCGAGCGCGCCCTCGCCCCGGTGGCCGAGGCGAACCTCGCCCGGTTCGCCCGGCTGGTGACGGAGGCGTTCGGCACCGACCCCGAGACGCCCGGCGCGGGCGCTGCCGGCGGCACCGGCTTCGCACTGCTGGCCTGGGGTGCCGAGCTCGTCGCGGGGAGCGCGGCGATCGGTGCCGAGCTCGGGCTGCCGCGCATCGTCGCCGGCGCCGACCTCGTGATCACGGGGGAGGGACGCTACGACGACCAGTCCGAAGACGGAAAGGTGCCGGGGTACGTCCGCGGGGTGGCCGAGGCCGCCGGTGCGAGCACCGCGCTCGTGGCCGGGGCGATCGCCCGCCCGCCCGTGCTGTTCGGCGCAGCCGTGTCGCTCACGGACCTCGCCGGCAGCAGCGAGTCGGCGCGCGGGGACGCGCCCCGCTGGCTCCGCGAGGCCGGCCGCCGGCTCGCGCGCGGCTGATGCCGGCCGTCAGGGGTGCGCGAGGATCTCCGCGTTGAGCCGCCGCTGCCACGCCGCATCGGCCCACATCGGGTGGTGCGGCCCCGCGTTCGAGCACAGCACCATTCCCCACACCCCGTGCTCGAGCGCCGTGCGGATGCCGTGCTCGGCGAGAGCGAGACCCGCCGGCCCCTCCTCGAAGCCGCCGTGCAGGGGGGTGTAGCCGATCCAGCCCTCGCCGACGACCGCCGGGATGCCCTTCCAGCGTGCCCACTCCGCCACCGCGATCACGCGCGACTCGATCTCGCGCAGCATGACCTCGCGAAAGCGGTCGTAGTGGGCGTCGAGCCAGGCATCCCACGCGGAGGGGTCGAGCCAGTCGTAGCCGTAGATCATCTGATCGGTCACCACGGTGGCCTCGTACTTCCATGCCGCCGCCCGCCCGTACGCCGCGACCGTCGGCGCATCCGGCCGCAGCAGGCTCCGCAGCATCGGGTTCGGGAAGTCGTCGCTGCCCTCCGAGCGGATGTCGATCAGCTTCTGCAGCGCATCCAGCACCCCGTAGCTGTAGATGTGGAACTGCGCGGCCCCGAAGCCCTCCGGCAGCTGATGCATGGCGAGGTGCGGCGGCTTGCCGTAGCTGGCCGTCATGAGCAGATCGGGATGCGCCTTCCGCAGCCGCGCGAGCACCGCCGAGCCGCTCGGCTCGCCGGCGGGTCCGGCTTCACCCAGAGCCGGGAGGATCGAGAAGTCGACCTCGTTGTGCAGCTCGACCAGGGCGATGCTCTCGCGGTGGCCGGCCTCGGTGAGGAAGTCGAGCATCCGGTTCCAGGATGCGCCGAGCACCGAGTAGCGCTCGGCCAGCGGCACCGCGTCGATCGCGTCGAACCAGTCGCGGGCGCGCGCGAAGGCGGGTGACTGCTGATACTCCCAGCTCGCGAGGATGACCACGAGCCCGTGCCGCTCGGCCGACTCGAAGAGCTCGAGCAGGCGATCGCGCAGATCGACGCGGTAGCCGCCCGGGGTGTCGTACCAGCGGGTGCGCTGACCGAAGTAGCCGCCGGCGGCCGACGCACCGAGGCCCTCGATCTCGAGCTCGGCGGCGAGCGAGCTCAGCGGGAAGCCCTGGTTGCTCAGGCCGCTGAACAGCAGGAGCGGAGCGGCACAGATGCGGATGGCGTTGTAGCCGAGCGCGGCGGTCTCCGCGCACGCGGCGTCGAGGTCGTCGTAGGGGCCGCCGGGTTCGGCGCGGGTGTACCAGGAGAAGTCCCAGAGGCTGATGGTGAGCCGGCGGGGGAGGTGCGGCGGGAGGGGGCCGGTGAGCGCGGTGAGGTCCGGCCCGGGGGCGGTGCCCGATCCGAGGTAGCGCCTGGTGGCGTCTTCGGGGTCGCTCACGCCGAACCCTCTCCGCTGGCGCCGTCGCCGGTATCGGTGGTGGCGGTGCTCCCGGTGACACTCGCCGTGGCGGAGATGCCGGAGCCGCCCTGGGTGCGGCCCTCGCGCGCCAGCGACCGCAGCTCGCTCGCCGCCGCCGTCCGCGCATCCGCGGTGTCGGTGTCGAAGAGCAGCAGCTCGGGCAGCGAGGTGGCGAAGTAGTCGACCACCGGCTTCTGCCGCTCGAGTTCGTCGGCGCGCTCGTCGAGGGCGGCCCAGACCGCCTCGGCTTCTGCCGGCTCGCCGAGGCGCAGATGGGCGATGCCGACCCAGTAGTCGGCGGCCGCGGCGGGGCGCAGGGCCACGGCGAGCGGCCCGGCGCCGTCGCGTGCGTGCTGCCAGGCCTCGAGGGCCGAGGCGTCACCGGCGCTGTCGAGCGCGTCGCCGAGCAGAACGTAGCGCTCGGCCAGGCTGTCGGCGGGATGCCGCCCCTCGCCGAGGGTCGCCGGCACCGCGATGCCGGAGCGGAGCAGCTCGGCGGCGGCGCGCGCATCCGTCTCGAGCAGCCGGCGCGCGACGGCGAGCGTGGCCCGGTCGTAGAGCGCGATCGCCTGCCCTTCGCCGCCTTCGAAGGGCTGGAAGCGCCGGGTGGAGAGCACCTCGAGCGCCTCGTCGACCCGGCCCGTGGTGAGCAGCAGGTCGAGGCGGTGCAGGGCGAGGTCGTCGCGCGCCCAGCCGGCGTCGCCGTGAGCCTCGATCGACGCCAGGCGCTCGGCGGCCGGGAGTCCGCGCATCGCCGAGAGCACGTCGCGTTCGAACACCAGCCGCGGGTCGTGGGGGCTCAGCTCGAGGGCGCGCGCGAAGCATCCGTCGGCGCGCTCGGCGTCTCCGGTGGAGTTCATGATGGCGAGAGCGGCGTTGCGCCAGGCCACCGGATCGGCCGAGCCGAGCGCGAGCGCCGTCTCGAGGGACTGACGGGCGTCGCCCGGCCGGCCTGCGTCGAGCAGCCAGGCGCCGAGCAGCGCAGGGGCGGCCGCATCGGCGGGGTCGGCGGCGATCGCGGCGGTGAGGGCGTCGAACTCGTCGAGCCCGGCGGGGAAGGCGTGCCGGGCGTCGGCGGCACGGGCGGCGGCGCGCTCGGCTTCGGCCTTGACGGTCGTCCCCGCATTCGCGATGGCGTCGAACCAGGTCGCACGGAGGTAGTGGCGCAGCGGATCGGGGTTGCCGAAGGTCGGAAGGCTGGTGCGGGGGGCGCCGGCCTGCGAGCGGGCGGCCTCGGCGTCGGTGAGGGCGATCGCGGCGGCGAACTCACCGGCCCGGGCGAGCCAGCAGGCCACCACGAGCGGAGTCTTCGGGTCGGCGGTGTCGAGCCGCCCGGCAAGAGCGAGCGCGATCGGGTCGAGCGGGTCGTGCCGGAGGGCGTCGTCGAGGGCGGAGGACGCCGCCGCCTCCAGGCCGTCGGCGGCGCGCCCCGCAGCCGCGAGGCGGCGCAGCGCCAGCACGCGGAGCGCGCGCGCCTCGGTGCTGGATGCATCCGTGCGCAACGCCGCCTCGGCGTGCTCCACCGC
Organism: Microbacteriaceae bacterium 3FA27C10; assembly: GCA_005502775.1. GTDB lineage: Bacteria > Actinomycetota > Actinomycetes > Actinomycetales > Microbacteriaceae > Herbiconiux. Next base: position 19,776 of record SCNI01000028.1, read on the forward strand.
GGCACGCGCCTCCCCGGCGCGGAGAGCCAGTCGGGCGAGCGCGAGGGCGGCCGGATGCGCCCACGCGGCATCCCAGGCGGCCTTGGCGAAGCGCTCGCCCGCCTCGTCGAATCGTCCGAGCCGCTCCAGCACCAGCCCGAGACGGTAGCTCGCCTCGCCGCTCGCCGGGTTGAGGTTGCGCCGGGTCAGCCGTTCGAGGGCGGACTCGAACAGCATCCGTGCCTCCTCGTAGCGGCCGTGCCGGTAGCGCTCGGCGCCGAGGGCGACCGCCGCGCGCGAGTCGTGCGGATCGCGCCGCAGCACCTCCTCGAAGTACGGCGCGGCCGAACGGGTCGGATGCCGGTACTGCGCCAGATGGACCCCGGTGAGATAGAGCTCGTCGGCGCTCGGGATGGCCTCCGGCAGCGGCGGCTCGGTGGCGACCCACGGCTCGGCGCCCGCATCCGGTCGCCGCGGCGTCCACGAGATCAGTTCACGGCCGTCCGCGACGACGCGCAGTGTGAACTCGTGCGCGCCGAGTCCAGGTTCGAAGGCGGCATCCCGCGGCGCAGCGACCCCGTCCGGGCCGGCCTCCTGGGCGACGTCGAGGCTCGCGACGAACGGATGCCCGGGCGCGAGCGCGACCTCCCATTCGGCCACGAGATGCTCGCCCCGCGACAGCGCGATGGTGGCCTGCTCGAAGACCGAGGCGCTGGCGACGCCCACGCGCACCGGGATCCCGGCGCGCACCGGGACCGCCCTGCGACCGGCCCCGGACTCGCCTGCCGCCCCGGCGCGCACCGGCTCGAGCGAGAGACTCACCGCCACCTCGGTCGTCGCCTGGTGGGCCGGCCCGATCTCGTGGATCGGGTACCAGTACTGGCTGAAGCGTCGCGTCTCCCCGGGCGCGAGGGAGCTGAAGTCGGGCTGGTTGTCGGTGAACACCCCGGCCATGAGCTCGATGTAGGGGCCGTCGCTGTCGGTGAGCTGCGCATCCCAGGCCTGACCGATGGGGCCGTCGCCCCAGGTCCACTGCTTCTTGCCCGGGGCGATGGTGTGCTCCGCCCAGTGCACGAAGCCGGCGCCGGCGCGATGGTCGTAGCCGCCGAAGAAGTCGTCGTGGGTGTCGGTGATCATGTAGGACGTCGGCACCGGGATGTTGCCGGCGAAGTCGAGCCGGTCGGCTCCGGGACGCGAGGCCGCCAGTGCCGGGTAGTCCACGCCGTAGTAAGGCCGGTCGGCCCGGGGAAAGGCCGTCACCGCCCGCCGCGCGTGGTCGGCCACGTGCGTGACGTCGGTGGGGAAGAACGACTGGTACTCGTCGTGCGACGCGGCGGCCACGTTCGCCCACCAGAGGAAGGTCTGCGGCTCGTCGGTGCGGTTGTGCAGCCGGGCGGTCACTTCGACGAGCGCGCTGTCGCCACGCATCCGGATGCCGTGGGTCCCGCGCATCCGCTGCAGCGGATCGAGGTCGCTGTGCCAGACGGTCACGTCGTCGTCAGCGGAGCGCGCGATCGCGGTCTCGACCGGCAGGAAGGTGGCCGGCCGGTGGTGCTGCGGCCAGTTGAACTCGACGCCGCCCGAGATCCACGGCCCGGCGAGCCCCACGAGCGCCGGCTTGATCACGTTGTTGCGGTAGAAGAAGTCGTAGCCGCGCACCTTGTCGTACCCGATGTGGATGCGCCCGCCGATCTCGGGCAGCAGCAGCAGCCGCACGAAGGCGTTCTCGAGATGGATCGCCTGCCAGAGCCGCGGCGTCTTCTCGGCGGCGATGCGGTCGGTGAAGGGGATGGGGTACACCTTGCCGCTCGATCCCTGGTAGACCCGGCGGTCCAGGAAGAGCGGATAGCGGTCGGGCTCGGCGGGCTCGTAGGTGTCGATCGCCACCGGTTCGCTCCAGCAGGCGACCCCGCCGGCGTCGAGGATGCGCTGCTGTTCGGGGGGCGCGGGGGGCAGGTCGATGCGGCTCTGGGCGTCGGCGGCGGTGCTCACGCATCGAGACTAGGCAGTACCGCGCGCCGGATCCATGCTCGTATCGCACGAGCGACCTGGACGATTCGCTGATCTATGGGCGCGGGCAGTGCGCCGGCCGGCGGGCGCGACGGCGTCCCGTGCTCAGACGAGTGCGGTCGCCAGCACCGCCTGTCGCGCCGCGTACTGCTGCCGGATGACGGCGCGGTGGTCGGGCGCCGGGCTCGCCGCGAGCGAGAGCGGCCAGGCCGGTCGCGAGCCGCTGAGTGCCCACCCCGCCTGCACGGCGGCGCCGTCGGCCACGTACTCGCCGGGCGTCGGGATGCTCACGGGCACATCGAACACCTGCGCCGCGATGGCCTGCACGGCCGGGTTCAGCGCCGCTCCGCCGATGAGCAGGATGCGCCGCGGCGTCACACCCACTCGGCGCACGGCGTCGAGGCCGTCGGCCAGCCCGCAGAGCAGCCCTTCGATTGCCGCCCGCGCGAGCCCCTCGCGCGTCGTCGAGGCGAGCGTCATGCCGAAGAGGGTGGCCGTGGCCTCCGGCAGGTTGGGGGTGCGCTCGCCTTCGAAGTACGGCTGGAGCACGAGCCCGCCGGCTCCGGCCGGGGCCGCGAGCGCGAGGCGGCCGAGGCCGTCGTGGTCGACGCCGAGCAGCGCGGCGGTGGCATCGAGGATGCGGGCCGCATTCAGGGTGGCGACGAGCGGGAGGAACGCGCCCGAGGCATCCGCGAACCCGGCCACCGTGCCGCTCTCGTCGGCCGACGGCGCCCCGGTCACGGCGAACACGGTGCCGCTCGTGCCGATCGACACCACGACGTCGCCCTCTGCCGCTCCGAGACCCAGCGCGGCTCCCGCGTTGTCTCCCGCGCCGGCTGCGACGAGGATGCTCGCGGGCACGAGGACCGTGCCACTCGCGTCGCGCACCTCGGCCGTCTCGCCCGCCGTCTCGGCCGGGCCGAGCACGCGGGGGAGCACGGCGTCGTGGCCGAGCGCGGCCGCGAGCAGTTCGCGGTCGTAGTCGCCGGTGCCGGGGTTCCAGTAGGAGGTGCCGCTCGCATCCGAGCGGTCGGTGGCCAGCGCATCGAGCTCCGGTCCGAGCGGGCTGTCCTCGCCCGGCCCGAAACCGCGCAGCCGCCAGCTCAGCCAGTCGTGCGGCAGGGCGACCGCCGCGACGCGCGCTGCGGCCTCGGGCTCGGTGTCCCGCAGCCAGCGCAGCTTGGTGGCGGTGAACGAGGCCACGGGCACCGAGCCGGTGCGTCGCGCGAGCGCGCCCGCACCGAACTCGGTGATGAGCTCGCGCGCGGCGGCAGCCGAACGGGTGTCGTTCCAGAGCAGGGCCGGCCGGATGACGCGACCCTGCGCATCCAGCACCACCATGCCGTGCTGCTGGCCGGCCACCGAGATGGCGGCGACGCCGTCGAGTCCGCCGGCGTCGGCGACCGCGGCGAGCAGGGCGTCCCACCAGGCCGCGGGGTCGACCTCGGTGCCCACCGGATGCGAGGCGCGGCCCGAGCGCACGAGCGCGCCGGTCTCGAGCTCGCGCACGACGACCTTGCAGCTCTGGGTGGACGAATCGATGCCGGCGACGAGCGTCATTGGTGTCTCCCGAATACTGTGCGCAGCGGCACTGTGGGCAAAAGTTCTAGATCACAACATATTCGATGAGCGGCCGTCGGCCAAACGGCGGCGCCCGATTCCGCGCGCACGGGAAAGGCCCGGCCGGGACCGCTCCGAAGAGCGATCCCGGCCGGGCCTGTCAGGGAGTGGCCGCCTACGCGCGTCCCGCCGCCCGCCGCGAGCGGCGCGAGAGCGAGTCGATGATCACGGCGAGCACGAGCACGATGCCCGTGATCATGTAGCGCACCGAGGAGTCGAGGTTGAGCAGGGTCAGCCCCGAGCTGATCGACTGGATCACGACGATACCGAGCAGGGCCGAGAAGGCCGAGCCGCGACCACCGAAGAGGCTGGTTCCACCGATCACCGCGGCGGCGATGGCGTTCAGGTTGACGTCGCCGCCACCCGAGGACTGGTTCGCCGCCGCGAGCCGCGAGGCCGCCAGGATGCCGCCGATCACCGCGAGGGTCGAGCAGAGCACGAACACCGAGATGAAGATGCGGTTCACCCGGATGCCCGAGCGCCGCGCCGCCTCGACGTTGCCACCCACCGCGAAGACCGCACGGCCCCACTTCGTGCGGGTGAGCGCGTAGTTGATGATGAGCACGAGCGCGAGGAAGAACAGGAACATCGCGCCCACGCCGCGCGTGAGGTTGAGGTACCAGGTGACGACCCCGAGCACCACGAGCAAGGCGATGCTGCGCACGAGGATGGAGCCGGTCGTCATGGCGGAGAGGCCGGCCTTCGCGCGGCGGCGGGCCTGCGAGACGAGCTGCCAGGCGAACACCGCGACCACGAGTACGACGAGCGTGTAGGAGGCCCACTGCGGCAGGAACCACTGCTGTGCGAACTGCACCAGGAAGGAGTCGAACGGCAGGTTGATCGAGCCGCTCGGGCCGAGCACCCACAGCTGCAGACCCAGGAATCCGAGCAGACCCGCCAGCGTGATCACGAAGCTCGGCACGCCGAATCGCGTGTAGAGGAATCCGTAGACCAGGCCGATCGCGGCACCGACGGCGAGGGCGAGGACGATCGAGGCGATCGGGTTCCAGCCCAGGTTAACGAAGGTCACCGCGACGATGGCCGCGGCGAGACCGCTCACCGAACCCACCGACAGGTCGATCTCGCCGAGCAGCAGCACCAGCACGATGCCGATTGAGATCGTGCCCACTGCGGCGCACTGCATGGTGAGGTTGACGAGGTTCGTGGAGGAGAGGAAGTTCGGGTTGAGGATCTGGAACACCGCCCAGATCACGATCAGCCCGATGACCACCGGCAGCGAACCGAGGTCGCCGCCGCGTACGCGGATGAAGAACGCGCGCACGGCTCCGCCGGCGCCGGAGTTCTGGATGAGCCGCTCGTCCTGCAGGTCGGTGGCGACGGTCGATGCCGTGGCGTCCTGAGTGGGCTCTGCTGATTTCGTGTCGCTCATTCGGAGACCTCCGTCACCATGGATGTCGCTGCGGTCTTGGCTGCGCGCCGGGTGACCGCGTTGTCGGATGCGCCGGTGATGGCGGCGATGATGGTCTCGCTCGTGACGTCGGCGACGCGGAAGTCGCCGTTGTTGCGGCCGAGACGGAGCACCATCACGCGGTCGGCGACCGCTTGCACGTCGGCGATGTTGTGGCTGATCAGCACCACGCCGAGGCCGCGTTCGCGCAGGCGCTCGATGAGGTTCAGCACCTCGGCCGTCTGGGCCACGCCGAGGGCGGCCGTCGGCTCGTCGAGGATGACGATGCTGGGCTCGCCGATCAGCGAGCGGGCGATGGCGACGGTCTGCCGCTGACCACCCGAGAGCGAGGCGATGGGGGTGCGCACCGAGGGGATCTTGGCGCTGAGCTCGCGGAGCAGGGTCCAGGAGCGCTTCTCCATCTCGACCTCGTCGAGGGAGCCGCCGTGGGTGAGCTCGCGCCCCAGCCACAGGTTGGCGACCACGTCGAGGTTGTCGCAGAGCGCGAGGTCCTGGAACACCGTGGCGATGCCGAGCTCCTTGGAGTCGGCGGGGCTCACGATGTTCACCCGGTTGCCCTCGAACTCGATGGTGCCGCCGTCCGGCGGGTGCACGCCGGCGAGGATCTTCACGAGCGTCGACTTGCCGGCGCCGTTGTCGCCGACGATCGCGACGACTTCACCCGCGTACACATCCATGTCGATGTCGGTCAGGGCTTGGATGGCACCGAACTTCTTACCGACTCCGCGGAGCGACAGCACGTGTGCTCCGGGGCGGTTCCGTTCGGTAGTGGGCGGTGACGTCAGCGTCATGTTCGTTCCCTTGTCGTAGTGAGGACGGTAGCACGCACGGGTGCTGACCGGAACAGGAGGTTCCGGCCAGCACCATGCGTTCTACGTGGTGTTCGTTTCGGTAGCGGTGCCGCTGCTACTTGATGTTGTGCGCCGTGCATGCAGCGGCGTACTGGGTGGTGCAGATGTCGGAGACCTTGTAGAAGCCGTCCTTCACCACGGTGTCCATGATGTTGTCGACGGTCACGACGACCGGGGTGAGCAGGGTGGCCTGGGTTCCGCTGACGGTGGTGTCACCGGTCACGGTCTTGCCGCCGGCCAGGTCGACCGCGATCTCCGCGGCCTTCTCGGCCTCCTGCTTGATGGCCTTGTAGACGGTCATGTACTGGTCGCCCGCGACGATGCGCTGGATGCCCGCGAGCTCCGCGTCCTGACCGGTGATGATCGGCCACGGCGACACGTTGGCCGCCTTCAGCGCTGCCACGGCGCCACCGGCGGTGCCGTCGTTGGCGGCGTAGACGCCCGCGATCTGACCCGAGTACTGGGTGATCTGGCCGGCGACCCATTCCTGGGCCTTGTCGGGGCTCCAGTCGGGGGTGTCGAACTCGGCGAGCACCTTCACGCCCGAGGCGTCGATCTCCTTGTGGGCGCCTGACTTGAACAGGGCGGCGTTGCCGTCGGTAGGCGAGCCGTTGACCATCAGGATGCCGCCGCTCGCGCCGGTCTTCTTCAGCTCGTCGACGATCGCGGTGCCCTGGAGCTCCCCGACCTTCTCGTTGTCGAAGGAGATGTAGTAGGCGAGCTGCCCTCCGGCGACCAGACGGTCGTAGGAGATGACGGGCACGTTCTGCGCGTTCGCCTCGGACACGATGCTCACGGCCGCCTTGGCGTCGACCGGGTCGAGCACGAGCACCTTGGCGCCCGCGGTCAGCGCCGATTCAGCCTGCTGCTGCTGCTTCGATGCGTCCTGGTCGGCGTTGGAGTAGAGCACCTGTCCGCCGCCGAGGTCCTTGACCTTGGCCTCGAACAGCGGGCGGTCGAACTGCTCGTACCGGGCCGTCTTCGACTCGGGGAGGAGCAGGGCGATGGTTCCTCCGCTCGAGGCGGAATCGGTGCTGCTTGACGTTCCTGAGGAACCGCTCGAACACGCGGTCAGGGCTCCTGCCGCGACGAGGAGTCCGGCTGCCAGGAATGTGAGTTTCTTGGTGGTCTTCATTGATTTACCTCTCACTGGACCGCCCTCATTGGCGGTTTTGTCCGAGTGTGTCACTGGATTCGCTTGGCGTCAACTCTTGAACTCAAGAGAGGGCATAAATGCAACCATGTCGTTACATCCCGAATTCAATGGGACGTTTTACTGAGCGGATTCGACAAGGCGGCCCTCGGCATCCAGGGCCACGTGGTCGATCGCGAGGGCGAGCGCGCCCATGAGCTCCGAGCGGTCGCCGAGGGTGGAGCGCATCACCTCGGGCGCCTCGGTGGTGCCGCCGAGGGCCGACCGTTCGAGGGCGTGGCGCAGCGGCGCGATGAGGATCTCGCCGCTCTGCGCGAGCTCGCCGCCGATGATGATGCGATCGGGATCGAGCAGGTTGCACAGGCTCGCGGCGGCGATGCCGATGTGGCGGCCGGCGTCCGCGATGACCCGGCTCGAGCTCGGGTCGCCCTCCTCGGCGCGGATGATGAGGTCGCTCAGGCGCTGCACGCTCGGGTCGCTGCGGAACAGGTCGAGCAGCGCCCGTCCGCCCGCCAGGGTCTCGAGGCAGCCGCGGTTGCCGCAGCGGCAGATGGGGCCGTTCTCGTCGATCGTGATGTGGCCGATCTGCCCGGCCTTGCCCGTGACGCCGCGGAACGGCACACCGTTCACCACGAGCCCCGCGCTGATCGTGTGGCCCACCCGGATGTAGGCGGCGACCCCCTCGATGCGCGAGAGGTCGCCTCGGGTCTCGGAGATGGCCCCGAGGTTGGCCTCACTGTCGACGAAGACGGCGGCGCCCGTGCGGCGGGAGAGGCTCTCGGCGATGTCGACGCCCTCCCAGCTGCGCAGGAGGCCGAGAGGGGCGACGGTGCTGCTGCGGGTGTCGACCGGGGCCGGGAGGCCGACGCCGATGGCCAGGAGGTCGGAGAGGCTGGCGCCGAGAGACTCCACCATGTCGGTGAGCAGCAGCGTGGCGCGATCGAGTTCGCTGTCGTGCCGGTGGTCGGCCGCGAGCGGCACGTGGGTCTCGGCCACGATCGTGCGGGCGGTGTCGGAGATCGCCACGCGCAGGTGCCGGCTCGAGAAGTGCAGCCCCGCCACGAGGCCGAGCTGGCGGGCGAGGGTGACCTGGATGGCGCGCCGCCCGCTGCGGGAGGTGGTGGAGGTGTGCAGCACCCCGGCCGTCGAGAGCTCCTTGACGATGTTCGACACCGTGGCGGGTGACAGACCGGTGGCCCCCGCGAGCTCGACCTGGGTGAGGCGGCCGTGAAACTTCAGGGCATCGACAATTCTTCCGCGATTGGCTTCGCGCAATGAACTCTGCGACCCCGGCGTCGGGTTGACGTACACCACAGGGTCACCATACACGCGTCACCGCTCGGTGCCCTCGCGAAAACCCGCTGTTCAACACTTGCATCACGCGAACTACTCATGCGAGAGTAGTCGCGTGTCATCCATCCGTCTGTTCATCCTCGACGCCCTCGACAAGCGCGGCGACATGCACGGCCACCAGTTGCGCCTGCTCGCCGAAGAGGAGCACGTGCAGTACTGGACCGACATCACCGTGGGCTCGCTCTACGGGGCCATCAAGCGCCTGGCCAACGAGGGGCTCATCGTCGAGGTGCGCACGGAGCGGGAGGGCGGGTACCCGGAGCGGCAGGTCTACGCCGTCTCCGCGAGCGGCCGCGCCGCGCTCGCGCTGCTCCGGGTGCAGGGCCTGGCCGCCATCTCCTTCCGCCCCGACCCCTTCGACCTCGCCATCACGCGTCTCGACCCCGAGCGGCTCGACGAGCTCGGCGCGGTCCTCGGCGAGCGGATCGACGCCCTGAGAACACGGCTCGCCGAACAGCAGGAGCGCAACCGGCGCGCCGATCCCTACCTCACCCTCGCCGAGCGCTGGGCGCTCCAGCACCGCGAAGACCGGCTCACGGCCGAGATCCGCTCGCACGAACGACTCCTCGACTCCCTCCCCGACATCATCGCCGACGAACAGGCACGAAAGGTCAACGGTCATGACTGACTCCCCGTCCCCCTCCTCCGGCGCGGCCACGGCCGGCGGGCCGCCCGCCGTCTCCCGCCGCGCCTGGCAGGCGCTCGTCGTGCTGCTCGCCGGCATGTTCATCGCCCTGCTCGACACCACCATCGTGAACGTGGCGCTGCCGAGCATCCGCACCAGCATCGACGCCTCCGAGTCGACGCTGTCGTGGATCATCTCGGGCTACGCGCTCGCCTTCGGCCTGGCGCTCATCCCGGCCGGCCGCATCGGCGATCGCATCGGCCACAAATGGGTGTTCTTCACCGGCGTCGCGCTCTTCACCCTGGCGAGCCTGGCCTGCGGCATCTCGCAGAACGACGTGCAGCTCGTCGTGGCGCGCATCGTGCAGGGCCTCGCGGGCGGCATGTTCGTGCCGGCCGTGACCGCGTTCATCCAGCTGCTGTTCCCGCCGATGTCGCGGGGCAAGGCCTTCGCCATCATGGGCGCGGTCATCGGGGTCTCCTCGGCGCTCGGCCCCATCGTGGGCGGGCTCATCATCCAGGCGTTCGGTTCCGAGAACGGCTGGCGCCTGGTGTTCGGGGTGAACCTGCCGATCGGTGTCGCCACGCTCATCGCCGCGGCCATCCTGCTCCCGCACCGCGCTGAGGCGGCTGCCGTCGCGGCGGCGGCATCCGGCCCGACGGCGGGTCGGGGCGGCCGCCCCGGTGGCGCCGCGGCGCCCGCGCCTGCGGCGAAGGCCGGCCTCGACTGGTTCGGCCTGGTGCTCATCACCGGAGCACTCGTCGCGCTGCTGGTGCCGCTCATCCAGGGGCAGGACGAGGGCTGGCCGCTCTGGACCTTCCTCTCTCTCGGCGGCGGAGTGCTCCTCCTCGTGGCCTTCGGTGCCTGGGAGGTGTCGTTCACCAAGCGGGGCCGCACGCCCCTCGTGCCGCCCCGGCTGTTCCGGCATCCGGCGTTCACGGGAGGCACCATCCTGGCGCTGGTGTACTTCGCAGCCTTCACGAGCATCTTCTTCACCATCTCGATCCTCTGGCAGGCGGGCCTCGGCCACACGGCGCTCGAGTCGGGGGTGGTCTCGATCCCCTTCGCCATCGGCAGCATCGTCGGCTCCTCGCAGAGCAACCGTCTCGCGCAGCGGCTCGGCCGCACCGTGCTCGTCATCGGCACGGCCGCCGTCGCGGTGGGCCTCGCCTGGGTCTGGCTCGTGCTGCTGCTCACGAATCCCTCGGACCTCACCAACTGGGAACTGATCGCGCCCCTGCTCCTCGCCGGCCTCGGCAACGGGCTCTTCATCGCGCCCAACGCGCAGTTCATCCTGGCCACCGTCGACCGCAGCGAGGCAGGCGCGGCGAGCGGCGTGATCAGCGCCATGCAACGCGTGGGCAGCGCCATCGGCATCGCGGTGATCGGCAGCGTCTTCTTCGGCTCGCTCGTCGTCAGCGGGCCCACTCCGGATGCGCTCGCCAGGGGTTTCGTGACCAGCGCCTCCGCCGCGATGGGTGTCAGCGTGGCGTTCGCCGTGGTGGCGTTCCTGCTGGTGTTCGCGCTGCCCAGGCGCACGGGGGCGCCGGGCGGGCATTGATCGCTGCGGGCTGGTCGCCTATCGCCGAACGTGGCGGATGCTTGCGCTCGCGCGCGGGCATCCGCTACTGTCGGAAACCGCGACGCACGGTCGTGAGGAGAAAGGGGAGGTGAGTTCCATGGTTCCGTTCATCGACATGGTGCTTCCCCCGGTCTCCCCCCTCGTCGCTTAGGCGTTCCGCCTGCCGCCGGGGCCGACCCCTGGGAAGCACCTCCACCCCGTTCGATCATCCGATCTTCGATGGAGAGAGTCTTCTCGTGTTCACCTCAGCTCTACGCGCCCACGACGGCGCGCTCATGCACTTCGTCAATCACGACCCGGTCTCCTGGGTCGATCCCGAGCAGTTCGGCCGCGGTGTCGCGGCCGGGACGCACCGCCGTGAGTGGGTCTGGCTGGCCTTCGCCGACGACGGCGCGAGCGAGCCTCTCGCCCGCGCCGTCTGGTGGGGGCCCGTCGGCTCCGTCCACCCCGTGGAGCTGCGATGTCTGCTCGTGCACCCCTCGGTGCCGCATCCGGAGGTGTGGGCGGCCGCGCTCATCCGCTCGGGGCACCGGGCGTTCGCAGAGGCCGGCGCCATCCTGGCTCCCGACCTGGTGGTGGAGGTCGCGGCTGCGCGCCGCGACACCCCCGCCGTGGAGCGCGCGCTCGCGTGGCGCCGGCTGGCCGCCGAGCAGGCCGGGCTGCCGGTCGCGACCGAGCGGATGCTGCCCGCCGGCGACGGGGCTGGTGCGGGCGGTGTGCTCGTGGCCGAGGGCGTCGAGCCGGGTGGCCCGGCGGACGAACTCCTGCGGGTCACCTTCTCGGCCCGCCCGCTCGGCGCACCGAGCCGCCCGGCGCTCGCCGGCGCGGGGCGGTGACGCCTGCACCCGCCGGCCCGCGCAGCGCTCGTCCCGCCGGCGCACGCGGGCCGGCCGGCACGTTCGCGCGGGCCGGAGCGGGTAGCGTGTGAATCGTGACTGACGTGGCGGGCGAGGCTCCCGCGCCCCGCGCTGCGTTCCCCCGCTGGGGGCTCGTCGACGTGTTCGCCGGAGCGGTGGCCTTCCTGCTGCTCTCCTCAGCGGCGCAGCTCATCGCGCGGCTGCCGGCGGTGGCGGCGCAGCCGCAGCTGGCGTTCTGGATCAACCAGGTGCTCGGGGGCTGGATCCCGCTCATCGCGGTCGTGGTGGTCGCCTCGCGCTGGCGCGGCCGCGGGCGCCTGCGTGCCGATTTCGGGTTTCGCCTCGAGCCGCTCGACCTCGCCATCGGGCTGCTCGCGGGCATCCTGCTGCGTTTCGCCTCGGTGGGCATCGCCGAACTCGTGCGCCTCCTGGCCGGCGCCCCGGCCACCCCGTTCGCCGGCGGCGTGGGCAGCGACCCGGTGTGGTTCGTGCTCACCGCCGTGGTGGCCGCCTCGATCGTGACCCCGGCGGTGGAGGAGCTGTACTTCCGTGGGCTCGCCCTGCGCGCCATCCAGAACGCGGTGCTCGGCGGCATGGGCCGCACGCGCTCGCGCGACTACGACCCGGCTCTGGCGCCGGCCGTCAGTGCCGCACGTGCCACGGCGGCGGGAGTCGTGGCCGTGGCCGGATCGGCGCTGCTCTTCGTGGCCTTCCACCTCGACGGCGTGCCGGAGACCGCGGCGGCCGTCTCGCGCCTGATCAGCCTGCTGCTCGTCGGGCTCGTGCTCGGGATGCTCGCCCTGCTCACGAAGCGCCTCGGCCCGGCGATCGCGGCGCACGCCGTCTTCAACCTCTCGGTCGCGGTGCTCGATCTCGTGGCCGCCGCGTCCGCCCCCTCGGTCCCCACCCTCGGCTGACCCGGCACGCCCCCGGCCTCGTCACTGTGGGCTGAAAAGCCGGGTGGTTTCGCGCCAGAAGTGACGAGGCTGCAGGGGTCAGGAGAGGGATTCGCGGGAGGCGCCGGCCGAGGGCGTGACGACGAAGACATCCGGATGCGCGTAGCCGGCCTCGGCGAAGGCCGCCTCGACGGCGGCGCGCAGGGCCTCCACCTTCGAGCCCGTGATCACGGCGATGGCCGAACCGCCGAAGCCGCCGCCGGTCATGCGGGCGCCCACGGCGCCCTGCAGCTGCGCGGTGCTGACGGCGAGGTCGAGCTCGGGCACCGAGATCTCGAAGTCGTCGCGCATCGAGACGTGCGAGGCGTCCAGCAGCGGGCCGATGGCGGTGGCCCCGCGGTCGCGCAGGGTGCGCACGGTCTCGAGCACGCGCTCGTTCTCGGTGATGATGTGGCGCACGCGGCGGAACGTCTCGTCGTCGAGCTCGGCCTCGGCGCGACCGAGGTCGTCGACGGTGAGGTCGCGGAGCGAGGTGACCCCGAGCAGCCGGGCGCCGAGCTCGCACGAGGCGCGGCGGGCCGCGTAGCCGCCGGTGGCGTGCTCGTGACTCACCCGGGTGTCGATCACGGCGATGACGAGGCCCGCATCCGCGAGCCCGAGCGGGATGACCGAGGCGTCGAGCGAACGGCAGTCGAGCAGCACCGCGGAGTCGCGGGCACCGAGGAGCGACGCCGACTGGTCCATGATGCCGGTGGGCGCGCCCACCACCTGGTTCTCGTTGAACTGGCCGATGCGCGCGATGGTCTGGCGGTCGAAGCCGAGCCCCCAGAGCTCGGTCACCGCGAGGCCGAACACACTCTCGAGCGCCGCCGACGAGGAGAGGCCGGCGCCGACGGGGATGTCGGACTCGAGGTAGGCGTCGAAGCCGGTCACGCCGTCGAGCGACGCCCCGAACTCGCGCGTTCCCCAGACCATGCCGAGCGGGTAGGCCGACCAGCCAGAGACGGTGTCGGGCCCGATGGCGTCGATGGCGATCTCGACCGTGTCGGGCGCGAAGGAGGTGGCGATGCGGATGACGCGGTCGTCGCGCATCCGCACGGCCATCAGGGTGCGGCGGTCGATGGCGAAGGGCAGCACGAAGCCGTCGTTGTAGTCGGTGTGCTCGCCGATGAGGTTCACGCGTCCGGGGGCCGACCAGAGCGAGTCGGGGGTCTTGCCGAAGCGGGCGGAGAAGCCCTCCAGCACGGTCTGTTCCAGGGTGGTCATCGTTCGCCTCCCGCGGCGGTCGTGGGGGTGGGGGCGGCGGCTTCTTCGGCGGCGGTGGCCAGATCGGCGCGCTCGAGCGCCTCGCGCAGCGCGGCGGCGCTCGTCTCGGGCGGCACGTCGCCGATGAAGGCACCCATCGCCGACTCCGAGCCGGCCAGGAACTTGAGCTTGTCGACGGCCCGGCGCGGCGAGGTGATCTGCAGCATCAGGCGGATGTCGTCGCGGTGGGTGTGCACGGGCGCCTGGTGCCACGCCGAGATGTAGGGCGTGGGGGTGTCGTAGAGCGCATCGAGACCGCGCAGGATGCGGCGGTACAGCACGGCGAGCTCGTCGCGCTCCTCGACGGTCGTCTCGGCGAAGTCGGGCACGTGCCGGTGCGGCAGCAGGTGGATCTCGATCGGCCAGCGCGCCGCGAACGGCACGAAGGCGGTGAAGTGCTCGCCGCGCAGGATGACGCGGTCGGACTCCTGCTCGAACGCCAGGATGTCGGCGAAGAGCGTGGGCCCGTAGTCGTCGATCGAGGCGATCAGCTTCTGGGTGCGCGGCGTGATGTAGGGGTAGGAGTAGATCTGTCCGTGCGGGTGGTGCAGCGTGACGCCGATGGCCTCGCCGCGGTTCTCGAACGGGAACACCTGCTGCACGCCGGGCAGCGCGGAGAGCGCGGCCGTGCGGTCGGCCCAGGCCTCCACCACGGTGCGGGCGCGCGACGCGGAGAGCGTGGCGAACGAGCCCTCGGTGGAGGGGCTGAAGCAGACGACCTCGCAGCGCCCCACCGAGGGGCGGGTGCGGCCGAGGCCGATGCGGGAGAGTTCGGCGAGGGTCTCGAGGTCGGCGGCGTCGGGGCCGACGGCTCCGGATGCCCCGGTCGCCTCGGCGAGGTCGGGCCCGAACGAGGGCGACTTGTTCTCGAACACCGCGACGTCGTAGTTGCTCGGCACCTCGGTGAGGTTCTCGGGGCTCGAGGGCGCGAGCGGGTCGAGGTGCTTGGGCGGCAGCATCACGCGGTTCTGGCGCGCGGCGGCGATCGAGACCCACTCGCCGGTCAGCGGGTCCTGCCGCATGGTGGCGACCGGCGGCCGCGGCACGGCGGGCCGGGAGTCAGGAGCCCGATCGGGGTCGAGGGTGGTGTCGGCGTCGTCGAAGTAGATGAGCTCGCGGCCGTCGGAGAGCCGGTGCGGGCGCTTCGCGATGCCGTGGGCGAGCACGGAGAGCTGGTTCACACCCCCGAGTAAGCCACTTTCGTTTGCACAAGTCAAGTCGAAAGTTGAGGGCATCACTTACGGATTGACAAGAAACGCGAAGTGAACGAAGCTCGTGAGGTGACCAGCGAATCCGAGCAGTTGCCGGCGGCGGTGCGGCGCGAGCGCATCCTCTCCCGGGTCTCCGAGAACGGCTTCGTGCGTGTGGCCGACCTCAGCCGGGAGTTCGGAGTGTCGGAGGTCACCGTGCGCTCCGACCTCGACGCGATCGAGCGCGAGAGCCCGATCGACCGGGTGCACGGCGGTGCCGTACTGCGCGGCTCGCCGAGTCGCCGCGAGGAGCCCTTCGAGTCGGCGCTCACCACGGCCGCGCTCGACAAGCGGCTCATCGGCACGGCCGCCGCGCGGCTCGTGCAGAGCGGCATGAGCGTGATCCTCGACGTGGGCACCACTCCGGCCTCGGTGGCCGCGGCCCTTCTGGCCCGCGACGACCTCGACGACCTCGTGGTGGTGACGAGCAGCCTCACCACTGCGCTCACGCTCGAGCCCGCCATCCCGCGCTTCACCGTGGTGGTGACCGGCGGCACCCTGCGGCCCCTGCAGCACTCGCTCGTGGCCCCGTTCGCCACGAAGGTGCTCGACGAGCTGCGGGTCGACGTGGCGTTCATCGGCGGTACCGGCGTGCATCCGGATGGCGGGGTGACCAACGTCAACCTCGCCGAGACCGAGGTGAAGCGGGCGATGCTGCTCGCGGCCGACCGGGCCGTGGTGGTGGCGGATGCGTCGAAGCTCGGCCGCATCGACCTGGGCCGCATCGGGCGGCTCGACGAGTTCAGCACCCTCGTGACCGCGGGGGCCGACGCGGCCGCCCAGGAGAGTTTCGCCCGCGCGGGCGTCGAGGTGATCTCGGTGTGAACCCGGCACCGTGAATCGCGGTGCCTCAGCTGTGAAAAGCTGTTAACCTCCAACAACCACCGGCGCCGTCGCCGCACGTCAGCGGCAGCGCGCCCGCAGGAACAGCTCTTCGTGACCACAGTCCTCCACCCGGGCGATTCGCTCTCAGCCCGTCAGCGATTCGTCTACGTCATCATCCTCGGCGCCCTCACGGCGCTCGGCCCGTTCACGATCGACCTGTACCTGCCGGCGTTCCCGGTGCTGGAGGCCGATTTCGACGTGCCGGCCGCCGTCATCCAGCTCACCTTGAGCGGCACGACGATCGGCTTCGCGCTCGGCCAGCTGATCGTGGGCCCCTGGAGCGACCGGGTGGGCCGCCGCCTTCCGCTGATCGTGGCGACGTCGGTGCACATCATCGCGTGCGTCGGAGCGGCCGTGGCGCCCGACATCTGGAGCCTCGGCGCCTTCCGCGTGCTCCAGGGCATGGGCGCGGCCGCGGGCGGCGTGGTGGCGATGGCGATGGTGCGCGACCTGTTCGGCGGTCGGCGGCTCGTGGTGATGCTCTCGCGGCTCGCCCTCGTCTCGGGTCTCGCGCCGATCATCGCGCCCGTGATCGGCTCGCAGCTGCTGCTGATCGTCGACTGGCGGGGCATCTTCTGGGTGCTCGCCTGCTACGGCGCCCTCGTGGTCGCCGTGGTGGCTCTCTGGATCCGCGAGACCCTGCCGGTGGAACGGCGGCACGACAGCGGCCACACGACGGCGAGGCAGCGGTACCGGGCGGTGCTCACCGACCCGGTGTTCGTGGGCGCGGCGATCATCGGCGGCATGACCTTCTCGGCGCTGTTCTGCTACCTCTCGGCGAGCTCCTTCCTGTTCCAGCAGGTCTACGGCTTCGACGCGCAGCAGTACGGGCTGCTGTTCGCCATCAACTCCCTCGCCGTGGTCGGCGGCTCGCAGGCGGCCGCGCGACTCACGAAGGTCATCGGGCCGCAGTGGATCCTCGCGGGCTCGACCGCGGCCATCCTGATCTTCGCGGTGCTCATCATCGTGTTCGAGCGTCTCGGCTTCGGGCTCTGGGGCACGCTCATCCCGCTCTGGTTCTTCATCGCCGCGTGCGGCTTCACCTTCCCCTGCGTGCAGGTGCTCGCGCTGAACGGGCACGGCCACGAAGCCGGCACCGCGGCCTCGCTGCTGGGTGCGGCGAACTCCGGCTTCGCCGGGCTGATCTCGCCGCTCGTGGGCGTGTTCGGCATCGGTAGCGCCGTGCCGATGGCCTCGGTCATGTCGGGGGCGGCGGTGGTGGGCATCTTGTCGCTCTGGTTCGTGGTGCGACCGCGGCGGGTTCCGGCTCTCGCACGATAGCGCTGCCACGCGAGCTCGCGACGAGGGCTCTCACCCGGAGGCCCTCACCCGGTAACGTCGACTCATGAGAATTCTCCTTGTGGGCGCCGGCGGAGTCGGCGACGCCATCGCGAAGATCGCAGCGCGGCGATCCTTCTTCGAACTGCTCGTCGTGACCGACTACGACCTCTCCCGGGCCGAGCGCACGGTCGCCTGGGTCGCCGCGAAGCACGGCCCGGACGTGGCCGCCCACTTCGCGACCGACCGCATCGACGCCTCCGACCCCGACGACGTGGCCGCCGTCGCGAGACGGCACGGCGCCACCCATGTGATGAACGCGGTGGAGCCGAAGTTCGTGCCCACCATCTTCGCGGGAGCGCTCGCCGCGGGAGCCGACTATCTCGACATGGCGATGAGCCTCTCGGAACCGCACCCCACGCATCCGTACACCGAGACCGGCGTGAAGCTCGGCGACGACCAGTTCGCGCAGTCGGCCGACTGGGAGACCGCCGGCCGGCTCGCCCTCGTGGGCATGGGCGTCGAGCCGGGGCTGTCGGACGTCTTCGCCCGCTACGCCGCCGACCACCTGTTCAGCGAGATCGACGAGCTGGGCACCCGCGACGGCGCGAACCTCGTGGTGCGCGACTCCGACGGCAACGAGATCTTCGCGCCCTCGTTCAGCATCTGGACCACGATCGAGGAGTGCCTCAACCCGCCCGTGATCTGGGAGAAGGACACGGGCTGGTACACGACGCCGCCGTTCTCGGAGCCCGAGACCTTCCTCTTCCCGGAGGGCATCGGCGAGGTCGAGTGCGTCAACGTGGAGCACGAGGAGGTGCTGCTGATGCCTCGCTGGGTGGACGCGAAGCGCGTCACCTTCAAGTACGGGCTCGGCAACGAGTTCATCGGCATCCTGAAGACCCTGCACCAGCTCGGCCTCGACAAGACCACACCGCTTCGGGTGCGCTCGGCGAACGGCCCGGTCGAAGTCGCGCCGCGCGACGTGGTGGCGGCCGGTCTGCCCGACCCCGCCACGCTCGGCCCGTTCATGACCGGCAAGACCTGCGCAGGCCTCTGGGTCACGGGCACGGGCCCCGACGGCGAGCCGCGCGAGGTGTACCTCTACCACGTCAGCGACAACGAGTGGACGATGGCCGAGTACGAGGCCCAGTGCGTGGTGTGGCAGACGGCGCTCAACCCGGTCATCGCGCTCGAGCTGCTCGCCACCGGCGTCTGGTCGGGCATCGGAGTGCTCGGGCCGGAGGCGTTCGACGCGCAGGCCTTCCTCGACCTGATGGCCGCACCCGAGGCGGGCGGGGGCTACGGCCAGGCCTGGGGACTCGAAGACCGGCTGGCCTGAGCCATGACCACCACGGCGCCGATCCACACGAGCGGCTCCGCGCTGCCCGTGACCGTCGAAGCGGTCGAGCTGCACCGCATTGCCATGCCGCTCGTGCGGCCTTTCGAGACGAGCTTCGGCCGGCAGACCGCCCGCGAGGTGCTGCTGGTGCGGGTGCTGACGGATGCGGGGGAGGGCTGGGGCGAGTGTGTCGCCATGAGCGAGCCCGTGTACTCGAGCGAGTACGTCGACGGGTGCGACGACGTCATCCGGCACTACCTGGCTCCGGCTCTGCTCGATGCCGCGACCGTCCGCGCGTCGGACGTCGCCGGGGTCTTCGGCTTCGTGGTGGGGCACCGGATGGCGAAGGCAGCCGTGGAGACCGCGGTTCTCGACGCGCAGCTGCGCGCCGCCGGGCAGAGCTTCGGCGAGTACTTCGGCGCCGTGCGGCCCGAGGTCGACTGCGGAGTCTCGGTGGGGATCTCGCCCGATCTCGACGCGCTGCTCGAGGAGGTCTCGGGCTATGTCGAGGCCGGCTACCGCCGGATCAAGCTCAAGATCAAGCCCGGCTGGGACCTCGAGCCGGTGGCCGCCGTGCGCGGCTTGATCGGGGATCTGCCGCTGCAGGTCGACGCGAACACCGCCTACACGCTCGCCCACATCGACCACCTGCGCGAGCTCGACGAGTTCGGGCTGCTGCTGATCGAGCAGCCCTTCCCCGAGGACGACATCGCCGCCCACGTGCGGCTCGCTCGCGCGATCGACACCCCGGTGTGCCTCGACGAGTCGATCACCGGCGTGGGCGTGGCGATCGACGCGATCGAGCGTGATGCGACCTCGGTGGTGAACATCAAGGCGGGCCGGATGGGCGGCTACCTCGAGGCGGTGCGCGTGCACGACGCCTGCCGCGACCGCGACGTGCCGGTGTGGTGCGGCGGCATGCTCGAGACCGGCCTCGGCCGAGCGGCGAACGTGGCGCTCGCGGCGCTGCCGGGTTTCACACTGCCGGGCGACACCTCGGCGAGCGACCGCTACTTCGCCGAGGACCTCACGGAGTCGTTCGTGCTCGTCGACGGCCGCCTCGCGGTGCCGACCGGTCCGGGCTCGGGCGTGACCGTGCGCACCGAGCTCGTCGAGGCCTGGGCGGTGCGGCCGGGCGAGTTCATCACCCGTGCCTGAGGGCCGCCGCGAGGCCGGGCTGCGTGTGCGGCCCTTCGATCCCGCCCGGGAGGCCGACCGCGCGGCGATCCTCGACATCTGCCTGCGCACGGGCGACGCCGGGGGCGACGCGAGCGCCCTCTACGCCGACCCGCGCGAGCTGACCGAGCTCTACGCCACCCCCTATCTCGACCGGATGCCCGAGTGGTGCTTCGTGGCCGAGAGCGTAGGATCCGGTTCCGCGCCCGCGGCCGGCGACGGCTCAGGCCCCGTGGTGGGCTACATCCTCGGCGCCCCCGACACGGCCGCCTTCGCCGCGGCGACCGGTCTGCGGCTGCCCGAGTTCGCCGGCCACCCGGCGCACCTGCACGTTAACCTGCTGCCCGAGGCGCAGGGCCGGGGCGGCGGCCGGATGCTCGTGGAGGCCCTGCTGGCCCGCCTCACCGCCGCCGGCATCCCAGGCGTGCACCTCGTCGTCGACCCGCGCAACACCGGCGCCCTCGCCTTCTACCCGCGCCTCGGCTTCACCGAACTCGCCCGCACCCCCACCGGCGTCCCCTTCGCCCGCACTGTGCCGCAGCCCGAGCCTTCGAGCTGGTCGCCCCGCGAGTGCAGGCTGCAGGCCGCGCTCACCGACCCAGGGTGAGCGCGCGGCCGCGAAGCGACCGCCCGCGAACATGTCGCGCGGCGCCGGGCAAGGACCGGCGCCGCCCGCGTAGGCCGCGCGTAGCACGGCCTACGCGGCAACCAGCACAGCCGGCGACATCAGCGCGATCAGCGTGAGCGCCAGCAGCGAGATCGCGCCCGCCACGCACAAGCCCCCCACCCAGGGCCAGCGCTCGAACCAGTAGAGCAGCTCCGGAGACTCGGCGCGCAGTTGCGCCGCCGTGACGGGGTCGGGCAGGTGGCGGATCGGCACGTCGAACGCCGTCGCCACGCGCTCGAGGTCGGCGTCGGTCCAGAACTCGCCGCGCATGCGCAGCAGCAGCTCACCGGTCGAGTCGAGAAGAAACAGCTGCCGGTTGGTCTCGGTGGAGACACCCCGGTAGACATCGACCAGGTAGGCGGTGGCGATGCGCTTGGCCGGGATGCGGTTGTCGTGGAAGAAGAAGCCGCGCTCGATCAGGCCGCCGCTCGTGAGGCGGATGCTCACGTGCCGCAGCAGGAAGGCCCCCGCCAGGTAGAGGGCCAGCACGAACAGGAACGCGATGATGACGCGTGGCCAGGTTCCCCGGGGCAGGGCGAACCACAGCATGGCCGCGAACACCGGAAGGATGAGGGCTCCGGCCACGATCCGGGTCTGCCCGAGAACCTGCGACCGCGGCCGCACGACCGACGGCTCGGGCTTCTGGGTGACGCGACCCATGGTGGCGGCACTGCTGCGGAGCGGCATCTGGCCTCGAATCTGCCTCGGTGGTCGGTTCCCTGTGCTGATGCTAGGGCCGCGCGCGCCGCCCGGACAGCGGCCGTCCGGGGGACAAAACCGGCCCCGCTCCCAGGATTCTCCCAGAGCGGGGCCGGTTCGGTCGGGCCGCGCGGTGCGGACGCGGCCCGGTGCTGTGCTGTGCCTCAGCCGATGTAGCCCTGCAGGGTCGCGTAGAGCGCATCCGACACCGTGTTCGGCCCGCCGAGCACCACGATCTTCGCCGGGTTCAGCCGGTTCAGTTCGGCCGCGACGGCGGCCGGGATGCTGTCGGCCGTGACGAGCAGCACGGGGCCGCCCTTCACGATGGCGGCGGCCGATCCGGAGAGCGCGTCGGGGAAGACGGCTCCGGAGGCGATGTACACGTAGGGCACGCCCGGCGCGAAGGTGGCCGCCGAGACCGCGGCGGAGACCTCGTAGCGATCGGTGCCGGCGATCCGCGAGGTGGGGGCGATGCTCTGCAGCTGCGTCTTCACCGCATCCGACACCGTGGCCGTGCCGCCCAGCACCACGATCTTCGCGGGGTTCAGCCGGTGCAGCTCAGCGGCGACCGTCGCCGGCACGCTGTCCTTCGAGACCAGCAGCACGGGCCCGCCGAGCTTGCCGGCGGCGGCCGACCCGGAGAGCGCGTCGGGGAAGACGGCTCCGGAGGCGACGTAAGCCACCGGCACGTTCGGCGAGAACGCGTCGGCCGAGACCGCCGCCGAGACCGCGAAGCGGTCGGCGCCGCCGATCCTCGTGGTGGGCGCGGTGGCCTGCAGTGCGGTCACCACCGCATCCGACACCGTGTTCGTTCCGCCGAGCACCACGATCTTGTGGGGCATCAGGCGGGCGAGCTCGGTGGCGATGACCGAGGGGATGCTGTCTTTCGAGACCAGCAGCACCGGTCCGCCGAGCTTGCCGGCGGCCGCCGATCCGGAGAGGGCGTCGGGGAAGACGGCTCCGGAGGCGACGTAGGCCACGGCGACGCCGGGCGAGAAGGTGCTCGCCGAGACCGCGGCCGAGACGGCGTAGCGGTCGGCCCCGCCGAAGCGGAAGACGGTCGCATCCGGGGCGATCACCGCCGCCGTGGGCGCGGAGGTCGCCGAGAGCGGATCGTAGCCCGTCTTGGTGCCCGAGGCCGTGAAGGTGATGGTCTTGCCGACGTCGGCGGCGACCGGGGTGTAGGTGAGACCGGTCGCTCCGGCGATCGCCGTTCCTCCGGCGGACCACTGGTAGGTGAGCGTCACCGGCGCCGGGGCCCAGGGCGCCACGGTCGCGGTGAGCAGCTGGCCCACCTGGGCCGTGCCCGCCACCGTCGGAGCCACGGGGCTGAGGGCGAGCAGCGGTGCGCCGTTGCTGTCGTACATCGCGTAGTCGTCGGTGGTCAGCTCCCCGTTGGCGGTGATGTTGAGGCCGAAGCTGATGCCCGTGATGTCGACCGGGATGGCGGGGGTGGTGAAGTCCGCCTGCGTGTAGATGCTCGCGGGCGGGAACAGCGGGCTCGAGGTCCAGTAGCTCCACACACCCACGGTGTTGCGGGTGTAGATGGCGAACTGAGTGTTCGCCGTCGACATGTAGAACGCTCGCAAGGAATAGGTGGCGCCGGGTGTGACGCTCGGCGAGCATCCGGATTCATCGAACAGGGCGAGCAGCTTCGCATCGCCGCTCACGTAGTTCGTCATGGTGACCTTCGACGCCGTCGCTCCCGTGTGCCCCGGTGTGACCGTGGTGAACGTCGGGGTGTTCGTGCCGAAGCTCGATCCCCACCAGCACTGCGGGATGTTCGTGACGGTTCCGGGGGTCTCCAGGCTCGGGTTCTGCACGCCGTTCACGCCCGGGCCCGGAGGCGGGGTGAGGGGCGGGCCCTGCACGAGGGGCTTCACGGCTCCGCCGACGACCTGGTTCACGGTCTGCACGGTGCCGTTGCCGGCGGTCTGCCAGTCGGCGAGCCAGGTGGTGAACTGGTCGAACAGGGCGGCGTCGATGGTGGCGTTCGCCGGACTCGTGTCGCACGTGGTGGCGCAGATGTGGTGGAAGGTGAACTGCACCCAGCCGTGGTCGACCGCGGCGGCCTGCGTCACGCGCGACTGCAGGGCGGCGAGGTCCCAGGTGCTGTCCACCTGGTCGGCGGCGACCGTCATGAACGGGTCGGCCGGCGGGATGGTCTCGGCGACGCCGCAGTCCGGGCACCCGGAGCCGGGCGGGGTCTTCAGGTCACCGAGCGAGCGGGCGCTGTTGTAGCCGCAATCCGCGACGGCCTGCTCGACGGCGGCGTTGGAGGAGGCGAAGGGATACGCGAAATCGGTGACGGGGTAGCCCCAGTTGGTGAGGTTCACCCGGTCGTTGCAGATCTCGCGCTTCACATCGTCGGCGCTGAGCGTTGTGAGGTCTTGATGGTGAACGGTGTGGCCGGCGATCTCGTTGCCGGAGGCGTAGAGCGTGGCGAGGTTGGCTTGGGTCATGTAGTCGGGCGCTCCGACGTAGCCGGAGATGATGAAGAAGGTGCCTTTGAGGCCCTTCGCGTTGAGCGTCGACGCGGCCGCCATCTGGTCGGCGTTGCCGTCGTCGAAGGTGAGCGAGACCACGGTGTTGCCGGCCGCGTGCGCGGGCTCCGCGGCGGCGAGCACGGCGACGGCGCCGAACGAGGCCACGAGGGCGGCCACGGTGGCCACGGCGAGCCGCCGGAGGCGGGAGGGGTGTGGTGAGGGCCCGGTGCGGGCTCGGGTCGTGGCAACGGCGCTCTCGTACATCAGGTACCCCCTACAGTCGGTTCGCCGGGCGCGATCGAGCGATCCGCCTGGCCGGGTCTGGGAAGTCGAGTCACTTCCTGGGGGGAAGTTAGCAGCGGCCCGGATGCTGGGCCCAGGACGTTTCCCGCACGATTTCCTTGCGGGCAACCGCGCGGTTTTCCGCACCGCGGCGCGGTTCGGGCGGACATAGGGTGTCGGGGTGGGCAGACCGTCCCGCCCGCCATCGGGACGGCATCGGCGCCATCGGGACTTCACCGGATGGACTCCCGGCGCGGGCCCTTGGACCCTAGGCGCACGCCGACCGCCTACCTAGGCTGAGCCCATGACGACCACATCGGGTTCGGTTCCACTCGCCGCCGTCGACGCCTGGTGGCGTGCGGCCAACTACCTCTCCGTGGGGCAGATCTACCTGCAGGGCGACGCGCTGCTGCAGCATCCGCTCACCGTCGACGACGTGAAGCCGCGCCTGCTCGGGCACTGGGGCACCACCCCGGCCCTCAACCTGGTGTGGGCGCACCTCAACAAGCTCATCGTCGAGCGCTCCACCAACGTGGTCTACATCGCCGGCCCCGGCCACGGCGGCCCCGGCGTGGTGGCCAACGCCTGGCTCGACGGCACCTACTCGGAGCTGTTCCACAACATCCCGCTCGACGGCACCGGCATGCAGCGGCTGTTCCGCCAGT
Source organism: Microbacteriaceae bacterium 3FA27C10 (assembly GCA_005502775.1). Lineage (GTDB taxonomy): Bacteria > Actinomycetota > Actinomycetes > Actinomycetales > Microbacteriaceae > Herbiconiux. The sequence continues at coordinate 44,166 of SCNI01000028.1, forward strand.
TCTCGTTCCCGGGCGGCATCCCCTCGCACGCGGCGCCCGAGACGCCCGGCTCCATCAACGAGGGCGGCGAGCTCGGCTACTCGCTCGTGCACGCCTTCGGGGCCGTGCTCGACACCCCCTCCCTCGTCACGGCCTGCGTGGTGGGCGACGGCGAGGCCGAGACCGCCACACTCGCTTCGAGCTGGCACCTGAACAAGTTCCTCAACCCGGCCACGGACGGCGCGGTGCTGCCGATCCTCAATCTCAACGGCTACAAGATCGCGAACCCCACGCTGCTCGCGCGCATCCCGGAGCGCGAGCTGCTCGCCCTCTTCACCGGCTACGGCTACTCGCCGCGCATCGTCTCGGGCGGCTTCGACGGGGAAGAGCCGATGCTGGTGCACGAGCGTTTCGCCGCCGCGCTCGCCGAGGCCCTCGACGACATCGAGGCGATCCAGGATGCGGCGCGCCGCGCCGAGCATCCCGTCACCGAGCGCCCGGCCTGGCCGATGATCGTGCTGAAGACCCCCAAGGGCTGGACGGGCCCGAAGGTGGTCGACGGCCTGCCGGTGGAGAACACCTGGCGGGCGCACCAGGTGCCCCTCTCGGGCGTGCGCGAGAACCCCGCGCACCTGGCGCAGCTCGAGGAGTGGATGCGGAGCTACCGGCCCGAGGAGCTGTTCGACGCCTCAGGCCGGCCCGTCCCGTGGCTCGACGCCAACCGTCCTGACGGAGAGCTGCGGATGAGCGCCAACCCGCACGCCAACGGCGGGCTGCTGCTGCGTTCGCTCTCGCTCCCGCCACTCGAACCGCACGCGGTCGACGTCTCGGCGGAGCGGGGCGCCGTGGCCGAACCCACCCGGATGCTCGGCCGCTGGCTTCGCGACCTCATCGCCCTGAACCCCGACAACTTCCGCATCTTCGGGCCCGACGAAGTGGCGTCGAACCGCCTCGACGACGTCTACGAGGTCACGGCGAAGGCCTGGCAGGGCGAGGTGCTCGCCACCGACGAGCACCTCGCGCACGAGGGCCGGGTGATCGAGGTGCTCAACGAGAATCTCGCGCAGGGGCTGCTGGAGGGCTACCTGCTCACCGGGCGGCACGGCCTGTTCACCTCCTACGAGGCCTTCATCCACATCGTCGACTCGATGTTCAACCAGTACGCGAAGTGGCTCGAGTCCAGCGCCCACGTGGAGTGGCGGCGGCCGGTGGCCTCGTTCACCTATCTGCTCTCCTCCCATGTCTGGCGGCAGGACCACAACGGCTTCTCGCACCAGGATCCGGGCTTCCTCGACCACGTGGTGAACAAGAAGGCGAGCGTCGTGCGGGTGTACCTGCCGCCGGACGCGAACACCCTGCTGGTGACCGCCGAGCACTGCTTCGGCACGCGCGACTACGTGAACGTGATCGTGGCCGGAAAGCAGCCGACCGCCACCCTGCTCTCGCTCGACGAGGCGCGGGCGCACGGCGCGCGCGGACTCAGCGTCTGGGAGTGGGCCGGCACCGAGCGGGAGGGGTCGGAGCCGGACGTGGTGGTGGCGTGCGCGGGCGACATCCCGACGGTCGAGGCGATGGCGGCGGTGCAGATCCTCGCGCGCGAGATCCCGTCGCTCGCGGTGCGCTTCGTCAACGTGGTCGACCTGATGCGCCTGCAGGACAGCGCGGAGCATCCGCACGGCCTCGATTCCGACGACTTCGATGCGGTGTTCACCCGCGACAAGCCGGTGATCTTCGCGTTCCATGGCTACCCGTCGCTGATCCACCGGCTCACCTACCGGCGCACGAACCACGCGAACATCCACGTGCGCGGCTTCAAGGAGATGGGCACCACGACCACGCCGTTCGACATGCTGATGCTCAACGACCTGGACCGCTTCCGGCTCGTGATGGACGTCGTCAACCGGGTGCCGGCGCTGCGCGTGGCCTACGCCGGGCTCTCGCAGCGGATGGACGACGAGCGCGTCGCGCACCGGGCATACACCCGTGCCCACGGCGAGGACATGCCCGACGTCGTGGGCAGCGCCGGCCTCCCCTTCGCCCCGGGGGGAACGGATGCGGCTGCCACGGCCGACACGGGCGACGACAACGCCCGCTAGACCGGCTCGATCCTCCCGATCGGCTCGCGCTTCTCCGCCTGGAAGCGGTCCTCGGTGCGCCCGAGGGCCCAGTAGCCCGAGAGGGAGAGCTGGTCGCGAGTGATGCCGCGGGCGGAGAAGAGGGCGCGCAGGGCCTTCATCGACTCGCGCTCGCCGTGGGCGAAGATCTGGGGCCGGCCCACGGGCCAGGGCTCCGCGGCCAGGGCGCGGGCGAGGTCTCCCGTGGGGTCGGGATCTTCGGCGGCATCCGCCGCGTCGCGGACGAGCCAGTTCACGGTGACGCCTTCGGGGGCGTCGAGCGCGAGGACGTCGTGGTCGTTCTCGACGGTGACGAACGCGAGGCCGGTCGCGTGAGCGGGCAGGGCCTCGAGGGCGGAGGCGATGGCCGGGAGGGCGGAGAGGTCGCCGGCGAACAGGTGCCAGTCGGCATCCGTGTCGGGGGCGTAGGCGCCGCCCGGGCCGCGGAAGGTGATGCGATCGCCGGGCTCGGCGGAGCGCGCCCAGGGAGCCGCGAGCCCCTCGTCGCCGTGCACCACGAAGTCGAGCGAGATGGTGCGGGCTGCCGTGTCGACCGAGCGCACGGTGTAGGTGCGCGTCACCGGGAGGTCGGCCGGGTCGAGGGTCTCTCGGAGCGCCTCCAGGTCATAGGGCGGCTCGAGCCCGAGCTCGGGCTTGGCGAAGAAGAGCTTCACGTACCTGTCGGTGAAGGGGCTGCCGGCCACGGCGTCGAAGGCGGGGCCCTCGAAGTCGCCGCCGCCCAGCACGAGCCGCACGAGATGCGGACTGAGGGTCTGCCGTTCGATCACCTGCACGGTGGTCTGCGGCCGGGTGGGGCGGGTGAGGTTCGTCGTCATGGTGAGGGCAGCCTAACCCACGGGTCGCCGCGTTGCCTGGGGTGGGGTGCGGCGCCGGGTGGCCGTACGATCGGAGCATGAGCAGCACGAATCTCCTCGGACTCCCGGAAACCCTTCTGCCCGACGAGCCGGAGGTGAAGGAGGCTCTCTCCCGCGCCGTCGGCTTCGACGTCGACGAGGTGCTCGAGGCCACGGTGAAGGACTTCCCCACCTCCTCGCTCGCCTGGGCCACTCTGGCCGACCGTGCCTGGTACCGCGGCGAGATCGTCGCGTCCTACGCCTACGCGCGTGTGGGGTACCACCGCGGCCTCGACGCCCTTCGCAAGGCGGGCTGGCGCGGCCAGGGCCCGGTGCCGTGGTCGCACGAAGGCAACCACGGCGTGCTTCTGGCGCTCTACATGCTGCGCCGGGCCGCCGAGGGCATCGGCGAGAGCGCCGAGGTGGTGCGCCTCACCGAGTTCCTCGAGGGCGCCGACACCGCCGCCATCCCCGCCATCGAGGCGGGCGGCCGCTAGCGCTCCCCGAGCGCCCGCCGAACGCCGAAGGCCCGGCCAGGGGCGTGGTGCCCCGGCCGGGCCTTCAGAGGGTGCTCTAGTGCGGGCGGGAGGCCGTGCGGCGTCGCCGGACGGCGAGAAGCAGGGCCGAGCCGAGCAGCAGGGTCGCGGCGGTCGCGGCGAGCGGCAGGCGCGCATCCGGAGCCCCGGTCGCGGCGAGAGTGCCTGTTCGGCCGTTGCCGTTGCCGCTGCCCGTCGAGGAGCCGGTGAGGCCGGTGGCCGTCGTATCCGGAGGCGTCACACCCGTGCCGCCGCCGGATCCAGTGTCACCGGAGCCACCGGTTCCGCCGCCACCCGATCCGCCGCCGCCGGGGCCTGTGGTGGGCGGTGTCGTCGGCGTCGTGGTGGACGGCGGGCTGGTCGGCGGCGTGGTGGCGCAGTCGCTGCCGGTGAACACGTTGTTCTGCAGCGTCACCGCCCCGTTCCGCGCGAGTGCGCGGCCGTCGACTGTGGCGCCGGAGTCGAGCGTGATCGAGGTGAGCGCCATGATGGTGCCCACGAACGAGGTGCTCGTCCCCAGCGAGGCCGAGCTGCCGACTTGCCAGAACACGTTGCAGCTGCGGGCGCCGTTGACGGGCACGACGCTCGACGAGGTGGCCGTGGTGAGGGCCGAGCCGATCTGGAAGACGAACACCGCGTCCGGGTCGCCCTGCGCATCCAGGGTCAGGGGGCCGGTGAGGCCGATCGAGCTCGCTGCGGTATAGACACCCGGCGTCAGCACGAGGCCGCCGAGGTCGCCGGTGACGGTGGCGTCGCTCGCCTGCCCTGCGGCCGCGTCGTACGCCGTTGTGAGGTCGCTCTGCGCCTGCAGGGAGGCTGCGTCGGCGGAGTGGCTCGCGCCGAGCACGATGCCGGGCGGGAAGCCGCTGATGGCGGATCCCGGGCTCACGCCGATTCCGCGCGAGAGCACGCTCGGGCCCGTATTGGTGACGGCCTGGCCGCCGAGCACCGAGTAGCTCGCGGCGGTGCCGAGACCCACGGTGGTGCCGATGGCTCCGGCCGGTGGCGCCGCCAGCGCCGCGATGGCGAACGCGGCGAGACCGGTCACGGTTCCGGCACCCAGCCGGACAGTGAGGGATCGTCGATGGTTCTGGTGATTGTTGTGGCTTTGCATGGAAAGCCCCCCTGAATCTCCGTAGCACGGAGCCGCTCTCACAAGGTGCGAGTCTGTGCAACCGTACGCGCAGGCGCGCGCGTTGCCTATCCGTACCGGCACATTGGCAGGCTCGGGTGTTAGCCTGCACTCCACGTGGACCGGCTCCCAGACGACGAGTCAGCCTGAACAGGCACGTGGAGGTTCGGATGCACGAAGGGGAATTGTCGAGGCTCGCGCTCTCGGCCGGCCACGAGGATCTCGGCCTGCCGGAGCTCAGCGCGGCCGACCTCGAGAGCCTGTCGGTGCGGGTCTCGGCGCTGGTGACCGACCCGGCCATGGCGCCCGACGGCGCGCTCGCCCTGCGCTTCGAGTGGCTGCAGCCGATGATCGACGCCGAGCTGCGCACCCGCGACGCCGCGGCCGGCTGACGGCGAACCGGGCCGCCCTCCGAGGAGGACGACCCGGCACCGGTGTTGCCGGACGAAGGCTCAGACGGTGAGCTTCACGTCCGCTTCGCCTTCGCGGTTCAGGCCCGCGGCGTTCGGCGGGGCCGCCGCCGCGTCGATCCCGCCGTCCGAGACGATGGCCTCCACGCGCTCGCCGAGGGTCTGGTCGACGTTCTTCCAATACTGGATGGCGCGCGCCTTGATCTCGGGCACCGTCACCTGCCCGACGTGCCCTGCGATGTTGTTCACCAGACGCTCCCGCGCGGCGTCGTCGAGGACCTCGCGCACGAGCGTGCCGGCCTGGCCGAAGTCGTCGTCCTCGGCGTGCAGGGTGGCGGCGGTGCGCTGCAGCTCGCCGTCGTTCTGCCAGCCGGGGGTGTCGCCCGCGGCCTCGGCGGACGCGGCGGGGCCGCCCACCGAGTTCGGGGCGTACACCGGCGTCGACGGCGGGTTGAAGGCGTAGCGGGAGGCGCCGTCCTTCGAGTAGCTGTGCACCTCGGCCGCGTGCGGCGCGTTCACCGGCAGCTGCGCGTGGTTCGTGCCCACGCGGTAGCGGTGCGCATCCGCGTAGCTGAAGATGCGGGCGAGCAGCATCTTGTCGGGCGACGCCGCGATGCCGGGAACGAAGTTCGACGGCGCGAAGGTGGCCTGCTCGATCTCGGCGAAGTAGTTCTGGGGGTTGCGGTTGAGGGTGAGGGTGCCGACGCGGTGCAGCGGGTAGTCGCCGTGCGGCCACACCTTCGTGAGGTCGAAGGGGTTGAAGCGGTAGCTCTTTGCGTCCTCGTAGGGCATGATCTGTACCGACAGGGTCCAGCTCGGGAAGTCGCCGCGGTCGATGGCCTCGCCGAGGTCGCGGATGTGGAAGTCGGCGTCCTCTCCGGCGATCTGGTTGGCCTGCTCCTGGCTGAGGATCTCGATACCCTGGTTGGTCTTGAAGTGGTACTTCACCCAGAAGCGCTCGCCTGCGAGGTTGGTCCACTGGTAGGTGTGCGAGCCGAAGCCGTCCATGTGGCGCCAGGATGCCGGCAGGCCGCGGTCGCCCATCAGCCACGTCACCTGGTGGGCGCTCTCGGGGCTGAGCGACCAGAAGTCCCACTGCATGTCGTTGTTGCGCAGGTGCGAACCCGGCAGGCGCTTCTGCGAGTGGATGAAGTCGGGGAACTTGATGCCGTCGCGGATGAAGAACACCGGCGTGTTGTTCCCGACCAGGTCGTAGTTGCCCTCGGTGGTGTAGAACTTCAGCGCGAAGCCGCGGGGGTCGCGCCAGGTGTCGGGCGAGCCCTGCTCGCCGGCGACGGTGGAGAAGCGGGCGAGCGCCTCGGTGGTCACGCCGGGCTGGAAGAGCGCCGCGCGGGTGTAGGCCGACACGTCGTCGGTGATCTCGAGGGTGCCGAACGCGCCGCCGCCCTTCGCGTGCACGATGCGCTCCGGCACCTTCTCGCGGTTGAACTGGGCGAGCTTCTCGACCAGGTAGTGGTCGTGCAGGGGGATGACGCCGTCGGCGCCGACGCTCTGCGAGTGGTCGTCGCTCGCGACGGGGGCGCCGGAGTTCGTGGTGGTGTAGTCCGTCATGCTCGTGTGTGTCTCCTCGGTTTCGTGTGCGTGATTCTGGTCAGGTGTGTCTCAGGCGTTCTGGCAGGCCGGGCAGAGCCCCCAGAAGGTGACCTCGGCGGTCTGGACGGCGAAGCCGGCCGCGTCGGAGGGGTGCAGGCACGGGGCATGCCCGACCACGCAGTCGACGTCCTGCACGGCGCCGCAGCGCGAGCAGATGGCGTGGTGGTGGTTGTCGCCGATGCGGCGCTCGTAGAGTGCGGGCGAGCCGGCCGGCTCGATGCGGCGGATGAGGCCCGCCTCGGTGAGTGCGCCGAGCACCACGTACACCGACTGCAGCGTGATGCCGGGCAGCGTGCGGCGAACGGCCCGATGCAGCGCCTCGGTGTCGGCGTGCGGCATCCCGTCGAGGGCCCCGAGCACTGCGAGCCGCTGCGCGGTCACCCGGAGGCCCGCGGTTCGGATGCTCTCGGCGGGCTCGGAGGTCATGCTCCGACGCTAGCCGTTATTACGAATAATTCACAATAAGCCCGGTCACTCGGGCGATTCGCGCTCCGGAACGACGGAGTCTGCGCGCGCCGCGCCGGTGCAATCTCCGTCGCCTGCGCGTTTCGCCCGGAACCTCCGTCGTTTTGGGGGCGGGCCGGGTCAGAGCCAGCCGTTCTCCTCCGCGATGCGGGCGGCGTCGGCCCGGTTGCGGCCCGCGGTCTTGCCGATCGCGCTCGAGAGGTGGTTGCGCACCGTTCCCTCCGAGAGGTGC
>SCNI01000029.1 GCA_005502775.1 Microbacteriaceae bacterium 3FA27C10
GTGGCGGCCTCGCCGCAGACGACGGCCACGGCGAAGTCGCGGCCGGCCAGCTCGGTGGCGACGGCGAGCCAGTCGCGGGGGTTGCCGCCGTGGCGGTCGGGGCTCGTGATCACGAGGCCCTGCACGCCAGGGCGCGAGGCCGCGAGCTCGGCGAGCAGGCGAACGCGCACGGCGGCGGGGATGTCGCCCATCCGCTCGCCGGCGAGGCCTTCGGCACCGCATTCGGCCAGCGTCGCGTCGATGTAGGCGCGCGAGGTGGAGCGGCCGGCGTACATCAGCTCCTCCTTGACCACGGCGCGGAGGCTCAGGTCGGCGGCGGGCTCGCTGACGCCGGGGGCGTCGACGAGGGCTACGCGCTCCTGCAGGAGGCCCGGGTCTGCGGCGCCGTCGAGGGTGACGGTGCCGGAGTCGGCGTGCATCCGCCCGCTCAGGATGAGGGCGAGCACCGTGGGCTGGTCGCCCACCTCGGCCTCGGCCAGGGTGACGCTGCCGGTCTCGTAGGCGACCGTGCGCTCGGGCAGCGGGATGCCGTTCGGGCCCTTGCTGACCGAGGTGGCGACGATTCTCATGCCGGACTGCTTTCTGCGGTGGGGGAGGTGGGGATGACCGGCACGGGTTCGCCGGAGAGCTGTGGATGCGCGGCGAGCACCGCGTCGGCGTCGCGCCACGAGAGCCCGGCGACCGACAGTCCGACCGACATCACGAGCCGGCGGCCCTCGCCCTCGGTGAGGTCGGCGCGCACGGCTTCGTCGAGCACCGCGATGGCGGCCTCTTCGATGAGCCGGGCGAGCGTCTCGAGCGGCACGTCGGCGCGGAACCAGCCGCCCTCGACCCCGCCTCGGGTGGCGAGGCGCACGGAGGCGCGCACCGGTGCGAGCGCGGCCGCCACCGTCTTCTCGAGCGGGCCGTGCACCGCGAACTGCGCGAGTACGCGCACCTGCTGCACCTCGGTCCACAGGGCGGCGCCGATCAGGGCGAGGTGGATGCGGGGGTCGTCGTGCTGCACGCCGCCGAGGGCCGCGGAGATGCGGGCGCCGCCCCGGGTGAGCAGCTCGGCGAGCAGCTCGTCGCGCGAGGCGAAGTGCCCGTAGATCGAGCGCCGCGAGAGCCCGGCCTCGGCGGCGACGGCGTCGAGTGACGCCTCCGCATCGCGCCGGAACACCACGGCGGCCGCCTCGAGAATCGCCTCCCGGTTCTCGAGCGCGTCCTTCCGCGGGCTTCGCGCAGCACTCAGGGTCGTGGACATGACCCTCACTCTACTAACTTGCACACAACTGTGCAAGTTAGATCGATCGGCGCTGGCCGGTGTCGGAGGGGCGGCGTACGCTCGGGGCGATCGATGGCCGTGACGCGCCGCCGGGCGCGCCACCAGACGGAGGAGAGGGCGATGACGACACTCGAGGGGCGGCCGAACACGGCGCTCGTGGTGATCGACGTGCAGAACGAGGTGGTGGGCGGGGCCTACCGCGCCGACGAGGTGGTGGAGCGCATCGGCGGGCTAGTCGCCCGCGCCCGCGCCGAGGGGGTGCCGGTGGTGTGGGTGCAGCACTCCGACGAGGGCCTGGTCGCCGGCACGCCCGAGTGGGAGTACGTGGCCGCGCTCGCGCATCCGGATTCCGAGCCCACGGTGCACAAGCACTACGGCGACGCCTTCGAGGGCACCGAGCTCGAAGAGGTGCTCGCCGGCGCCGGCGTCGGGCGGCTCGTGGTGGCGGGGGCGGAGACGGATGCGTGCATCCGCTCCACCATCCACGGCGCCTTCGCGCGCGGCTACGACGTGACCCTCGTGGGCGACGCCCACACGGCCGGCGACAAGAGTGCGTGGGGCGCGCCGCCGACGCCGGCGGTCATCGCACACACCAATCTCTACTGGAGCTTCCAGTCCGCCCCCGGCCGCACGGCCGCGGTCACCGACGCGGCCGACGTCACCTTCTAGCCGCGGGCGGTGCCGTCGACGGCGTAGGGCTCGATGGCCGCGATCTCCTCGGGGGTCAGCGGCGCCGCATCCAGGGCCGCCACGTTCTGCTCGAGCTGTGCCAAGCTCGACGCGCCGATCAGAGCGCTCGTCACCTGCGGGTGCCGCAGCACCCAGGTGAGCGCGAGCTGGGCGAGCGTCTGCCCGCGCGATGCGGCGATGTCGTTGAGCGCCCGGGCGCGTGAGAGGTAGGTGTCCTCGATGCGGTCGGCCGAGAGGAAGTGCGAGGTCGCCGCGCGCGAGCCCTCGGGCACGGTGCCGTCGAGGTAGCGGTCGGTGAGCAGCCCCTGCTGCAGGGGTGAGAACACGATCGAGCCGGCGCCCACCTCGTCGAGCACGGGCAGCAGCCCGTTCTCGATGTGCCGGTTGAACATCGAGTACGAGGGCTGGTGGATGGTGAGCGGGATGCCGTGGGTCGCCAGGATGCGCGCGGCCTCGCGGGTGGCCTCGGGGGAGTAGTTCGACACGCCCACGTAGAGCGCCTTGCCGGAGGTCACCGCGGTGGCGAGCGCCCCCATGGTCTCCTCGAGCGGCGTCTCGGGGTCGAAGCGGTGGGAGTAGAAGATGTCGAAGTAGTCGAAGCCGGTGCGCGCGAGCGACTGGTCGAGCGAGGCGAGCAGGTTCTTGCGCGAACCCCATTCGCCGTAGGGGCCGGGCCACATGTGGTAGCCGGCCTTCGAGGACACGATGATCTCGTCGCGGTAGGGGCGGAGGTCTTCGGCGAACACGCGACCGAAATTCGTCTCGGCCGAGCCGGCGGGCGGGCCGTAGTTGTTCGCGAGGTCGAAGTGCGTGATGCCGAGGTCGAAGGCGCGGCGCAGGATGCCGCGCTGGGTGTCGAGGGCGCGTTCGTGCCCGAAGTTGTGCCAGAGGCCGAGGGAGAGGGCGGGGAGTTTCAGGCCGCTGCGGCCCGAGCGGTTGTAGGGCATCCGGTCGTAGCGGGTGGAATCGGCGAGGTAGCTCTCGGCGGTCATCGAGGGAGTCCTTCCAGAACGGATGCGCGGGGCGCGACAACGGCGCCCAGACGATCATGACACGTCGCGAAGTCGACAGCAGAAGAAAAATGTTTGCGTCACCATTCCCGCTTCTGCCAACATGTTGACGTAAACACTCGCGGTCGGATGATTCCGGCTGCTTTCCAATGGAGGAAAGGCACCACCCCCATGACACTGTCGTCACGAGCCCGAACGGGCGCGTTGGCGGGGTTCACAGCGATCGCGATGAGTGCAGCAGCACTCACCGGCGGCCTCGGCGGATTCACCTCCGCACCGGCCTCCGCCGCGACCGGAACACCCGTCACCATCACCCCCAATCCCGCCTATCAGAACGACGCCTTCGAGGGCTGGGGCACGAGCCTGGTCTGGTTCGCCAACGCCACCGGCGACTACCCGCCGGCTGTGCGCCAGGAGCTCTTCGACAAGGTCTTCGGCGAAGACGGGCTGAACCTCAACATCGCCCGCTACAACATCGGCGGTGGCAACGCCTCCGACGTGCCGCCGTACCTGCGTCAGGGCGCGGCGGTCGACGGCTGGTGGAACCCCGACCTCGCCGCCACCGACAGCCAGGGCGCCATCACCTCGAACTACGCCGACCGCGACCGCTACGCGGCGGCCTGGCGTGCCGACGACCCGGCCTCGTACGACTTCACCGCCGACCAGACCCAGCGCTGGTGGGTGAGCCAGCTGAAGGACAAGATCACCAAGTGGGAGGCCTTCAGCAACTCGCCGCCCTACTTCATGACCCAGAGCGGCTTCGTCTCGGGCGGCACCAACTCGAGCACCGACCAGCTGAAGACCTCGAGCATCGCCGACTACGTCACCTACCTCAAGACCGTGGTGCAGTCGGTCGAGGCGCAGGAGGGCATCAGCTTCGACTCGATCGACCCCTTCAACGAACCGAACACCAACTACTGGGGCACCACCATCGACTCCTCCACCGGCTGGCCCAAGCAGGGCGGTCAGGAGGGCGCCCACATGGGCCCTGCGCTGCAGGACCAGGTGATCAAGGCCCTCTCCGCCGAACTCGCGAAGGACTCGACCACCACCGACGCCATCATCTCGGCGATGGACGAGACCAACCCCAGCATCTTCGCCACCGACTGGAACGGCTGGTCGGCCGAGGCCAAGTCCGAGGTGTCGCAGCTCAACGTGCACACCTATGGCACGAGCGGCCGCACCGTCGCGCGCGACATCGCGAAGACCGCGGGCAAAGACCTGTGGATGAGCGAGATCGAGGGCGACTGGGACGGCTCGGGCGTCAACAACCAGACCAACATCAACAACGGCCTGGGCGTCGCGGCGCGCATCACCGACGACCTGCGTGAACTGGAGCCGAGCGCCTGGGTGCTCTGGCAGCCGGTCGAGGACGCCTACAACATGCAGAAGGTCGAGAAGCTCAACTGGGGTTCGGTGCAGATCGACTTCGACTGCAACGCCGACGGCAACTCGGTGCGCCGGCTCGCCGACCACGACGCCGACCCCTCGTGCAAGGTGCAGACCAACGCGAAGTACAACACCATCCGCAACTTCACGCACTACATCCACCCGGGTGACCACATCATCCCGTCCACCAACACGCAGACCACGACGGCCGTCACGGCCGACGGCACCGGCGTGACCCTGGTGCACGCGAACCCCGACTCCACGGCCCGCACCATCACGGTCGACCTGTCGAAGTTCGGAACGATCGCGCCGGGAGCCACCCTGACCCCGATCGTGACCACCGAGTCGCCCGCCGACGACGTGACGAAGAACGCTCTCGTGCAGGGCGCATCCGTTCGCGTCGACGCGGCCTCGAAGACCGCGGTCGTCACGGTGCCGGCCAAGTCGGTGTCGACCTTCGTGATCTCGGGCGTGAGCGGCGTCGCCGACACCGCTGCCCCCCTGGTCGACGGCCACAAGTACCAGATCGTCGGATCGCAGAGCGGCAAGACGCTCACCCCGAACACGGCCGTCGCCACCGGCGCGACCCCGGGCGCGACCATCAACGCCACCACCCTCGGCAACGCGGCGAGCCAGCTCTGGACCGTGAAGCAGCTCACCGGCGGCGGCACGAACCACGAGCGCTACGTGCTCACGAGCGCGAACGGCAAGGTCCTCGCCGCCACCTCGGCGGGAGTCGTGCTGCGCGACCAGACGCCGGAGCAGGCGGCGGCGGATGCGTCGAGCCAGTGGATCCTCACCACCACGAACGGCTCCAGCTGGTCGCTCGTGAACGGCGCGCTGCCGAAGGCACTCGAGGTGCCCGGACAGGCCACCGCCGAGGGATCGCCGGTCAACGTGTACGACTCGAACAACGGGGCGAACCAGTCCTGGAGCTTCCGCGACACCGCCCTCACCGGTTTCGCCCCGGTCTCGGTGAACACCGTCGCGGGCATCGCCCCGACCCTGCCCGGCACCGTCGTGCCGCAGTACCGCAGCGGCGCCGGCGTCGCCACGGCCGTCACCTGGAACACCGAGGGCATCGACTGGAACCAGGCGGGCACCGTCACGGTGCAGGGCTCGGGAACCGACCTGTTCGGCACCGCGTTCACGAACGCCACGGCCACCGTCGAGGTGGGCGGCTTCACCACCACCGATCCGGTGTCGGTGACGAGCTACGCCGGGGTGCCCCTGTCGGCGCTCGCGGCGAGTGCGCCCACCACGGTTCCGGCGCGCATCGGGGCGAGCTCGACGAGCTATCCCGCGGCCGTCACCTGGGACTGGTCGGGCGTGACGGATGCCTCGTTCGCGTCGACCGGGGTCGTCACCGTGACGGGCTCGGCCGTGTCGAACGACCCGGCTGCGGCGCCGCTCGCGGCGAAGCTGTCGGTCATCCTCACCACCCCGGTGTCGACGAACATCGCGCCGGATGCCACCACCACGGCCACGGCCACCTCCACCGAGAGCGGCTACCCCGTCGATCGCACCCGCAACCGGGTGATCGACGACAAGGGCTGGTCGAACTGGCGCAGCACGAACAAGCCGCTCTCCGACACCCTGAGCTACAACCTCGGCGCGACCAAGGTCGTCGACCACGTGAAGCTGTACTTCTACAAGGACGGCTCGACGCTCAGCTGGCCCGACGCCCTCTCGGTGGAGTACCAGACGCCGGCCGGCGCGTGGGTGCCGGCCACGGCGACGCCGATCGTGGTGGCGACGCCGTCCGACGGCAAGGCACCCGTCGTCGACGTCGACCTCGGCGGGGTGCAGGCCACGCAGGTGCGCGCGGTGCTGACGGCGAAGGCGAACACCCACATGGTGGTCTCCGAGGTCGAGGTCTACGCGAAGGCGGCCGGGGTCTCCACGGAGGCGTCGCTCGCGGCGCTGTCGGCCGACGGAGCATCCGTCCCCGGCTTCGACGCGGCGCAGGGCTCCTACTCGGTGGCCGTGGCGGGATCGCGTCTGCCGGTGGTGGCGGCAGTCGCCGTCGACACCGCAGCGCGCGTGTCGGTGGTGCAGGCGACGGAGGCGTCGCCCACGGCCACCGTGACCGTGACCGCCGCCGACGGCACGACGGTGAAGGAGTACTCGGTGACGTTCTCGCGCACCGTGGTGCTCCAGACGCCGACCGTGTCGGGCGTGGCCAAGGCGGGGCAGACGCTCACCGCGGCGGCCGTGACCGACCCGGCGGATGCGCAGCTCGCCTTCGTCTGGACGCGTGACGGCACCCCGATCGACGGCGCGACGACGGGCAGCTACCTGCTCGGCGCCGCCGACGTGTCGCACTCGGTCGCCGTAACGGTGACGGCGTCGGCGCCGTCGGGCGCCGTGGGCTACACGGCCTCGCAGCCGGCCTCGTCGGAGGGCGTCGTCGTGCAGGCCGCGGACGTCGACCCGGGCAACCCCGGCGGCAACCCCGGCGACCCGGGCGGAAACCCCGGAACGCCGGGCAGCTCGACCTTCGCCTTCACCGACGCCTCGGGCGCCGCGGTGACCGACGGAGCCATCGTGAAGCCGGGCCAGACCGTCACGGCGAACATCCGCGAAGCCACCGCGGGCGCCCAGATCGCGTTCGAGTTCCACTCCGACGTGGTGCAGCTCGCGAGCGGCACCGTGGCCGCCGACGGAAGCCTCGCCCTCTCGGGCGTCGTTCCCGCGGACGCCACCGCGGGCACCCACCACCTCGTGCTCACGATGGGCGGCACCGAGCTCGCCTCGGTCGCGGTGGTCGTCGAGGCCGGCGGGGTGACGGCGGTGCCGGTGGCGGATGCCGCGGGCTCCGGTTCGGGCGACGCCGGGTCGCTGCCGCAGACGGGTGCCGACGGCATCCTGCTGCTGCTCGTGGCCCTCGGCGCTCTCGCGGCGATCGCGGGAGGTGCGGTGGTCATCCGCCGCCGCCGCGTGGGCTGACCCCGAACGGCACCCGGAGACGACAAGACCGGGCGGTCCCTCTCGAGGGGCCGCCCGGTCTTCGCGTGTTCAGCGCCCGTTGCGCCGCCGCACAACGCGGCGCGGGCCGGGTCAGCGGGGCGCGGGCCCCGTGCTGTCGCGCACGACGAGCTCCGTCGACACCGTGGTGGTGCCGGCGACCCCGCGCTCGCCCGAGATCTGGGTGAGGAGATTCGCCATGGCCACGCGGCCGACGTCGGCGAAGTTCTGCCGCACGGTGGTCAGTGGCGGCCAGAAGGAGTGCGCCTCCTCCATGTCGTCGAAGCCCACCACGCTCACCTCGCCCGGTACGTCGCGCCCGAGTTCGTGCAGGGCGCGCAGCACGCCGAGCGCCATCTGGTCGTTCGCGGCGAAGATCGCCGTCACGTCGTCGCGGCGCCCGAGTTCCAGCCCGCGCCGGTAGCCCGACTCGGTGGTCCAGTCCCCGTGGAGCACCGGGGGAGGAGTGATGCCGGCCTCGAGCAGAGTAGCCTGCCACGCCTCGATGCGGTGCACGGCCGAGAACGAGGTCGGGGGGCCGGCGATGTGGAACACCTGGCGGTGCCCGAGCGAGAGCAGGTACTCGGTGGCCTTGCGGGCGCCCTCGGCCTGGTCGGTGTCGACGACCGGGTAGCCCGAGCCAGAGTTGGAGTCGATGACCACGACGGGCAGCCCCGGCGGCAGAGTGATGTCCCCCTTGTCGAGCAGCGCGGCCTCGAACACGATGACCACCCCGTCGACCGCCTGGTCGCTGAGCCGGCGGTAGGCCCCGCTCACCGCGCCGAGCGTCGGGTCGGGGAGGGGGATGAGCGTCAGTGAGTAGTCGGCCTTGGCCGCCTCGGTGGCGATCGCATCCAGGGTGCGCATGTTGCCCAGGGTTCCCAGGGTGAACATGATGACGCCGATGGTGTTGAAACGACCGCTCTTGAGCGCCCGGGCGGCCCCGTTGGGCCGGTAGCCGAGCGTCTGCATCGAATCGAGCACGCGCTGCCTCGTGGACTCGTCGACGTTGGACAGGCCGTTCGACACGCGGGAGACGGTCTGCGACGACACCCCGGCGTGATGGGCCACATCGGCCATCGACGGAGGACGTCGTCGTCTCTCATCGGTTTGGAGCGTTTCGCTCACAGTTCTCCCTGGAGTGGTCAATGCCGCACGGGCACTTGCATGGTTACGCCAACATGTTATGCTCACTTCGTTCATGTTGACGTAAACATGATGAACTGTTTTTCAACGAAGAGGAGTGACGATGGCGTCTATCGCAGTCACCACGGCGCGGCCGAAGCGCCGCGCGAAGCGCGACTGGCGCGGATGGGGCTTCGTCGGCCCCTTCATGATCGTCTTCCTCGGCGTCCTGGTCGCTCCCGTCGTGTACGCGATCGTCCTCACCCTCTTCCGTCAGCAGCTCGTCGGTGGTTCGGGCTTCGTCGGCCTCAGCAACTACGTCACCCTGTTCCAGGACTCGAAGTTCTGGGAGTCCCTGTTCCGCGTCACCCTCTTCCTGCTGGTGCAGGTGCCCATCATGCTGGTGCTCTCGCTGGTGGCAGCCCTCGCCCTCGACAGCCTGCGCCTGCACGGCAGCGGCTTCTTCCGCATCGCGATCTTCCTCCCCTACGCGGTTCCCGGCGTCGTCGCCGCGCTGATCTGGGGATTCATCTACGGCAACCAGTTCGGCCTCACCGGCTCGCTCAACAAGTTCATCGGCTTCGACCTCTTCCAGCCCTTCTCCTCGGAGTGGATCCTGGCGTCGATCGGCAACATCGTCACCTGGGAGTTCATGGGCTACAACATGCTCATCTTCTACGCGGCGCTCAAGGTGGTCCCCACCGAGCTCTACGAGGCGGCCGAGATCGACGGAGCCGGCCAGTTCCGCATCATCTCGGGCATCAAGATCCCGGCCCTGCGCGGCTCGATCGTGATCGCCACCATCTTCTCGATCATCGGCAGCTTCCAGCTCTTCAACGAGCCGAACCTGCTGAAGAACCTCGCGCCGAACGTGATCTCGAGCTACTTCACCCCGAACATGTACGCCTACAACCTCTCGTTCGCCGGCCAGCAGTTCAACTACTCGGCCACCGTCGCGATCGTGATGGGCATCATCACGGCGGTCATCGCCTACATCGTGCAATTGCGCGGTTCCCGACAGGAGGTGCGCTGAGTTGAGCGCCGCAACATCCGTGCCCGCCGGCCCTACAGACGCCCCCGTGCGCCGCAAGCCGCGCCGCCTGAACTACGTGCAGAGCTCCACCAACCCGAAGAAGCGCCAGCGTAAGTCGATCGTGCTCACGATCGTCATGGCGGTCTTCGTGATCTACTCGATCATCCCGTTGCTCTGGCTCATCATCAACGCCACCAAGTCGCAGGACGACCTGTTCTCGAGCTTCGGCCTGTGGTTCGGAAAAGACTTCAACCTCTTCCAGAACATCTACGAGACCCTGACCTACCGCGACGGCATCTTCGTGCAGTGGTTCGGCAACACGCTGATGTACGTGGTGGTGGGCGCCGGCGGCGCCACACTGCTCGCCACCCTGGCGGGCTACGGCATGGCCAAGTTCAACTTCCCGGGCCGCAAGGCCGTGTTCGCGGTGGTGCTGGGCGCCGTCGCCATCCCGGGAACCGCGCTCGCGGTGCCGACGTTCCTCATGTTCAGCCAGCTCGGCCTCACGAACACGCCATGGGCCGTCATCCTGCCGTCGCTGATCAGCCCCTTCGGCCTCTACCTGGTGTGGACCTACGCGGTGGATGCGGTTCCCACCGAGGTGCTCGAAGCGGCCCGGATGGACGGGGCGAGCGAGTTCCGCACCTTCTTCACGATCTCGCTGCGGCTGCTGATGCCCGGCATCGTGACGGTGCTGCTGTTCGCCGTGGTCGCCACCTGGAACAACTACTTCCTGCCTCTGATCATGCTGTCGGAGCCCACCTGGTACCCCCTCACCGTGGGTCTGAGCCAGTGGAGCGCTCAGGCCAGCGGTGTGGCCGCGCAGCCGATCTACAACCTCGTCATCACCGGCGCACTCCTCACGATCGTGCCGATCGTGGTGGCCTTCCTCTTCCTCCAGCGTTTCTGGCAGTCCGGCCTGAGCGCAGGAAGCGTCAAGGCGTGATCGCCCCCGCGATCGCGCACTGACACCCCGCTGTACCCACCCACCCGGGCGTCCTGCCCATTTACAACGAAGTGAAATCGAAAGGAAGACCACTGATGAGTTCCATCATCAAGCGGAAGGCACTGCGTCGTGTCGCCGTCGTCGCCGCATCGGCGCTGGCCGTGGGGCTGAGCCTCACCGCGTGCGCCTCCGGCAGCACCAGCACCTCCGGCGGATCGGCCGGCAGCGCCGCCGACCTCGACGCCGCACTCAAGACCGGCGGCACCATCACCTACTGGAGCTGGACCCCCTCGGGCGAGGCCCAGGTCGCCGCCTTCGAGAAGGCCTACCCGAACGTCACGGTCAACCTCGTGAACGCCGGCACCAACAAGGACGAGTACACGAAGCTCCAGAACGCGATCACCGCGGGCTCGGGTGCTCCGGATGTCGCCCAGGTCGAGTACTACGCCATCCCGCAGTTCGCCCTCTCCGACTCGCTCGTCGACCTCACCGGCTACGGCTTCGGCGACCTGCAGAGCCAGTACAGCGCCGGCCCCTGGAGCTCGGTCGCCTTCGGCGGCAAGATCTACGGCCTGCCGCAGGACTCGGGCCCCATGGCCATGTTCTACAACAAGAAGGTCTTCGACCAGTACGGCCTCACCGTGCCGACCACCTACGACGAGTACATCGCCGCCGCGGAGAAGCTGCACGCCGCCGACCCGACCAAGTACATCACCAGCGACACCGGCGACGCCGGCTTCGCCACCTCGATGATCTGGCAGGCGGGCGGAAACCCGTTCACCGCCTCCGGCACCGACGTCAGCGTCAACCTGCAGGACACCGGCTCGAAGAAGTGGGCCGACTCCTGGAACAAGCTCGTCGAGAACAAGCTCCTCTCCACCACCCCCGGCTGGAGCGACGAGTGGTACAAGGGCCTCGGCGACGGCAGCATCGCGACGCTGCTCACCGGCGCCTGGATGCCCGGCGTGCTCGAGTCCTCGGTGGCCGCGGCCTCCGGTGACTGGCGCGTGGCCCCGATGCCCACCTACGACGGCACCCCGGTGACCGCCGAGAACGGTGGCGGCGGCCAGGTCGTGCTCAAGCAGAGCAAGAACCCGGCTCTCGCCGCGGCCTTCCTGCGCTGGCTGAACTCCGACCCGGAGTCGATCAAGGTCTTCCTCGCCTCGGGCGGCTTCCCCTCCACCACGGCCGAGCTCTCGTCGCCCGACTTCCTCGCCCAGGCTCCTGACTACTTCGGTGGCCAGAAGATCAACGAGGTTCTCGTCGACGCGTCGAAGAACGTGCCCACCGGATGGCAGTACCTGCCCTACCAGGTCTACGCCAACAGCATCTTCGGCGACACCGTCGGCCAGGCGTACGAGAACAACTCCGACCTGAACGTCGGTCTGCAGACCTGGCAGAAGCAGCTGGTCGACTACGGCAACCAGCAGGGCTTCACCGTCAAGTAGTCCCCTCTCAGTGCGAACGCGGCGGTTCCCCGGGACCGCCGCGTTCTCTCTGCTCTCCCCCTCTCTTTGAAAGGCTCCGGATGCTCCACGCACGACTCGAGGTCGACCCCGGCACCGCGATCGGACCCGTTCCCCGTCGCATCTTCGGCACCTTCGTCGAGCACATGGGCCGGAGCGTCTACGAAGGCATCTACGAGCCCGGGCACCCCACTGCGGATGCGGCCGGCTTCCGCGCCGACGTGCTCGCCCTCGTGCAGGAGCTCGGTGCCACCACGGCGCGCTACCCGGGCGGGAACTTCGTCTCCGGCTACCGCTGGGAGGACGGCGTCGGCCCGGTCGCGTCGCGCCCCGTGCGGCTCGACGCCGCCTGGCACTCGGTCGAGACCAACGAGGTCGGGCTGCACGAGTTCGCCCGCTGGGCATCCGCTGCCGGGCTCGAGCTGATGTACGCCGTGAACCTCGGCACCCGCGGCATCGCCGAGGCGGCCGACGTGCTCGAGTACGCCAACCACCCGGGCGGAACCGCGCTCTCCGAGCGCCGGGCGGCCGACGGCACGCCCGAGCCCTTCGGCATCCGTCTCTGGTGCCTCGGCAACGAGGTCGACGGTCCGTGGCAGATCGGTCACAAGACCGCCGAGGAGTACGGCCGCCTCGCCGCCGAGTCGGCGCGGCTGATGAAGTTCATCGACCCGACGGTCGAGCTCGTGGCCGCCGGTTCCTCCAACGCCGAGATGCCGAGCTTCGGCGAGTGGGAGCGCACCGTGCTGCGCCACACCGCGGGGCTCGTCGACCACATCTCCCTGCACGCGTACTACGAGGAGTGGGACGGCGACGTCGACAGCTTCCTCGCCTCCGGCGCCGGCCTCGACCGTTACATCGCCACCGTCGCCGCCATCATCGACGAGGTCGCCGCCGAGACCGGCGCGGCCCCGGTGGGCATCAGCGTCGACGAGTGGAACGTCTGGTACCAGCGCCGCTGGAACGAGATCGACAAGCCGCGTGTGATGAACGGCGACTGGCCCGCGCATCCGCGGCTCATCGAGGACGAGTACTCGGTGACGGATGCGGTGGTCGTGGGTTCGCTGCTCATCTCGCTGCTGCGCAACGCCGACCGCGTCTCGATGGCCAACCTGGCTCAGCTCGTGAACGTGATCGCCCCCATCCGGAGCGAGCCGAACGGGCCCGCCTGGCGGCAGACCACCTTCTTCCCGTTCCAGCTGACGGCGGCGCTCGCCTCCGGGCAGGTGGTGCGGCCTTCGGTCGCGTCGCCGCTCTACGAGACGGCGAAATATGGCGCGGTCGAGGTTCTCGACACGGTCGCGACCGTCGACGACTCCGGCACCGTCACGCTCTTCGCCGTGAACCGCTCGGCCACCGAGGATCTCGCGCTCGAGGCCGTCCTGCCCGGTGCCGGCCTGCGGCTGCAGCGCGCGTCGACCCTCGGCGTGCCCGAAGGCGGCGACCGCCACACGAGCAACACGGCGACGGCGCAGCCCGTGGCGCCGCGCGAGCTCGCCGGCGTGACGATCACGCCCTCTCCCGACGGGGCGTCGAGCCTTGTCGGCGCAACTCTCCCCGCGCTCTCCTGGACGGTCTTCGTCTTCGGCGCGGCATCCGACCCTTCCCACTCCGACGAAACGGTGGCATCCCGTGGCTGACTTCGAGATCGGCGAGGAGCACTTCCTCCTCGACGGCGAACCCTTCCGCATCCTGGCCGGTGCGCTGCACTACTTCCGGGTGCATCCCGACCAGTGGCGCGACCGCATCCGCAAGGCCAAGGAGATGGGGCTCAACACCATCGAGACCTACGTGGCCTGGAACGCGCACGCGCGCACCGAGGGTGAGTTCGACCTCAGCGGCGGCCTCGACCTCGGCCGTTTCCTCGACGACGTGGCGGCCGAAGGCATGTACGCCATCGTGCGCCCCGGCCCCTACATCTGCGCCGAGTGGGACAACGGCGGACTGCCGGCCTGGCTCTTCGCACAGGAGGGCGTCGGCGTGCGGCGCGACGAGCCGAAGTACATGGCGGCCGTCGACACCTTCTTCGAGCAGATCGCCCCCGTGATCGTGCCCCGGCAGATCGACCGCGGCGGGCCCATCATCCTCGTGCAGATCGAGAACGAGTACGGGGCCTACGGCTCCGACAAGGTCTACCTGCAGAAGCTCGTCGACCTCAACCGCCGCATCGGGCTCACGGTGCCGTTCACCACGGTCGACCAGCCGACCGACCAGATGCTGCAGGACGGCAGCCTGCCGAGCCTGCACAAGACCGGGTCGTTCGGCTCGCGCGCCACCGAGCGCCTCGCCACGCTCCGGGCCAACCAGCCCACCGGTCCGCTGATGTGCTCGGAGTTCTGGGACGGCTGGTTCGACTTCTGGGGTGCGCACCACCACACCACCTCGGTCGCGCAGGCCGCCGCAGATCTCGACGACCTGCTCTCGGCCGGCGCATCCGTGAACATCTACATGTTCCACGGCGGCACGAACTTCGGCTTCACGAACGGCGCCAACGACAAGGGCGTCTACCAGCCCACCATCACGAGCTACGACTACGACGCCCCGCTCGACGAGGCCGGCAACCCGAACGAGAAGTACTGGGCGTTCCGCGCGGTGCTCGAGAAGCACGGTGCGGTGGTGGGCTCGGCACAGCCGGCGCCCGCCCCGGCTTCGCCGTCGTTCACGACGCCCCTGACCCGTTCGCTGGGGCTGGCATCCGCCGCCCCCCTCGTGGGCGCCTGGGACTGGTACGACCACCTCCCCACCATGGATGCGATCGGCCGGTGGGACGGGTTCGCCCTCTACCGCGCTGAGATCTCCCTCTCGGGGCCGGGCGTGCTGAGCTTCGGCGAGGTGCGCGACCGCGCCATCGTGACGCTCGACGGCCGGCCGCTCGGCGTGCTCGCGCGCGACCACCACGACGTGTCGATCGCGCTGCCCGACGACGCCCGGGGCGTGCTCGAGCTGCTCGTCGAAGACCAGGGCCGGGTCAACTACGGCCCGCGCATCGGCGAGGCCAAGGGGCTCATCGGCGGCGCGCTGCTGAACGGCGAGCCGCTGCTGCGCTGGGAGGTGCTGGGGCTCGACCTCGGCGACATCACTCCGGTGGCGGATGCGCTGCGCGGGGCTTCGGCGGGGGTCACCGACATCGCCGGTGCGGCCTTCGGTGGACCGTCGTTCGCCTTCGGGCAGTTCGACCTGCCGGCGGGCGCGGTGGGCGCATCCGGTGCTCTGCCCGACCTCTACCTCGACACCACCTCGTGGGGCAAGGGCGTGGTCTGGGTCAACGGCTTCAACCTCGGCCGCTACTGGTCACGCGGTCCGCAGGCGACGCTCTACGTTCCCGGGTCGGCGCTGCGCGCCACCGGCAACGAGATCGTGGTCTTCGAGCTGCACGCGGCCACGGCCTGCGTCGGCTTCGCGCCCCACCACGAACTCGGCCACACCGACTTCTAGTCGGAAGGCCCTGTCCTGGCCCCTCGGGGTCAGGACAGGGGCAGCGGGGAGAGGATGATCTTGCCGCGGTGGGCGCCCGAGAGGCTCGCGGCCTGGGCGGCTGCGGCCTCCGCCAGAGGGTAGCGGGCACCGATTTCGACCTCGAACTCGCCGAGTTCGATCAGTTCGGCGGTGACTCCGTAGGCCTCGGCGCGCAGGGCCTGTTCCTCCTCGGTGAGCGGAACGGGGCTGCCTCCCGCCCACGCCCGGATGCCGAGCTCGGCGGCGCGCGCGCCCACCACGATCGTGCCGATGTCCGAGCGGTCGGCGACGAGTTCGAACGACGCCTCGAGCGCCTCGTCGGAGCCGGCGGCGTCGAGCACGCGGTCGATGCCCTCCAGTCCGGCATGCTTCAGTGCTTCGCGGATGCGCTCCGTCAGCCCTTGCCCGTAGACGACCGGGATCGCGCCCAGCTCGCGCAGGCGCTCCTGGTTGGCCTCGCTCCCCGTGGCGACGACGGAGGCGCCCCAGTCGCGGGCGAACTGCAGCGCCGCCTGCCCGACGGCTCCCGACCCGCCGTGCACGAGCAGCGTCGAACCCTGCTCGACGCCGAGGGATCGCAGCGCCTGGTAGGCGGTGCTGGCCGGGATGCCGATGGCCGCGGCCTCGTCCCACCCCACGGCGGCGGGCTTCTGCACCAGCTGCCCGGCGGAGGCGATGACGTGGGTGGAGTAGGCGCCGTGCGCGCCGCGCAGGATCACCTCGTCGCCCACCGCCCAGTCGCTCACGCCGGCACCGACCTCGACCACGACGCCCGCCGCATCCGACCCCGGAACGCGTGGTGCGGCGATCGGACTGCTCTTGCGCAGCCCCGACCGCAGCTTGGAATCGATCGGGTTCACCCCGATGGCCCGGGTCTCCACGACCACGCCGCCGGCCGGCGCGGCGGGCGTCGGCACCTCCACGAACTCGAGCACCTCGGGGCCGCCGAACTCCCGGTACTGCACCTGCCATGTCATGCTGCCCATGCTAATCAGGGCGTGGTCGTCGCCGCCCGAGTGTGACGCCCTGCGGCGGGTCACCCCTGCATGGCGCCGCCGGTCCGAGTGTCCGCGAGCGTGGTCGGCGTGGGCCTGGCTGCGCGGCGGAGGCCGGGCAGCAGCAGCGCGAGGCCCAGGGCGAGGCTGCCGCCGAGGGAGACGACGTTGCCCAGTACGTCGAGGGGCGCCAACGACTCGAGGTGGGCCAGGTGGTAGGCGAGGTGGGGGATGCCGAAGACGGTCCAGGCCACGCCCACCGCGCGGGCGGCATCCGGGGTGCGCGAGAAGATCGCCGCCACGCTGGCGCCGGCCAGCGCCAGGTAGAGCGCGCCGACGTCGCGGATGAGGTGTTCGTTGAAGGGCCCGTCGATGGCGATCCAGATGCGCCCGAGGCCCGGGAAGGCGTCGTAGAACTCTCGGGGCCAGAGGGCGGCCCAGGCTCCCACGAAGAGCCCGATGGCGGCGGTGACGGCGAGGATGATGCGGCGTGCGGTCATGGTCATGCTGCTGTGACGACGCAGCGAGCGCCGTTGTGAGGTCGGGTGCGCGCGAGGCGGGGCGCCCCTCGCAGCGCCCCGCGCATCCGGGGGGCCGGCGGATGGCAGCGCCACGGGATACTGGAGGTGTGACCACCGCGATCGGGCTCGACGACTTCCAGCGCGAGCGCCCGCGGCTCGTCGGCCTGGCCTTCCGTATGCTCGGCACGGTCGCCGACGCCGAGGACGCCGTGCAGGAGACCTACCTGCGCTGGCACGGGCTCGGCGAGGCCGAGCGCGCCGCCATCGCCTCACCCGCCGCGTGGCTCACCCGGGTCGCGAGCCGCATCTGCCTCGACGTGCTCGGCAGCGCCCGGGCGCGCCGCGAGCGCTACGTGGGCGAGTGGCTGCCCGAGCCGGTGCCCGTGGAGCGCGGCGAGGGGATGTTCGCTGCGGCAGGAGTATCCGTGGCCCTGGCCGACCCACTCGAACGCGTGACGCTCGACGAGTCGGTGAGCACGGCGGTGCTCGTGGTGCTCGAATCGCTCACGCCCGCCGAGCGCGTGGTGTTCGTGCTGCACGAGGTGTTCGCGGTGCCGTTCGGCGAGATCGCCGAGGTGGTGGGGCGGTCATCGGATGCGTGCCGCCAGCTGGCGACGTCGGCTCGCCGTCATGTGCGCGAGGGCCGGGCCGCCGCCGCCCCGGCCGCGCAGCACGACGAGGTGGTGCGCGCCTTCGTGGCGGCGGCCGGGGGAGGAGAGCTCGCGGCACTCCTGGCGTTGCTCGACCCGAGCGTCGAGCTGCGCTCCGACGGCGGCGGGTTCGTGTCCGCGGCGCGGAAGCCGGTGGTGGGCGCCCTCAACGTGGCTCGGTTCCTGCTCGGCATCGCGGAGAAGAACCCGCACGCCGAGCTCGCCGAGCGGGTCACGGCCGACGGTGTCGTGCTCACCTTCGCTTACGGGGGCGTGGTGGCGGGCGTCATCACGCTCGGGGTCGAGGCGGGTGCGCCCGACCAGCCCACCGCATCCGGTCGCGGCATCGCGGGCGAGCCCGCCGCATCAGGCCCCCGCATCTCCGAGGTCTGGATCATGATGAACCCGGAGAAGCTCACCCTCTGGCGTTGACGGCCGTGGCCGAATCAGCGGGTGCGGCTACGGCTGAACGCTAGTCGGTGCCGGAGTCGAAGGCGGCGCCCTCGGAGGCCGCGTCGGTCGCCCGCTCGAGCGCCTCCTCGGCGGCCGAGACGGGAGCGCCGTCGACCGCGAAGATGCTGTCGGACTCTCCCTCTTCGAGCTGCCCCACGAGTGCCGCGGTGGCGCCGCCCACGATGCCGGCCGCCGCGTACTGCTCGAGGCGGGCGCGGGAGTCGGCGATGTCGAGGTTGCGCATGGTGAGCTGGCCGATGCGGTCGTCGGGCCCGAAGGCGGCGTCGCCGACGCGCTCCATCGAGAGTTTGTCGGGGTGGTAGCTGAGGTGCGGTCCCGTGGTGTCGAGGATCGTGTAGTCGTCGCCGCGGCGGAGCTTGAGCGTGACCTCTCCGGTGACGGCCGAGCCGACCCAGCGCTGGATGGACTCGCGCAGCATGAGCGACTGCGGGTCGAGCCAGCGTCCCTCGTACATCAGGCGGCCGAGGCGGCGGCCCTCGGCGTGGTAGTTCGCCAGGGTGTCCTCGTTGTGGATGGCGTTCAGCAGGCGCTCGTAGGCGATGTGCAGCAGGGCCATGCCCGGGGCCTCGTAGATGCCGCGGCTCTTCGCCTCGATGATGCGGTTCTCGATCTGGTCGGAGACGCCCAGGCCGTGGCGGCCGCCGATCGCGTTGGCCTCGAGCACGAGGGCCACGGCATCCGGGAACTCCTGGCCGTTGAGGGCGACCGGGCGACCGGCTTCGAATCGTACGGTCACGACCTCGGTCTCGACGACGACGTCGTCGCGCCAGGCGGCGACGCCCATGATGGGCTCCACGATCTCCAGGCCCGAGCTGAGCTCCTCGAGGCGCTTGGCCTCGTGGGTGGCGCCCCAGATGTTGGCGTCGGTGGAGTAGGCCTTCTCGGTGGCGTCGCGGTAGGGGAAGCCGCGGGCGACGAGCCACTCGCTCATCTCGGTGCGGCCGCCCAGCTCGTTCACGAAGGAGGAGTCGAGCCACGGCTTGTAGACGCGCAGACGGGGGTTGGCCAGCAGACCGTAGCGGTAGAACCGCTCGATGTCGTTGCCCTTGTAGGTGCTGCCGTCGCCCCAGATGTCGACGCCGTCTTCTTTCATGGCGCGCACGAGCAGGGTGCCGGTGACGGCGCGGCCGAGCGGCGTGGTGTTGAAGTAGGTCTTGCCGCCGGAGCGGATGTGGAACGCACCGCAGGCGAGCGCCACCAGCCCCTCTTCGACGAGGGCGGCCTTGGTATCGACCAAGCGCGCGATCTCGGCGCCGTACTCGAGCGCGCGGCCGGGAACGGCATCGATATCGGGCTCGTCGTACTGGCCGATGTCGGCGGTGTAGGTGCAGGGCACCGCGCCCTTCTCGCGCATCCACGCCACCGCGCAGGAGGTGTCGAGACCTCCGGAGAAGGCGATGCCGACGCGCTCGCCGACGGGGAGGCTGCTGAGAACTTTGGACATGCCTTCGATCCTACGAGATGGGCGGAAAGACCTCGGACCAGTCGCTGCCCGCCGACCCTCTAGAAGCCCGGGTCGCTCTGCTGGCTGCGCCGGCCGACGATCACTGCCGCCACCGCGAGCGCCAGCGGGAGAGCGATGAAGATCAGGATGTCGACGAGCGCGAGTTCACCGCGGGTGGTCGAGTTCAGCACGACGCCGAGGACGCTGAGCACCACCGCGTCGACGCCCAGCACGATGGCGATCCGGCTGGCGCTGCGGAAGGCGAAGAACGCCCCCGTGGCGGCGATGAGGATCGTCGCGACCGAGAGCAGCAGTGTCCAGATTCCGATCATGGCGGCCTCCCCGGCAGCGGATCCGAGGCGGCATCCGCGGGCCGCCCGGTACTGAGTCGCAGGTTACCGCATCTCGACGACCCGGGCACGTCGTGTCACGTCTGCGGTCGGGCGCGGTCCTTCTCGGTGGAACCCGAATCGGAAGACCCTCACTGAAAGGACGACTCATGCCCGATTACGACGGCCTCGCCGCGACGCTGACCTCCCCGGAGGGATTCCTCTCCCTCTGCGACGAACCTCAGGTGTTCGGGGCGAAGAAGCAGGCCGCGGCCGCCCACGCGCTGTGGCAGCGCGCCGACGCGCGCTTCGTGGGTGGCTACCGCGGTTTCGAGGCGCCGGGCGGCACCGGGACCGGGCTCGTGGTCCGTGTCTTCTGGGATGCGGCCCGCACGACCCCCGACCTCGCGGAGATCGAGGGCGCGATCGCCTTCCAGCTGCCGGTCGCGATGATCCGCGACGACGAGAAGGCGACGTGGAAGGGCCGCGACAAGAAGCAGGGCGTGTTCTTCACCTGGCAGGGCATGTCGGGGCGGCCGCTCAGCCAGTGGTTCTTCGAGCGCTTCGGGGTGCACGCCTGTGCCACGCAGCTGTTCGATCGCTCCGACCTGACGCAGGACGTCGCCGTGGTGGCCGCTGCGGGCGGCGTCGATCACCTCTGGACGCTCACCGCTCCTCGGTGATCGCCGGCCGAGTTGCTAGCCGAGGCGCTGGTCGACCGCCAGATGGGCGATCGACCGGCGCGCTCGGGTGATGCGCTGACGCACGGTCACCGCGGTGATGCCCAGTTCGGCCCCGATCTCGGCCGCGGTGCGCCCCTCGATCACGCTGAGCAGAAACGGAACCCGGAGAGCGGCCGGGAGGGCGTTGATCTCCGTCAGCGCGCGGTCGAGGGCGAGCTTCGACTCGACGTCGGTCTCGAGGTCCGCCGGGTCCGCGGGATCGGCGCTCCCGTCGTCCAGGGGCACGAGCATCAGCTGGCGGGCGCGCCGCGCGTCGATGACGGTGTTCCGCGCGATGACGTCGAGCCAGGCGCAGAGCCGCCCGTCATCCACGGCCTTCAGGGTGTCGATCGAACGCCAGGCCCGCATCGCGGCCGTCTGGGCGATGTCGTCGGCGTCCTTCGGATGCACGCCCAGCGAGATGCTGCGCCGGCGGAGCCGCTGCGGGTCGCTGCTGATCATCGCCACCAGCGAGGCACGCTGCTGCGTGCGAACGGCGCTCATCGCTTCCATCGGGGGACGACCCTCCATTTCGACATGCGTAGCCAGTGATCCTCTCCATCCAAACAGCGGGCCCTCCGAGCGTTCCGGTAAAGCCCTCGGCTTTCACCCCGGGGATCACCCCCCCGCGCGGAGCGGCTTTCGGCGGGTGTTCATCCGGTGGTTTCTTCTGCCGAGGGGTGGTCGGCGGGGTCGGTCTCCGGGCGGGGCCGAAAAGGCCCAGGTAGCGGAGGTCGTTGAACAGCATCAGGGGGTTCCGGATGCGCTGGGTCGGGTCGGCGTAGGCGAACGCGGCATTCGCGGTGGTGACGCCGCGTGCGATGCAGGCCCCGAGCATCCGCTGGGCGACGGCCTCGGAGGGCGGCACGGATTCCTCGATGAGCTCTCGAGCGGGCACCGGGTCCGGGCGCCAGATCAGCTGCAGGAGATCGGGGTCGTAGAGGTAGCGCTCGCCGAGGTCGCGGGTGAAGCCGCAGCCGGTGACATCCGTGGCCGAGGCCTCGATCTGCTCGTCGTCGAGGGACCAGTAGGCGGGGTCGTGGTCGAAGTAGGCGGCGAACGCGGCTTCGTTCTGGACGGTGGTGCCGATCCAGAAGTGGCTGGCCGAGAACGGTGCCGGCTCGGCGGGGGCGTACGCGGACACCCAGTCGAAGAGGGTGCCGGCGCGGAGGCCGTGCCGCTTCTCGAGCTCGGGGAAGCCTCCGGGCGGCGTGCGATTCAGCGCCTCGTCGACCAGGGCGCGGATGAACGCTTCGTCGTGCTGGGGTTTCACGGGGCCTCCCGGGGTGGTGCCGACCGCGGCGGTTCCGGCTGGAGCACGGAACCGCCGCGGTCAGGTCGATCTCTACGCGGTCATGCCGTGCGCTTGCGGCGCACGATCACGAGGGCGGCGCCGGCGGCCGCGAGCAGCAGGGCGAACCCGCTGATCGTCCAGGCTGCGACGCCGGTCGAGGCGAGCGAGCCGCTGGCGCTGCTCGTGCCGGAGCCGGTGCTGCCGGCGCTTCCCGTGTCGGCCGGCCCGGGTGTGGTCGTCGACGGCATGGTCGGGTCGGTCGTGGGCGTCGTCGTCGGCGTCGTGGTGGGTGTGGGCGTCGGTGTCGGCGTGACGGCGGCGGTCACGGTGACGTGGATGACGGCCTGCCCGGTGACGTCGTCGGCGTTGGTGACCTGGTAGGTGACGTCGGCGACCGTTCCGGTGAAGGCATCCGTCGGAGTGAAGACGATGACGCCGTCGACGACGGCGAAGGTGCCGCCGGTCACGGTCAGGGTCGAGACCGGGGTGCCGCCGTCGAGGAGTGCGAGGGTCGCCGGCACGAGGGCGGGCTCTCCGGGCAGCCCGTCGTTCGCCAGCACGTCGATGCTGACCGGGGTATCGGCTGTCGTGGTGGCGGTGTCGTCGACGAGGGTGGTGGGGTGCACCTCCGGAGCCAGTGACCGCTGCACGATCGTGCCACTGAACTGCCAGGCGGGGAAGATCGGGCCGGGGTAGCTCGCGCTCCAGGTGATGGTGTTGTCGGCCGGAGCGGTGAAGGTCCAGGATGCGCCGCCTGCGGCCAGCACGAAGTTCGCGTCTCCGGTGAGCTGCTGGCCGACCATCTCGCCGTGCGGCGAGTGCAGCGGATTCGTGGTGCTCGCACCGATCGTCACCGGCGGGAGGATGAGTGTCTGGTTGCTCGCATACACCTCGTGGAGGGTCGCGAGGCTGCCGAGCGGGCTGAGGTCGGCGATGTGGTTGTGACCGATCTCCAGGCCGTCGAGAAGCGCCAGCCCTGCGAGGGGGCTGAGGTCGGAGATGTTGTTGTGGTCGAGGTCGAGGCCGTACAGCTTCGTCAGGCCGGCGAGCGGAGTGAGGTCGGTGACGTCATTCGTGCTGAGGCTGATGTAGCCGAGGTTCGTGAGCCCGGCGAGTGGGGTGATGTCAGAGAGCAGGTTCTTGCCGACGACGAGGTAGCTGATGGTCGGGATCGACGCCAGCGGCGTGAGGTCGGTGATCTGGTTGTTGTAGACGTTGAGCCAGGTCAGCGAGGTGAAGCTCTGCAGGCCGTTCAGGCTGGTGACGCCGGCCGACGCGCATCCCAGAGCGGTGATGCCGGCGGCTTGGGTGGTCGACACCGTGGCGGTGGCGGGCTGGCCGAGCTCCTGGTTCACGCAGGCCTGGAGGGCGGCGTCGGTGAAGGTGACGTCGGCGGCGTTCGCCGGGGAGGCCAGGAGGAGCGAGCCGACGACGGTGGCCGAGGCGATCACCCCGGCGGTGAGGGTGCGTGTGGTTTTCATGCAGGTGCCTTCTGGGTCAGTGCCTCCGGGGTGGAGACGGGTGCGTGGTGATGTGGTGCTCTTTCTTGCGGGCCCGAGGTGGAGATTGGGGGTACCGAGAACGACCGCAGGGCCGCAGAAGTGTGACAAGAAATTTCGGGCGGTTCGAACCGCGGGGACGGCTGGGATGCCGTCATCCGAAGCGACGCGATCGCCGGCGATCTATGACGGCACGTCAGAGGTGCATCGCCTCGATGTCGTCGTAGCGCTCGTGGCGCGTGTCACACCGGAGCTGATTGCGCGTCTTCCTCCGTAGCAACACCTTCACGACCGACCGTAGTAAGGAACCACCGCAATGAACCTCGTCACCGACCTCTCGCAGCTCCCGACCGCCTTCGCCGAGCGCTTCAACGCCCGCGACATCGAGGGCCTGCTCGCCCTGAACGAGCCGGAGGCGGTCTTCGTGCCGGCGCCAGGGAATCCGGTCGACGGCGAGCCGGGCATCCGGGCGGCTCTGGAGCAGTTCCTCGAGCTGCAGCTGCCCATCACCATGAACGTGCGCCGCAGCTACAGCGTGGAGGAGGTCGGGTTCGTGATGGCGGACTGGTCGATCGAGGGCGCCGGCCCCGACGGCTCGCCCATCGCGCTCGCCGGGACCACCGCAGACGTGGCTCGCTTCGAGCCGGGAGCCGGCTGGCGCTACGTGATCGATAACCCCTTCGGTACCGTCTGAACCGAGGCCGGGTGAACGTCGTTCAATCGTGCCGATCGATGTCACACCTCGGCGTGATCGGCGTCTTTCCCACTGAAGGTCACGGCCGCTGCACACGCTTCACGTTGCGCGTTCCCCACCCGCAGCAGCGGTCGTGGCCTTCCCCTGTACGGCCTGGCTCTGGGTCCCCTCCCGCCAGGCCCGGCGAGAGGGGTCTCGCCACGGGCCGCCAGCGCGGCCCGGTGTGGCCGCCCGCGTAGGGCGGGCGGCCACACCGCTCCTGCGCCGGTCACGCCAGGGAGGCCGCCGCGGCGAGCTGATCCATCGCCCTCATTGCCTTCGTGAGCTGCGGTCGCGTGAGCGCGTCGTGCCCGTAGCCGGCTCGGGTGTTCATGCCGAGCAGCTCCTGCAGAAGACGCGCCGAACCGGGTCGACCTGCCGGAGGCGGGCGATCGCGTCGGCGTGATTGCCGCTGCGCCAGTAGCACGTCGTCTGCCGCAGCATGTGGCCGGAGCAGAAACACATCGATGTCTCTGTCTTCCCCCATCTCGCCGCGGGCGGCTGAACCGAACACGGCGGCGAACGCGGGCTCGGCAGAGAAGATGAGCGACGCGCGAGCCCGAATTGTCTCGATGAACAGTCGCCTGGCATCACTAGACAGTGAAGGCAATCACTAGACAGCGTGATGGATCGGCTACTCGCGCGGCGCGGGCGGGGTCAGCTCGTCGACCACGAGGAGGTCGCGGCGGAAGTGGCCGGTGCGGTAGGCCGCACGCCCGATCATGTGCGCCGAGACCGGCGCCGTGAGGCTCTGGAAGAACACGATCGCCAGGGCGAGCGTCACGGTGCCCACGGAAGGGTTCGTCACGGCCACGTCGGCCACGATGGCGATGATGCCGAGGATCTGCGGTTTCGTCGCTGCGTGCAGCCGCGACAGCACGTCGGGAAAACGGATGAGGCCCACCCCGGCCGCGAAGCACATCAGCGCCGCGAGCAGCACGAGCACCGCGGTGATCACCCCGCGGGCGTCGAGGGCGAAGCCGAGGTTCGCGACGGCGTCGGCGGGGGTCATGTGTCGTCCCTCGAGGACATGAAGCGGGCGACGCTGACCGAGCCCACGATGCCGAACAGGGCCAGCCCGAGCAGCACCGGCAGGGTGTCGGTGTGCCGGTTGATGGCCATCTCGGCGCCGATCGCGCACATCGCGGTGGCGACGAGCACGTCGGAGGCGATGATGCGGTCGAGCGCCGACGGCCCGCGGATGATGCGGTACAGCGCTCCGACCGCCCCGGCGGCGAACAGGGCGCCGGCGATGATGATGACGACGATCACGGCTCGCTCCTCTCGGTGGAATCGGTGGTCTCGGCAGAGGGGGCCGGGGCGGGCGCGCCCCCGGCGAATCCGGTGGGCCCGCCGGCGTCCTCCGGCCCCGCGGCCGCCGTCGGCACCTCCGGCACGACCGGCGCCGAGGCCCGCGCCCCCTCCGGGTCGTCCCGCAGCCGCGCCAGGTCGTCGGCCGACCCTCCGGCCAGGATGAGCCGTCGCTCCACCGCCAGCACCCCGCGCTTGAGCGCCGGCACGTCGGCAGGCGAGCGCACGTTCAGGGCGTGCAGGTACAGCGTCGCGTTCTCGCGGTCGAGGTCGAGCACGATCGACCCTGGCACGAGTGACACCGCCTCGGCGGTGAAGGTCATCACGAGGTCGGACCGCGTGCGCAGCGCCACCGCGATGATCGCGTTCGACGGCCGGTACCAGGGGCTCACGGCGGTCCACGCGATCTGCAGCGACGCCACCACGATGTCGCCGAGCAGCCGCACCGCGAACACGAGCGCGAACCACGGGTTCAGCCGCCCCGACAGCCGCACGGCCGGCAGATAGAACGTCACCGACACGAGCAGCCCGAGCACCACGCCGGTGACGAGCGCGAGCCAGGTGAACTGCCCCCAGAGCAGCATCCACAGCAGCACGAGCCCGAGGAACGGCACGAGCCCGCTCGCGATCAGTGCCCGGATGCGCCGCGGCGCCCGCCCGCTCACGGCGCACCCCCCGGGAAGACCGAGTCGACGTACTGCTCCGGCGTCGACACGTTCACGGCGGCCCGCTGAGCGAGCTCGAACAGGGGCCCCGCGAACACCGTGAGGCACAGCGTCAGCGCGATCAGCCCGGTCGTGGCTCCCACCATGAGCGTGGAGGTGCCGGTCGCGGTGGCGACGCCCGTCGCGCTGCCGTTGACCGCATCCGGGCTCTCCTGCAGCGACTCGATCATGGGCGAGCTGTAGCCCTCCACGTCGGCGGCGGGCCGCCAGAACGCCATGTTCCACACCCGCATCAGCGCGTAGAGCGTGAGCAGCGAGGTGACGGCGCCGGCCGCGAGCAGGGCGTACACGAGCGGCGAGGGGCTCTCGGCGCCGGCTTCGAACAGCCCGACCTTGCCGAGGAAGCCCGAGAACGGCGGGATGCCGCCGAGGTTGAGCGCCCCGATGAAGAACAGCACGGCCACGTAGGGTGCCTTCTTGAGCAGCCCCCCGAGCCGTGTGATCGACGTCGCGCGCCCCACCCGCTCGATCAGCCCCACCACCAGGAACAGCGCCGTCTGCACCATGATGTGGTGCACGATGTAGTAGATCGTGGCTCCGGTGGCGAGCTCGGTGCCGATCGCGACGCCGAAGATCATGTAGCCGATGTGGCTCACGAGGGTGAACGAGAGCAGCCTCTTCACGTCGGCCTGCGCGAGGGCGCCCAGGATGCCGATCAGCATCGTGAGCCCGCCCACGATGAGCAGCGGGATGGTCAGTGGCACGTCGAAGAACAGCAGCTTGTCGGTGCGGATGATGGCGTACACACCGACCTTCGTGAGCAGCCCCGCGAACACCGCCGTGACCGGTGCCGGCGCCGTCGGGTACGAATCGGGCAACCAGAACGAGAGCGGGAAGACGGCCGCCTTCACGGCGAAGCCGATCAGCAGCGCCGCGCACAGGATCATCTGCACGTCGAGCGGCAGCGCCCGGATGCGGTCAGACAGCAGAGCCATCGTCACGGTTCCGGTGGCGCCGTAGATGAGCGCGATCGCCCCGAGGAACAACAGCGACGACACCAGGCTCACCACGATGTAGGTCACGCCGGCCCGGATGCGCGCGCCGGTTCCGCCGAGGGTCAGCAGCACGTAGCTGGCCGCGAGCAGCATCTCGAAGCCCACGTACATGTTGAACAGGTCGCCCGCGATGAAGGCGTCGAACAGCCCGGCCGAGAGGATGAGGTAGGTGGGGTGGAAGATCGACACCGGGGTGTCGCGGTCGCGGTCGGCGATGCCCTGACCGACGGCGAAGATGAGAACGCCCAGCAGCATGAGCGCCGAGACCACCACCATGATCGCCGAGAGCCGGTCGACCACGAGCACGATGCCGAACGGCGGCTCCCAGCCGCCCACCTTCACCACGACGGGGGTGTCGCTGTGATCGACGATCACGAGCAGCACGGCGGCCGCCGCGGTCACGAGGGTGAGCGCCGAGACGCTGATCACGATCTGCACCCGCGGGTAGCGGCCGAGGATGAGGGTGACGGCGGCTCCGACGAGCGGGATGATCACGAGCAGGGGCACGAGGGCGTTCATCGCATCACGTCCCTGTCGTGCTCGGAGGGCTCGCCGCCGGGCGGCGGAGCATCCTCGTCGGCGCCGTCCCCGGCCTCTTCGAGCACGTGCCGCACCGCCTCGTCGTCGTCTTCGAGCCCGGCGTGGAAGGCCAGCGCGGCGTCGGCTTCGGCGGCATCCTGCTCCTCTTCGTCGCTCATCACGTCGTCGCCCTCGTCGCCGAGGTTCGACAGCCACCAGGAGCGGTAGATGAGGGCCAGGATGAACGCGGTCACCCCGAAATTGATCACGATCGCCGTGAGCATGAGCACCTGCGGCACGGGGTCGACCATGCCGGAGCCGCCCGGCCCCGACGAGCCGTCGACGATGGGCGAGTCGCCCGAGCGCCCCGACATGAGGAAGATGAGCAGGTTCGTGGCGTTGCCGACGAGCAGGAAGCCGATCAGGATGCGCGTCAGGCTGCGCTCGAGCATGACGTAGACGCCGGTGCCGTAGAGCACCGCCATCAGCACGACCAGGGTGAGGGAGGCGCTCACGGGGCACCCCCGCTCGCCACGCGGGTGCTGGGCCCGCTGGTGTCGCTGCCGGCCACGCGCCCGCGGGTGTC
This sequence comes from Microbacteriaceae bacterium 3FA27C10, assembly GCA_005502775.1. Lineage (GTDB taxonomy): Bacteria > Actinomycetota > Actinomycetes > Actinomycetales > Microbacteriaceae > Herbiconiux. Next base: position 28,147 of record SCNI01000029.1, read on the forward strand.
GGCCTCGTCGGCCGTGACGGAGTGGTCGTCGGGGGCTGCGTCGACGTCGTCCTCCGCCTGCTGCCGGTCGACCTCGCCGCCGAGGGCGCGGAGGATGTCGAGCACCACGCCGATCACCACGAGGTAGACGCCGATGTCGAAGATGGTGGAGGTGCCGAAGGAGACTTGTCCGAGCAACGGCACGTCGGCGGAGAAATAGGCCGACTGGAGGATCTCGCCGCCGAAGAAGAGCGAGCCGAGCGCCGTTCCCGTGGCCAGCAGCATCCCGGCCCCGAGCAGCACACCCGGGCCGATCGGCAGGGTCTCGCCGAGCTCGTAACGGCCGCCGGCCAGGTAGCGGGCGATGAGCGCGAGACCGGCCAGGATGCCCGCGGCGAAGCCGCCGCCGGGGGCGTTGTGCCCCGCGAACAGCAGGAAGATCGACACCACGATCGCGGGGTGGAACACGAGCCGCACGAGCACCTCGAGGATGAGCGAGCGGTTCTCGGGCGAGAGCGTGCGGCCGCCGAGGAGCCAGGAGTGCTGCCGCTCGTCGGGCGTCTCCACCGAGGTGTGCGGGTCGTCGACCAGCCGGGCGCGGGCCCGGCCCTGGCGGCGTCCGCGGGACTCGCGCAGCCGCGGCACGGTGAAGTTGCGCCCGGTCACGAAGATGAGGCTCGCGACGCCGGTGGCCACGACCACGAGCACCGAGAGCTCGTTCATGGTGTCCCAGGCGCGGATGTCGACGAGCATCACGTTCACGACATTGGCGCCGTGGCCCTGCTCCACGGCGAGCCGCGCGAGCTCTTCGCCGAGGCCGCCGGCCTGCCGGGCGCCGAGGGCGATGAAGCCCACGAGCCCCATCGTCACGCCCACGAGGGTGCCGATGAGGATGCGCCAGCCCTTGCGCACGGGCTTGTTGTGCTGCGCGATCTTCACCGGCAGGCGGCGCAGCACGAGCACGAACACGACGATGGTGACGCTCTCGACGAGCGCCTGGGTGAGCGCGAGGTCGGGGGCGCCGTGGAAGGCGAAGAGCACGACGAGCCCGAAGCCGGTGGCGCCCACGAGCAGCACCGCGGCGAGGCGGTGGGCGGCACGGGCCGCCATCACGGCGGCCACCGCCATCGCGAGGGCCACGAACACCTGCGCCGGGTAGTCCCAGGCCACGAGCTCGGTGGGCCAGGTGCGGTTGAGCGCGGTCGCGGCGCCCAGGCACAGCACGAAGACGAGCAGGATGGTGCCGATGTACTGCGGCAGGCCGCCCTTCTGCGCGAACACCGTGACCTGGGCGGCGACGCGGTCGACCGCGCGCACGATCGACCAGTAGCCGCGCGAGGCGTCGATGAGCGGGGGCACGGCCTTCTGCAGCCGCGCGACGGTCTTGCGCACGGCGAAGAGGCCGAGGCCTGCGGCGATCACGAGCGCCGAGATCCCGAGCGCCGGCTCGAAGCCGTGCCAGAGCGCGAGGTGGTAGTCGCCTCCGCCGGCGACGGTGTCGGCGTAGCTCTCGAGCGCGTGCCCGAGCGGCGTCGCGAGCAGGCCGCCGGCGACGGTGGCCACGGTGAGCAGCAGTGGGGCCACCAGGATGCCGCGGGTGGGCGTGGGGGGCGGATGCGCGGCCGCGAACTCGCGCGCCGCATCCGTCGTCTTGGTGGCGAAGGCGCCCCAGACGAAGCGCGCCGAGTAGGCCACGGTGAGCACCGAGCCGAGCACCACGCCCGCGAGGGCGACCCAGCCCCAGGGATTCGCCGGCACCTCCGCCGTGCCGGCGCCCGCCTCGAGGAAGGCGCTCAGCACCCCCTCCTTGGCCACGAAGCCGAGCAGCGGCGGGATGCCCGCCATCGAGGCGGCCGCGATGACCGCGACCGCGGCGAGCAGCGGTCTGCGACGGCCGAGGCCGGAGATCTCGCGCAGGTCGCGGGTTCCCTCGTCGTGGTCGATGATGCCCACCACGAGGAAGAGCGTGGACTTGAACAGGGCGTGCGCGAGCAGCAGAGCGGCTCCGGCCAGGGCGGCATCCCGCGAGCCGAAGCCCACGACGACGGTGAGGAAGCCGAGCTGGCTCACGGTGCCGTAGGCGAGCAGCAGCTTGAGGTCGTTCTGGCGGAGCGAGCGCCAGGCACCGAGCAGCATGGTCCACACGCCGAGGCTCACCAGCAGCGGCGTCCAGCCGGGGGTGTCGGCGAAGCCGGGGGCGAGGCGGGCGATGAGGTAGATGCCGGCCTTCACCATGGCGGCGGCGTGCAGGTAGGCGCTCACCGGAGTGGGGGCGGCCATGGCGGCCGGCAGCCAGAAGTGGAACGGCACGAGCGCCGACTTCGAGAGGGCGCCCACCAGCACGAGCAGCACCGCGGTGGTCACCACCGGGCCGCCGGGCGGGGGATGCTCCACCAGCGCGGCGATCGAGGTGGTGCCCGCCTGCACGGTGAGCAGCACCACGCCCACGAGCATCGCGAGCCCGCCGAAGGTCGTCACGAGCAGGGCCTGCAGGGCGGCGCCGCGGCTCTCACGGCGGTCGGTGTAGTGCCCGATCAGCAGGTAGGAGAGCACGCTCGTGATCTCCCAGAACATGAACATGATGTAGATGTCGTCGGCGGTGACGAGGCCGTACATCGTGCCGGCGAAGGCGAGCAGCAGGGCGGCGAAGCGCCCGAGCTGCGGTTCGCGGGGCGAGAAGTAGCGGGCGCAGTAGATCAGCACGAGGGCGCCGACCCCCGTCACCACGAGGGCGAGCAGCCAGGCGAGCGTGTCGACCCGGAAGCTCAGCGCGATGCCGAGCTGCGGGATCCACGGCACCCGCTCGGTGACGGCATCCCCGTGCAGCACGGCGTCGCTCTGCGTGAGCGTGTAGACGAACGCGCCGGCCGGCAGCGCCGCGATGAGGTAGAACACCCGGGTCGACAGGATGCGTGTGAGCAGCGGAGTGAGCGCTGAAAGTCCTGCGAACAGCAGCAGGACCAGGATCACGCGGATCTCCTCGTGTCGGGGAGAGAGGGTGGACGACCAGTCTACCCGGTGGCCTCCGGCGACACGTGTCGTTCTGCCCTCGTTCACCGACTTCGCGCCCCCGCAGCGGGTGAATGGCTTGTCGTTCACGGTCGGCGAGCTGCCCGAGTTCACGGTGAACGACGGACGCGTGGTGTCGCATCCGGGCTGGGATCTCCTCGCCTCCATCGCCGACTACCGCAACGAGGCCGATGCCTCGATCGTCATTCCGAGCCAGAACGCCGGGCTCGGCGAGCGGGCCGGCAGTGCGCGCTACCCGACCGTGCTCACGGGTCAGGTGAGCCTGCTCTCCCCGCCCGACCGCCCCGCGGGCACCTACCATTCCACCATGACCCTCACGCTCGTCTCGCGCTGAGCCGGCCCCGCGCATCCGCTGCGGCCGCGAGGTCGCGCAAAGCGCTCGGGCGAAGACGCGTGAGGACCGTTCGCGCGACCTCACGCGGGCGAGGTCACCCGGCGAGCAGCCCCGTCTCCTGCAGCGCCGTCCAGAGCGCGGCGGGCACCTCCACCTCGAAGAGGGCGGCATTGCGCGCCATCTGGGTCGCGTCACGGGCGCCGACGCAGACCGTCGGGATGGCGGGCTGCAGCAGGGGGAACTGGAGGGCGGCCGTCGGCAGGTCGACCCCGAAGGCCTCGCAGACATCGGCGAGGCGGTTCGCGCGTTCGAGCAGCTCCGGCGGGGCCGTCTCGTAGTTGTAGGTGGCCGTGGCCGCCGGGCGCGGGCGGGCGAGCAGACCGGAGTTGAACACGGCCGCCGCCACCACCGAGACGCCTCGGCGCTCGGCCTCGGGCAGGAGATCGGCGAGCGCACCCTGCTCGAGCAGGGAGTAGCGGCCGGCGCACATGACGATGTCGAGCTCCGTCTCGCGCACGAAGTCGGCGAGCATCCGCGACTGGTTCATCCCCGCGCCGTAGGAGGTGATGACGCCCTGCGTGCGCAGTTCCTCGAGCGCCGGGAACGCGCCCTCGAGCGCCTCCGCGGAGAAGTCGTCCGGGTCGTGCACGAACACCACGTCGAGCCGGTCGAGGCCGAGCCGGCGCAGGCTGTCCTCCACCGAGCGCAGCACGCCGTCGCGGCTGTAGTCGAGCCGGCGGTGCAGGGGGGACACGACGTCGAAACCCTCGGTGTCGGGCTGGGGCCCTTCCGGATTCGGCACCAGCAGGCGGCCGACCTTCGTCGACACCACGAACTCCTCGCGGGGCCGCCCGGCGAGCGCGCGGCCGAGGCGCTCCTCGCCGAGCCCGAGGCCGTAGTGCGGGGCCACGTCGAAGTAGCGGATGCCGGCATCCCACGCGGCCGCGACGGCCGACTCCGCGTCGGCCTCGCTCACCGGGCGGCCGAGGTTCGCGATCGGGGCCGCCCCGAAGCCGAGCGGCCCGACGCTCAGCCCGCCGCGCCCGAAGGGGCGGCGGGAGTCCAGTGCGGACGGGGTGGCGGAGGGGATGGGGTTCTCGTGCACGGTCAGTACTCCAGCTGGTAGATGCGGCGGGCGGTGCCCTCGAAGACCTCGAGCCGCTCGTCGGCGGAGAGCCCGGAGGCCGAGTCCCAGGCGAGCTGGAACACCTCCTGGTAGTCCGCGGCGAGCAGGCTCACCGGCCAGTCGGAGCCGAACATCGTGCGCGAAGGGCCGAAGCGCCCGATCACCTCGCGCGCGTAACGGTCGACACCCTCCTCGCGCCAGAGGCTCCACGAGGCCTCGGTCACGAGCCCTGAGAGCTTGCAGCTCACGTTCTCGAGGGCGGCGAGTGCGGAGAGCCACGCGGTCCACTCGGCCCACTGGCCCTCGGCGATCGCGGGCTTGCCGGCGTGGTCGAGCACGAAGGCGAGCCCGGGCATCCGCTCGGCGACGGCGATCGCGGCCGCGCTCTCGCGGCGGCGCACGAGCAGGTCGAAGGCGAGGCCGGCATCCTGAACCGCCTCGAGCCCGCGCAGAACCTCGGGCCGGAGCAGCCACTCGGGGTCGGCCTCGTCGTGCACCTGGTGACGGATGCCGACGAGCCGGCCCTCGTGCTCCTGCAGCCGGGCGATCTGCTCGGCGGTGTCGGGGGCGGCCAGGTCGACCCAGGCCACCACGCCGAGCACGGCCGGAGTGGTCGCGCAGAGCCCGAGCAGTTCGAACGACTCCTCGAGACTCGACAGGGCCTGCACCACGACGGTTCCCGTGACCGGAGTGGGGGCGATCGCCTCGAGCAGTTCGGCCGGGCCGACCTCCCGGGCGATCGGCGCCACCGACTCGTCCATCCAGGGGTACTCCCGCACCCGCGGATTCCAGAAGTGCTGGTGCGCGTCGATCACGAGCGGGGCCGCGGCCGCAGCGAGTACATCCCCCCGTCGACCGCGAGCACCACCCCGTTGGTGCTGCCCGAGCTCGGCGAGGCCAGGTAGGCCACGGCCTCGGCCACCTCGGAGGGCTGCACGAGCCGGCCGGAGGGCTGGCGGCTCTCGAGGGCGGCGCGCTCGGCGTCCGGGTCGACGGCCGAGTCGAGCAGTCGTCCCACCCAGGGCGTGTCGGCCGTGCCCGGGGCCACTGCGTTCACACGCACGCCGTCGCCGAGGCTGTCGGCGGCGATCGCGAGCGTCATGGCCTGGATGGCGCCCTTCGACGCCGAGTACAGCACGCGCTGAGGGAGCCCGGCCCAGGCGGCGATCGAGGTGGTGAACACGAGAGCACCGTGCGGCGATTCCCGCAGATGCGGCATCGCGTGGCGCGCCGTGCGAGCCGAGCCGATCACGTTGATCTCGAGCACGCGCCGCCACTCGTCGTCGTCGTTCGCCTCGATGTCGCCCTGCGCGCCGATGCCGGCATTCGCCACCATGATGTCGAGCCGCCCGGCGGAGGCCACCACCGAGGCGACGGCGGCCTTCACGCTCTCGTCGTCGCCCACGTCGCAGTGCACGCCGTTCAGTGGGGCCGCGACGGCCGACTCGTTGAGGTCGAGGCAGTAGACCTCGGCGCCGCGCGAGTGCAGCTCACGCGCGATGGCGTCGCCGAGGCCGGATGCGCCTCCCGTGACCGCCGCGACGAGACCGGTGAAATTGTCGTGCGTGCTCACGCGCGCACCTCCTGACGCTGGGTTCCGAGGCGGTCGATGGAGCACTCCACCACGTCGCCGTCGGCGAGGTAGGGGAAGCGCCCCGAGAGGGCGACGCCCTCCGGGGTGCCCGTGTTGATGAGGTCGCCGGGCTCCAGCACCATGTACTGGCTGAGATCGGCGATCACTTCGGCCACACCGAAGATGAGGTCGCTCGTCGTGGAGTCCTGCCGAGCCTCGCCGTTCACGAAGGAGCGCAGACCGAGACCGGATCCGTCGCCGATCTCGCCGGCGGGCACGAGCCACGGCCCGAGCGGATTGAAGGTCTCGGCGCACTTGCCCTTGCTCCACTGCCCGCCCGAGACCTCGAGCTGGTAGGCGCGTTCGGAGACGTCGTTCGACACGGCGAAGCCGGCGATGTGCGCCAGGGCCTCCTCGGGCGAGGAGAGGTAGCGCGCCCGCCGGCCGATCACGACCGCGAGCTCCACCTCCCAGTCCGTCTTCTCGGAGCCGGGCGGCAGCAGCACGTCGTCGAAGGGACCGACGACGGTGTTCGGATGCTTGAAGAAGACCACCGGATGCGTGGGCGGCTCCGACCCCGACTCGCGGGCGTGGGCCGCATAGTTCATGCCGATGCAGACGACCGCCTGCGGGCGGGCGATCGGTGCCCCGACCCGGAGCCCGGTGCCGTCGGCCGGGTCGTCGAGCACCGGCAGGGAGCCGGCCTCGAGCGCCGCCGAGACCTCGGCGATGCCACCGCGCTCGAAGAAGCGGCCGTCGAGGTCGCCGGTCAGCCCGCTGAGATCGTGCAGCACACCGTCGTCGGTGAGCACGGCGGGGCGCTCCTCTCCGGGGGGTCCGAGGCGCATCAATTTCATCGGTGGATCCTCTCGTGGGACATGAGTCCGCGTCATTGCGGACGAACGAGGTGTTCGCCCTGTCAGGAGATTCCTGCGAGCACCCGGTCCCTCGACTGGATGAGGTGAGCCCGCATCGCCTCCTCGGCTGCGTCGCCGTCGCGCGAGACGACGGCGTCGACGACGGCGGCGTGCTCGGTGATGGTGTGCACGCCGGAGAGCCGGCCATAGGTGAGGCGGAAGATGTGGAGATGGCAATGGGTGCGCTCGAACGCCTCGCGCACCATCTGATTGCCCGCGTCGGCGAGGAGGAGCTGGTGCAGCCGCACGTCGTGCGCGGTGAGCGGGAGGTAGCTCTCGTACCGGTGCGCTTCGGGCACCTCGACGACGCTGTGCATCTCGAGGCGCAGCGCCTCGGCCTGCTCGTCGGTGATCCGCTCGGCGGCCCGCCGGGCGGACGGACCCTCCAGCAGCAACCGCAGGTCGTAGAGCTCACGCAGCCCCTGCGCGTCGAGCAGATCGGTGGTGCGGTAGCCCTTCAGCGGCAGCTTCACCGCCAGGCCCTCCGACTCCAGGCGGGCGAGCGCTTCGCGCACCGGAGTGGGGGAGACCTCGAGCTGGCGGGCCAGGTCCTCGATGTTCATGCGGGCCCCGGGCTCGATCGAACTGTCCATGACGAGGGCCTTGAGCTGCTCGTAGACGTCGTCGGCCAGCATCTGCCGCCGCGGGGTCTTCAGGATCATGACCATGCCGACATCCTATATGATTATGGTCGCGGCGAAAGAGTCGAATTCCGAGAGAATTTCGGGTGCCGCCCTGGAATCACGCTTGACACTGCTGTCCAACTGGCGTATCCCTGAAACGTAGATTCTATAGGATCTTCAATAACACCACTTCGAGAGGCTCAACGATGAGACGACAAGTTCTAGTGAAAGCCGCTGCCGCGGCAGCGACGGCAGCGATCGCGGTCGGGATGTCGGCCTGCACCGCTCCCGCCGATTCCGGGTCGGCGACCGGCGCGGCATCCGACCTCAGCGGCATCAACGTGGCCCTGGTCCCCGGCGGCCCGCACCCCTACTTCCAGCCCTGGATCACCGGCGGCGACCAGGCGAAGGCCGACTTCGGCCTGGGCTCGGTGACCTTCAACGAGACCAGCGGCTGGGACCAGTCGAAGCAGAACGACGTCATCAACTCCCTCGTGGCGAACGGCACCAACGCGATCGGCATCTTCGGGGTCTCGCCCACCGACATCAACACCACCTTCGCCACCCTCAAGTCGAGCGGCATCGCGACGGCGTCTCTGGCGTCGTGCCCCGCCGGCGACACCAACGAGGCCCTGTTCTGCCTCTCCACCGACACCGGCGTCGCCGCCTACACCGCGGCGAAGGCCACGATCGCCGCCATGGGCGGCAAGGGCGTGCTCGTGCACCTCACCGGCAACAACGTCGACTCCAACACCCAGCGCCGCATCGAGGGCGTGAAGAAGGCCGTCGCCGAGACGAACGGCGCCGTCACCGAGCTGCCCGACGTCACCGACATCGACAAGGACCTCACCACCGCACAGAAAGCGGTCGCCGACCTCCTCGCCGCACAGGGCAGCCAGATCAACGGCATCGTCTCCACGGCGTACAACCCCGCGGTCGCCGCCGCGGAGGCGGTCGCCGCCTCCGGCCTGCCGATCAAGCTCGTCGCGATCGACGACGACCCGACCATCCTCCAGGACATCACCGACGGCGCCGTCTACGCGACGGTGACCCAGAACCCGGTGGGCCAGGCCTACGTCGGCAGCTACGCCCTCGCGCAGCTCGCCAGCGGCAACTGCACGATGAAGGATCCCGGCGTGATCGTGGACTCGGGCTCGTTCCTCGTGACCAAGGACAACGTGAAGACGTACGACGACGAGCGGAAGAAGAAGACGCAGGAGTTGCAGAAGCAGTTCGCCGACGAACTGATGACCTGCAAGTAATCCGTTCGTCACCCACGGAAGCCGGTACCACCATGTCCACCATCACCGCTGCCCGCGCCTATCTCGTCGATCTCGAGGTCGAGACCGAGAGAACGGATGCCGTGCAGAGCTTCCTCAAGCAGGAGACCGTGTTCGTCGAGATCGACACGAGCGACGGCCTGCGCGGAACCGGCTATTCGTACACCATCGGCACCGGTGGTCGCGCAGTGCTCTCGCTGCTGCGCGACCACCTGGTGCCGATGCTCCCCGGGCTCGACGCGCGCGGGATCGAGAGCGTGTGGATGACCCTGTTCTCCTCCACCCGGGCCACGACCGTCGGCGCGATCACCTCGCTGGCGCTCGCCGCCGTCGACACCGCGCTCTGGGATCTCAAGTGCCTGCGCGCCGGCGCCCCGTTGTGGGAGGAGGCCGGCGGTTTCCGCCGGGCCGTGCCGCTGTACGACACGGAAGGAGGCTGGTTGCACCTCGGCGCCGATGAGCTGGTACGCGGGGCGCTCGCCTCGAAGGCGGCCGGCTGGCAGGGCCTCAAGCTCAAGGTCGGCAAGCCCGATCTGCGCGAGGACGTCGAGCGCCTGCGTGCGGTGCGCGAGGCGGTGGGCGACCGGATGCACGTGATGGTCGACGCGAACCAGTCGATGACCGCGGCCGAGGCCATCCGCCGCGCCCGCGCCTTCGACGAACTCGACCTCTACTGGTTCGAGGAGCCGCTGCCGGCCGACGACGTCGACGGGCACGTGCGGCTGGCCCAGGCCACGAGCATCCCGATCGCCGTGGGCGAGTCGATGTACTCGGTGGGCCAGTTCCGCGACTACCTCCAGCGCGGAGCCGCCGGCATCGTGCAGGTCGACGTCGCGCGGGTCGGGGGCATCACCCCGTGGCTGAAGGTGGCCCACCTGGCCGAGGCCTTCAACGTCGCCGTCTGCCCGCACTTCCTGATGGAGCTCCACGTCAGCCTCGTGGCGGCGGTGCCGAACGGCCGGTACGTCGAGCACATCCCGCAGCTGCGCAGCATCACCCTCGAGGAGATGGAGATCAGCGACGGGCACGCGCTCGCCCCCACCACCCCCGGCCTCGGCATCCGCTGGAACGCGGACGCCATCGATGACAGGACCGTCGCATGACCGCCCAGAACCGAGACGACGCCCCGCGCACGGCCACCCGCCGGCCGGGGGCCGTTCGCCGCTTCCTCGCCACCCCGCGCTTCTTCCTGATCGTGCTGATCATCGCGCTGGTCGTGGTGATCGGAGCGCTCAAGCCCTCCTTCTTCAACGGCCCGTTCGTGATCGCACCTCTGCTCACGAGCATCTCGATCTTCACCGTCGTCGGGCTCTCGCAGCTCGTCGTGATGTCGGTGGGACACATGAACCTCGCGATCGGGCCGATGGCCGCCTTCGGCGCGATGTTCGCCGGCATGAGCTTCCAGCTCTTCGGGCTGCCGCTCTGGGCCGGGGTCGTCGTCGGCCTTCTCGCCGGCGCGGCGGTCGGCGCCCTCTCCGGCTGGATCATCGCGCGCACCGGGGTCAACTCCTTCATCGTGACGCTCGCGATGAGCTTCGCCCTGATCGGCCTCGTGCCGACGGTCTACTCCTGGCTGACCACGGGGTCGGCGTTCACGGTGAAGCCCGACGGCCTCGACGTGATCGGGCGCGCCTCCTTCGCCACCCTCTGCCTCGGCAACGTCTGCGGCACGAACGCCATCCCGATCATCGTGGTGCCCACGATCGTCACCATGGCGATCCTCGGCTACCTGTTCACCCGCACCCGCATCGGCCGTGAGCTGCTGATGACCGGGAGCAACGTGCAGGCCGCGGAGCTCTCCGGCATCCCGACGAGCCGTCGCATCATCCTCGTGCACACGCTCTCCGGCGTTCTCGCCGCACTCGCCGGCTTCCTGCTGGCGGCGAGCACCGGATCGTTCACGCCCGGCATCGGAGGCGAATTCATGCTGCAGTCGTTCGTCGGGCCCATCCTCGGCGGCACGCTCCTGGCGGGCGGCTACGTCTCGATCACCGGAACGCTGCTCGGCATCACGCTGACCCTGCTCATCCGGAAGGGACTCGACCTCTTCGGCGTGGGCATCGAGACGCTCAACATCCTGCTCGGCGTGATCCTGCTCATCGCGCTGTCGGCCGATCGCTTCCGCCTCATCCGCACGCGCCGAACACGGGCCGCCGCGGCCGTGGCTCCGCCGGACGACACCGGGGGCGATCCGCACCCGACCGGTCCGGGTGCCGACAAGAAAGAAGAGGTGTCGGCATGAAGCGCTGGCTGAACTCCTTCGTGCACTCGCAGAACCTCAGTCTCGGGATCATCGTCGTGGTGGGTGTCGCCCTGCTCGGTGTCAGCTCCGGAGGAGGATTCTTCGACCCCATCTCGGTGACGACGTTCTTCACCTTCCTGGCGGTTCCGATCCTGATCGGACTGGCGCAGATGATCACGCTCTCGGTCGGTCAGCTGAACCTCGCCGTGGGCGCCATCGGCGGCTTCGCCTCCTGCTTCGCCGGCGTGATCGTGGCCGACCTCGGGGTTCCCGCCTGGCTCGGGGCGATCGCTGCGGTGCTGGTCGGCGCGCTCGCCGGACTCGCGAACGGACTGCTCGTGGTGATCACACGCATCAACGGCTTCATCGTGACCCTGGCGACCATGACCATCCTGCTCGGCCTGCAGTACGGCCTGGTGGGAACCCGAACGATCTCGAACTCCGAGTGGCCCTCCCTCGCCGAACTCGGCAAGGCCTCGCTGCTCGGCATCCCGGTGATCTTCTGGATCGCGGTGGCCGTGGCCATCGTGCTCTCCTTCTGCTTCGGCCACACCGTCACCGGCCGGCGGCTGCTGGCCAGCGGCGGCAATCCGGTCGCCGCGCAGCTCGCCGGTGTCTCCAACGACCGCAGCGTCGTGGTGGCGCATGCCGCCTCGGGTCTGCTCTGCGGCATCGCCGCGTTCGTGACGATGGCCTCGCTCTCGGGGGTCAACCAGAGCGTCGGCGGCGACTGGCTCCTGTCGAGCTTCGCGGCGCCGATCATCGGCGGCGTCTCACTCACGGGCGGCTCGGTCGCGGTGCTCGGCACCGTGCTCGCGGCCACGATCGTGCGGCTCGTCGACAGCGCGCGCGCCGAGTTCCAGCTCGCCCCGAGCTGGGTGAACTTCGTGGTCGGCGCCGTCGTGCTCGGCACCGTGGCGCTCGGCCGGGTGCGCGAGGTGCGCGCGGCGAGGGCCGCCACGACCCCGCCGCCCGGCGGCACGAGCGCCGGCGAACCGACCGAGCCCGCCCCCCTCGGCGGCGCGCGCATCCTCGCCACCGCCCGACCCGGAGGAGCAGACGCATGAGCACCCCCTTCGCCCTGGAGGCCCGTGGGCTCTCCAAATCGTTCCCCGGCGTGAAAGCGCTCGACCAGGTGAATCTCGCGCTCGCTGCCGGAGAGGTGCACGCGCTGATGGGGGAGAACGGCGCCGGCAAGTCGACGCTGATCAAGATCCTCACCGGGGTGCACCGGCCCGACGAGGGCTCGCTGCTGCTCGCCGGCGAGCCCGTGTCGATCGGTTCGCCGATGGAGGCGATGGAGGCCGGCATCGGCGTGGTGCACCAGGAGCGCAACGTCATCCGCCGCTTCAGCGTGGGCGAGAACATCGTGATGAGCCGGATGCCGCGCAAGGGTCTGCGGGTCGACTGGGCCGCCGTGCGCAGCGAGGCCCGTCGCTGCCTCGCGCAGCTCGATCTCGACCTCGACCCCGAGACGCCGATGGACCGGCTCTCGGCCGCGCAGATCCAGCTCGTGGAGATCGCCCGCGGCCTCTACACCGAGACCAGCGTGCTGCTGCTCGACGAGCCGACGGCGTCGATCACCTCGAACGAGGCGGACCGGCTGTTCCGCGTGGTCGACCGGCTGCGCGACCAGGGCAAGGCCGTGGTGTTCGTCAGCCACAAGCTCGAGGAGGTGTTCGCGCACTGCGACGCCGTGACGGTGCTGCGCGACGGCCGCTCGGTGATGGAGGCGCAGCGGCTCGCCGACCACACGCGGGACGAGATCGTCGACGTGATGGTGGGGCGTTCGCTCGCCGCGTTGCAGGTGCCCGACCGGGTGATCGACCTCACCGCCGCCCCCGTGCTCGAACTCGACGGGGTGAGCACCTCGCTCGGTCACCGCGGGGTGTCGCTCGAGGTGCGGCCGGGCGAGATCCTCGGCCTCTACGGGCTCGTCGGCGCCGGCCGCACCGAACTCGCCCGCGCCATGCTCGGGCTCGGCCGCATCACCCAGGGCGAGCTCCGGGTGCGCGGCAAGGCGGCGACCATCCGCTCCGTGCGGCAGGCGCTCGAGAACCACCGCATCGGCTACGTGACCGAGAACCGCAAGGAAGAGGGAGTGTTCCTCGAGCAGTCGGTGACCCGCAACATCGCCGTGACGGTGTGGTCCACCCTCGCCCGGGCCTTCGGCTTCGTGAGCGGCAAGGGCGAGCAGGCGCTGGCCGGGCAGTACGTGACCGAGCTCGACATCCGCATCGCGGGGCAGTACCAGAACGTCGGCCAGCTCTCCGGCGGCAACCAGCAGAAGGTCTCGCTCGCGAAGTGGCTGGCGGCGAAGACCGAGATCCTCATCATCGACGAGCCCACGGTGGGCATCGACGTGCGCACGAAGCGCTCGTTCTACGACCTCATCTGGCGTCTGGCCGACGAAGGACTCGCCATCCTGCTCATCTCGAGCGACCTCGCCGAGATGGTCACGCTCGCCGACCGGGTCGCGGTGATGGACCGGTTCACCGTCACCGGCACCGTCGACAACACCCACGACTACGACGCGATGAGCCAGTCGATCATCCGCCTCATCCACACCGGCACGGCCGCCGTCGCCGCTCCCGGCCGCAGCAAGGAGAACGCATGACCATCATCACCTCCGTCGACGTCGTCGACGTGCGGTTCCCGACGTCCCTGACGGCCGACGGCTCGGATGCGATGAACAAGGACGCCGACTACTCGGCCGCCTACGTCATCCTCCACACCGACCAGCCGGGTCTCGGCGGCTACGGCTTCACCTTCACCATCGGGCGCGGGAACGAGGTGTGCGTGCTCGCCGCCGAGCTGCGGGCCCGCCCGCTGGTCGGGCGTTCGGTCGAGGAGCTCGTCGGAGACCTCGGTGGCATCTACCGCGAGCTCAAGAGCGACTCCCAGTTGCGCTGGCTCGGCCCCGAGAAGGGCGTCGAGCACCTCGCGATGGCCGCCGTGATGAACGCGGTGTGGGATCTCGCGGCCCGCGTGGCCGGCAAGCCGCTCTGGCGGCTGCTCACCGACATGACGCCCGAGCAGCTCGTCGACGTCGCCGACCTCAGCTACGTCTCCGACGTGCTCACCCGGGAGGAGGCGATCGGGCTGCTCGCCGAGCTCGCCCCGACGCGGGCCGAGCGTGTGGAGCGGATGGCCGCATCCGGTTACCCCTGCTACACCACGAGCGCCGGCTGGCTGGGCTACTCCGACGAGAAGCTCCGTCGCCTCTGCCAGGAGGCCGTCGACGCCGGCTACACCCACGTGAAGCTCAAGGTCGGCGCGAACCTCGACGACGACCTCCGGCGCCTGCGCATCGCCCGCGAGGTGATCGGCGACGAGGTGAACCTCATGATCGACGCGAACCAGGTCTGGGACGTACCGGAGGCGATCGAGTGGGTGAAGGCGCTCGCCGAGTTCAAGCCCCTCTGGATCGAGGAGCCGACCAGCCCTGACGACGTGCTCGGCCACGCCGCCATCCGTCGCGCGGTTGCGCCGATCGGCGTCGCGACGGGCGAGCACGGCATGAACCGGGTGCTGTTCAAGCAGTTCTTCCAGGCGGAGGCGATCGACTTCTGCCAGCTCGACTCGGCCCGGCTCGCGAGCATCAACGAGATCCTCACGGTGTACCTGATGGCGAAGAAGTTCGGCATCCCGGTGTGCCCGCACGCCGGCGGGGTGGGGCTGTGCGAGCTCGTGCAGCACCTCTCGGTGTTCGACTACGTCGCCGTCTCGGGCACGCTCGAGAACCGGGTGACGGAGTTCGTCGACCACCTGCACGAGCACTTCGTGGAACCCTGCGTGGTCGAGAACGGCGCCTACGTGCTGCCGGTCGCCGCGGGCTACAGCGCCGAGATGACGGCCGCCACGCTCGAGGAGTTCGCCTACCCAGCCGGCAGCTACTGGGCCGGCGCGGCGCGCCGGGCCTGAGCGGGGGTCAGTCCAGGTGGAAGGCTTCCTCGAGACCGAGCCACTGCGCGCCCTCCGGGGTGCCCGGCAGTCGCGTCTGGCAGGGGTCGGTGAGCTCCCACCACTCCTGCGTGACGGGGTCGGCGGCCACCGCGGCCATCGCGGCCGGGTAGTCGTCGCCCTCGAACTCGAAGTAGCTGAACAGCTCGTCGCCGGCCACGAAGATCGTGTAGTTGCGGATGCCCACCTCGCTGAGCTTGGCGAGCACCTCCGGCCACACCGCGCGGTGCAGGGCGAGGTATTCCTCGCGCTTCTCGGGCCGCAGCCCCACCTTCTGGCCGATCCTCAGCGTCATCGTCGACTCCTCCTCCGCTCGTTCTCCGGCGCCTCCCACTGTAGGGCGCGCCGACGGCCCGGCACCTCCGACAGAAAGAACCCCGCATGACACTCTCCCTCACTCCGCCCGCCGGGCTCCGGGTGCTCGTCACCGGCGGCACCTCCGGTATCGGGCTCGCGATCGTGAGCTGCCTCGAGGGCTTCGGGGCCCGCGTGCACGTCTGCGGCACCGACCGCGAACGGCTCGGGGCCCACCTCGCCGCCGTGCCGGGCCGTACCGGCACGGTCTGCGACGTGAGCGACGCCGACGACGTGGCCCGCCTCTTCGCGGAGGCCGAGCAGAGCCTGGGCGGACTCGACCTGCTCGTGAACAACGCCGGCATCGCGGGGCCGACCGCCAAAGCCGTCGACATCACCGCCGCCGAGTGGAACGAGACGCTCGCGGTCAATCTCACCGGTGCCTTCCTGTGCGCGCAGGCCGCGGTGCCGATGCTCACCGCCTCGCGCGGCGCGATCGTCAACATCTCCTCGGTGGCGGGCCGTCTCGGCTATGCGCTGCGCTCGCCCTACAACGCCTCGAAGTTCGGGCTCGACGGCCTCACGCAGTCGCTGGCCCGCGAGCTCGGGCCCGACGGCATCCGGGTGAACGCCGTGCTGCCCGGCTTCGTCGACAGCGAGCGGCTGGCTCGCACGACGGCCGCGCGGGCGGGTGCGCTCGGCATCTCGTCGGAGGAGGTCACCGGCATGCTGCTCGCGAAGACCTCGCTGCGCACCATGGTGAGCGAGGAGGAGGTCGCGCTGCTCGTGGCCTACCTGGCCTCCTCGGCCGGCCACAACATCTCGGGCCAGTCCATCAGCATCGACGGAAACGTGGAGTACCTGTGAACGCCGTGAAGGTGACCGTGATCGGAGCCGGACTGATCGGATGCGCGTGGGCCGCGCTGTTCGCCCGCGGCGGCCACGAGGTCGTGGTCTTCGACCTCGACGAGACCGCGCTCGACCGCGTCGACGCGCACGTGCGGGCGCTTCTGGACGACCTCGAGGCTCCCGCGGCGATCGCTCGCGTGCGCGTCTCGTCCGACCTCGCCGAGGCGGTCGCCGGCGCGGACTACGTGCAGGAGTGCGTGCCGGAGGTGGTGTCGATCAAGGCCGCGGTGCTCGCGTCGATCGCGCAGCACGCGCCGGCGTCCGCCATCCTGGCCTCGTCGACCTCGGCGCTCATGCCGTCGCTGTTCACGGCCGAGGTGCCGGGGCGGGAGCGCACGATCGTGGCGCATCCGATCAACCCGCCCCATCTGCACACGGCCGTCGAGGTGGTGCCGGCACCCTGGACCTCGGCGGAGACCGTCGCCCGGGCCGAGGAGATCCTCGAGAGCGTCGGCATGGAGCCGATCGTGCTCACGGAGGAGATCGACGGCTTCGTCGTGAACCGGCTGCAGTCGGCCATCCTGCACGAGGCGTTCCGGCTGGTGGCCTCGGGGGTGGTGGGGGCCCGCGACGTCGATCGCGCCATGGTGGGCGCGCTGGCGCCGCGCTGGTCGTTCCTCGGCGTGTTCGGCACCATCGATCTGAACGCACCGGAGGGGATCGCGCAGTACGTCGAGCGCTACGGCCCGCTCTACGAGCGCCTCGGCGCCGCGCAAGGAGACCCGGTCGACTGGCAGCAGGTGCTCGACGACGGTCTGCTCGCCCAGGTCGAGGCCGAGGTGCCCCGCGCCGGGCTCGACGCCCGCCGGGCCTGGCGCGACCGGAGGCTCGTCGAGCTCGCGCGCGCCCGGGCCGCCGCTCGGGACTGACAGGTCCGACTCGGGCTGAGACGGAGCGGGGGTGGCCCGGGCGTGGCATCCCGATTCGCCTCGCGACCCCACTGTGCGATGTAATCACTGTGCGATGTAATCGACGGGCGGGCACCGAGCCCCGTCAGCTCGATGAGGAGGATCTGTGGACACACCGGACGACGCCATCCGCTGGGTTCGCCGGCAGGTCGACGGGGGCGCGCTCCCGTCGGCGGTGTTCGGCGTGGCGAACTCCCGGGGCGCCCAGCTGGTCGAGGCCTTCAGCGGCACCGACGAGCGGCCGGCCCGGGTCGACGACCACTACGCGCTGTTCTCCGTCACGAAGCCGCTGACCGGCATCGCGATGGCGCGCGCGGTCGAACGCGGCGAGCTCTCGCTGCGCCAGAACCTCGCCTCGGTGGTCCAGGATGCCCCCGGCCGGCGCCCCGAGGCCTGGCGCGAGACCGTGCGGCTCGAGCACCTGCTCTCGCACACCGCCGGCCTCGCCGAACCCGCCCTCGACGACCCGCGTCCGCTCGACCAGCAGCTCGCCGAAGCCGGACAGGCCTTCGCCGCCGGCACGATGGCGAGCTACTCCAACATCGCCTTCCACGGGGCGGCCCGGATGCTCACCGCGGCCACCGGGCGCACGGTGCACGACGACATCGCCGCCGTCGCCGCCCTCGCGGGTGCCCCCGCCGGCTCGCTGACCTTCGACGCCGCGAGCGACCCGCACCGGGTCTACGGGCAGGAGCGAGTGGGGCTCGACGCCTCGGTGCTCGCCGGCCACCGGCATCCCGCCGCCGGTGTCTCCGGCACCGCCGAGGGTCTGCTCGCCGTCGGCTCCTCGCTGCTGCGGGCGCTCGGGGGAGCGCGGGGCGAGGTGCTGCATCCGGAGACCCTGCGCGGCATGCTGCTCTCGCGCACCGCGGGCCTGCCCGACCCGGTGCCGGGCGACCCGGGCCGCGAGTTCGGGCTCACCTGGAACCTGCGCGGCGGCTCCACGGCGCTGCTGCACCGCGAGGTCTTCGGCCACGAGGGATGGACGACCACGCAGTGGTGGATCTACCCCGAGCTCGACGTGTGCTTCGTGCTGCTCACCAACCTGCTCGACGCGCGCGGGCTGGGCGTCGACCCCGACGAGCTGAACAACGCGGTGGCGTTCGGGTTCTGAGCGCCGGCTGGGGCGTGGGCGCGTCGGCGCGTGGGTGGGCAGGCGGCCGCCCGGCGCGGCCGCGGATCGCTGGGCGCGGTGCCCCGGATCGCTGGGCGCGGTGCCCGCCCGCGCCGGGCACCTCCCTCGCGCGTGGGTAGGCTCGGGGCATGAGCGCCAGCGAACGCCGCATCGTCGAGCACGTCATCGCCCGCGAGGGGGAGGGCCCCTATGCGGTGGCGGCGACGGACGACGGCGCCGTCTGGTGCACGCTCGTGCACGCCGGCGCCGTGGTGCGGTTCGACCCGGGCACGGGGGCCGTGGCGCGGCTCGACCTGGAGCCTGCGGGGGCCGGCCGGGCGCATCCGGAGCCGCAGGAGCATCCGCGTCACGGGCATCCTGCCGCCGGCGCGCAACCCTCGCAGCTCGCCGCCGCCGACGAGAGCTCGGTGTGGGTCACCGACACCACCGGGAACCGCGTGCTGCTCCTCGGCGTCGACGCTTCGGGCACGCCCGTCGTGAAGCTCGAGGTGGCCGTGCCCACCGCCGACGCGCAGCCCTTCGGCATCGCGGCGATGCACGACGGCACGGTGTGGTTCACCGAGCTGGGGCAGGATGCGCTGGGCCGCATCGACATCCTCGGCCAGGTCACGGAGTTCCCGGCCGGTACCCACGAGGGCTTCGTGTCGATGATCGCCGCCTCGGGCGACAGCCTCTGGTTCACGGCGAACCAGACCGGCGCGATCGGCTACATCCGGGGCGGGGACGCCGCGGTGCAGCTGTTCCCGATCCCGACGCCGCACGCCGGCCCCGTGGGCATCACGGTGGGCGACGACGGGGCCGCCTGGTTCTGTGAGATCCACGCGGGGGCCATCGGGAGGGTCGACCGCGCCGGGCGGTTCAGCGAGCATCCGCTGCCGTGGAGCGAGTCGAAACCGCACGCGATCTGCCGCGACGGGCAGGCCGGAGGCGGGCTGTGGGCGACGCTGTGGGGTTCGAACCAGCTCGCCCACATCGCACTCGACGGGGCGATCGACGTGGTCGACCTGCCCGGCGGGCAGTCGGAGCCACACGGCCTCGCAGTCGCGGCCGACGGCACGGTGTGGGTGGCGATGGAGTCGGGCGCGCTGTGTTCACTGCACGCCGCCGCCCCTGCGGCGTGACGCGGGGCACGTTCTAGGGCAGGGCGCTCGCGATCGCCGTCAGCACCTGCTGCGAGGTGGGCACGCCGGATGCCCTCATCCGCTCGGTGCCGTCCGGGCCCGTGATCACGATGGTCGGGGTGGCCACGATGCCGAGCTGCTCGCTCTCCTCGGGGGCGTCGGCCACGTTCACCTCGCGCCAGTCGACGCGCTCGCCCAGCAGCGGAACCAGGCCGTCGAGGGTCTGGCGGGTGCTCGTGCAGGCCCCGCAGAAGCTGGAGGAGTAGAGCGTCACGCTCAGTTCTGCCACGGCTGTTCTCCTCATCGTCTTGTTCTCCACAACCGCTCGCGTGCCGCGCTGATTCCCTCCGGCCTGTGGAGAAACCGGATGCTCAGGGCCGCCCACGGTAGAATCGACTGTCAACCGGCACAGTCCGCCGGGCACTGACATCGGAACCTCGATCCGAACCCGGAGGGAATCCACATGCCAGCGATCGTCCTGATCGGCGCCCAGTGGGGCGACGAAGGCAAAGGCAAGGCCACCGACCTCCTCGGCAGCCGTGTCGACTACGTCGTGAAGTTCAACGGGGGCAACAACGCCGGCCACACGGTCGTGGTCGGCGACAAGAAGTACGCCCTGCACCTGCTGCCCTCGGGCATCCTCACCCCCGGTGTCACGCCGGTGATCGCCAACGGCGTGGTCGTCGACGTCGAGGTGCTCTTCCACGAGCTGGAGGCCCTCGGCTCGCGCGGGGTCGACGTGTCGCGCCTGCTCGTGTCGGCCAACGCGCACGTCATCACGGCCTACCACCGCACCATCGACAAGGTCACCGAGCGCTTCCTCGGCAAGCGCCAGATCGGCACCACCGGGCGCGGAATCGGGCCGGCCTACGCCGACAAGATCAATCGCGTGGGCATCCGCATCCAAGACCTGTTCGACGAGGGAATCCTCCGCCAGAAGGTCGAGGCGGCCCTCGACCTCAAGAACCACATCCTCCTGAAGGTCTACAACCGCCGCTCCATCGCCGCCGACGAGGTCATCGACGACCTGCTGTCGTACACCGAGCGGCTGCGGCCCATGGTGGCCGACACCTCGCTCGTGCTCAACCGCGCGCTCGACGAGGGCAAGACGGTGCTGTTCGAGGGCGGCCAGGCCACGATGCTCGACGTCGACCACGGCACCTACCCCTTCGTCACCTCCTCGAACGCCACCTCGGGCGGGGCGGCCACCGGTTCCGGCGTGGCGCCGAACCGCATCGACCGCGTCATCGCGGTCGTGAAGGCCTACACCACGCGCGTCGGCGCTGGTCCCTTCCCCACCGAGCTGTTCGACGAGTCGGGCGAGTTCCTGCGTTCGCAGGGCTTCGAGTTCGGCACCACCACGGGCCGCCCGCGCCGCACCGGCTGGTACGACGCGCCGGTCGCCCGCTACACCGCGCGCATCAACGGCGTCACCGACTTCGTGCTCACGAAGCTCGACGTGCTCACGGGGCTGCCCACCATTCCGGTGTGCGTGGCCTACGACGTCGACGGCGTGCGGGTCGACGAGGTGCCGGTGTCGCAGAGCGACTTCCACCACGCCAAGCCCATCTACGAGACCTTCGAGGGCTGGAGCGAAGACATCACCGGCGCCCGCACCTTCTCCGACCTGCCCCCGGCGGCGCAGCGCTACGTGCTCGCCGTCGAGGAGATGAGCGGCTCCCGAATCTCGGCCATCGGCGTCGGCCCGTCCCGCGACGCCATCATCTCCCGCCACGACCTGCTCGAGTAGCCCGGCGCCCGCCCAGGCGCCCGGGCTCTGCCTCTCTCACGTCATCCAGCGCGCGAAACGACGGAGTCTCCGGCCAAGTGCGGCCTGAGGCTCCGTCGTCTTGTGCTGGCGGTGCGCGGCTCCGTCGTTTTGCCGTCGTGGGGTCGCCCGGGGTCGCCCGCGTGGGTCAGCCCGGGGGCGTGAGTGGCGCTGGGCGGGGCG